>NZ_JBALFC010000026.1:0-46435 GCF_036917755.1 Nostoc sp.
TTGCTAAATCAAGGCGAATTAATTATTAAATGGCATCGCAAAGTCAAAAACAAAGGTAATGCTGTTATAGCAAGTTAAATGTGGAACAGCTTATCTGCTCAAAAATTAGAAGGTTTAGGAGAAGCGTTATTAGATTTTTCTAATATAACTGATTTAGAAGCATGGTTAAATCAGCAGGAAAGCGATTAACTTTTTTGTGAAAAATAACTTTTGATAACCAACCGCCCAGATGCAGAGAACGCAGAGAGAATAAAGAGAGTTGTACCTTCAATTGTGTATTGATTATCGCTAAATTCCCCTGCACAAAATATTCGCCAGCAACGATGCGGACAATAGGTGCAAGCGATCGCCCAATTATGATATCTACAGAACTAACCAGGGTTAAAAATAGGGCGTGGAGATATCTCCCTGTGAGAAACTATAGTGAAACGGGCGATTGAGGTAGCAAATTCAATCCTAAACTATGAGGCATACTTTCTCTTTTTGGTTGTAGACTGAGAGCTTCTTGACTCCACCGTAAACTCTGGAATTTCCTGGAGTTCAGCATCACTCAAACTATACTGTTCACAAACTAAACTTAAGCGATTTCCTGGGGTTTTCACAGCCTTAACCGAATGGGTTAAATCACCTTGAAAATAAAGTAAAGTATTGATTTGGGGCTTAATTTGCCCAAGTTGGCGTTTGTGCGATCGCAATACCAGTTCTCCCCCTTCCATATCTACTGGTACTCGCACATAAAGGACACTGACAACCGCAGGCGGTTCAATGGTTTTGGAGTAGGAACGTAAGGAGCGATCAATATGCGGATCGACACGCGAGCCTTCCTTTAGCTGTAAAGGATTGAGGTAAAAAGCATTACAATTTGGCTGGAGAGCCAAATCGAGGTAAGGCTTGAAGTACGGAAACTGCTGTTCTACTTTTGCTAATCCAGAACGTTGAAATACTACGGAGAATCCTTTAGTGGCGACAAAATCGCGGTTGAGGTTGTTGATAGCAAAGTAAGGACAAGCTTGGATTTCTCCCCACAAGTTGTTTAGGTAATCGTTGGGGAAGGCGTTGGTTTGTTGTTGATAGTGTTTCACAATGGATGTGGGGATGTGGGGAGCGTACAGAACTAATACCGTTTCACTTTAATAATGATACAAATACGTTGCTAGGGGCATAGAGATTGGGTACATCCTGGGGTTGCAGTGCTAAACCTGTAGGTGGGGGAAAAGAAACCCAAAGCGATCGCAGTAACACTAATGCTAACGCCAGCAAAAACATTATAGCTTTCACAGATGAGGCATGAATTGACTGAGCATTAAGCATCAAAAAGACAATACCTGCCAACAGAGCCAACGTTACAGCTAGAACCAAAAATATATATGCATAGCCCAAAGTAGCCAAAAAAGCAACGTGCAATTTATAAAGATGCGGTTGTTTATTAGCAAAAGCTTCTAACTTCTGAATTAGCGTATCAAAACGCTCTTGATTGAAAGTCATAGATATGTATTAGCGTCATCAACCTGTAATGTAATTGACACAATATATTTATGGGTTGCGTAAAAACTCGTAAGTCAATAGTCATTATTGAGAAGATGCGTCTTCTTTGGTAATGAGTGATTAAATTATTCGACCTGTCCCCTGATGCCAGAACCATGAGATAAAAAAATTCGATGCCTTAATTAAGTGCATATCAAGCTTCCATATAATAGTTGAAGAAGTGCAACAAAATGAAACATCAAATCAAATCCCTCTTCCCACAACCTTACTTTGGCTTGAGAAACAAGATAAATTGGGTCTAGTTGGCATCTGCGCGGTAGAATTCAATATTTTCACGAACGGAGAACACAAAATCTATGACCAGACTAGAAACCCGCACTGAACCAATGCTGCTAAACATGGGGCCACAACACCCCTCAATGCACGGGGTTCTGCGGCTAATTGTCACCCTGGATGGCGAGGATGTGGTTGACTGTGAACCGGTTATCGGCTACCTGCACCGGGGAATGGAAAAAATCGCCGAGAACCGGACTAATGTTATGTACGTCCCCTACGTCAGTCGCTGGGACTACGCTGCGGGAATGTTCAACGAAGCCGTCACTGTCAACGCCCCAGAAAAGCTTGCAGGTGTCGCTATTCCTAAACGCGCTAGCTACATCCGCGTTATCATGCTGGAGTTGAACCGCATCGCTAACCATTTATTGTGGTTTGGTCCTTTCCTCGCTGACGTGGGCGCTCAAACTCCCTTCTTCTACCAGTTCCGGGAACGGGAGATGATTTATGATTTGTGGGAAGCCGCTACAGGTTATCGGATGGTGAATAACAATTACTTCCGCGTTGGTGGAGTAGCAGCCGATTTGCCCTATGGTTGGGTAGATAAGTGTCTGGAATTCTGCGACTATTTCATACCCAAAGTTGATGAGTACGAACGCTTAGTAACCGATAACCCCATCTTCCGGCGACGTATTGAGGGTATTGGTACTATCACCCGTGAAGAAGCAATTAACTGGGGACTTTCTGGCCCAATGTTACGCGCATCTGGCGTGAAATGGGATTTGCGGAAAGTTGACCATTACGAATGCTATGACGATTTCGACTGGGATGTGCAGTGGGAAACTGCCGGTGATTGCTTTGCCCGTTACGTGGTGCGGATGCGGGAAATGCGCGAATCTGTGAAGATTCTTCGCCAAGCAATTAAAGGACTTCCTGGCGGCCCTTACGAAAATCTGGAAGCTAAACGTTTAGCCGCAGGTAAAAAATCAGAGTGGGACGCATTTGATTATCAATTCATCGGCAAAAAAGTTTCCCCTACATTCAAGATTCCCAAGGGTGAAATCTACTCTCGTGTAGAAAGTGGCAAAGGTGAATTGGGAATTTATTTGGTTGGCGATGATAATGTCTTCCCCTTAAGGTGGAAGATTCGCGCGGCGGATTTCAACAACCTTCAAATTCTCCCACATTTACTGCGCGGGATGAAGGTTGCAGATGTTGTGGTCATCCTGGGCAGTATTGACATAATCATGGGGTCTGTGGATAGGTAGATAATATCTATCCAAGTACTTTTTAGAGCAGTTGCACTGTCATACAACTGCTCTATTTTTTTAGCATTGGGTAAAACTGCTGATTTTATCACAATACGTTTGGGTTAAGGCTTTTTCCTTCCTAACCCTTCTTTTGAAGCTTGTTATTAGCAACATCTTTATAAATCTTCCGCTTCGTTGCCATCCAGCCTGGGAATAAATTCCCAGGCTAATAGCTAAAATCCTCTCAAGAGGACTAAATACAAGATTTTAAGCGATGTAGAATTTCAGTCCACGCTTAGTGGAGTTGAGCTATTAGCCCCGAACTTTAGTTCTGGGCGGGATTGCTTGTCTGTGCGACACTTTAACTGTTACAAAAATGTGGGTAAGAAGACGCCAGTAGGGACGCACAGCTAGCTGTGCGTCCCTACTGGCGTATCTGATTCAAATGAGAAACGCTATAACATAGGTACGAAATATTTAAAAATGTTCTCTTTTTAAGAGTTTTAAATAATGCCCCGGATTTTTGACAACATTGATTTACAACTGCTACCGATTTTGCGAGAAACTCTCAAAGTCTCTTATCGGGCAGATTTTTGCGTTGGCTACTTTAACCTTAGAGGTTGGCGAAAAATTGATGATTTGATTGAACAGTATGTTGGTAGTGAAAAGGCTTGTTGCCGTTTGCTAATCGGGATGTAAAGCTTACCCAGTGATGAAGTTCATGCGGCATTTACTCTTAGTAGTGGTGATAGAGGGATTGATAATAGTGCCATTGTGCGGTTGAAAAAACGCATGGCGGCGGAATTTCGCCAGCAGTTGACTATCGGTGCGCCGACTAATCAGGATGAAGCGGGGTTGCGGCGGTTAAGTCATCAGCTAAAAAGTCAGAAACTAATTATTAAACTGTTTCTGCGTCATGCTCTCCATGCTAAATTATATCTTGTGCATCGCAATGATGCCAATACTCCAACTGTGGGATTCTTGGGTAGTAGTAATTTAACTCTGCCAGGATTGGCGAAACAAGGGGAGTTAAATGTTGATATTTTAGACCATGATGCTTGCAATAAACTGCAAAAGTGGTTTAGCGATCGCTGGGAAGATTACGGTTGTGTAGATATATCTCAAGAATTGGCAGAGATTATTGATCGGAGTTGGGCTAGGCAAGAGTCAATCTCACCTTACTACATCTACCTGAAGATAGCTTATCACTTATCCCATGAAGCGATCGCAGGACTTTCAGAATTTCGTATCCCCCGCGAATTTAACAATTTATTTGAGTTCCAAAAAGCCGCCGTCCAGCTAGCAGCGCGTCATGTAACTAGGCGTGGTGGCGTGTTGGTGGGCGATGTGGTTGGTTTGGGTAAAACTTTAGTTGGAACCGCCCTTGCGAAGATATTACAAGAAGATTGTTATTTAGAAACATTGATTCTTTGCCCGAAAAACTTAGTACCAATGTGGCAAGAATATGTAAATAACTATCGGCTACTTGCCGAAGTTATGTCAATTAGTCAAGTACAATATAAGCTGCCAAAACTCCGCCGCTACCGAGTTGTGTTGATTGATGAAAGTCACAACTTACGCAACCGCGAAGGTAAACGTTATCGAGCCATTACCGAATATATTGCTGCTAACGAAAGCAAATGTATTTTATTATCTGCTACTCCTTACAATAAAAGTTATCTTGACCTTTCAGCCCAACTGCGGCTATTTGTTCCAGAAGACGAAGATTTGGGGTTAAGACCAGAAGCTTTAATTAATCAACTTGGTGGCAGTTCTATCGGCGAATTAGAGTTTATTAGAAAGCATCAATGTTCTGTGCGTTCTTTAGCTGCCTTTGAGAAAAGTGAACATCCTGATGACTGGCGAGAATTGATGAAGCGCTACATGGTGCGACGAACGCGCTCGTTTATTAAAGATAATTATGCCCACACAGATGAAACAGGGCGGAAATATTTAGAATTTGCTGATGGCAGGCATTCTTATTTTCCCCAGCGCATACCTCGGAGTCTCAAGTTTCCTTTACAAGCTTCTAACACTGACTCTTATTCTCATCTTTACTCGGAGTTAGTAGTAGGAGTCATTAATCAACTTAATTTACCTCGTTATGGGCTAGGAAATTATGTTGTTGCTAAACTAAAACAGCCGCCTACAGACACCGAACAACGTTTGATTAATAGTTTGTTTCGTGGCGGTAGGAGATTAATGGGTTTTTCTCGCACTAATTTGTTTAAACGTTTAGAAAGTAGTGGTGTTATTTTTATCCAATCAATTGAACGCCACATTTTACGGAACTTCATTTATTTATATGCTTTAGACCAGGGGCTTGATATTCCCATTGGAACTCAGGATGCTGAGTTATTAGATACAAGTAATAATGATGAAGATGCTGATTCTGTGGCAGAAATTTCATCATCAGATGAGTTGCGGGTTTTAATCGCCACTGATGTTTTGAGTGAAGGTCATAATTTGCAAGACTGTGCAATTATCGTCAATTGGGATTTACCTTGGGCGATTATTCGTTTAATTCAACGTGCCGGAAGAGTAGACCGCATTGGACAAAATGCTGACCAAATTCTTTGTTATTCTTTTTTACCAGCCGAGGGAGTAGAACGGATTATTAATTTGCGGGGACGACTCCGCAAACGACTGCAAGAAAATGCGGAAGTGGTGGGAACTGATGAAGCTTTTTTTGAAGATGATGATGCACGGGTAATTCTCGACCTCTACAACGAGAAATCTGGAGTTTTAGATGGTGAAGAAGATACAGAAGTTGATTTGACATCTGAAGCATTTCAAATCTGGAAAAAAGCCACTGATGGTAATCCGGGTTTGAAAAAAACGATTGAGGAAATGGAAAATGTAGTTTATTCTACTCGCGCCCATACTCCGCAACCTATGCAACCGGAGGGGGTATTGCTTTATATGAAAACCACTGAGGGGAATGATTCTTTGATTTATGTTGACCGTGATGGAAATAGCGTTACTCAATCACAATTAGCGGTTCTGCGGGTGGCGGCGTGTGAAGAATCTACCCCAGCGATATCCAAAGATAAACAGCATCACGAGTTAGTGCAAAAGGGTGCTGAATTGATTGCTGAAGAAGAGAAAAATGCCGGCGGTCAATTGGGGCGACCATCAGGGGCAAGGTTTCGCAGTTATGAACGACTTAAGGGTTATGTTCAAGATATGAAAGGAACAGTATTTGTTAGTGATGAACTTTTAAAAGCAATTGATGAAATTTACCGTTATCCTTTGCGACAGTCAGCTATTGATACTCTAAATCGTCAACTGAGAAGCGGCATTAATAATCAGCAGTTAGCTGAGTTAGTGGTGTCGCTACGGATAGATGACCGTTTGTGTATTGTGACTGAAGAAATGGATAAACGAGAACCTGAGATTATTTGTTCTTTGGGATTATTTCAAGGTTCGTAAGAGGATATTTTAAAAGTATTGGGCGAATAGAATTCGCTACTACTTTATCTCATTTATCTCGTTCCCATGCTCTGCATGGGAATGGCTTATTGGAGGCTCCGCCTCCAGTCAGACATTGAGCCAGAGACTCAATGAATGCATTCCCAGTCAGAGACTGGGAACGAGTCAAGGTTCGTAATTTGTCGTTAAGGCAATAGAAGCCATAAATCACCATCTCTACAATAATTAGCCTTTTGAAAAGACGCGATAAATCGCGTCTTTTGAGAAATATTTTACGTTGTTTGATTTGCTTCCAACCAATTAAGTAAATCCTCAATGGCTGTAAAATCCAATAAAGCCTCGCCAAGTGCTTCTAATTGCTCTAGGGAAAGAGTTTGAATGCGCTCCCGAAACTCTTGTGGTAACTCTCCTACCCGTTTTTGTAGTTGCCGTAACACGAGTGTTTGTCCTTGTTCTTGTTTTCCGCGCTCGTAACCAATGCGCTCGCCTGTGGTAATGTAGCTCATAGTCTGCTCCTGCTCAAATTGCTTAAACTCTTGCCAAAATTCTGCTTCCAAGGCTTTTGGTAAAATCATAACCCAATCAATAAATCGATAAAGATTACGAATATCTTTTTCTTGCAATCCTAATTCATACAATCGGCGAATCAAGCTAAATTTCCAAGCTTTACGTTCTCCTGGCTTTTTAGTTGTTTGCTGTGTCTTCAAATGCGCCATTACTACAGTTGCAAATGGGTTGTCGCTGGCTTCTAATTCTGTCCAACGATTTTGATAATCCAGCAGCTTGACAGTTCCAAATTCAAAGTTAAGTTTGGTATTGGGATAATTATAACTATATTGATTGGGTCGCCATTTCGGGTCTGTATCGCACAAAATTGCTAAACTTATGGCAGGTTTCCCAAATCTGTCAAAAATTCGCAGGTTGTAGGAAAACATTCTTTCTGCAAAGATGTCTTCTGATTTTGCTTGGATTTCTACATGGATTAATAGCCAAATTTCTTGTCCTTGGATTTGCCAGACTTTAACTAATTTATCTGCATATTTCCTACCAAGTTCTGCTGTGCGGGTTATTTGTTGAAATTCCTTATCGAGAAATTCGTGTGGACGTTCCCAATTAATTAGTTCTGCTGTTTGGGGAAAGAAAAATTGCATTGCTTGGGGAAAGTAAGCTTCTAAAATTTCTTTCCACGGGCTATCATTATCTACTCTTTCCAGTTCGTCGGTCATCAGTCTCAGATATAGTAGGTTGGGTGGAGCGGAGCGCAACCCAACATATATCAGGATGTTGGGTTACGCAAAGCCTCCACCCAACCTACAATTTTTTTACTGATTTTACTTGCGTAAAATACTCAAATGAGAAAGCAAAAGCTTCTTTTGAGTAAGTAAAAGCTTGTTTTGCTTGCGGAATATACCAAAATGAGTAAGCAAAAGCTTGTTTTGAATGAGCAAAAGCTTGTTTTGAATAAGCAAAAGCTTGTTTTGCTTGCGAAAAACACCAAAATGAGCAAGCAAAAACTTGTTTTGAGTAAGCAAAAGCTTGTTTTGCTTGTGGAAAACACTAAAATGAGCAAGCAAAAGCTTCTTTTGAATAAGCAAAAGCTTGTTTTGTGAAAGAATTTAAGTATTTTGAGAAAGTAATTAGGTAACGGATATTAACTTGTACAAACTTTTTTTAGAGCAATGTTTTAACTTATTAAAAACTGGTAGTGAATGCGGCATTGTTATTCCTAGTAGCTTTTATAATGACTTAGGAGCTAAACAATTACGTGAAATGTTGTTTAGTCAAAGTAAAATGACTGGGCTATTCTGCTTTGAAAACCGCAAAACAATTTTTGAAGGAGTTCATCGTAGTTTTAAATTTGTTGTTCTTACTTTTGAAAAAGGCGGTAACACTAAAAAATTTCCTGCTGCTTTTATGCGTCATGATGTTCTGGAATTACAAAGATTTCCAAATAGCGACAGTATATCAATAAGTCTTGAGCTTATACGCCGCCTATCACCTGATTCACTTTCAGTAGTGGAGTTTAAAAATGAAATAGACTTCCATATTTCTGAAAAAATGACAAAGTTCCCATTGTTGGGTGAAAAAATTGAGGATAAGTGGAATCTTTCTTTAAAGCGTGAATTCCACATGACTGATGATAAGAATTTATTTAAGTCATATTCAAAGAGTAGATTACCATTGTATGAAGGTAAAATGATTCATCAGTTCACTCATTTATATGCTAAACCTAAGTATTGGGTGGATGAACAAGAAGGAAGGAAAGCTTTATTAAAAAGGAATGAAAGCGATATTAGTCAATTATTAGACTATCAATGTTATCGGTTTTCATACCGTGCAATAGGAAGGAGTACGGATGCTAGAACTTTGATTGGAACAGTCCTACCCTCAAATGTTTTTTCTGGTAATTCTCTTAATATTGCATCACCAACTCAAGACAATAAATCTACAGTATTTATCAGTGCTGTGCTGAATAGCTTTTGTGTCGATTTTGCATTACGTCAACAGGTATCTGCAAACATTAATATGTTTTATATTTACCAACTACCAGTCCCACGTTTAACAAAAAACGATCGCTACTTCAATGATATTGTACAACGCGCTGCCAAACTCATCTGCACGACACCAGAATTTGACGAACTCGCGCAAGAAGTCGGTCTAGTTTCCCATCAACAAGGCGTTACCGATGAAACTGAACGCGCTAAGTTACGTGCTGAACTCGATGGGATGGTAGCACACCTTTACGGGTTAACTGAAGATGAATTTAGCTACATCCTCACTACTTTTCCGATTGTGAGTGCAACGGTTAAAGAAGCAGCTTTGTCAGCTTATCGTAACTTTGCGCCAATGTTTGGAGTCTCAGAAATATTAGCATCTATCTAATAGCGGAAGAAAACCTCACCCTGGTTATGCTACGCAAAACCTGTCCCTCTCCTTAGTAAGGAGAGGGATGTTTGTTAGGACGGGGTGAGGTTCAGTACTGCGTAGGTTTTGCCTCAACCCAACCTACGAATATTCTTAACCGAACAGTATTAGGGGCAATTCATGATATTACTGTATGAAAGAATCTCAACATATAGCAGTCTGCTTTGATTTTTGTTCGCGCAGCGTGGCGTAGCCATAATTATTTGCGTAGACAGGGAGTGGGGAGTAGGGAGTGGAGAAGAAGCCTTTTCGGGGTGTACTGATTTTTTTCAAAAATCAAATACGAGTCCTATAGTCCGATAACTACCATCAATGCTTGTCCAACGAGAAAGACCAAAATCCTCGATTAATGGAGATACCCATGAAAGAATTAATGAAACAGCCTTCATCTTGGCTACCAAATGGAATAAAACTTAATCTTTCTGATCAGTTTCGTCCTTTTTCTTTTACTGAAGAATTACAAATTCGTTTAGAGGAACTATTAGAAAAAAATAAAGAAAACTTACTCAATCCAGATGAACAAGCAGAATTAGCCGGTTTATTGGAATTAGAAAAAATCTTCAGTTTTATCAACGCTAAACTTGCTTCTTAATTGTGGTTATTAACAATTTTATTCGCTTAAACGTCCGTAAAAAGGCAAAATACTTGTGTGAATATTGTCACTCTCCAGAACGCTCAAATGCAACACCCTTTACCATTGATCACATTATTCCTCAATCTTTAGGAGGATCAGACGATCTCAATAATTTGGCTTTAGCTTGCCATCGTTGTAATCAAAGACGGTATAATTTTACAACCGGGATTGATCCAGAAACACAAACAGAAGTTGCATTATTTAATCCAAGAAATCAAAATTGGTCAGAGCATTGTATCTGGACAAAAAATGGGTTACAGATCATTGGAAGAACTCCTATAGGTCGTGCAACTTGCAGTCGTTTTGATTTTAATGATCAAGACCACGATGATGGGTTTATTCTAAATTCTCGTCAACTTTGGTTAACAGCAGGTTGGCATCCACCTACTGGTGATCTATGTCAATAATAAAGGAGAGGGATGTTTATTAGGACAAGGCAAGGTTTTAACGCCATAGTACTATGTTCCGTTAAAATGGAATTGCTGCTATGGATACAAGAATGTATTTAAATAAGGTCTAATAAATTAGTATATAAATTCAGCAGTATTTACTTAGTCGTAATTTAGAACCGTGCAAATTCATTCTCACTCAGATTTTAACCAGAACCGCGATCGCCACGAACAGGGTTTGCAACAATTGCTCGATCGCCTTGTTAGAACAATGCAGCGCGATGAGTTAGTCCGGGAAACAACGAATCAACTCCGAGAATCGCTTCAGGTTAATCGGGTGGTGTTGTATTATTTTTATGGACGGTGGCAAGGACAGGTAACTTTTGAATCTTTGAGTTCTAAAGAATTCTCAATACTTGGTTCCACTGGCCCAGATGATTGTTTTAATGATGAGTATGCTGCTTTATACTTGGCAGGACGGGCAAGAGCGATCGCGGATATTCAATTAGAGCCAATCGAGTCTTGTCACCGAGATTTTCTCAGCAATATGCAGGTTCGCGCTAACTTAGTTGTACCAATTTTGATTCCTAGAGGATTATGGGGATTGCTAGCAGCACATCACTGCCAAAGTCCTCATGATTGGTCGCCATCAGATATAGAAATGATGCAAATAGGGGCGCAAACTCTCGCAACAGCCCCTTACATATTAGAAAGCTAACCTGCTGTGTATTGAACTCGCATACAGCATAGAGTTTACAGCAATTTTCAGCTAAGTAGACCACGCGGTAGGGGCACAGCAATGCTGTGCCCCTACAATATATGTAGTTTAATTAAATGAAAGCTGCTGTAAGTAACTATTGTGCTTGTCTAATAAATAAGGAGAAAGAATTATGAAATTTGGTTACACGGTCATCTGGGTAGAGGATGTAGTTAAGACGGTTGAGTTTTATGAAAAAGCTTTTGGTTTGGTTCGTCGCACTCTCGAAGAACGGGGGCATTTTATCTGGGCGGAAATTGAAACCGGAAATACCACACTAGCTTTTTCCTCTAGTAGCGAAGCACAAAAGTTATTTCCTAGCGGCTTCCATGCTAACGAGGCTACACAACCACCAGCATTAATCCAGATATCATTTATCACTCCTGATGTTGGCAGCGCTTATATGAAAGCAATAGGAGCAGGCGCAAAAGCATTAGATGCCCCTAAAACTCAGCCTTGGGGACAAACAATTGCTCGTGTCCGCGATCATAATGGTGTGCTGGTGTCGTTGGTGAGTGGCTAGGTAGCAAATTGCTTTTTAGCAAATGTCTTGAGCTAGAGGACTGCTTCTAGATTTGGCTTCGGGACTCACAAATAAAAAAATACTCAACTACTTCTTGTGGGGCGGGCATCTTGCCCGCCCATAGCCAAAGGCGGGCAAGATGCCCACCCTACAAGATTGAATAATTTATTTGTTGGAAATCCCTTATCCTGAAGATAGGAAAACAGCACAGCCCAAATATTAAAATGCTACTTATTCCTACTGTTGCGCCGATTCCACTTGTAACTGATGCAAATGGCGTTGTTCGCATCAACAAAACTCGCGTCACTTTAGATACAGTCGTTACAGCTTTCCTTGAAGGGGCTACAGCAGAAGAGATTAAGGAACAGTACCCATCGCTTCATCTTTCTGATGTCTATTTCGTAATCGGTTATTACTTGCAACACCAAGCCGAAGTTAATGCCTACCTTCTAGAGCGTCAAAGACTTGCCACAGAGGTGCAACAGGAAGCTGAAAAGCGTTTTAACCCAATGGGAGTGCGCGATCGGCTATTAGCAAGACGCAACCCGCAAGGGTAAATTACTATGCTGCGTTTCTTGGCTGACGAAAACTTGAACAATCAGATTGTCCGTGGTGTTCTGCGTCGTAACAGTAATATTGATCTTGTCCGTGTTCAGGATGTTGGATTGACTGAAGTAGACGATGCAACTGTATTGGAATGGGCAGCGCAGAACGGGCGTGTGCTGCTAACTCATGATGTAGCAAAGATGACAAATTTTGCATACGAACGATTGCAAGGCAACCATCTTTTCCGCTTGAAAGAATTAAAAATAATTTTAAAGGTGATCCGGCAAAAAACCTCTCGTTTGATAATGACTTAATTGAAGTGTTATTAACAACACAAATGGATTTAGTAAACCGTTAGGGAAATTATGAATTTTGTTTTGCATCATTCATAATTCATTTATTTTCTCTACTCCCCAATTTCAAATTTTATGGATTCAAATCCAGCATTGTGTACAGCGATCGCAAATCACATTACCACCACTCCTCAACAACGAATTACTTTTGCCCAATTCATGGACATGGTATTATACCATCCTGAATACGGCTACTATTCCAGCGATGCAGTTAAAATTGGCTTTCAAGGTGGTGATTTTTTCACTTCTCCAAACCTCTGTGCTGACTTTGGTGAATTACTAGCAGAACAATTTTTGCAAATGTGGGAGATTTTAGGAAAACCTGTACCCTTTTCTCTGGTAGAAATGGGAGCAGGTCAAGGATTGCTGGCATTGCATATCCTCAAATATCATCAGCTACGCTACCCAGATTTTTTTACGGCGCTGGAGTACATCATTGTTGAAAAGTCTCCAACTTTAAGACAAGAACAACAGCAACGCTTGCAAGATTTCCCTGTACGTTGGTGCAATCTAGAGGATATACCACCGAATGCGATCGCAGGCTGCTTTTTTTCTAATGAGTTAGTAGATGCATTTCCCGTACATCAATTCATTCTAGAAACGGGAAAACTCCGAGAAATTTATGTAACCACAGATCAGAATGAGAAAGAAACCAATGCCCCATGCCCATCATTTGTAGAAGTCACAGGGGAACTTTCAACGCCCCAACTGGCTGAATATTTGGATTTAGTGCAAATCAAGTTTGCCCAAAATGCATATCCAGATGGTTATCGCAGTGAAATTAATTTAGCGGCTCTAGACTGGTTGAGTATAGTAGCAGACCGCTTGCAGCGCGGCTATGTGTTAACAATTGATTATGGCTACCCCGCAAGTCGTTACTATAATCCCAGGCGATCGCAAGGAACGCTACAGTGTTATTATCATCACCGTTTCCATGACAACCCCTATATCAATATTGGAAGCCAAGATATCACAGCCCATGTTGACTTTACAGCTTTAGAACGCTGGGGCGAGAAGTGCAATTTAAAGAATGTTGGTTTTATCCAGCAGGGATTATTTTTGATGGCGTTGGGGTTAGGCGATCGCATTGCAGCCCTTTCTGAGCAACAGCAATCCCTCTCGCAGTTACTAAAGCGGCGGGATGCACTACACCAACTTATAGATCCCACAGGACTGGGCGGCTTTGGAGTCCTAATTCAGAGCAAAGGTTTGGACAAGACAGAAGTTTCTCAACCACTAAAAGGATTGACTCTGCCAGAGTAAAGGTAAATTTTAAAAGTTAAAATAGCATACAGTGATTACTGTAAAGTTCAACAGACTACAAAAGTAATAATTATGACTACTCATGACCTGCTAATGCTAGTAACCTTACTTACTCCAGGTATTTTACTTTCAGTGATAATTATGGCCACTTTTGCTGCTGGTGGTTGATTGCCAAGAGTCAGGGAGTAGAGAAACTTAAATGACAAATCCAAAATCCAAAATCTAAAATCCAAAATTGTTTGACGCTGTACCAAAGGAACGTAAAAAATGAAGGTGGCATTTCTGGGAACTGGACTGATGGGACTACCAATGGCTCAAAGGTTATTAGCCGCAGATATACAGCTAGTTGCCTACAATCGCACCCCAGAAAAATTAGCACCACTAGAAGCAGCCGGGGCTGAAATTGTCACACATCCGCGCCACGCCATTCGTGCTGCTGAGTGCGTCATCCTCATGCTTACTAATGCCTCGGCTATTTATAATGTGTTGCTTTCGGATACGGCTTGGCAAACTCTGGAAGGACGCACGATCATCCAAATGGGAACAATTACTCCCACAGAAAGCCAGGAAATTAGAGATGCAGTTGTTGCAGGTGGTGGTGAGTATTTAGAAGCACCCGTATTAGGGAGTATCCCGGAAGCAAAGGCTGGCAAGTTGAGTGTTATGGTAGGTGCCGAACCAGAACAATATGAACGCCACTTCAAGTTACTCCAAAATTTTGGGACAGAACCTTTACTTATCGGGCCAGTGGGATCTGCGGCGGCGCTCAAATTGGCACTAAATCAACTAATAGCTTCCCTAGCAACTAGTTTTGCTCTCAGTCTAGCTTTTATCCAGCGTCAGGGTGTCGATGTGGATGTATTTATGCAAATATTGCGCGAGAGTTCATTCTACGCACCTACCTTTGACAAAAAGCTACAACGGATGTTGGATGGCAATTATGCTGATCCCAATTTCCCCACAAAACACTTGCTTAAGGATACAGAATTGTTTATTTCGGAAGCGAAATCCCAGAATTTGGATCTCAGCAGTATTAAAGGTGTGCGGCAAATCTTGCAAACAGCCGTGAAAATGTCATTTGCTGATGATGATTACTCATCACTATTTTCTGTAATTAAAGAATGGGGAGAAGCGATCGGGGAATAAATAGACTACGCGGTAGGGGCACAGCATTGCTGTGCCCCTACAAGATGTGTGGTTCAATTAAATGAAAACTGCTGTATATTATTGCCCATTAGTAGTAGTTGATGGAGGAAATGGTAGAGATTCCGGCTGAGGCTGAGGCTGAGGTTGCGGTTGAGGATTGAGAAATTGCTCCCAAGCCTTAATTTGCTCTTGCGCCGGACTGTAAGCAGCACTATTGCGTGGAATAGATTTGGCAATGTCAATCCCTCTGGCAATATCAGACTGACCTTGAGAGCGTGCTATTTCTAACAATTGCTGACTCCACTGGTCAATAGCCTGATTCGCATCCATACGTAAGATGCTATTGTTTGAAACCCGATCTGCCAGCCGTATTGCTTCAACCAAGGCTTCTGGCGTACCAGCCGCCCCCACTTCCTGGGCTTTTTTCCAGTTTTCTCTAGTGCGGATTTGACCTTCCCAGTCATTTATCGCAGCTTGTGCGTCTTGTGAAAGCGCCCTTCCCGACGAGGCAATTTGTTGAGCTGCGCTAATGGCGGCGGTGAGATTTCCACTCTGAGCCAGTTCTTGGGCTTGATCCAAGTAGGGCTGGTCTTGAATTCGCTGAATCTTTCCGATCCAAGTCCGAACTTTTTTCTGTGCTTCTGGATATAATGCACGACCTCTACGGATTTCGCTGGCCTGAGCGATCGCAGCTTGCAAGGAGTTAATATCCTCAAATACCGCGATCTGGTCGGCGCGATCTAAGTAAGGTTGGTCTTCAATTGTCTCCACTTGGGCACGCCAGCGACCCATCTCTTGTCTAGCCTCTGTGCCTCTGGGGTTACTAGCAGGGATGATCTGCACTTGGGCGATCGCTGCTGTTAAATTAGGGACTGTTCCCTGACTAGCTAATATTCTCGCTTTTTCTAGATTCGCAACATCTTCAATTTCCAACTGCCAACGAGCAATCAGTTGCTGTGCTTCGTTATACACTGGTCTGGAAGGATCAATTTGTTGTGCTTGGGCGATCGCAGCCTCCAAACCAGAAACATTACCGATCCAAGCACTCTTTTTCGCGTCAGCTATGGCGATAAAGTCATCTGTTTCGGCTTGTAGTTTTGCACTTTCCGGTATTTGTCTGGCAATATTCAGCGCCTCATCCGCATCCCGCTTATCTAGTTTTGACTGTGCCAATTCCAGCATTTGGCGTCCAAATACGGGAATCGCTGCCTGAGCTTTTTCGTAAATGTAACTTTCCTGCCCTATGGACTCAGCTAGATTAATTGCTTCTAGTAAATTATCGACTACTTTACTACTTGCTAAGTTTTCAGCTTTTCCTAACTTATCGCCATCTTCCCGCGCTGAGGCAATTAGACGATTCAATTGGTCGTATTTAGTACTTGCCCAGTATTGATTGTCTACGCGCAGCATTTTAGCGGATAACATGAACGCCGATTGCCAGTTTCGTTCCTTTACTTCGGCGATCGCACCGTTGTATGTCGCTTCTGCCTTTGACCAAATCGACTGCCATTTGCCAATTTGCTCATCGACTAATTTATAAGCCGCCACGTCTTGGGGTATTTTCTCAGCAGTAGCGATCGCTTCCTCTAAATTCCCTGTTTGGAAACTTTGATCAGCTAACTTCAAAATATCCCGTGACCATTCTTCGATGAAACGATCAATTTCTCCATGCAACGGGTGATTTTGTGGTAGTTGCTTCACCAGAGCGATCGCTTGCAATAAATCGTTCACTGTCTCTTTAGAAGCCGCCAACTGAGCGCAGTGTAGCCGCACAGAGGCACTAGCTAGAGGCCAGAAAATCGATGGACAGTTAGGGGCAGTTGGCAACTTCAGCAGCATTGCCATTGCCAATAATCCGACACTGCCGGGAATTAACATTAACAGTACTGACCACAATACCCAGCTTTTCATCCAGCGTGGCCATTTCCCAGAACTTTTACTGAGTTGGGTAGTTTCTTCTGAATGACTATTTATAGATAATCCTTCCGTATCGTTTTTTTTTCGCCGCTTCACTGACTTGGAGGTAGAACCAGTAGCTGGGACATCAAATGGTTGAGTTTCACCGAATTGTTCTGTTCGGGATAATCTTTTGTTTTGATCTGGCTTTTTTCCACTGGCTGAAGACCAACTGTCTGGAATATCCCGCTCTGTCATCTCTCACACCAAAATAATTGAATAGCGCTCTGTTTTAGCTTGATAATTCCATTCTTGCCATAGTAACTTTCTCGTAATTAAAAAGCTACTTTTTTGATTATCTCTCTCTACAGAATACCATTAACAATCTCAAAAATCAGTGCTATTTTATACTTTATCCTGAAACAGTAGATTCAGCTTGCAAATCGGCAATTAGTTGAGCTAACTGATCGCTACTTGCCTGGTAGACGTTGCCGCAAAACTCGCAAGTTGCTTCAGCCCCATCATCTTTAATAATCATATCTTGCAGTTCGGCTTCTCCCAAAATCTTCAGTGCCCCCAAAACGCGATCAAAAGAACAACCACAGTGGAAGCGCAGCATTTGCCGTTCGGGAAAGATTGCCAGCCCCATATCTCCCAACAAGTCGCTAAAGATTTCAGTCAAATTTTTCCCAGCTTGCAACAATGGCGTAAATCCTGCTAGACCAGCAACCCGTGATTCCAAAGTTTCTACTAGGGCTTCGTCTCTGGCAGCTTTGGGTAATATTTGCACCAGTAATCCTCCCGCCGCAGTTACTCCACCTGCTCCCACGAACACACCTAAAACTAAAGCTGAAGGTGTTTGTTCGGAATTCACCAGATAATGAGCCACATCATCCCCAATTTCGCCAGATACTAGTTCAACCGTACTAGAGTAGGGATAACCATAACCGATATCGCGCACAACATAGAGGTAGCCGCCACCAACTGCACCACCAACGTCTAGCTTACCTTTGGCATTGGGAGCCAATTCTACAGATGGATTCCCGACATACCCGCGTACCGTACCATCTAAGCCAGCGTCTACCAATATGCCACCCAAAGGCCCATCGCCCTTGACTCGGACATTAACCCTCGACCCAGTTCGCTTCATACTAGAAGCCATTAACAAGCCTGCTGCCATAGTCCGACCTAGTGCTGCTGTTGCCACATAGGAAAGCTTATGCCGTCTCCGTGCTTCTTCTGTTAAACGTGTGGTGATCACACCTACGGCACGAATTCCACCTTCGGCTGCTGTTGCACGAATTAACTGATCCGCCATGAATAACCTTACATTTCTTAACAAGTTCACTTTTTCTATTCTAAGTTCTCTGCTGCCAGAAAAGTAACGTAGTGGGGTGTTACGCAAATAAACGGCTGTCATTGGTCATTAGTGATTATTTATTTGCAAAGTCCAAAGGACTAATAACTAATGACAAAAACTATTTGCAATATTAGAAATAGCGATCGCTCACCTTTAGGTAATCCTATAAAAATGCTAGGTAATTTTCAACAAAGCCAACTGCGGATCGAAATCGAAGCATCAACAGATGCAATTCGTGACAGTCTGCTGCATCCGGTGAAACTAGAAAAATGGCTCTTAGGGCAACGCTTTGCGCCAGGAATGCCAGAAGAACTGCTTCCAGGATTCCAGTTTACTACCTGGACTGGGCCAGTCTCGATTCATCATCAAGTAGACGTTGTAAAATCCAACTGTCTCCGCTTAGTACTCAGCGGAGGTATTGACGGCTTCCACGAATGGTACTGGGGAGAAGGTTGGGTACAATCTCGCTTGGAAGGAGTTTCAATTTTGCCCTTGAATTTGGGTCAAACCCTGAGTTTGTTGAGCTTGCGTCAGTTTTTGGCAACTCAAGGACGTTGATTCGATTCATGTAAAGGGATTGGGGATTGAGGATTGGGCACTTGTACTGAGCGTTGTCGAAGTATTGGTTATTCTTTGCGTCCCCAGTCCCCAGTTTATGAACTAGAAATAATACCTACAAGAATTTTTACCAGCACAGATAAATCTTCTGGAACTTGATAGCGTTTTTGGTCTTGAGTCACCTGACGATTAGCACGATGGTAAACCCCAAAACGCCAGTCTTCACCAGTCGTAACTGCACCATATAGAAGTTCTGTAAGATTGAAAAGTGTCATCAGCTGGCGAAGAAAATAAATATCTATTCTAATTGATGCCTGCAATTTTTTGAGAAATAAAAACTTATTTGTAATTAAATTTGTATAAATACTAACTATGTAATATCTTTAGTGAAGAGGAAGAGGTGTAATATAGCGTTTCCTAATTACATGAGGCACATCATAGTCCCCTCCTCGCTTGCCTACGGTGTACACACAAGACTTGTGTGTACACCGTAGGTATGTATTGGGGAGGGAACTAGATTCCTGTTTCTCCCCAATAAATGGGGGGATTAAGGGGGGTAATTTGACTTGTGTGTACACCGTAGCCTCGCTTGCGGGGAGGGGGTTGGGGGTGGGGTTCTTGTATCTCACTCAACCGAGAACCGCTATATAGTTGCTAACCCATCCCTTGAAATCCGTTATGTCTCTAGAAAAGAGTTAATGCAGGGTTGGTCAGATAAACCTGCGTAGCGCATTCTAATAGAAATATCAAATTTTTATAATTTTCCTCTAAACTTTTACGCTTTCTTCATTTATTTGCAAAAAATTTGTATAATCTACCTAATAAAGCTTTTTTCAAATTAATAAATAATTAACCACAATTAAACTTTTTATATTAGAAAAAATTATACGCTTTGAGTTTTTGTTGTATTAAATAATTACAAAAAAACATTTTTTACATAAAAATACTTATTCAAAAATGCAGAATCCCAGTTTTGAGTTTGAGAAATTTATTTAAGTACAAATTAGTATAAAAAATATTGTTTGATTTGCTTGACTATATCTTTAATTCTGGTATTTTTCGTTACTTTATCAGTATTAACACGTAATGAGCTTCATTTATACGTTTTTTGACAAACAAAATTAAGCTTTGAGATCGCCATATTTATATCAATATATATTGACACCTGCGATTTTTTGGCAAATAAAACTTATTTTTAATTAAATTTGTATAAATGCTAACTATGTAATATCTTTGCTGAAGAGGAAGAGGTGTAATATATTTTTCTTTATTAAAAAAATAATTGCTTGACCTATTTAGCAAGAGCCGTATAATACTTCTAACGGCACAAACAAGTTACTAAATATACTCTTTTACGTTTATATCTATTGCTTTGAAGTGACGTAACTTTAATCACCACAATCAAACGATAACTAAGATTATGGAAAGCACATTGTTCACTACATTAACCGCCAACGAAGAAGCAAATTTCTCTGGTGGGAATAAAAGCTCCAAGAAGGCAACTGCTAAAGTCTCTTTAATTAAGTCTTTAATTAAGTTAATATTTCAACTTGCTGGCGGATCTAGCAGCGCTGGCATCATAAATATCGGCTCTGGCAATGTTGTTGTTAATGACAGCAATATTAATGTTGGAAATGGCGCAATTGTTACATCGCCCTCTTAACTATTCTGTTAGGGGAATAGGCAAAGTTATGAGGTTTAGTAGAAGGAAAAGAATAAACGTAAAGACACGATTAACCGCGTCTTTACTGGGATAAAGCCTCTTAAATAAACCACCCTGTTAGAGCAGGTTAATTTACTTTTGCGTCTGTCTTAATAGCTAATCTACTTAACTCTGACAAGCTATTAGCTATTTGTTTGATGGCAATTATCTTAGCATACGTTTATTGTTACCCACATACTTTTCTTCAACAAACTTAACAAAGTCTATCAACGGTTGCTAGTAGGCAACTGTTGATAAACTTAAGTGGTGCTTTTCCCTAAAGATACTGCTCACCTTGAGTAGGGAAGTAAGCGTTGCTATTTGATAAATCAACCAGATTCATCACAATCTAGTAATTTGTGAACGATAACGAAACTCTTTTTACAGAACTGCTTTGAAATTATTTTTAATGGCTCTCCTAGACTAGTTATAGAAAATTAATACTTGATATCAGGTTAAGTCCTTACATGGTAGGGGATTCAAGAATCAAAAAGCATATTTTTATTAAATCTTTGATTCTATTTTAGCGAAACCTAGTTATATCAGGTATTTTAGGGTTTTTTTAGTATTAATTTATCAAACGAAGTCTAGGAGAGCCTTTTTAATTATCGGCTGTTAACACTTGTTCAACTGTTAATTCTAACTCTGGAAAAATTTGAGATTGAATGCATTGAGTACCAATAAACTCTACTGGTTCGTATAATTCTTCAATCAATGTGAAAACAGTCACTTTGTTTGTTAATGGATCGACAATCCAATACTCTGGAATATTTAAAACGTTATACTCAACTCGCTTGGCTCGATAATCTACAATCTTTGTTGACTCACTGACGACTTCCACCACTAATAAAGGGGGTGGTTCGTTGAGTTCAATAACTGCCTCTCGGTTTCTCAACTCTCGCCACTGAGGTAATGGAATCACAACTACATCTGGAATCCTCGATGTATCCCATCTCCCAGCACGGGGGGAACGAACACCGATAACCATTTGTTTAGAAGTCCAATCCAACTTTAGCCGGAGAATTTCTGCTCGGAAACAAACATTGAGAAATTCTGTTACCGCGCCATGTTGCCCACTTCCTAGACTCATGGGAATTAGTTCTCCATTGACCAATTCGTAGCGGGTATCAGTGCCATCATCATATTTCAGGTATTCCTCAAAGGTTAATTTTGGGGTGGTTATAGTCATTGCTTCCCGTTGCAAATTTTTACCTTGGTTTTATGACTAACACTGAACAATTAGCCTCTTCTACAACTTGACTGCTAACAGAACCCTGGACAATTCGCTTCATCCCCATCAACCCACGACTGCCAATTATAATCAAGTCAGTTTTGTAAATATTGGCAAGGCGAATAATCTCTTCGGCAGGATCACCAGTTACCATCTCTAACTCACTTGTGACTGATAACTTTTCCTGATAGGATTGCAGCTGTTTTTCAATATGAAAATAAGAAAATGTTGGGGACTCTGGCTGAGGACGATCAGCAGGTAGTTCCATCTCTGACTTTGGCGTGGGAAACACATGACAGAGAATAACTTTGGCATCTTTTGACAACGCAAAATCATCTAAAGTCTCAATTACTCGTTCTGCAATTTCCGAACCGTCCAGAGCTACCAAAATATTCATTAGCACCGCTCTCGTCTCCTCAAGAGTAGACCCCTTACATAAGTATGTAGCAAAATTCGTTGGCAGCTACACTAAATTAATTGCGTAGCGTCTCCGAACAGGAGAAGATACTGTGATCGGCAATGCCTCAGTTGTAGACGCCCGCCAGAAGGCTTCCCTTAGAGTAGCAAAAGTCACCCATTAGTGTAGCTTACCGTAGGTATCGCTCTCCAAACTTTTAGTTTGAACCTATCGAGTGACTTTTGCCAACAGTATACATAGTAAAAAATTAAGCATTCCAAATCACTCTTCTTGCTGAATTCGGCGTCGTACTGAATCAGCATGGGAAGGTAAGCCCTCTGCTGTTGCTAGCACATCAATGGCACTAGCCACATTTTGCAGTGCGGTTTGGGAGTATTGAATAATACTCGAATGTTTGAGGAAAGTTTCAACTCCTAATGGCGAAGCATAGCGGGCAGCACCAGAAGTTGGCAAGGTATGGTTAGGGCCTGCCAAATAGTCTCCTACAGCTTCTGGTGTGGAGTAACCCAAAAATATTGCCCCAGCATGGCGAATCTGTGGTAATAGTGCCCAAGGGTCTTTGATTTCTAATTCCAGATGTTCGGGGGCAAATTCATTTGAAAATTCCGCTGCTGCTTGGAGAGATTCCACAACGACAATCAAGCCGTAGTGAGCGATCGCTTTTTCTGTGTCTATTCGCCGTGGGTGATCCACTAGCTGTCTTTCCAAGGCTACTTGCACGTTTTTCGCCAAAGCAGCATCCGTCGTCAGCAAAATTGCTGCCGCCATTGGATCGTGTTCGGCTTGGGCTAGCAAGTCAGCAGCTACATGCACCGGATTTGCGGTTTCATCGGCAATCACCAGCACTTCGCTGGGGCCTGCCAAAGAATCAATGCCGACGGTGCCATAGACAAGTTTTTTCGCTAGGGTGACATAAATGTTACCAGGACCAGTAATCACATTCACTTTTGGAATCGTTTCTGTCCCATAGGCTAAAGCAGCGATCGCTTGTGCGCCCCCAATGCGATAAATTTCTTGTACTCCTGCTTCTTGGGCAGCTACCAAGACTGCTGGATTAATTGCACCCCCTAAACCTGGTGGTGTCACCATTACCACATGGGGTACAGCAGCAACATGAGCCGGAATTGCATTCATCAGCACTGTGCTGGGATAGGCGGCGCGACCACCAGGGACATACAACCCCGCTCGGTCTACGGGGGTGTAGCGTTTGCCCAGTACTATTTCATCCTCGCCAAAGTGTACCCAGCTTTTCGGGACTCGCTGACGATGAAACGCTTCAATTTGGCGGCAAGCTACCCGAATTGCGCCCAACAACTCCTTTGACACCTGTTGATAGGCTGCATCTAGTTCCGAGCCTGTTACTCGGAGTTCTTCTGCTTTCAGGGTTTGTTTGTCAAATTCGGCTGTGTAATGCAATACAGCTTTGTCGCCTTGGCGCTTCACTGCTTGCAAAACTTCCCGCACCGTTGCTTCTTTGTGAAGCACCTGTTCGTCATGGGTGCGATCGCAGATCCGTTGTAGTTCTGCTCTGACGTCTGCCTGCTGAGTAATGATTCGCAGCATGGAGTAAAGACAATGCCAAAATTATAATATTCACACCTGAGATTTAGTATTGCTCTTGACCAACTGGGGTGTGGAAGCTGACTCTAATTCTCTTCTCTAGCTTAACCTGGATTTTTTTGATACTCTCAAGGCTGCCACCACATTGTTTGCTTGAGAAGGCGACTTAATTGCTCAGTCCGACAAGCCTCGGCAGGCTAGCGGTAGGAAGTGGGCGTGCCATTTCCCACTACCCCTTATACCCTGACCCTCACTCCTTGCTATAGTGCAAGTAGTGTATTTGCACATCTAGTCCCCCGGATTTACAGGGGGTAGGGTCTGAGTATAATTTTTACTTATCTTCCTAACTTCTTAGCAGCTAACATTTGTACAGACACGATATATCGGTTCTATACCTTAAAACCCCTGAAATTTAGCTGTTTACAGTTCCTTGGCTTTGACAATACATCCGTTTTCGGGACAGATTATATTGGCAATCACATTGCTTAACCAGGTGGTGAGTTAGGGCTACTATTTTATTTCATATGTCTCATTTTAACGCATTTCCGAAATTGACGACACACCAAATTAAGGACTAGGGATTAAGGAGCCGGGACTAGGGACTAAATTCTTCCCCAATCTCCAGTACCCAATCCCCAATGAGAGAATTTTTTTTAGTAAATTATAACATTGGCAATTTGGATGCTATATTAGTAAGTCTAGTAGTGTGTGTACATATTAATAGTATTTTTGGAATTGACTGTGGCGAATACAAAGTCTGCTCTCAAGCGTGCCGGAATCGCAGAACGTAACCGACTGCGTAATAAAGCTTACAAATCAGCAGTCAAGACGCTGATGAAGAAATACGTGAATGCTGTAGCTGTCTATGCAGCTAATCCTACCCCAGAATTAAAACAAGAAGTAGAGGCTCGGTTATCTGAGGCTTACGGCAAAATCGATAAAGCGATCAAACGGGGTGTGCTTCACCCCAACAATGGGGCAAGGAAAAAGTCGAGATTGGCTCATAAACTAAAACCCCTAACTCAAACAGGTGACTAGTCATTTGTCCTTAGTCATTGGTCATTGGTCACAAAACAAAGAGAGAAGTCTGAGCGCCCGTTTCCGGCGATAGCGCAGTTTCTTCTCTACAAGAGGCTGCGCCAACGATTTCGCAAGTATCTGGCTTCTCTACGAAGCGCTGTGCGTAGCTCACTTAATTAAAGGGTACGCCATCCCGGAGGGTACAGAACTTCGGGGACAAATGACGAAGGACAAACAACAAAGGACAAAGAATGCAACTGATAGACACACACGTTCATCTCAACTTTGATAGTTTCCAGCCGGATTTAGCAACAGTGCGATCGCGGTGGCAAGAAGCAGGTGTAGTGCGTCTAGTACATTCCTGTGTTCACCCTGAGGAGTTTGCCAGTATTCAATCCATAGCCCAAGAGTTTCCCGAAATCAGCTTTGCTGTGGGATTACATCCTTTAGATGCTGAAAAATGGAATAGCGAGACAGCCGATAAAATCAAAACTTTAGCGAGTTCTGACTCGAATGTGGTAGCAATTGGGGAAATGGGGCTGGATTTTTACAAAGCTGATAACTATGAGCAACAGTACATGGTGTTCGAGTCACAGTTAGCGATCGCATCTGAACTCAACTTACCAGTGATTATTCACTGCCGAGATGCGGCCGTGGCAACCAGAGAAGTGTTGCAAAAATGGCGGGAACTCAAGGGAGAAAGAGTGCGTGGTGTCATGCATTGCTGGGGAGGAACGCCAGAAGAAACTCAATGGTTTCTCGATTTAGGCTTCTATATTAGCTTTAGCGGGACGGTAACGTTCAAAAACGCCAAAGCAATCCAATCTTCAGCTGCGATGGTGAGTAGCGATCGCCTACTGATTGAAACAGACTGTCCATTTCTGGCTCCGGTTCCGAAACGGGGCGAGAAGCGCAACGAGCCTGCCTACGTGCTTTATGTCGCTGAGGAAGTAGCTAAACTGCGTCAGGAAACGGTAGAGGCGATCGCCCATCAAACCACCCAAAATGCCTGTGAATTGTTCGGTCTGTCAATATAAAGTCTGCCCTAGTATCTTTTGTTAAGTTGTGCTAAAAAAAATAAAACTTTAGGGGGACAAAAATATGCTAATATTATTCCCTCAAAAACATTTTGCTTGCGCCATAATGATAAAGGAAGGAACCTAAAACTTCTCGTCTGAATTTTCCGTACTGTTATGGCTTGGCCATCCTCCAAATCTCTACAAGCGGATGCTCTCCACACATGACTAACCGTGCCAACCTAAATTGAGCTAGACTTTTGCACAACATCGGCTTGGTGTCTATTGAACCTATTCAAAATCGTTAAACAAAATTGCCTTGTGAGTACAATTCAGCAAAATGAAGTGATTCTGATTCAAAGCCGACAAGGTACGGATCATTCCCTCAGTCTTAGGATATCTAGGATATCACTGAGAGTATAAACGCCGGGGTGGATTTAAGACACATGGTGTGGAGCTGCGTCAGCAAATTAACGCGCTTTTTGGAGGGGAAGTGAGGAAAGTAGATCAAACTCAGGAATATCTCAACTGTATATTCTTCTTGAATCAATACTATAGTTGGTTTTTGGCTTCTGAGTCACCGATTAGGGACGATTACTCCCTTGTCGAAATTGCTCATTACAACCAGCTTTAATCGCTGCGTTTGCCCACACCTGTAAATAGCAAGTGTGTAATCAAAAGTTCCCAAACAGCTAAGGACACTGGCTAGCAGTGGGAAGCGTCAAACAGCAGTGTCCAAGGGAAAATTTAACTAGGTTGACAAAGGTAGAGGCATGACTAAAGAAACATACATGGAACCCGCCTTTCTGTTGCCCGACTTGATTGAAATCCAGAGGTCTAGCTTTCGCTGGTTTTTGGAAGAAGGGCTGATAGAAGAACTTAACTCCTTTAGTCCGATCACAGATTATACGGGCAAATTAGAACTGCACTTTTTGGGTCATAACTACAAACTCAAAGAGCCAAAGTACAGCGTCGAAGAAGCCAAACGGCGGGATAGTACTTATGCCGTCCAAATGTATGTACCTACACGCCTGATTAACAAAGAAACAGGGGAAATCAAAGAGCAAGAGGTATTTATTGGGGATTTGCCTTTGATGACCGATCGCGGCACGTTTATTATTAACGGAGCCGAGCGGGTAATTGTCAACCAAATAGTGCGATCGCCAGGAGTTTATTACAAATCAGAAATAGACAAAAACGGGCGACGTACTTATTCAGCTAGCTTAATCCCCAACCGGGGAGCATGGCTGAAATTTGAAACAGACCGTAACGATTTGGTGTGGGTACGCATCGACAAAACCCGTAAACTATCAGCGCAAGTACTTCTAAAAGCTTTAGGGTTATCAGACAACGAAATCTTTGACGCCTTACGCCACCCAGAATATTTCCAAAAAACCATCGAAAAAGAAGGGCAATTCTCTGAAGAAGAAGCCCTGATGGAGTTATATCGCAAACTGCGTCCTGGTGAACCACCCACAGTATTAGGTGGACAGCAACTCCTAGACTCCCGTTTCTTTGACCCAAAACGTTATGACCTTGGTCGCGTCGGACGCTACAAACTCAACAAGAAATTACGCCTTTCTGTCCCCGACACAATGCGCGTGTTGACTGCTGGCGATATCTTAGCAGCCGTAGATTACCTGATCAACCTAGAATATGACATCGGTAATATCGACGACATTGACCATTTAGGCAATCGCCGGGTGAGAAGCGTCGGTGAATTGCTGCAAAACCAAGTACGGGTGGGCTTAAATCGCCTAGAGAGAATTATTCGGGAACGGATGACCGTATCTGATGCCGAAGTGCTGACCCCTGCTTCCTTGGTGAACCCCAAACCACTGGTAGCAGCAATTAAAGAATTTTTTGGTTCCAGCCAGTTAAGTCAGTTCATGGATCAAACAAATCCCCTAGCAGAACTGACCCACAAACGCCGTCTGAGTGCCCTTGGCCCTGGCGGTTTAACCCGCGAACGCGCTGGGTTTGCTGTGCGGGATATTCATCCTAGTCACTATGGACGTATTTGCCCCATTGAGACACCAGAAGGCCCCAACGCCGGATTGATTGGCTCCTTAGCAACCCATGCACGGGTGAACCTGTACGGCTTCTTAGAAACGCCATTTAGACCTGTAGAAAATGGGCGAGTTAGATTTGACGTGCCTCCAGCCTACATGACAGCCGATGAAGAAGACGACTTGCGGGTTGCTCCTGGAGATATTCCTGTAGATGAAACCGGGCACATTATTGGGCCGCAAGTCCCAGTACGCTATCGCCAGGAATTTTCCACCACAACACCAGAACAGGTGGACTACGTAGCAGTATCTCCCGTACAGATTGTGTCCGTAGCGACCAGCATGATTCCCTTCTTGGAGCATGATGACGCTAACCGAGCGCTGATGGGGTCAAACATGCAACGGCAAGCAGTACCCCTGCTCAAGCCAGAACGTCCTCTGGTGGGTACAGGTTTGGAAGCCCAAGGAGCAAGAGACTCCGGGATGGTAGTTGTATCGCGTACCGATGGCGATGTCACATACGTAGATGCCACAGAAATTCGCGTCCGTCCGAAACCTAACACCCCAGACATTAAGTACACCCTTTCCAAATACCAACGCTCAAACCAAGATACCTGTTTAAATCAGAAACCCCTCGTCCGCATTGGTGAGCGTGTTGTTGCTGGTCAGGTGCTGGCTGATGGCTCGTCCACCGAAGGCGGTGAATTGGCGCTAGGACAAAATATTGTAGTTGCCTATATGCCTTGGGAAGGCTACAACTACGAAGACGCAATTTTGATTTCGGAAAGACTGGTGCAGGATGATGTCTACACCTCAATTCACATTGAAAAATATGAAATTGAAGCTAGACAGACGAAACTGGGGCCAGAAGAAATCACCAGAGAAATTCCCAACGTCGGGGAAGATGCCTTGCGTCAGTTGGATGAACAGGGAATCATTCGCATTGGGGCGTGGGTAGAAGCTGGAGATATCTTGGTGGGTAAGGTAACACCCAAAGGTGAATCTGACCAACCGCCAGAAGAAAAACTGTTGCGGGCGATATTCGGTGAAAAAGCGCGGGATGTGCGCGACAATTCTCTGCGAGTACCAAATGGTGAAAAAGGTCGCGTAGTTGATGTGCGCTTGTTTACTCGTGAACAAGGCGATGAACTGCCACCAGGAGCCAACATGGTAGTTCGGGTATATGTTGCCCAAAAACGCAAAATCCAAGTTGGTGACAAAATGGCAGGACGCCACGGTAATAAAGGGATTATTTCTCGGATATTGCCAGCGGAAGATATGCCTTATTTGCCCGATGGTTCACCAGTGGACATCGTACTTAACCCCTTGGGCGTACCCAGTCGGATGAACGTCGGACAAGTATTTGAATGCCTTTTGGGTTGGGCTGGTCAAACCTTGGGAGTGCGATTTAAGATTACTCCCTTTGACGAAATGTATGGGGAAGAGTCATCCCGGCGAATCGTGCATGGCAAATTGCAAGAAGCACGAGACGAAACAGGCAAAGACTGGGTATATAACCCAGATAATCCAGGCAAAATCATGGTGTATGACGGTCGTACAGGTGAACCCTTTGACCGAGCAATCACTATCGGTGTGGCTTATATGCTGAAGCTGGTGCATTTGGTGGATGATAAGATCCACGCTCGTTCCACAGGGCCATACTCACTGGTGACTCAGCAACCCTTGGGTGGTAAAGCCCAACAAGGTGGTCAGAGGTTTGGGGAAATGGAAGTGTGGGCATTGGAAGCCTTTGGTGCAGCTTACACCTTACAGGAATTGCTGACAGTCAAATCTGACGATATGCAAGGACGGAATGAAGCATTAAATGCGATCGTTAAAGGTAAGGCAATTCCCCGACCGGGAACCCCAGAATCCTTTAAGGTGCTAATGCGCGAGTTGCAATCATTGGGGTTAGACATTGCCGTACACAAGGTAGAAACCCAAGCAGACGGCAGTTCCCTAGATGTGGAAGTCGATTTGATGGCAGACCAATCAGCCCGTCGTACACCTCCTCGACCCACCTACGAATCTCTTTCCCGCGAATCGCTGGAAGATGACGAATAGTTAGTCAGGAGTGAGGAGTTAGAAGTTAACAATTCATAACTCCTAACTCCTAACTTCTAACTGAAAACTAAATATACTCAAAACTCATAACTCAGTACTTAAGTATGAGACCTGCCCAAACTAATCAGTTTGACTACGTAAAAATCGGCTTGGCTTCCCCTGAACGCATTCGCCAGTGGGGCGAGAGAACATTGCCCAATGGTCAGGTAGTCGGTGAAGTTACCAAGCCAGAAACGATTAATTACCGAACTCTCAAGCCAGAAATGGATGGCTTATTTTGTGAGCGCATCTTTGGCCCCGCGAAAGATTGGGAATGCCATTGTGGCAAGTATAAAAGAGTTCGTCACAGAGGTATTGTCTGTGAGCGCTGTGGGGTAGAAGTCACCGAGTCACGGGTGCGTCGCCACCGCATGGGCTATATTAAACTCGCTGCACCAGTAGCTCACGTCTGGTATCTCAAAGGCATTCCTAGCTATATTTCCATCCTGTTGGATATGCCTTTACGGGATGTCGAGCAGATTGTCTATTTCAACTCTTATGTTGTCCTGAGTGCAGGTAATGCCGAAACATTAACTTACAAACAGCTACTGAGTGAAGACCAGTGGTTGGAAATTGAAGACCAAATTTATAGCGAAGATTCTCTTCTACAGGGCGTAGAGGTAGGTATTGGTGCTGAAGCACTGTTGCGCTTGCTTGCCGATATTAATTTAGAACAAGAAGCCGAAAGCCTACGCGAAGAAATTGGCAACGCCAAGGGACAAAAGAGAGCCAAGCTAATTAAACGACTGCGGGTGATTGACAACTTCATTGCTACTGGTTCCAAACCAGAGTGGATGGTAATGGCAGTTATTCCCGTGATTCCCCCCGACTTGCGCCCAATGGTGCAACTAGATGGCGGACGGTTTGCCACCAGCGATTTAAATGATTTGTATCGGCGGGTAATTAACCGCAACAATCGTTTGGCACGCTTGCAAGAAATTTTGGCACCAGAGATTATTGTGCGGAATGAAAAGCGGATGCTGCAAGAAGCAGTGGATGCTTTGATTGACAATGGTCGTCGGGGACGCACGGTGGTAGGGGCAAATAACCGACCCCTGAAATCTTTGTCCGACATTATTGAGGGTAAGCAAGGACGTTTCCGACAAAATTTGTTAGGTAAACGGGTTGATTACTCTGGACGTTCTGTAATTGTGGTCGGGCCAAAGCTGAAAATTCACCAGTGCGGTTTGCCTAGAGAAATGGCAATTGAGCTATTTCAACCATTTGTGATTAACCGCCTGATTCGTAGCGGCATGGTAAATAACATCAAAGCTGCGAAAAAGCTGATATCCCGCAATGACCCCAGTGTATGGGATGTGCTGGAAGAGGTAATTGAAGGACACCCTGTAATGCTAAATCGGGCACCAACCTTGCACCGCTTAGGTATTCAGTCTTTTGAACCGATTTTAGTAGAAGGTAGAGCGATTCAACTACATCCTCTGGTGTGTCCAGCGTTTAACGCCGACTTTGACGGCGACCAAATGGCGGTACATGTCCCTCTGTCTTTAGAAAGTCAGGCGGAAGCGCGGTTGCTGATGTTGGCTTCTAACAATATTTTGTCACCAGCCACAGGGAAACCGATCATTACGCCCAGCCAAGACATGGTGTTGGGAGCGTATTACTTAACAGCAGAAAATCCCGGTGCGACAAAAGGCGCAGGAAAATACTTTTATTCGCTAGATGACGTAATTATGGCTTACCAGCAAGATCAAGTTGACTTGCACGCCTATATTTACGTGCGATTTGACGGTGAAATAGAATCAGACCTACCGGATACGGAACCCGTGAAAGTAACGGAAAACGACGATGGTAGCCGGACATTACTCTATAAGTTCCGCCGAGTCAGACAAGACGCTAAGGGCAATGTAATTTCCCAGTATATATACACAACTCCTGGTCGCGTTATTTATAACAATGCCATTCAGGAAGCACTAGCAAGCTAAGGGAGTGATGAGTGGGGAGTGGGGAGTGGTGATGAATTCCCTACTCCCTACTCCCAACTCCCTACTCCCTACTCCCAATGACTCAGGACTAATGACTAATGACTAACGAAAAAATGATTTTTCGCAATCGTGTGGTTGACAAAGGCCAACTGAGAAATTTAATTTCTTGGGCTTTTACAAATTTTGGAACGGCGCGAACCGCAGTGATGGCGGACAAATTGAAAGATTTGGGATTTCGCTACGCTACCAAAGCAGGGGTTTCCATCAGTGTAGATGACTTGATGGTGCCACCAACTAAGCGATTGCTGCTAGAAGCAGCCGAAGAAGAAATTCGGGCTACTGAAATCCGTTACCAACGGGGAGAAATCACTGAAGTAGAGCGCTTCCAAAAGGTAATTGATACCTGGAACGGTACCAGTGAAGCCTTGAAAGATGAAGTAGTCGTCCACTTTAAGAAGACTAATCCCCTGAACTCCGTATACATGATGGCGTTCTCCGGGGCGCGGGGTAACATCTCCCAAGTCCGGCAATTGGTGGGGATGCGGGGACTGATGGCTGACCCTCAAGGGGAAATTATCGATTTGCCCATCAAAACCAACTTCCGTGAAGGATTAACTGTGACGGAATATATTATTTCGTCTTACGGTGCCAGAAAAGGATTGGTGGATACTGCCTTGCGAACGGCTGACTCTGGTTATCTCACTCGCCGGTTGGTGGATGTATCCCAGGATGTGATTATTCGGGAATTTGACTGCGGCACTACCAGAGGTCTTAGCATTCGACCAATGACAGAAGGTGCCAAAACTTTGATTCCTCTGGCAACCCGCTTGATGGGACGGGTAATTGGCGAAGATGTGGTGCATCCGGTAACAAAAGAAGTGATTGCAGCCCGCAATTCCCCAATTTCTGAGGACTTGGCGAAGAAAATTGAAAAATCTGGGGTGGGAGAAGTTGTTGTGCGATCGCCCCTAACTTGTGAAGCTGCACGTTCTGTCTGTCAACACTGCTACGGCTGGAGTTTGGCACACGCCAAAATGGTGGACTTGGGCGAAGCTGTGGGGATTATTGCTGCCCAAAGTATCGGCGAACCTGGCACCCAGTTAACCATGCGGACATTCCACACAGGTGGTGTGTTTACTGGAGAAGTAGCACAACAAGTTCGTTCTAAAATCGATGGAACTGTTAAGCTTCCCCGCAAACTGAAGACCAGAACCTATCGTACCCGCCACGGTGAAGATGCCCTGTATGTTGAGGCTAATGGTATCCTGCTTTTGGAGCCAACAAAAGTAGGTGATGTTATCCCAGACAACCAAGAGGTTCATCTGACTCAAGGTTCAACATTATATGTATTTGATGGAAATCAGGTAAAACAAGGTCAGTTGTTGGCAGAGGTTGCCCTCGGTGGACGCACAACTCGGACTAATACAGAAAAAGCTGTTAAAGATGTCGCCTCTGACTTGGCAGGGGAAGTGCAATTTGCCGAAGTAGTTCCAGAACAAAAAACCGACCGTCAGGGTAATACCACAACCACAGCCGCACGCGGTGGCTTGATTTGGGTTTTGTCTGGGGAAGTTTATAACTTGCCGCCCGGTGCAGAATTGGTTGTCAAAAATGGTGATGCGATCGCCTCGAATGGAGTTTTAGCAGAAACCAAGTTAAGCACTTTACACGGCGGTGTGGTGCGCTTGCCCGAAGTTAACCCAGGTAAAAGTACCAGGGAAATTGAGATTATCACCGCTTCTGTAGTCTTAGATCAGGCAACGGTAACAGTCCAAAGTTCCCAAGGTCGCAATAATTACTTAGTCTCCACTGGCAACAACCAGGTATTTAACCTACGAGCTACACCAAGCACAAAAGTGCAAAATGGTCAAGTAGTAGCCGAGTTAATTGATGACCGCTATCGCACAACCACTGGTGGATTCCTGAAATTCGCGGGTGTAGAAGTCCAGAAAAAAGGCAAAGCCAAGCTGGGTTATGAAGTGGTGCAGGGCGGTACCCTGTTGTGGATTCCCGAAGAAAGTCACGAAGTTAATAAAGATATCTCCTTGCTGTTGGTAGAAGACGGTCAGTTTGTGGAAGCTGGTACCGAGGTAGTAAAAGATATTTTCTGCCAAAACAGTGGTGTGGTAGAAGTGACCCAGAAAAACGACATCCTGCGGGAAGTTGTGGTTAAGCCTGGGGAACTACTAATGGTGGACGATCCAGAATCAGTTATCGGGCGAGATAACACCTTCATCCAACCAGGTGAAGAGTTTCAAGGTAGTGTCGCTACGGAATTGCGCTATATCCAGTATGTGGAGACACCAGAAGGACCTGCCCTGTTGAGTCGTCCAGTAGTTGAGTTTGCCGTACCGGATAATCCAGATGTGCCATCAACTACATCGGTAAGTCAACAAACCGGGCGATCGATTCAGTTACGGGCAGTGCAGCGACTACCTTACAAAGATTCGGAACGCGTCAAGTCCGTTGAAGGTGTGGAACTGCTGCGAACCCAGCTAGTGCTGGAAATTGAGCAAGAAGGAGAACAAGACCACAATGCTTCGCCCCTAGCAGCAGATATTGAATTGGTACAGGATACCGAAGACCCAGAAGTTCAACGCTTGCAACTGGTGATTTTGGAGTCCTTGGTAATTCGTCGAGACATTACCGCCGATGCCACCCAAGGTAGTACCGAGACGACACTTGAGGTAGAAGATGGGCTAACCATTGCCCCAGGTTCTGTGGTCGCACGTACCCAAATCTTGTCTAAAGAAGGGGGGATAGTTCGGGGCGTTCAAAAAGGAACCGAAAACGTGCGTCGCTGCTTGGTGTTGCGCCCCACTGATATGCTGACCATGAATACTAGTACTCAGCCTAAGGTGAAAGTGGGTGACTTGCTAGTAGAAGGTACAGAAGTTGCTCCGGGAGTTTTTGCCCCAGAATCAGGGCAAGTAGTGGATATTAAAAGTGCCACTGCTGCATCTGGTGAGGAATCAGCTTTGAGTACTAAAAACTACGTTATTACTACCCGCATCGGCCGCCCTTATCGAGTCAGCCCTGGTGCTGTGTTGCAGATAGAAGACAGCGATTTGGTACAACGGGGTGATAACTTGGTGTTGTTGGTGTTTGAACGCGCCAAAACCGGAGATATTATTCAAGGTTTGCCCCGGATTGAAGAACTGCTCGAAGCTCGTAAACCGAAAGAAGCTTGTATTTTATGTCGGCGGGCGGGTGAAATTAAGGTAGTTTACGCCGAGGGTGGTGATGAAGCGATCGCCATCAAGGTCGTAGAATCAAATGGCGTAATCACAGATTATCCTCTAGGCCCAGGACAAAATTTGATTGTGCCTGATGGATCAACTGTATTAGCCGGACAACCGTTGACAGATGGGCCATCCAACCCCCACGAAATTTTGGAAATCTTCTTTAGCCTGGGTTCCGAAGACGGAATCTATGCTTGTGCTAGCTATGCTTTGCAGAAGGTACAGACATTCTTGGTGAATGAAGTGCAAATGGTGTATCAATCTCAGGGGATTGATATTTCCGATAAGCACATTGAAGTAATTGTTCGCCAGATGACCAACAAAGTCAGGATTGATGATGGTGGTGATACCACTATGCTTCCGGGTGAATTGGTAGAACTGCGCCAAGTTGAGCAGGTGAACGAAGCTATGGCAATTACAGGCGGTGCTAGGGCACAGTACACCCCGGTATTGTTGGGGATCACTAAAGCATCGTTGAACACCGACAGCTTTATTTCCGCCGCATCATTCCAAGAGACAACACGGGTACTTACCGAAGCAGCTATTGAAGGCAAATCCGACTGGCTGCGCGGATTAAAGGAAAACGTGATTATCGGGCGATTGATTCCGGCTGGTACTGGGTACAATACCTATGATGAACCCGGTGCGATCGATGATTATGCTGCTGAGATTAGCAGTAGTGTGTTGGATGAAGTTGATGATCCCCTGGATATGGTCTTAGATGACCGCACAGCTCGCACCTATAATTTAGATTCTCCTACCCTTGGGGAATCTGGTTTTGGTAGCAGACGTGCAGAAAGGTCAATTCTAGAGGACGAAGATGAATTAATCGCCGATGAAGTACCAGACGACGACGATTTCGAGGAAGACGAGGAAGACGAGGAAGATGATTTCGACGAAGATTAGAGACTTAAGATTTCGCGTCTTTATTAAAAGCTAAAAAGTAAAAAGGCAAAAGAAGATTTTCTTTTGCCTTTTTCTTTTGCTAAAAACACATTTTTAAACCCTCCTCAAGATTCTGGTTTCTGGCTTTCGAGGTAGTAGTCTGTCAATTAGGGCTATTCAAAAGTAACATCCTCATAGAAATCTGCAACAGCACACCGAAAATCTACACTTGCCAGATGAATGATATCTTCTTGTCTATATGGATAAAGTACCCATTGTCTCTCTGGGTTGCGGCGAAAACACTCAACATTTAAGCGAGTTTGACTCACAAGTACATATTCCTGAAGTGACTCTATCTGTCGATAGTCGGCAAATTTATCGCCTCGGTCAAAGGCTTCTGTTGTCGGAGATAGCACTTCTACAATTAAGCAAGGGTAACGCAGAAAGTTGTCAAAAGCTCTATCTCATTGGTCACAACTTACTATAACATCGGGGTAGTAATAGATGTTAATCGACTCAATATCTGCTTTGGTGTCTGAGATATAAACCTGACAACCACTCCCGCGCAAATGATTTCTCAACATTGAAGCAATATTAAGAGAAATAATCACATGAGTATTATTTGCCCCTGCCATTGCATAAACCTGCCCCTGTCTATATTCATGCTTGATGGGACTGGTTTCTTCTCCTTTGAGATAGTCTTCTGGAGAAATATAGCTAGAATTTGGAGTTGCAACCATCTGTAATGACCTTGTGTGATCCCTTGTATCTAGTTTAAGAGAAGCTTGACGGCTCAATCTGCTAAATGTGCATCTCCATAAATCTAGCAATAGCTAGATGCTGTAATTCTCTCACAAGCTATAATCTACATCTGTTGCACCGAGAGATTAACTTGTGGATGTCATATTAGAACGATCGCACGAATTGAAACAAGCCTTAGTTGATTTTGTCCTTGATGCTGAAGGCGAACTGGCACAAGCGCTAGAAACCTATGCAGCAGCACAGTTGCGCCGTGGAAGTGGGGATAGTACACAGCAGGACTTAATCATCGATAGCTTTCTGACAGCCGGGAAAGTCGGCGATAAGTCACCATTGGAGTTGTTTATCGCCAGTCATCCAGATTTGTCAGAGAGCGATCGCAGCCTGATCAACAGTTGGCATCATACTTTTATTGGCTTATTTGCCATAACTAATATTCTACCTGATGGTTTTGAATTGACGAACTGGTTGACAGATAAACGCTACATCGTCAAGCCGAACAATACTCAAACATTACAGGCAATATCTCGGTTGAAACCAGGAGAAATCTTACTAACTCGCATTTCTCCTGTTACCGATAGCTACTGGATGTTTTCTGGCCCTTACACAGTGATGGGTAAATTGGGTAAACCAAAACTTGCTGTAGCAATTGGTAATTTCAAAGAGAACTATAAAAGTAATCTTTACAGCGATGCTCCCGACTTGCTAGAGGAAGCTTGGCAGTCAGTAGTACAATATCATCAGCAATTTGTGGACTTTTTTGGCACTGATGAAATCACACTATCTGGATACCAGCTTAATAAAAAAATAGCGGAATTTCAAGAATTAATTACTGAAAAAACCTTTGCAGCAGCAGGAATTGATACTTCTAAATCTCTGGCTGAAGTGGCAGAAGCGGCTGGCATTGGAGACGATGAAATAAAAGTAGCAGCACAAGAATTTGGTGCTGACTCAAACGTAGTCTCTCAGATGTTTAACAGCAAAAGCGGCAATAGCAAAATGGTTATGCCAAAGGTTGATTTACCTGCTGAATTAAAGAAAGCAGAACAGGTAACGGCTCTTTCTCATCCCCGTTGGGGACAAATGTTTTTACCAACATATAGTAAGGTACAAGCAATTTTATCGGCAGAAGACTGGCAAAGTGTTCAAGGGTCTGAAAAACTAATTCGCTACTACCTCGAAGATAAAAGTATTAATGCTTTTATTTGGCATCGATTAGCACAACAGTATCCAACTCAATTAGAAAATGTGTTGCAAACAGTTCTGCAACGTCCAGAGTTTCACCTTGAAAATGACTTGAATGCACTTTTGCAAGAATTTCACAAACCTATTGAGCCAGAATTACCAGAAATTGCTAGTGTACCCATACATTTGCATAACTTATTTCAGGAAGCTTTAGGAGATGTTAACAAATCTAAGCCCAAGGGTAAGGGGCAAAAAAAGCCAGGAAAAGGTTTTCAATAAGATTAACAAATATATCCAAGATTTCACCCATCCGTTTGTAGGGATGGGATGAAATCAACCTTAAAAACGAGATAAAGACTGCGTAGTTATATTTAAAGATCGATAGATAGTAGGTGAACAATCTCACTGACGATTTCCTCTGGACTCTCAAGCTTGACTAGAAATCGATTAAAGCCAGCATTCAAAGCCTTATGACTTGAAACCTCTCGTGTATAAGAAGTGATAGCGATCGCGGGCAACTCTCTTATAGATGAGCAAGAATGCACTCGAATTTGCTCAATTAACCAATTTCCATCATGATGAGGCAACTTCACATTGCACAGCAGAATATCGGGATGAAGCGATTCTACCAAAGCAAGGGCTGTTTCTGCATCAGTTAAAGCCATGACCTCTGCACCTGCTGCTGACAAAATGAAGATGAGCAAATCTGCCATATCTGGTTCATCCTCTACCAGTAAAATCAGGGTTCCAATAAGTTGCTGGAGCGAATTTAACTCAGTTTCTTGAGTGATTTTTTGATCCGTTGTCATGCCATCCCTTTATTGCTTGCTATAGTCTGCTTTTTCTATTCCAACGCATGGAGGGGAATAAGTATTCACCCTAAATATACAAACTTGGGGTGAAAAGCCTTATCAATATGAAAAAGTTAATTCACGGAGCAACATTAACTACCCTGTTAGGTAACATTTATCCGAAAATATAGTTTTTGGTAACAGGTAATTGGAGAAAAGCCCTTACCTATTACCCATGACTCATTACCGAGGTTCAGCTTGGGTTGAGACTGTTAATACCTGTGGTGGTGTAGCATCCGGCGGATAGAGAAAGTCTACTTCTACTAAGGAGCGATCGCCTGCTTTCATATTTAATAAAACTAACGGTTCCCCTGGTTGACCTCTCCTTTGCACTAAATGCACAAACTCTGTTTTTGGCTGACCTTGGTCATCTTTGTAACGTACCCGCACCGTTCCTCGGAAAAATACTTGAGGGGCTGGTGTACTCAAAAAGCGTAACCCCGGTTTTCCCAACTGATCCTCTTTGACTGGCGTTTGTATGGACACACTAACAGTTTGAGGATTTTGAGTATTGTTGTATAGCGGCAACTTCAGATTATATTGAATTCCATAGTTGCCATGAGCGCGATATGCCGTGTCAGGATAGCGCACCAGCATGGTAGCACTTTGAATTTGACCAGTTCCTAATGTACCGCCATGCAAGGTACTCAGAGCGTAGGAAAACACTTGACCAGGCTGGGGAATAGTTAGATAGCTGGCTTTAGGATTATCTACTAATAAGGCTCTCCATCGTGAACCACCAGCCACTCCAGCAACACGCCCATAAATTATAGGTTTGCCAGTTTCCTCAAGGGGAGTGGGCGCTTTATCTCGTGGGCCAGCTAAATCTCCATTATCTAGTAAATTTTGCCATTCTTCTAAAGTAGGCGATCGCTCACTACCATCGGGATTCACCCGTGCAAACATCGCAAGGCTAGCTGCATAGACAGTGCCATTACTCCACAGTCGGATCAATGTAGACCGACCATTCAGAGGTGGTGTCAGTCCCTGCACAGGAATTGGCAAATTTAATAACATCCGACTTTGCCCTGGTGGAATCTCAATTTGGGCAGGGAAAATCTCTTGTCGCACTCCCCGAAGCACATCAGACATGACGCGATCGCCAGGACCTGCAAAAACTTTACCTAAAAGATTTTGACTCAAGGATGGTAACTGAATAAATGGTGCATCCGGTTGACTCAAATAACTCGCCGCCTGCCAAATATTTACCTTCACTGCTTCAGAACCAGGGTTATGTAAAATTATCCCCAGATAGAGCGATGTCTCCGACGGGCTACGCCTACGCAAATTTTCTGGTGGTTCCGCCTTAGTAATGTGGTGGGCAAAAATATCAAATCGCCCCCGAAAGGGAAAATTCAAATGTGCCGTTGGCACTTTTTTACCATCTGGTGGAAAAGTTGAAAGTAAAATCCCTTCTTTCAATACCAACTCTGGACTATTACTGTTAAACGTTGGCACTGTATCCAGTTGTCCTGGTAAAGCACGTACTTCTTGTGGTTGGAACACTTCTTCAGGTGGTAGCGTGGCAGGAGTTGTTTGGCCAAGCAGAAAATTTAGTAACAATGACAACATAAATTTAAATATTTTCTCCACCATATAGACACCGACAAATTTATGAAAGTGCCAGTTTGTTAATAATTAATACGAAATTTGCAAGTATCTCGCTCAAATTTTCTTGATTGAGAACCGGAACGTGGACAAAGATACAACGAGCCTTGAGTTGTTTTTGGCTTAAGTAGTCCAACACTGAATAGTAAAGATTCTCACAGACAAATTTCCCGCAGTCGTGGCTAATCTGAATTGCCGCTATTCCCGCCACTAATTTCTCTAAATCAACTTCTGTGTGCAAAATACTTTCTCCACAGCTAGCACCTGCTTCCACACTTAATTGTGTACGGCTTGTAGCCTGGCCACAACAGATGATGTAATCAGGTTTGATTGCATTGATTTGTTCAATTACCTGAGTACTGGCAAGTTGCACATCTACGGGTAACTGGCGTAAAAAACTTAAGTTATGCGGTATCAGATCAAGTTTGGTCACTTCAAGTAATAAATCATCATCAGAATTCGACTGTTAATCCTTTAGTCAAATATCAAAAGAAGTTAATAGAATTCTTTTCTTCATAACAAATATTATTTAGAATAGAAAAACCCTCCATAATAAATTTACAAGGAGCAGGTAAATGCCAGTTATTGCGGTCGTAGACTACGAGATGGGAAATTTGCACTCAGTCTGCAAAGGCTTGGAAAAAGCTGGGGCAACTCCTAATGTTACTTATTCTCCAAAGGAATTAGAGCAGGCAGATGCAATAGTCCTGCCGGGAGTAGGAGCATTTGATCCAGCAGTGCAACACCTGCGATCGCGTGGTTTGGAACAACCAATTAAAGAAGCGATCGCATCTGGTAAACCTTTTTTGGGAATTTGTTTAGGATTGCAAATTCTCTTTGAATCAAGTGCAGAAGGTACCCAACCAGGGCTGGGAATTATCAAAGGAAAAGTGCGGCGGTTTCGTTCAGAACCTGACATCACTATTCCTCACATGGGTTGGAATCAGCTGGAAGTGACTCAGCCAAAAAGTATTTTATGGGAGCATTTACCGTCCGATCCTTGGGTGTATTTTGTCCATTCCTACTATGTTGACCCAATAGACCCGCTAATCCGTGCAGCAACCGTCACCCACGGTACTCAAACCGTCACAGCGGCGATCGCCCATAAAAACCTGATGGCAGTTCAATTTCACCCCGAAAAATCCTCTAATATCGGATTGCAAATCCTGTCTAATTTCGTTGCTCAAGTCCGCGAAAAAATTCCTGCCTAACACTATGTTTGTCATTTCTTCTTTGTCCTTTATCTAAGACTAATGACCAATGACCAATGACTAATGACTAATACCCAATGAGCCTGAGAATTTACGGCAATCGCCAGCTAAAAACTTTACCAGGAAAAGAAACTAGACCCACTAGTGCGCGAGTCAGGGAGGCAGTCTTTAATATTTGGCAGGGACAAATTGCAGGTTGCCACTGGCTAGATTTGTGCGCCGGTACAGGTTCAATGGGTGCAGAGGCTTTGTGTAGAGGAGCCAGCCTAGTAGTGGGAATTGAACAATCGAGCCGAGCCTGTGCCACCATCCAACAAAATTGGCAGCAGGTAGCTAATGCCGAGCAAGAACTTCGGGTATTGCGGGGAGATATTACCCAACAGTTAAAGACTTTATCAGGCAAGCAATTTGATAGAATCTACTTTGATCCACCTTATGCCAGTGGATTGTACCAGAGAGTATTAGAAGCGATCGCTCACTATCAACTTTTAGATCCTAGCGGTGAAATCGCAGTTGAACACGCCTCACAAGGTTGGACACCACCAGAGATTCCCGCTTGGGAAATTTGCCGCCAGAAAGTTTACGGCAACACATCACTTACTTTCTACAGAATTTGGAGTGAAGGAGCAGGGGGAGATAAGGGAGATGAGGAACAATATAACTCCTAACTCCTAACTCCTGTACAGACGCCATTAATCGCGTCTCTGCTCCTAACTCCTAACTCCTAACTCAGCAATACTCATCCCCCCAACTGATTAGGGCGCTTATATTGCTTATAGGCAGCGTAAAACAGTCCAGCGAGGGTGACGAAAACTAGACCAAGGACAATACCTGATAGCAGGGGTTCAACCACTGGAAATCTCCTCTTTGTAATTATTAAATATTCGTTGCCTGTTTTTGATTTTACCAAATTTGGTATGAATCCTGCGCCCTACAGCCTTTTTAAGGGCGATCGCCCACAAGAAAATAGTCTTCTGTGCTTGCAGACACAATCAAGAACTTTTAAGCTATGTGTAGGAAATGAAAACTTTTTAGTACACCTAGATTTTCACCGCAAACCTTTTGGATAACCAGATTACCAAACCTGAAATTTTGATTCAGCGCATCGTTTTATTGACGCTGGCCATACTGCTAGCAGTCCCTTTGGGCTTTTTTGGTGTTCAGTTGGTTCAAGCCTCCGATCCATACGTCAAGAGTGTTCTATCCCTAACAGGAAACCCAGTTCAAGGACACGCGATCTTTCAAATTAACTGTGCTGGTTGTCATGGTTTGGAAGCAGATGGGCGAGTGGGACCCAGTTTGCAAGCTGTTTCAAAGCACAAATCTCGGTATGGACTGATTCACCAAGTGATCAGTGGCGAAACACCGCCAATGCCAAAATTCCAACCTAGCGCCCAAGAAATGGCGGATCTTTTGAACTATTTAGAGTCATTGTAGAGGTTATAATTTTTGGTTGCGGAATACATAGATCGCTCATAGAAAAGGTAGCATTGGATGTGCTGCCTTTTTCCATCTTTGAGAACTCTTAATAGACGACGAGAATTTGTAAATGTTCAAAGCAAGCGCGGCTTGTCACTAGCAGTCCATGTGCGAGACCCACCTTCAGAATCAAACAAAGCTAGAGTTAGAGTTCATATGTGAGAGATTAAGATAAAGTGCCTTTTGTCAATCAGTTAAAATACTCAAAATAGCTTTAGTAATAATGATAATCGTGTGGAACTGAGGTGAAGGAGGCGAGGGACGTTTGCCTCCTCCACCGATTTTTGATTATTATTATCTTTGAAGTGTTTGACAGCTTAAACTTAAATAAGGGATGAAAAAGCATTGTAACGACAGAATAACTTTGTAAAAAGTGGGCTTCGTTTTTAGGTAAATTCAATTATCAAACGAGGTAATGAAAAGTTTGGTTTACCACTATGCCCAAGCGACCAAAAGTCAACTCTGACCAGGCACAACGACATAATACTCCTACTATAGATAATGAAGCGATTACCAATCACTTGGAAGCTTTATTAACCTCAGCTATTTTTGCTCAACAGAAATATTATAAGCAGTTAAGATTACGAGACAGAGTTCTCAATTTATCGTTAATGGTAGCAGCAGGATTTACGTTATTGTGGCGGCAGGTTCCTGGAGTAGAAGAATTAACTCGCTTATTGGCAAGAGAAGATTTATTATGGTGTCATGCCACTGGCATTACTCAACAATCTCTTTGAGAAAGATTTTTAGTTTTCCCTTCTGAATTATTTGAGTGAGTCTTTAAAGATTTACTATCTCAGTTACAAAGTCTTGACATTTGGTCGTATTTACGTAGAATCTTTGATAAAAAGTCATATAAACTGTATATATTAAAGTATGTTAGCAAGTCACTCTTTAATTATTGCGAAAGTGAGGTATGCTAACCTCACTCGTAGGATTAAGACAAAAGCTCCCAGTGAATGGGCTACGCTATAGCTTCTTTTACAAACTAGATATTCTTGAGATGCCCAAAAGCTAATGACTGAAGCGATCCAAATCGGTAATCGTACAATCACAGCTAGTGAACTGATTTCCTTACTGGCAAGTTATCAAATGCTGCCACAGTTGCAGCGCGAATTGATCATCGATGAGGCGATAGAGCAAAATTCACGCTCTGCGAAGGTAGCAATAGAGTGTACACCTGAGGAAGTAGCCCAAGCTAAACAGCAGTTTTACGCTGAAAAACAGTTCAAAAATGAAGAAGACATCCAGACTTGGATGGCACATCAAGGTCTGACTCTCGATCAACTAGAAGTGATTACCACTCGTAAGCTGAGAATTGAAAAATTTAAGCAAGCCACTTGGGGTAATAAACTCGAATCTTACTTTTTTCAGTCAAAGGCAAAACTGGACAAAGTAATTTATTCCCTACTGCGAACCCAGGATGTGGGAATTGCCCAAGAACTTTACTTCCGGATTCAGGCAAAAGAAAACTTTTTTGCTGACTTGGCGCGGGAATACTCACTTGGGCCAGAAGCCCAAACTGGTGGCTTAGTCGGTCCGATTGAACTGAATGCACTACATCCGGTAATGGTGCAAATGCTCTCTAGCAGTCAACCAGGTCAGATATTACCGCCTACCCGCATCGCTGACTGGTTTGTGATTTTGCGGCTGGAAAAATTTATCCCAGCACAATTGGATGAATTCATGAAAGTGCGCCTGCTGAATGAACTCTTTGAAACCTGGCTACAAGAACAGCAAAAGCAAATCATGTCTGCACCACAAGGGGAGAGGGACAGGGGACGACAGGGAGAGGTCGATAAACCTTTTACCTAAGCATGGGGTGACTCTCATGCTTGGCTTCAAATGCTTGGCTTCAAAACCGAAGGTACTGATCGCAGATGTATATGAAGATGTCACTTTTGAATCGCTTTCTACTGAACTTGGCTAAATTAAGAAGGTTGAGTTGGGATGTGTTAAAAATAGCGATCGCAGCGCGAGAAATACAGCGTCCAAGTTTTCAATCTCACGTTTTTAAACGTGGGTTCCCAAACCTGCAAACCTACCCCCTACACCCTCTGAAAGTAGTAATAGATGAAACAGGAGATAGAAAAAAAGGTAAAAAGACTGCGGCAAGTGCAAGACAATATTTAGGGTTTGCAGAATAAACGAAAAACCTAGATAAATCAAGAGATTCGGGGGGATAAAAGAGAATAAAGTGCAAGGAAAAAGGATAAAATAGGTAGAAAACCTTGTGCCGAGTTGCGTTGAGATGTATCGAAAAGCGCAAAAGCAAGAAACAACAGCAGAAAACTTTGAACTACCCGTTGGGGAAAAACTAGCCTCAGATAACCGTTGGGTAATCATGGCGAACATGATACCTTAGTCAGAATTTGAAGCAGAGTACGCAGCAATATTTTCAGAAGAAATGGGCGCGCCAGCCAAAAGATTTAGAATGGCGTTGGGAGCATTAATAATCAAAGAAAAACTAGGAATAAGCGATAGAGAGACAGTAGAGCAGATTAGGGAGAACCCTTATTTGCAATACTTTATAGGCTTGTCTTGCTATAGTAATAGTCCCCCATTTGATGCGTCAATGTTAGTTCACTTTAGAGAAAGAATAGATATAAACTTAGTTAACAAAGTGAATCGAGAAATTATCAAGAAGGGATTAGAAAAAAAAGAGGAAGAAGTAAACATCGTTCAGATACTCTGGCTTTACTCCTGCTCCTATTAAATGCTCACACGCGATAGTTTCAAAAAATTGAGGAAACATATACAAAGGTTTAGATACAAATCCTAATCCGTTCAAAATCATGGCTTTGACCACATGACCTGGACTGACTTTTTCTCCTTTCTCTTCACCTATTAAGTCATTTATTATTTCTACCAATCCTATAGCATCTATTATTCCTGCTACTATCCCTAAATGGTCTATGTTCTGAATTTTAATTTCTTTCGCATTTCACTTCCCTTCAGGATTCTCCACAACTTCTGTTGCAATTTTATCAAATAATTCTTGTTATCAATCAATCAATCAATTAATTTTTTCTTAACTCTTTCGTTGTCTCCTTGTTATCCCTTTCTTCTGTCTTTATCACAAAACTTAACTTTCTAGCCGATTACTAAACTTAATAGTAATTATTAGTATTAAGCTTCTTTACTCTTTTCCTATTTTAGTTCTTATGTACTACTGTCCGACTTTTTGTTGATGTGTGACAGTTGAGGGTGCGGAATGTGGGCTATAAATCAGAGCCTCTGCAAAAACTGTACCTTTTGTCAACTACTTCTACTGGACTGGCTCTCTAGATCATCGATATTTTTACCCATGCCCAAAGTTCAGGATAAACTAAAACCCCCAAGCTGTGATGTAAGCTTGGGGGTTTTAGTTTAAATTATAAAACCTGGCATCGAGCTATTTTTGCGTAGGGCTACCCCTAAACT
>NZ_JBALFC010000027.1:0-5536 GCF_036917755.1 Nostoc sp.
TCGTAACTATAGGGTTTAGCCATAGCAAATCAAATGAGAGTAGGTCATGATAATACTTCTAGTCTATGTCCTAACTGTTTTGGCGCTTGCTATAATACCACTGCTATTTAAGTCTGAAAAGATATCCATTACTTCTTGTCTAGTACGTGAATCAAGAGCGCCGGTAGGTTCATCGGCTAGGAGTAAAACTGGTTGGTTGACGATCGCACGAGCGATCGCTACCCGTTGCTGCTGTCCCCCAGACAGCTGATTCGGTTTGTTGTTTAACCTGTTGCCTAACCTGACTCGCTTCAGGGCTAATATGGCGCGATCGCGTTGTTCGGCAGTATTGACACCTGCATAAACCATCGGCAGCATTACATTTTCTAGCGCACTTAACTGGGGCAATAAGTGAAACTGTTGGAACACGAACCCAATCTTCAGGTTACGAATCTGGGCTAACTCTGCGTCATTCAACACAGCTACATTCCCCTTATCCAGGTAATAGCGTCCCTTTGTGGGTCTGTCTAGACAGCCAATAATATTCATCACAGTAGACTTGCCAGAGCCAGACGCCCCCATAATGGCGCAGTACTCACCTTGCTCCACAATCAGATTAACATCCGCAAGCGCTCGGACTTCTGTTTCGCCAGAGCCATATATTTTAGAAATATTTTCCAAGCGGACAATGATTGGTTTGTAAACAGGACTAGGAACAGTAGGGTGAGCCACTTCCTGTAGGATGGACGGAGGATTTACTTGGTTATTCATCTTAAGCGCTTCGCAAAGCAACAATTGGATCGAGTTGGGCGGCGCGGCGGGCTGGGACGACACCAAAGATTAGACCAATGCTACCAGAAACACCCACAGCCAGGGCGATCGCAGGCAATGATACACTTGGTTTCAAGGGAGTTAGCACGGCCACAATCATTGTGCCGCCGACACCAACGCCGGTTCCAATCAAGCCTCCAGCTACTGACAGAATCACCGCCTCGATCAAAAACTGAGTCAGGATAGCTTGTTGTGTAGCACCAATTGCTTTCCGCAGCCCGATTTCTTGCGTGCGCTCAGTTACTGAGACAAGCATGATATTCATGATGCCAATGCCACCTACCAAAAGCGAGATGCTGGCGATCGCAGCTAGCATCAAGCTTAAAGCGCCTGTTACTTGACCGACAAGATCCTGGAAAGACTTATTAGCTACAACAGAAATATCTTTCTTGCCATGTCTGCGTGTCAGCAGGTTGGTAATCTGAAACGACGCCGCCCAGATGCTCTGTTTATTCTGAGCAGAAACCTCAATTGAGTCGATGGGAATGCCGTAGGCAGACTGGCGTCCGTCTATTTGAGTTGCCATTGTGGTGATGGGCACATAAACAACATCATCTTGATTAACTCCGCCAAAAGAACCTTTGGTTTTCATTATCCCAATCACTTGAAAGCTAATATTGTTGATTTGTACCTCTTTGCCGATGGGGTTATCACTGCCAAACAACTTACGCGCAGGAACTGAGCCAAGGGCAACTACTAGAGCGTTCTGTCTTTGTTCTGATGAATTAAAAAAACGCCCACTGACGACGGTAGCATTCCGTACAAAGAGGAAATCTGGTGTTATTCCCGTGATGTTGGTTTGTGTACTCTGATTGCGGGAACCAATCAATTGTCTGGTGGAAATCTGGGGAGCGACTTTCTTCACAGCCGGAGCTTGGGTAATAATAGCCTCAGCATCTGATAACACTAGCCTTGGTTCTTCAGTAATCACACCCTCAGCTTCTTCACTGCCTGCAAACACGCTTAATAGATTAGACCCATAAGACTCAAGCTGTGCAAGGCTGTAATTTTGAACACCTTGACCAATACCAATCATCGCAATTACAGAGCTGTTACCAATAATTATTCCTAACATGGTAAGACTGCTACGCAACTTGTTAGCTGCTAGAGTTTTAACTGCCATTTTGATGCTTTCAAGAAAGTTCATCTATCTCGCCCAGAGTTTTATCAATGTTTTCAAAAGACTGATGTCAGCCTGTTTCTGTTATGGAGATTAAAATTATGAAATTAGAACTTAATTCCTTCCTTTTCCTGGTCTTCGGGAGGGCTGATAAATACTTGTTCGCCCTCAGATACCCCTTGGATAATCTGGATTTGATCGCCAACCGTAGCACCAACAGTGACACTTCTAAATTGGGCTTGGTTGTCTTCATTGGGTAACAGTACGCCAGTCTGACCATTTGGGCGAGTGATAATTGTCGCCAAAGGAACAACTAAAGCCTGACGGATTTCCTGAGCAAGGAAAGCCAATTGTACATTCATACCAAACTTCAGCTTCTCTTGACCAGTTTGCACAGCCACCTTGACTCTGAAGGATGTAATATTGTTTTCCTTCACTGCTCTAGGTGCAATCAACCGCACAGGACCTGTAAATACGTCATCAGGATAGGCATCAACTTTAATCTCAACACGTTGACCTACCTTTATTTGAGCAATACTAGCTTCTGGCACTTTGGCTTCAATTTCCAAACCGCTAGAAAGTTCAGCAATGGAGGCTGAAGTTGCACCATCGCCGGAGGAGGCTGAAGTTGTGGGTGTGACAAAATCTCCTTCTTGCACAAACAATCGCGTAATTGTACCAGAAAAAGGAGCCTGGATTTGGGTATCTTGCAACTGAATTTCGTAGTATTGTAATTGTCCTCTTGCTTCGGCAACACTCGCTTGTGCTTGAGCAATTTCCTCTGGACGTGTGCCATTACGAAGTTTGGTTAAACCTTCTTTTTGTTCTTGTAAGCGAGTTTGGGCTGCTTGAAGAGTAGCTCTCGCCTCACCCTCTTTACTTAAATATTCGCCGAATTGATTCCGAGAAACTGCCCCTTGCTCTACTAAACTTTGATAGCGTTTGAGTTCCTCACGAGCATGATTAAACTTGGCTTGGGCTTCAGCAATGCTAGCTTCTGCTGTAGCTACTCTGGCTTTCGCTTCGGCAATATCCTCTGGGCGGTTTCCAGTCTGCTTTTGTGCCAATTCAGCTTGGGCTTTGGCTAAAGTGCTTTTGTATTGATTAATCTGGGCTTGTAGTCTTTGGGAATCCATATGAGCCACTAACTCACCCTGCTGTACCAGTTTTCCTTCTTCTATAGACAATTGCACTATCCGTCCTTCAGCTTTGGGACTGAGATTGATTTTGCGGACAGCCTGAACAACGCCATTAGCTTTGATACGAACAATCAAGCCTTTAGATACCACTGCTACCGTCTGTTGCGTGATGTCTGATTTAGGGCTGGCATCTCGAAGTGCAATGGTGACAGTGGTAGCAATTCCCAACAACCCAGATGCCACTAATCCGATCAGCCAGGGGGTAGTTTTTTTGATTCTGCGAATTATTGAAAGTTGCATATATTACCATTATCAATCAGAATTTCTGCTAAGGTTCAGATTAAAAAGGGATTTTCAAGCTTTTTTATATGGTGATTCCAGATAGCATTCTGCTTGCATCCTGTACAACTTAGCGTATGTGCCGTCTAACTTTATGAGTGCGTCATGGATGCCATATTCTATAATCCGTCCATTTTCCAACACTGCGATCGCATCAGCCATTCGTACTGTGCTAAAGCGGTGTGAAATTAAAACACTGGTGCGATCAAACATTAGTTCGGCAAAATGACTGTACAATTCATACTCAGCCTGTGCATCCAGTGCCGCAGTTGGTTCATCTAGGATGAGTAAATCTGCCTCACGCGCAAACATCCGCGCAGTTGCCACCCTTTGCCATTGACCACCCGATAAATCAATGCCCTCTTCTTCCTCTGCAAACATCCGGCTTAATTCTGTCTCATAGCCCTGCGGCAAACGCACAATATCATCGTGGATGCTGGCTTGCTGCGCTGCTTGCTCTATCCAATATTGTCATCTATTTTCGCCAGATTTCCCAAGCCAATGTTCTCACAGACCGTCAAATCGTACCGCATAAAATCTTGGAAAATAGTGCCAATTCGTTGGCGAAACTCGGCGGGGTCAAATTCTCGAATATCAATTCCATCCCACAAAATTTGCCCGTCAGATGGATCATACAGCCGAGTTAGTAACTTGACTAAGGTCGTCTTACCTGCACCATTGAGTCCAACCAAAGCTAAACAACTACCCGCGGGAATTTTCAAATTGACATCGCGTAGTATCCAGGGATGTTGTTTGCTATAGCGAAATGAAACATGGCGCAATTCTAATCCAGATGAGAGCTTTGGCACTGACTCTGTAACTGTTTGAATGGGTAATGCAGGTCGTAATGCCAGTAATTTTCGGAAATAGGAATGAAAAAGCACACTCTCATTCAGACCAGCAATTGCAAAAATAAATCTACTTAAGGCATCTTGAACTGAACTAACCGCACTCACGTATAGCGTAATGTCGCCTAATGTGAGTTTTTTGCCAAATGCGGCAAGCACAACAATAATAAAGGCGACACTTGCTACCACACTGGACAAAATGCTTAAGCCTAACTCCCAGCGTAACTCGCGCTGTTGTTGTTTTCGCTCCGCCCGATGAACCCGCTTGTATAAATCAAGCAGTTTATGGAGAAAATATTGCCCCAGTCCGAAAAGGCGGACTTCCTTCGCCGCTTGCACACTGGTCAGTAAAAAGCTGTAATAAAACTTACGTCGTTCAACGGGGCTGAGTTCAAACGCCAGTCCAAATCGTTGCTGTCCCAGTTTCAACTGCACATATAGTTGAGGCAAAGCCGCCAACAGAACTAAATTAGCCAAAAAGAGATTGAATGAGAACAAGACACCGACAAAACTTAATAGGGTAACTAAGTTCTGGATAAATTCTGTGAGAATTTCTAGTGTTTGACTAGAACTTTGCTCTGCACCTTGTTGAGCAAGGCGAATCGTGTCGTAAACTTTCGGGTTTTCAAAATGTGCAATCCCCTCAAAACAATTGATTTTTTGGTAAACAGTTGACTGAATTAGCACCGTTAACCGCCTTCCTAACTCGGCATTCAGATAACGACCAAGGTGCGGTAGCATTGCTGTAGCAACCATTAATACCGCCTGTGCCACAAGCAACCAGATCAGCTGCTCTTTCGTCGCCCTCCCGCCAATCAGTAGTTGTGCTAACCAATCAAGTAGCACTTTAGTTATCCAGGCATTTGCTAGGGGGATTAGTCCTTGAAAAATTGTGATGATAAAAGTCCCTATGCAAGCCGCAGGATACGCTTGCCAAACTAGCTTAAGCATGTGAGATATAGATTGCAAAAACTGCTGCCCATATTTAAATTTCTTTAACATCACTTGCTTCCCTAAGTTGGTGTACGGAATCTACATCCAAGCGGCGTGGTAATTTCATGACAGCTATGCCCGTTAATGCAGAAAGAGGTATTGGTCCGACTATTAAAGAATCCATACTGACTAGACCATCTCCGCGTACAAAGCAATGATTTTCTGGCACAGTCCAGACTAAATTGCCGTTACTAAGCTGTTGTACCTTTAATTTGCATAAAATGGAAATTGGATAAGTATTGGATCTACTGCCATGCCAGCTAGAGGTTTTCTCACACAGGGTCAAC
>NZ_JBALFC010000028.1:0-91503 GCF_036917755.1 Nostoc sp.
TGCGCGGTGGAACCACACTGAACCCTTCCCGAACTCAGAGGTGAAACGCTGCTGCGGCCACGATAGTTTAGGGGTAGCCCTACGCAAAAATAGCTTGATGCCAGGTTTTATAATTCAACTCAAGCCTCCTCATGATAATTTGAGGAGGCTTGAGTTTTTCACTTGTTGGCAACTCTTGACCCGACAGGCATGCCGTTGCTTCGGGGTAGAGAATTATTCTGGCATCCACGATCTACCAAATGGATTAGAAGAAGATTTCTCCCGAATAATAGTTCCTATTGTTTAACTTTTGAGTTTAGTTGTTCTATTAGGTTCCGACTTACTGAGCGAATACGAATTATATTTGTTCAGTCTGGGGAATGTCAACAGGTGATGAGTATTAAAGCCAAAATATACTAAATTATAAGTCTGCAATTCACCAAAATTATCAAAATAACAATTCTTTCCTTGTACATTTTGGCTCAAATTACGGTTACATTTCAGAGACTAATCGAAAATAGCAATTTTTCAATTCAGAAAGAATATACATATAGTTAATGCGACCTTAACCAGGTTAGCAATATTAAAAATGCTATCTTAAAGGCAAGGTCATTTGCTTAATTTTTGAGGAAAACGCTATGACTACAACGCTCATAGAGGCTAATTCTATCGAGTCATTACTAGGTAAAGAGGCTGAAGACCTGCTTACCTACAAAGCAAAAGTTTCTCGTGATTTACTACATTTGCCGGGACCAGACTTTGTAGATCGAATCTGGCTCAACAGCGATCGCAATCCCCAAGTATTGCGTAATCTCCAGCTACTTTATTCTACTGGTCGTCTGGCAAACACAGGTTATCTGTCTATCTTACCAGTAGACCAAGGGATTGAACACTCAGCAGGTGCGTCTTTTGCCCCCAATCCGATTTACTTTGACCCAGAAAATATTGTCAAGCTAGCGATCGCCGCAGGTTGCAATGCTGTTGCTACCACTTTGGGAGGATTAGGTATTGTATCACGGAAATATGCCCACAAAATTCCCTTTATTGTCAAAATCAATCACAACGAATTGCTGACTTTCCCCAATCAATTTGACCAAGTATTGTTTGCTGATGTGGAACAAGCTTGGAATTTGGGTGCGGCGGCGGTGGGTGCAACAATTTACTTTGGTTCAGAGCAGTCTACCAGACAAATTCAGGAAATCAGCGAAGCTTTTAAACACGCCCATGAACTCGGTTTGGTAACTATTCTCTGGTGCTATCTGCGAAACAACGCTTTTAAACAAGATAAAGATTACCACCTTGCGGCTGACCTCACCGGACAGGCGAATCATTTGGGTGTAACCATTGAAGCCGACATCATTAAACAAAAGTTACCCGAAAATAACAATGGTTATGGTGCAGTTGCCAAAGCCACTGGTAAGAGTTACGGCAAAACCGATGAGCGCGTTTATACAGAATTGACAACCGATCACCCAATTGATTTAACTCGTTACCAAGTGCTGAATTGCTACTCTGGGCGTGTGGGGCTGATTAATTCTGGTGGCGCGACTGGTAAAAATGACTTCGCCGAAGCAGTTCGCACGGCTGTAATTAACAAACGTGCTGGTGGTTCGGGATTAATCTCTGGGCGAAAGACCTTTCAGCGCCCATTTGAGGAAGGTGTGAAGCTATTTCACGCCATTCAAGATGTTTATTTGTCGCCGGATGTGACGATCGCTTAGGAAGTGGGGAGTGGGGAGTTAGGAGTTAGGAGTTATAAGAATTCTTTCCCCAATGCCCCATGCCCCATGCCCAATGCCCTATTTTCCTACTTCAAACTTAGAATATTAAAGACTATGTACAAGCTTCCCGCATATGTAGCAGAACCAAGCAGTACGCAAACTGGCAGGGTCAGCACCCAGGCGAGCAGAATATTTCTCAAGGTGTCCGTTTGCAAACCTGAATGGTTTGCCGCCATTGTACCCGCTACACCCGATGACAGGACGTGAGTGGTGCTGACTGGCAGACCGAAGTAATCCGCAGCACCAATAGTTGTCATAGCCACTAACTCGGCGGAAGCGCCTTGAGCGTAGGTAAGGTGGTCTTTGCCGATCTTTTCACCCACTGTTACCACGATACGCTTCCAACCAATCATTGTGCCAAGACCCAGTGCAATGGCAACGGCAAATTTCACCCAATTGGGAATGAATTTAGTTACTTTATCTAACTGCTTCTTATAGCTGATAAGCACCTCTTCTTGTTTGGCATCGGTTAATTTTTTCTGGTTGTCCAGCTTGCCAATTGTTCCAGCGACTAGATACATATCGGTTCGTAATGAGGCAAGCTCATCGCTTGAAAGCTGCTTGAAACTAGTCTTACCAGCAAGCTTATCCCCAATTGTACGACTCTCGGCAGCAAGGGCTGCAAATGTTTTGTCGTTAGCTTCGCCAGTTGGTTTGAGGAAGTTGGAAAGCTCATCTGTAATGTTTTGGCTGTTTGAGAATGTTCCTCTTCCTTGTTGTTGCAGTACTGTAATCACGGAGTTGGATGTAGCGGACAACTGAGCGATCGCTCCAGCATTGGTATCCATATTCAGTGCAAACATACCTGGTAGAATGCCGACTAAGATGAGCATGATCAGACCCATACCTTTTTGACCATCATTTGAACCGTGGGCGAAGCTCACACCAGTACATGTCAAGATTAACAAACCACGTATCCAAGGCGGTGGTGTTTTATTCCCTTCTGGCGCACGGTACAACTCTGGTCGTCTGATCAGTCTTTTCGCCAGGAGTAACAGCAGTGCGGCGCAGGTGAATCCAACAATTGGTGAAACCAGTAGAGATGTGAAAACTTCCTCCGTCTTTGCCCAATTCACGCCCTCGCCAAAGACATGACCCTTAGACAACAATGAATTTGCTAAACCAACACCCATGATTGAGCCAATCAGCGTATGTGAACTGGATGCAGGTAAGCCCAAGTACCAAGTTCCTAAGTTCCACATGATCGCCGAAATCAAAAGTGCAAACACCATTGCGAAGCCTGCACTTGAACCAACATTAATTACCAACTCAACGGGAAGCAGAGCAACAATGCCAAAAGCAACGGCTCCAGTTGATGTCAGCACACCAATTAGGTTCCAACAGCCTGACCAGACGACGGCGATGTTTGGCTTTAGGCTATGAGTGTAAATGACTGTAGCAACTGCATTTGCAGTATCATGAAAACCATTGACAAATTCAAAGCTGAGTGCAAGACCCAGCGCCAAAGCCAGAAATAAATATTCCATTTAGCACTCCTAAGAAAAGACAAGAATGCAGTCTGACAAAAACAAGTTGTGTGACAAAAAAACTATTAAAACCAGGAAATAAACCTGGAGTTATTGCAATTCAGTGAGCTACCCAAAAAATTATGGTTATAAATACAACCTCTCCTTGAACAGATTCTCTGATTGCGTCTACTATCTTGAAATAAAAATGGGTTCTAATTACAGTTGAAGATTAAAATAGATAAGTTAAGAAATAAATAACTAACGGTAAAGCATAAATTAAGTAACTTCAAATCATAGTTGTGGGGAGTGGGGAGAAATCAATTCAAAATTCAAAATTCAAAATTGAAGAAAAGACTGGGGGAGAGGTAGCTTTAGCTTCCCGCAGGGTGAGAGATAAGGGGACAAGGGGAATAACCATGCCCCATGCCCAATGACCAATGACCAATGACCAATGACCAATGACCAATGACCAATGCCCAATGCCCAATGCCCCATTGTCATCTAACGTTTCTCAGTAAGAAATCTGGCTGACCACAACTTTTTTGCGATCGCTTCAAAATCTCGGCGCTACAAATACCAGGTTCACCGTTTTTGGAATAACAAAAGAAGACTTCTTGCAAAAATCTTCCCGAACCAGAACAAAAAGGTGCTAAACCATCAGCAGTAATTTGATTATTAGCACTCAAAAATGAATTTTTAAAATTTGTAATTGTGGTACGCAAGGGTTTATCAGGACGATTATAAGCTGCGGGAATAGCGATCGCATCTTTTAACTTTTTACTCAATCCCAGGTATTCCGCAGGAGTTTTCCCTGAACAAGTACCATGTTTTTCCCATTCATGATCGGGAAGTTTATCGCTAGGATACAAATTGGCAAACCGCCGCTTTACTTCCGACGGTAATTTTTCCGTGGAACAATTAGCTGGATAACCAGTTTGGTACTGCGGCCACAAACCATGTAGTACAAAACCAAGTTTTCTTCCAGAACCACACTGCTGCTGATCACGATTGCCATTTGTCACACAATAATCCGGCGACCAAGAGAGTGTCAGTACATAAAAATCAAATTTACCTGGAGTACCGCGATTTTGAGCAATGGCAGCATGAGGTATAAAAACACCAGCAATTAACAGAAAAGATGCGATGAAAAGTTTCTTAATCTGCATATAAACAGTTAGTTCGCCTTAAAACTAGAGTTATATACAATACATTGTTAAGAGTCAAGGATCAAGAATCAAGGGTCAGGAATTCTTTCCAATTCCCCAATACCCAAAGAATTCAGAAAAAGCAAATCTTGGCAATGATTCTGGGATATCCTTAGATCAGTGAAAGATTTGCCAAAAATAGTAAGAATGAAGCTGGCAGCAAGAGTAAGTCAGGTAACACCTTCATTAACCTTAGCGATCGCAGCCAAGGCTAAGGCACTGAAGGTAGAAGGAATAGATGTTTGTAGTTTTAGCGCTGGAGAACCAGATTTTGATACCCCAGCGCATATTAAAGCCGCAGCAGTCAAAGCTTTGGATGAAGGCAAAACCAAGTATGGTGCAGCAGCTGGAGAACCAAAGTTAAGGGAAGCGATCGCCCACAAGCTTAAAATTGATAACGGTCTTGATTATAAGTCAGAGAATGTCATCGTCAGCAACGGCGGTAAGCATTCTCTGTATAACTTAATCGTGGCGTTGATCGATCCAGGTGATGAGGTAATTATCCCTGCACCCTACTGGCTAAGTTATCCCGAAATGGTGACTTTGGTCGGTGGAGTTTCAGTGATTGTACCCACAGATGCCACGACTGGTTATAAAATTACTCCCGAACAACTCCGTAAAGCAATCACGCCCAAGACGAAGTTATTTATCCTCAACTCCCCATCTAATCCCACAGGGATGGTTTATACGCCAGATGAAATCAAAGCACTGGCGAAGGTAGTAGTTGATGCAGATATCTTTGTTGTCTCTGATGAAATTTACGAAAAGATTCTCTATGACGGTGCAGAACATATCAGCATCGGTTCTCTTGGGAAGGAAATTTTTGACCGGACTTTGATTAGTAATGGGTTTGCGAAGGCTTATTCGATGACTGGGTGGAGACTTGGTTATTTAGCAGGGCCAGTGGAAATCATTAAAGCCGCGAGTACCATCCAAGGGCATAGTACATCTAATGTGTGTACCTTTGCTCAATATGGTGCGATCGCGGCTTTGGAAAGTTCTCAAGATTGTGTCGAAGAAATGCGCCAAGCCTTCGCCAAACGCCGACAGGTAATGCTAGACAGACTCAACGCCATTCCCGGATTGAGTACTGCAAAACCAAATGGCGCTTTTTATCTGTTCCCTGATATCAGCAAAACTGGTCTAAAATCTCTAGAGTTTTGTGACGCTTTGTTGGAAAAACACCAAGTTGCAGTCATTCCCGGAATTGCTTTTGGCGCTGATGACAACATTCGCCTTTCCTACGCCACAGATATGGCGACGATTGAAAAGGGAATGGATAGATTAGAGAAATTTGTCAAGTCACGTATTTAGTTAGTTGTCATTTGTGAGGAGAATTTACCAATTTTCCAACTTCTTAACTCCACCTTTTCGACTCGAACGGGTGGAGTTGATTTTTAAACTTGAAGTTCCGAGTTCCAAACCTGAAGTTACGTTATCGTATTCTTGATACGTTCCAATAAAACGAATAAAAATAATTTCACTATCATAACTGCGGGTTTTACCATGACTGAACGTCACCGTCCCCCGATACTTAAACCAAATGAATTCTACACATTCCGCAGCTATTTCCAAATGAAATTCGCTCCCGCCGATATTCTGCGGGAATTAGGAGTAACTTTAACTAAAGCAACAATAAATTTACCTGTCGCTGCTTCAGAATTGCTGACTCGACTACCAAACTTATGCCAACGCCTAGAAGAAGCGATCGCTCGTGTTAGTCTAACTAGTGAAGCGGCTAGAAGGGAGGTACTAATCGCACCCATCTTATTAGAAGTAGCTCACATCACAAAAGCAATAGTTAATATTGAGTACGCTACTGGACATTTTTTTAATTACAAATCTTTTAACCCGATGTTCAGGGTTCTCAGCTTTATGTTTTCTGTTCCAAGTAATGATGCTCAAGTTTGATGTTCCAAGCCGGAAGTTTTATGTTCTGTTGTTCAATGCCCAATGCCCAATGCCCAATGCCCCCACATTTACATCAACTCCATCTCCCGCAAGCCCTGGCGTAGTCTTTTGGCCTCTTCGGGATTATACCTTTCATGAATAGCGATCGCTTTTCTAAAAGCTGTTAAACTATCTTGATGATTGCCAACTTTCAGCAACACTACCCCTAAATTTTGATAGGCTTCGGCATAGTTGGGATTTAACTCGATGGCATTTTGATAATATGCGATCGCATCTGTAAATAAACCCAAAGCTTTAAAAGTCATCGCCAAATTATAATGTCCAAAAACAAAAGTCGGGTCAATTTTCAAAGTTGTGGCATAAGCAGTTTTCGCACCGTTGAAATCTCCTGCTGCTTTAAGTAAGTTACCCAAGTTGTTGTATGCTCCTAATTTCAGCATAGGGTAAATTGGCAATTTGATCGCAGCTTGATAGTGAGAAATAGCCTGTGGGGATTTTTGCAACCGGCTGTAGGCAATGCCTAAATGATAGTGGAGTTCATATAAAATATCGTAGTTTTCTTCAGCAACGCTGATTCCTCGTCTCAGCAACTCCATACCTTGGGAAATTTTGCCAGTTTCCACATACAATGCCCCTAATTTACTGCAAACATAGGGGTCATCAGGATGAGTTGCGAGAAACCCTGACATCGCTGTAGCTGCTTTGGCATATTTGTTATTTTGAGCGATCGCACTTTTTTGATATCCTGTGTGTAAAAGTGCCACCCCTGGTAAATAACCTACTTGCCAATGGGGTTCTTTGGTTAAAATTGCTGAGACGCTATCATCAACTAAGGCATGGTAAGGACGGTCAAAACGAATATCTGGATGATTGCGGAATAGCCTGGAAACCAGAGAATAGGGAGATTGTTCTGCACCAACTTCCTGGCGGACGAGGTTGATGAGTAGGTATTCATCTCTAGCGATCGCCTCTCGCAACTGCGGTACAATTGTTGGTGTCAGAGTTTCATCAGCATCTAAGACCAAAATCCAATCACCAGTGACATATTTTAGAGCAGCATTGCGGGCAGCACTGAAGTCATTACACCATTTAAAATGATAGACTTTTGCACCGAGTTGTTGGGCAATATTGGGAGTGCGATCGATTGAGCCTGTATCCAAGACTACCATTTCATCCACTACTTTTCTGACACTGTTCAGACATTTAGGCAGTGTTGCTGCTTCGTTTTTCACAATCATGCACAGACTGAGTTTCATAATTGACACATCATTTACATACATTATTTATAGTAGTGAAATAAATTAATTTCTCACAGTTAATTTTCTGTTACAAAAACCTGAGATACAACTTTTTTCATGCTTGTATAACTATAATACACATTATATAAAGAGTCATATATAGATGAAAGATTCATTCGCCAAAACAGCAAATTTACTTCGCCAAAACCTCAAAGGATATTTGCGATCGCTTAACCATTGGCTTTTAGACACACCAGAAAGGGCACTCTTAGAAGCTCAACAAGCAGCTCAAAGAATTAAAAATATTGAGAGAGAACATTTTGATAACAAAAAAATATCTTTAGAATCAGTAAAATATACTGAAAATGTCATGTCTTACTGGCAAGCATACCTTGATAAAAATTTAACTATTATCAAGATAAGACTTGCAGAATTCCAACTTAGTCGGAGAATTGTCAATATCTCTAATTCTGTTTTATTAGAAAAGTTGAAGGTTATTGATGAAGTTGTAGAGAAGTACACTATCAAAGATAAACTAATTAACAACAGTGCATTAGCATCAACTTCTCAAGCCATACAAATTAACCGGAGCGAAATTAATAAACAACCAGACTCATCTAATATTAATGATATTCAAGCAACCTCTCCATCTGAAAATACTGGAGTTTTTCCGAGGTCTATAAGCAAAACAGTTAATAGAATTAAAGCAGATTTTACCCCGCAGGCAGAAGAAGAATTTATGAGAAATTACCGAATTTCTCGAAATAGGACAAGAATGGCTCTGAGATTTCTAATAACTCTAATAATTGTACCTATTTTAGCTCAAAACTTATCTAAATATTTTTTAGTAATTCCCATAGTAGAAAGGATTAGAGGAGATAATACAACTCATATCTTCATCAATTCTGATATGGAAAAAGAAGCTCTACATGAATTACATAATTTTGAGCAAGGATTAAAATTTGAATATTTACTTAAGCAAGCACCTCCACTTGATTCAGAGGTAATGAAAGGAAAGATTAAAGACAAAGCAATGGAAATAGCTGAGGGATTTAATATTAAAAGTAGTAGCGATATTAGCAATGTTTTTGCAGATTTAATCTCACTATTTTCTTTTGGTATAATCATCGCTCTGAACAAAAGAGAAATTGTGATTCTCAAGTCTTTTATGGATACCATTGTCTATGGTCTTAGCGATAGTGCTAAGGCTTTTTTGATTATTCTGTTTACAGATATATTTGTAGGATTTCACTCACCAGATGGGTGGGAAGTCCTTCTTGAAGGATTAGCAGAACATTTAGGTTTGCCAGCCAGTAGAAATGTCATGTTTTTCTTTATTGCGACATTTCCTGTGATTTTAAACACTATCTTTAAATACTGGATATTCCGCTATCTCAGTCGTTTATCTCCATCGGCATTGGCTACATTAAAAGAGATGGACGAATAATTCGTAATTACCTAATATATCCAATTTATTTACTTTGAACAAAGAATGTCGTTTTTCCCCTAATTAAAGTTAGTTACTCTAAAATATCAATGGATTAATTACGAACTACGTTCGCGTAGCGTGCCGGAGGCTCTACTACGAATTACGTTAGCGAGTCAGACGGCTCGTTCCTCGCTATCGCTACTGCTTTTCTACGAGACGCGCAAGGGACGCTATCGAGCATCATAAGGGTAATTACGAATTATTTTGGCGCATTTGTCTCCTGATTCGCTAGGCTATATATATGCTGGTTCTTCTGAGACGTGCTATGGATTTTGAAAGCAAAGCCAATGCCCCAACTGCTACAGACGACATAGAGTTTGCTCAACCAACTACTACCCGTAAACCACTGGAATTGTTGCGAGATACTGAGGCTTTGCTACGTCGCTCAACTGTAGCAAGACTGTCGCCGATTTTGCCACCAAAACTGAGCGATAAATTCCAAGCAAGCTCATCTTTGGCAGATGATTCCTTTAAGGAACTGGCGGAAATTGACCTAGACACTATTAGTGATTTTGAACTGCGACCTGTACGAATTTGTGTTGGCTTCAGCTTTGTTGGTTTTGGGGCGCTGATGATATTATTGCTGCTGCTGTACTTAAACACGTTTCATGTAGAACTCAGTACGAGTGAAAAGATTGGGCAATATTGGTATCAATATGTTTGGTTTGTCAGCTTGGGTGTTACCGGGATGTTTATCTTGGGACGTGAAGCGATGCGTCCTATGCCAAAGCGACGAAAATGAATTTTGCATCAAAATTCTTTCATTAATAAATCATAACTTTTAGAAATTAGCACTTGAAAATGTGCTTCGGTATAAACAGCTGTTAGGAAATTTTATACATGAATCACGATGCTTTCATTGTTCCACCAGGTTCAAAGATTTCTCTGAAAAAAAACTATGACCCAGCCTATAAGACTGATTTTCCTGAAAAAACTGATGCTGCAATCAAATTACAGACAGATATTGAACGATTAGCAAATTATCAAAATATTCTCTATGCTCAAAACACCTATGCCTTACTAATTATTTTTCAGGCAATGGATGCTGCTGGCAAAGATAGCACAATTAAACATGTGACCTCTGGTGTGAACCCGCAAGGATTTCAGGTGTTTAGTTTTAAAGAACCTAGTGCGGAAGAATTAGACCATGACTACCTGTGGCGAACAACGAAGGCTTTGCCAGAAAGAGGTAGAATTGGGATATTTAACCGTTCCTACTATGAAGAAGTGCTTGTGGTTCGTGTCCATCCAGAAATGCTTAATAAACAACAACTTCCCCACTTACCTGAAGGAAAGAAGATATGGAAACAGCGCTTTGAGGAAATCAATAATTTTGAAAAATATTTGGTAAATAATGGTGTGATCATCCTAAAGTTTTTTCTAAATGTCTCAAAATCAGAGCAGAAAAAACGCTTTTTAGAACGGATTGAATCTACTGAAAAAAATTGGAAGTTTTCAGATAGTGATGTCCGAGAACGAGCTTTTTGGGATGATTATATGAATGCTTATGAAGAAGTTTTTAACTATACTAGTACTAAATGGGCACCGTGGTATATTATTCCTGCCGATCGCAAATGGTTTACACGCCTGACCGTTGCCAATATCATCTGCACAAAATTACAAGAACTAAATCTGCAATACCCAACAGTTAGTGAGGAACATAGGCAGCAACTGTTGCAGGCGAAACGCATTTTAGAGCAGGAAGATTAAGACATGAACTTGATAGGTAAGCCAAAAAATTCTTAATTCAAATATCCTGTATAATTTATTTAAATGACGATGAAAAATTGTAACTAATAAAGTTACCTAGTATAGTCATAGCTTGCAAAATCATGATTCAAATGGCAGAAGATGGCAATAATCATCTACCTAAGTTTACTAATGCTGCCTTTGATATTGTGGCGATCGCAGCCTCAGCAGGCGGTCTGACTGCTTTAACTAAAGTGCTATCGACTCTACCCACAGAATTTACAGCCGCGATCGCCATTGTGCAACACCTTGGCCCCCAATACCGCTCGTTCATGGCAGAAATTCTGACTCGGCACACATCTCTTGTCGTCAAACAGGCAGAAGAGGGAGATTGCCTTACCCCAGGAACGGCTTACATTGCCCCACCTAATCGTCACCTGTTGGTTAACGGTGACGGCACACTTTCCTTATCACAGTCGGAATTAGTACATTTTTTACGTCCTTCGGCTGACCTATTATTTGAATCGGTTGCAGCCACTTATAAAAATAGAGCGATCGCTGTTGTGCTAACTGGAACGGGTAGCGACGGCGCGATGGGAGTAGAAGCGATAAAAAAAATGGGCGGTACTGTCATTGTCCAAGACGTAGAAACCGCCGAATTTTCCGGGATGCCGTCCGCCGCAATTCAAACTGGCAACGTAGATTTTATTCTTCCTCTTGATGAAATCTCCAGCACCCTGGTGACTTTGGTTATGAGTAATGTTGAAATCAACTGAGATATGAGATATTGTATCAGTCCCAACAACTGCCTCAGAATTCATTCTGAGGCTAATAGCACTCATTCGTCTAAAGACGACTGAATAAAAAGACTTTTAATCTAAAATCCCAAATCTAAAATCCCAAATTGGTATGACTTCCGCAGAAAAAGACCCCGAATTTGAAAATCTACTGATTTATCTCAGACAAAACCGGGGATTTGATTTTACAGGCTATAAGCGCTCGACTTTGATGCGTCGGGTAAGCAAGCGGATGCAGTCATTTACCATAGAGAACTTTGAAGAGTATCTAGACTACCTAGAAGTTCATCCAGAAGAATTCAATTATCTTTTCAACACTATCCTAATTAACGTCACCGCTTTTTTTCGAGATTCATCAGCTTGGGAATATATAGCAGAGCAAATACTGCCTAATCTGATTCGGAATAAAAAAACTTCTGACCAAATCCGCATCTGGAGCGCTGGCTGTGCTTCTGGGGAAGAAGCTTATACCCTGGCAATATTGATGGTCCAAATATTGGGAGTAGAGGAATTTCGCCAACGAGTGAAAATCTACGCCACAGATGTAGATGAAGATGCTCTCAACCAGGCACGTCTGGCTACATATTCAGCAAAAGATGTTCAAACAGTGCCAGATGAACTGCGGCAGAAATACTTTGAGACTGTCGGAAACCGTTATGTATTCCGCCAAGACTTGCGCCGCTCAGTGATTTTTGGTCGCCACGATCTGCTTCAAGATGCGCCCATTTCGCGCTTAGATTTGCTGGTCAGCCGCAATACATTAATGTATTTTAATTCTGAGACTCAAGGGCGAATTCTGGCCCGGTTTCATTTTGCACTAAATGATAATGGCTATCTGTTTTTGGGAAAAGCAGAGATGCTATTGATGCATTCTAATCTGTTTACACCACTGGACTTAAAAAACCGGATATTTACTAAAGTTTCGTCGGTGAATATCCGCGATCGCCTCTTAGTTATGGCAAATTCAGGAGATGAAGAATCTAGCAGCCGTTTATCTCGAAACTTGCGGCTGCGAGATATGGGTTTTGACACAGCACCAATCGCCCAAATAGTCATTGATCTCAATGGCACTCTGATAATGATGAACGAGCAGGCACGGACTTTGTTCGCCCTTTCCCCCAAGGATATAGCTCGTCCCTTCCAGGATTTAGAACTTTCCTATCGACCAGTTGAGTTGCGATCGCTAATTGAACGGGCTTATACTGAACGCCGCCCTGTGACTCTAACAAATGTAGAGCGCTATTTGTCAAACACAGAAATCCAATATCTGGATGTGCAAATTACGCCTTTGCAAGAAACAGACACCAGTTTTTTAGGAGTCAGCATCGCCTTTCATGATGTCACTCGTTACATTAAACTCCAAGAAGCGCTGCAACGCTCCCAACAGGAATTAGAAACCACCAATGAAGAACTACAATCTACTAATGAAGAATTAGAAACCACCAACGAAGAACTACAATCTACTAATGAAGAATTAGAAACCACCAACGAAGAACTACAATCTACCAATGAAGAATTGGAGACGATGAATGAAGAATTACAATCTACTAATGAAGAATTACAAACAATTAATCAGGAACTGAGCGAGCGCACCACAGAACTTAATCGCACAAATATTTTCCTCACTTCTATTCTCAGAAGTCTCCAAACGGGAATAGTGGTAATTGACAGCAGCTTTAAAATTTTAATTTGGAATTACCTGGTAGAAGATTTATGGGGCTTACGGACTGATGAAGTTTTAGGACAATCTATTTTCAGCCTAGACATTGGGCTACCCGTCGAGCAGTTGCGATCGCCCATCCGCGAATCCCTATCCAGGAAAAAGCAGTTTCAAGAAATGATCCTCGATGCTACCAATCGTCGAGGTAGACAAATAAAATGTTATCTGGCAATCACTCCCCTGATTGGCATTGAAATGCAGGGAGCAGTTTTGATGATGGCAGATGTTGAGGGAGTCAATAGTATGATTTCTACTCAAGAGATGGAGGAACGGCAGCAGCAGGATTGACTCTGACTGAATTGCTCTTTTCAATCTAAAATCTAAAATAAATTAAAAAGAGTTTACAAAAAAACCCTTACCTAGCTTGATAGTCTCGAAAAATAGCCATATATCTGAGATAATTTTAATAAAAATTAACATTTTCCGGCGATGCTAAGACTGATTACTGACTTCGACGGCCCAATTATTGATGTTTCCGAACGGTACTACCGTGTTTATCAATTCTGTTTGGAGAAAACCCGTCGCCCAAACCAAGTAGTGAAAGAACTTCCGAAAGCCGAATTTTGGCAGTTAAAGCGATCGCGCATTCCTGAAAAACAAATTGCCTTAAATTCCGGGTTAGACGAAGCCCAAGCCCAAGAATTTGCCCAGTTGCGGCGGCAAACTGTGCATACAGAAGCTTATTTCAACTATGACACTCTCGTGCCTGGTGCTGTGGATGCACTCTTAAAAATTCAACAAGCTGGAATTGATTTGGCAGTTATGACCATGCGCCGAGTTCGAGAACTAGATTGTGCCTTTAAAAAACACGATTTGGGGAGGTTTTTCCCGGAAAATCGTTGTTATTGCCTGAGTAACGACTACATTAAAACCCGCGATATTGAAGATAAGCCCTTATTGATGGCTAGGGCATTAAAAGAACTGCCCCCGGCTGCTGATACCTGGATGGTGGGAGATACGGAAGCCGATATTACTGCTGCTAAAAATTATGGTATTAAGGTGATGGCTGTGGAATCTGGCATCCGCGATCGCACCCAATTGGAACTTTATCACCCCGACTTAATCGTTAAGGATTTCAGCGCTGCTGTAGATTTAGTCCTAAAACCTAAACACCTTGTCTAGAAAGGCTCTGTAGCTGCAACAGATTGAATTAATCAGGATTCAGATTGCAATTAAAAGCAGGAGTCAGCATATCCATTCTGACTCCTGACTCTCTTATCCACGTCTTCTTTATGAAACTTCCTTACGGGTAGTGATTTAGCGTAGAAAGCTACTAACCAACCACAATAATATAAACGTTACTACCGTAGAGAACTGATTCGTTCCCAGATTGAGGAATGATATTTGTGGTAACAGCCAGCTAGCAACTAGTCCACCAGCGATTAAGCCAATTATTAAACTGACCAGGGTGAACAAAACTGCTCGGCCAAATTTGCCTTCTTTGCGATTGAGAAAATAAATACTAGTACCTACCCCAACCACCAATGCTAACTGCAAAACCTGATCGCCTCCCTCTGGATAAAACAGGCTAATAGAACTCAAACCAAGAAACCAAGCTCCTGGTAAGAGAATATCCATAGGCGTTGGCTGATCCAGCATCCGTTGCAGCCATGCAGGTGACTGCTCGCTAGGGGTTGGACTTTCTTTAAGAGGCGATTGCACTCGCAACTCTGGAAACCGAATACGCTCAGGGACTTTAATTTTACCTTCCTGGCGCATCCGTAAGCGATCCATTAAAATCGCATCGTAAGCCGCTTCAATTACTTGTAAATGCTTGGCATCGCCACTATATTGCTCGAATAGGCGATTACGAGCATCCTGAATTTCATCGAAGCTAGCCTCTTCTGATACCCCAAGTTTTTCGTAGGGATTTTGATCGCTCATGGGAGTTTGTTACTTCAGCCTCAGTCAGCGGCAGTCTTTTGTTGAAGAAAAAACATCTTTAGGTTTTGTTTTGATCGAAAATAAAATCTCGATCTATCTTATGCCCTACCAGGATATTAGCACGGGTTAGTTTGATCGATTTTATAATTTCAACTGTAGTCACTTTAACATATCGCCATAACTCCGTGTATACCCTCATGTCGTTGTCCAGTTCTGGCTCTAATCTAGAATTTGAACGGAGAATACCTAAAACACATAGTTTTGATGAAAAAATCAACTTTACTGTTTCAGATTTGGCGACTTACTGTACCCTAACAGAGTTTTTTTAATTATACTGAATAATCGCTTGTGGTATATATCCACATCTCGATTTAGAATTAAAACGTTTTAAGTTACCACCTAACTGGGATCAAGAAGGTGTTTTGGTCTCAAGAACTGTTGCGGCTAAAGCCAGAGCGCCTATATACTGTGGCTAACAGAAGGGCTAACAGAAGTTTAGGGTTCTCATCGCCCACAATCCTGATTAGAGTATTTATCTTTGAACGATCAGGATTCTTATACTGTAGCCATGTAGGTTCTTAGTTAGTCCCAAAGTGGCAACTGCGTTTTTACCAACCCTCTTGTTAATCTTACGAATTTTTGTGCAAAGTAATGGTCATGGCTCCTGCCAAGATTCTTGTAGTTGACGACGATCCTGCGGTTCGGAATTTAATCCAACGCTTTTTGATTAAGCAGAACTATCAGGTGGAGGCTGCCGAAGATGGAAAGACAGCCTTAGCTCTATTTGAGCAATTTAACCCTGATTTGGTAATTCTAGATGTGAATTTACCAGATGTAACTGGGTTTAACCTCTGCCAAGAGATGCAAAGTCGTAATGGTGTTTTTGTTCTGATGTTGACTAGCCGTGCCGATGAAGCTGACAAAATTCGCGGTTTTTCTAAAGGTGCTGATGATTATCTTACCAAGCCTTTTGGGTTGGGAGAGCTAGAAGTCAGAGTCGGAGCTATTTTGAGGCGTCAGCGAGTGATAACTAGCGCCGAGCAGAAACGCTTGGTATTTGAAAAACTTATGATTGATCCAGTGCGACGGGAGGTGGCACTTAATAACCAACCAGTACTCTTAACTGCTCTGGAATTTGACTTGTTGCATTTTTTAGCCAGTCATCCAGGTCGAGTTTGGCGGCGTGCAGAACTAATCCAAGAGGTCTGGGACTATGAATATGTCGGCGACCAGCGAGTTGTAGATGTACATATCGGCCAAATTCGCAAGAAGATTGAAATTGATTCTAGTCAGCCGGCATTAATTCAAACTGTACGTGGCGTAGGGTATAAGTTTGAATCTCCTAGCTACCCCCAGCAGTTAGAAGCTAAGTCCTGAATTAACAGTCTAGAGTTTTTTAACTCTTGACTGTTAACTCTTGGGGGAGTAATCAGCGAATTTCTTTAGCTTTAACAACCGGAGAAACTATTGGAACCCTTTTAAGGATCAGAATTTACTGATCTTTTTTGTTTTAATATTGCCCCCAGATGGCCGATCGCTTCGGCTCAAAATCCGATTAATGGGCACGGTAAACCGTACCCATATTAGGGCATGAGCCAGAATAATGCCCTTTATACCAGTACCTATGGGGTGTCTAGTAGATTAGCTGTTGCGGGTGAATCGATGCTGGGCATTTCTACTGAGGAGTGGTGGAACAAAGTTTCCAGATAGACTCGGGCAGCACGGCGATCGCTATCTCCATTTTGGAGTAAAAATAATGATAACGCCGCCGTCAACACTCTGTTTTCATCCCAATCGGGATGCTTTTCTAAGTAGTTTTTTAAGGATTCGTGGAGTGTTTCAGGAATTTCTGTAAAGATGCTAACCGTTGCTTTCATGAGATTTTCCTCCTATGAGGATAATCAAGAGGACAAGTTGCTTGCGGTGAAACGGCAATTAAGCTACCTCACACGCTCTTTCGCTAGCCCGACAATCTGCGCCTACATCTGGTGGTAATATATTTTACACATTTGATGCAAACTATTGAACGGACTATAAAAGCAAGCCGAATCATTGTGCGCCAAGAGGGGGTGGGTTTGTCAATGCTGCGAAATGTTAAAAACGATTGTATAAAAAATAAATACGAACCAAAGAATCAGCTTTTAAGCCGAGTTTTCGTTACTTTACTTTATAAAAACTCAGTCTTTGAAGTTCCTTGTGACTGTCAATTAATAATCCCCAGTCAGACTCTAAGAAGCCCACTGGCTCGTTGAGTAGCTGTGGAAAACTGCTAAAATCCCTGTGGAAACCCTGTGGAATCAGTGAGGAAAATTGTAGCCAATGATAAGAATTACAAAATTGTCAGGAACCGATGACATTTAACCTGATGAAATTAGCTTCTCAATCTCAGTTATCATCGTGGCTGCCGTCGATACATCCCCAGGTCTGGATTTTCGCAATTGGTAGATTCTTCTCGGAAGTTGGCACCGGCTTTACCCTGTTTTACGCTCCCATCTTTTTTGTGAATCAAGTTGGTTTATCTGCAACCAGTGTTGGGGTAGCCTTGGGTAGCGCCTCGATTTCCGGCATTGTCGGGCGGATTGTAGGTGGTTCTTTGGCTGATTCTGGAGAATGGGGACGGCGCCGCACTTTGTTGCTAGCCACGGCGATTTCAGCAAGTGGTTCTCTAGTTTTAGCTGCAACCAGTAATTTTACTATTTTGGTAATTGGTAGCTTGATTAGCGGTTTAGGGATAGGTTTCTATTGGCCGGCGGCTGAAGCTGTTGTTGCTGATGCCAGTGAGATTGATAATCGCCGCGAAACTTTTGCGATCGCCCGATTAGCAGATAATCTGGGGTTAGCGATCGGAATTGTCCTTGCTGGGTTTTTAATCGCCATAATTGGGAGTTATCGATGGCTATTTGTTATTGATGCCATCTCTTTTCTGGTATTTTTTGGGGTTATTTATGTGGGAATTATTGAAACCGAACAACAGCAGATAGGGGAATCTGAAAAGACAGAACATTTTGCTTCTTGGATGGCAGTATTAAGCGATCGCCGTTTCTTAGTCTACATAGCAGTTAATATATTCTTCACAATCTATATTTCTCAAATCCACAGCACCCTGCCGCTTTACTTCAAAAACTTTGTCTTTGTAGAAAGTACCAGCGAAGGATTTGCCAAAACTACCATTAGCGGGCTATTTGCTTGGCATCTGGTATTCGCCATCATTTGTCAGTTGCCTGTCATTAGCATCTTAAAACGCTGCTCTCACACACTCGCACTCACTGTTTCTGCTATTCTGTGGGCAATTGGTTTTGGTCTGATTTGGGTAAGCGGGACTGCCCCATCTGATCATCTAGTTTGGGTAATATTGGCATTGGGAGTATTTGCTGTGGCGATTGTTTCCTATACCCCATCTGCTGCCTCTTTAGTCACTGAGTTAGCCCCAGAAAATCAACGCGGCGTTTATTTCTCCATCAACGCTGTGTGCTGGGCTGTTGGCTCTTTTATTGGTCATCCCTTGGGTGGATGGGCATTAGATCAACCACGAGTTATTACTGATAGTTTGTGGCTAGGCTTTTCTTTGAGTGTGGCGATCGCTGTGGTAATTTTACAATACCTCAATCGAATTTTAGCTGAGTAACATACTCCCCACGGTAAGATGACTTGTTATTCTCTCTATTGACGACGTTCTTGCAACTTGCGATACACCGATTTTAAATCAACTTGATGGTGAGCCAAGGCAACCAAAGTATGATATAGCAAATCAGCAACTTCACCTGCGATCGCATCTGCTTGATCATCCTTAAAGGCCATTACCACCTCAGCAGTTTCCTCACCGATCTTTTTCAAAATTTTGTTATCGCCACCTGCGAATAGTTTACAGGTATAAGAACCTTCAGTAGGATTATCGCGGCGATCGCATATTACTTCAAACAATTGTGACAATGTATCCCCTGGTGGTGGGGCAATTTTCCCTTCTATTTGGTGAAAGCAACTGCGCTCTCCAGTATGGCAGGCAACATCTCCTAATTGCTCTACCCCGATGAGCAGCGCATCACTATCACAGTCATAACGGATACTTTGCACTTTTTGAATATGCCCAGAAGTCGCCCCTTTGTGCCACAATTCTTGCCGGGAACGGCTCCAAAACCAAGTTTCTTCAGTTTCCAAAGTCTTTTGTAACGACTCCTGATTCATCCACGCCATCATCAGGACAGTACCATCCAAATAATCTTGGACAATTGCAGGTACTAGACCCCGTTCATCGTAGCGAATTTCCTCAACAGGGATGGTGTAATGCAGTGAGCGCGAATCGTTAGAAGACATACCAGCTAGTTTGCTCTAATAAGAATAATTCATGGAATCACGATACCATTCTGAATAGAGCAGCTGGGATGTTTTTTAAATTGAATTATCTTATCTAGCTCTCAACAAGAGCATTTCGTTCCATAGCAGACTGCATCTTCACAGCACTCAACGCGACTTGGTGAGCTTTTGAGGCTTCACCATACCAATGAATTGCCGAGTTAAAAGCTGCTCGGTAAAGATCCTGGTATGCTTCAGATAATCGAGTTTGAATATCTAGAGGCAAGTCATTATTCGACTTGTATAACATATTGTTATTTTTTTGGTTCAGCTATTTCTATAGGATAGAAATTCTAAGTAACTTTTGACCCTATCCTAAGATAGAGCTTTTTATTGCCCACTGTTAGGAGAGAACTTTGGTAAACACCACAATTAAAACAACAAAATCACAAGAAGTCTTCGCCGCCGCTCAAAACCTCATGCCAGGAGGAGTCAGTTCTCCAGTTCGTGCCTTTAAATCTGTGGGCGGACAACCCATAGTTTTTGATCGTGTTAAAGGCGCATATATTTGGGATGTAGATGGCAACCAATATATAGACTACGTAGGCACTTGGGGGCCAGCTATTTGCGGTCATGCTCATCCAGAAGTAATTGCAGCCTTGCATGAAGCTTTAGAAAAAGGTACTAGTTTCGGCGCTCCTTCAGTCCTAGAAAATGTTTTGGCAGAAATGGTCATCGATGCTGTTCCTAGCATCGAAATGGTGAGATTTGTCAACTCTGGAACTGAAGCCTGTATGGGAGTTTTACGCCTGATGCGGGCTTTCACCAACCGGGAGAAAATCATCAAGTTTGAAGGCTGCTACCACGGACACGCCGATGCGTTTCTAGTAAAGGCAGGTTCTGGTGTTGCTACACTTGGTTTGCCAGATTCACCGGGAGTACCTAAATCGGCAACTAGCACCACTCTAACCGCGCCTTTCAATGACTTGGAAGCCGTTAAAGCCTTGTTTGAAGAAAACCGCGACGAGATTGCTGGCGTTATTCTTGAGCCAGTTGTCGGCAATGCTGGATTTATTGCACCTGATGCTGGCTTCTTAGAAGGATTACGGGAACTGACTCACGAGTATGGAGCGTTATTGGTATTTGATGAAGTGATGACAGGCTTTCGTATTGCTTATGGTGGCGCTCAGGAAAAATTTGGCGTCACTCCCGACTTAACAACCTTGGGCAAAGTTATTGGTGGTGGTTTGCCAGTAGGAGCCTATGGTGGTCGTCGGGATATTATGTCAATGGTTGCGCCTGCCGGCCCCGTATATCAAGCTGGGACTCTTTCTGGTAATCCCTTGGCGATGACTGCTGGGATTAAGACTTTAGAATTGCTGCAAAAGCCAGGTACTTACGAGTATCTTGAGCGGATTACTAAAAAGCTAGCAGATGGTTTGCTGCAAATTGCCAAAGAAAATGGTCATACGGTTTGCGGCGGTCAAATCAGCGCGATGTTCGGCTTATTCTTTACCTCTGGCCCAGTTCATAACTACGAAGATGCGAAAAAGTCTGATACAGCTAAATTCGGACGCTTCCATCGTGGGATGTTAGAGCATGGTGTTTACTTAGCACCTTCTCAGTTTGAAGCTGGATTTACGTCTTTTGCTCACACCGAAGAGGATATTGAGCAGACTTTAGCAGTAGCGCGGGATGTAATCTCTAGCCTCTGACCAAAAGAGTGCTGAGTACTCAGTAAAGACAACACCTACAGCGTTGCTTACTGGGAATTATATTACTCCTTGTGTGCGATCGCCAGAAGTCGGAGTGTCAGCTTGCGATCGTCGGAATTTCGGGTGTTGATATTCAGTCTCACTGCCTAACCCTTCTTCCAGAACAGTTAGGCAGTCAAGGCCACATCGCAATCTGAATTTCGGTAACTCAGCACTACTCAACAGCCACAGCCAGTATGACTACAGCCTTTGATAGTTTTGTGACCTTCAGCACAGCCTTGAGAGCAATAGTATTTGCCGTCCTCTTTAATAGCATTCTCAACTGAAACGATACACAGCAGGTTCAACTGTTTCTATGTTGTCCATAAATCAATTTAGTTGCTCTGTATCCTTTCCTCCTTCGGTCACATCTTCGTCATAATTTTGCAATGGTTTCGTCAATAGGATATGCAATATTTAATCTACATTAAGTATATTCATGTTAATCAGGCAGGATAAATTACCTTTTACAGTTATTGAAATTCCCCTCATAAGCTGTTGGACATAAAAGTTGCATATTACCTGGAAGTAAAACTACTGTGGGGTGGGCATCTTGCCATAGGTGTCAAGTTAAGCTCAAACTGACTATGTCAATAAGCATTTATGCTGAAAAATTCGGTTTGAAAGGGACAAAAAACGAACTTTTTCAGGGACTATTAATGCTTTGTTTATTAGCATCACTCCCAGCTTGCGTATAAAAGGCAGAAAAAAGTTCACCTTTATACTTCGTTTCTCACAAAACCTATCGTTGACAAATGGGTTTTAACCTTAAGTTGACACTAATGGCATCTTGCCCGCCCTGGTTATGCAAATTAAAAGTACATTAGCTTACCACTCCATAGTCTCCAAAAATTAACGCACAAGAAGGCTCTCACCTTCATGGTGAGGGTTTTGCTTATAGATATTAGATTATCCGTAGGTAAGGCATTTTTTCAGAGTCAGGGTTGGAGCTAACTTGAAAAAATATACCAATCATGCTGTAGCTTACAGGGCAAAGCTTACAAAAGTGTAAAAAACTGCCCGAAGTATTGTGAAAAAAAGATGGTTCGACCCTTGAAGGAGCTATGAAGTGCAGGACTATAAATCATTTTTTGGTCTGCAAAAAATATTAATTACGTTGCTTGTCTTGAGTGCCAGTTTGAGTGTAAGCACGATGATGCTTATCAAGTCAAGCTCCTCTGAGGCTCAAACTACAGAGAATATAAATGTAAACAATCTACCAGCTAAGGTTGGAACTCAGCAGCAGATTGAAGAATTAAAAGCGACAATGCTTAGAAGTTGGCAGCAACAAGCACAAACAAAGGGTCTTTCCTATGCTGTGCCACTACGCTTTCAAGGGGAAGTAGTTCAGTCGGCAAAACTTATACCTGAACACAAAGTAATTGCTCTCACCTTTGATGATGGGCCATGGCCTGAGAGTACCGCGCAAGTATTGGATATTCTTAAACAAAATCAGATCAAAGGGACATTTTTCCTGATTGGGCAAAACGTGAAAAATTATCCAGGCTTAGTAAAGCGGGAGATTGCTGAAGGTCACGTAATTGGCAACCATACTTGGCATCATTGGTATCAATTCTTGAATCCACAAGCGGCTGCCTATGAAATTGACCACACAGCAGACCTGATTTATCAAGTGACAGGGATTAAAACAAATTTGTTTCGACCACCAGGGGGAATCATGCACAATGGGGTGGCTGATTACGCTAGAAATAGCAAATATGCCATCATTCTCTGGTCATCTGACTCTGCCGACTACTCGCGTCCTGCTGTACCAAAATTAATTAATAATGTGTTCAGAAAGGCCAAACCAGGTGGGATTGTGCTGATGCATGATGGTGGTGGTAATCGCTCTAAAACTGTGCAGGCTTTACCAGAAATTATTGCCAACTTTCGGAAACAGGGCTATAGCTTTGTTACTATCCCTGAACTTTTAGAAATGCAAGATAAAGATCAAAAGCTGATTGCAAAGAAGAAATAATTGTTATTTCGATGGAAATCAGCGTCTCTATCAATCGCCACTCGGCAACTAAAAACAAGTTGAGTTTTTCTGGCGATTTGTAGGTTTTTTTAGCTAGACTCAACTAAAAATAAGGTCTACCACTCAGGAAAATCATGAATAAAATTGTAATGGCTTTGCTTTGCTGCTCTAGCTTTTTTGCCTTGACACTCCTAAGTGTCAATCCAGCTTTTGCTAACAAGCTTTCTCCCCAAGATTTAGCCAACCCTACCTTAACACCCACTGACATACAGACAGTTGCTGCACCTGTTTCACAAGAATATCCCCAATACTCATCAATACGCGCTAACGAAAGAGTTAAACAACTTGCCATGCAGATGTTTGGCTGTGCCTGCGCCAGCTGTCAAGCTAGGGCAAGTCAGATGATACTACAAGGTAGTCTGCCCATACCTCAGTGATTTAGATTAGGGACTCAGCCAATTGTAGTTAACTTGCTCTTTTAAGGTTTTAATAGGCTAAGAACCTAACTGAACTATGAAAGCCTGATGAAACTAGGTTTTTAGGACTTGTGTGATACTGTAAACCTTAAAAGGGAAGAGGAATGGAAGTGAGGTTTTCCATATCCGGTGAAAAGTCAGGTAGGCGAGATTACCAATTTAACTCACTGTTGTTATAAAAAAACCGTCCAAAATTAACATCTGAACGGGATTTTTACGTATTAATACTTGATGCTAACCTAGTTCTGTTTCCGATTGTACTGATACCGAGAAACTACAAGTCAGGAGGTAAAATAACCTGATCAATTGCGTGGATTACACCATTAGTGCCTGTGATATCTACCTGCGTCACTTTCGCATCATTGACAGTTACACCGTTAGCAGGATCAACTTTAACGTTGATTGTGCCACCTTCAAGGCTTTTAACTTCGCCAGACTTCAAATCAGTCGACAATACCTTACCAGGTACTACATGGTAAGTTAAGATTTTGATCAAAACTTCTTTGTTGGCTGGTTTTAACAATTCTTGCAAAGCATCTGCTGGCAACTTAGCAAAAGCTGCATCAGTGGGTGCAAAAATAGTTAAGTTATCCTTGCCTTGCAAAGCTCCGGTCAATCCTGCTGCTTTCAAAGCCTTGGTTAAGGTTGTAAAAGAAGCGTTTGACTCTGCCAACGCTAACAAGTTTTTGCCTTGATTATCGCTTGCTCCTGGCCCTGATGGAGTTGTAGTAGGTGTCCCAGTGGATGGGACTTGTGTTGGTGGTGTGGTAGGTTGGGTTCCTGGGGTAGTACTTGGAGTCAGAGGTGCAGGTTCACTAGGTGTACCACTACCACGGTTATAGGGAGGCTCATTGAAAATACTTGGTTTGGGATTTAGCGTTCCACCACTTTTCTGCACCACTTGTTGGCGTTTGGTATTGCCCTTTTCTTTTTCGGAAGCAGCCTCAGCAGGTGTGTATTGAGCGTTTGCTTGAAGGCGTTGGCCTTGGTTATGGGGGGCTTCGTTGAAAACACTGGGGTTAGGATTTAGTGCCTCTTTCGCATCAGATGGTAAAGTAATGAGAAGGCTGAAACTAATAAATCCTGCTATGCCTGTCAAGGTGGTCAGTAATTTGCTATAATTTGTCTTCATAAATTTCGTTTGTCTTTTTGTCCACACACTACATAAAGATTTATAACACTTTGCTATGCACAAAATCTGACGAAAGAGGGAAGTAAGATTTTTCCCAGAATAATTTGTGCTGGTGAGAAAAGATATCCAACCTCAGACGAGGGTGATAAGTATGAAATATATCTAGCACGTATTTTATGTAAATTGAGCAAATTTTCTTGATCACACGAAAAAGATTTAAAAAGCCTCACTTGGTGTAGCACCAACTTTAAGAAAGTATGAAAATCTCACATCTACAAGTTATGAGTTGCAATAAGCTGTCATAAAGATTCTACTTAAAAGCCAATTTATATACAAACTTGTACCTAAATTAATAGTTAGATTCAAAAATCCTGAATCCCATACGCGAAAAGGCTATATCTCTGAATTAACCATTGATTACTCAGCAAAATGTACAGAAATTAAGTACCTAGATATCTTAATCTACTAGTCTGTCAAGTTTAAATTGATCGGTAAGCAACTTGGGAGTAAGGACTTTAGTACTGATTTTCTCAGCACTAAAGTCCTGACTACAAACCTTCAAAACTAGGTTGACAATGTAGTAGGCTAAGGGTCGCAGAAATTAAAGTAACAGATGAAGACTGAGCCATTAGGTTTCTTTATATAGCAGTCTGCTTTGATTTTTGTTCGCGCAGCGTGGCGTAGCCATAATTATTTGCGTAGACAGGGAGTGGGGAGTGGGGAGTGGGGAAGAAGCCTTTTCGGAGTGTACTGATTTTTTTCAAAAATCAAATACGAGTCCTATATATGCCGAATTAGATTAAATTAATTTAGTTATTTGATATTTTAATCAATCAGGAAATAATATTTTTCTAAATCGATTTTGCCAAAAATCGGGTATAAGTTCAACCCTAATGTCAATTAAATAGACAACAAGCAACTAATCTCAATAAAAATTACTTTAACTAAAGATACAATTGTAAAGTTAAGAAGTTGACCAGTTACAAGGTATACACTATGCTGGAATTATACCAATGGGAACTATCTCAATACTCAGAGAAAGTGCGCCTAATTCTAGATTTTAAAGGACTAGATTACCGCAAAATAGAGGTTACGCCTGGGATTGGACAAGTAGAACTGTTCCGGCTGACTGGTCAAAAACAAGTCCCAGTATTAAAGGATCGTAATAGATATATTGCGGATTCTACGGAAATAGCTAAGTATTTAGACTTAGAGTATCCCGATCGCCCAATAATACCGCAAGATCCCAAAAAACGGGGTTTAACTTTATTAATAGAAGAATGGGCGGATGAGTCCATAGGCATCAAAGGTCGCAAAGCACTATTTGCTGCCGTAAGTCAAGATCAAAATTTCCGCAAGTCTTTATTACCCACCTCAACACCAGATATATTTAAAAGTCTGGTTGGAGGAGTACCTAGTGACTTCCTGGCACTGTTGGGTTTTGGGGTAGGTTATAGTCCAGATGTGATCCAGTCTGCGATCGCATCCTTAAAACAAGACTTGGAAGCGTTAACATTATTACTGGCAGATAGTCCTTATTTAACAGGAGATGAGCCGACATTAGCTGACTTAGCTGTGGCTGGTTTGTCGATATTGCTGAAGTTCCCCGATGGACCCTATCTGGATTTACCAGCTTCTATTAGAGGTAAAGGATTGCCAATCTTTACAGAGAATATAGATTATGCACCATTCTTCACCTGGCGCGATCGCCTTTACGCCCAATTCCGCAAACCATTAATTATTACCACTCCAACAACCCCAAGTGCGCCAACTTCTATTGAGATTGATTAGGTAATGGGGCATTGGGCATTGGGCATTGGGCATTGGGCATGGGGCATGGGGCATGGGGCATGGGGCATTGGGAGAGAATAACTCAAGACAAATGACAAATGACAAATGACTAATGACTAATGACAAATGACTAATGACTAATTCGCACCTTTTGCCCTATGCAATTAAAATTCAACATAAGAGATAGCATCAACAATCATGTAATTAATTAGATGAATTCGGGACAGCCATTAGGTTCGGTCATTCAAGGTTCTCTGACTGAAGGTTTAGAAGTTCGATTGCATCCTGATATATCTGTGGAAGATATGCGCGTGGGTAAGTTTCTCGTTGTGCAAGGGATGCGATCGCGTTTTTTTTGTATGCTGACAGATGTAGCATTGGGAGCTGCTAATGCACGAATTACTGCTAATCCCCCCAATTGGGAAGATACTTTTTTACGTGATGTTTTAGCCGGAAGTGGTACTTTTGGTACTATCAACCTCGCACCGATGTTGATGTTCACTCCCGAATCGGAAGAATCTTTTTCTCCCACAAATGGCAAATCGACAAATCCCTTCGTCCCATCAATGACGGGTTTGGCTTCATTTGTGCCACAAACCAGCACGACGATGGAATTGTTGCCTGTTAAAACTATTCCTAGCCACTTTAGTCAAGTTTACGATGCAAGTGTTGACGATTTTCGCCGGGTATTTGGCTGGGAAGATGACCCCCAAAGGCGCAATTTTTCCATCGGGAAACCTTTGGATATGGATGTGCCCGTTTGTATCGATTTAAACCGCTTCGTGGAACGGAGTAATGGGATTTTTGGGAAATCTGGTACTGGTAAATCCTTTCTAACGCGGCTAATTTTAGCTGGCGTTATCCGTAAAAATGCGGCAGTGAACTTGATTTTTGATATGCACTCCGAGTATGGCTGGGAAGCAGTCGCAGAAGGTAAGAACGTCAGTACTGTTAAGGGCTTAAAGCAACTTTTTCCCAGTAAAGTTGAAGTCTACACCCTTGACCCGGAATCGACAAAGCGCCGGGGTGTGCGTGATGCTCAAGAACTTTATTTGAGTTACGAGCAAATTGAAGTTGAAGATATTAAGTTATGTAGCCGAGATTTAGGACTCTCTGATGCAGCCTTGGATAACGCCAATATTCTATATAGTGAGTTTGGCAAGTCTTGGATTGTCCAGTTGCTGAATATGACTAACGAAGAAATTGAGATGTTCTGCGACGAGAAGCGGGGACACAAAGGCTCGATTATGGCATTGCAGCGCAAACTATTGCGGATGGATAGTTTGAAGTATATGCGAGCGGTTTGTCCCCAGAATTATATTAGTAAAATTGTGCAATGTCTGGAATCTGGGAAGAATGTTGTGATAGAATTTGGCTCCCAGTCTAATATGCTCTCTTATATGTTGGTGACGAATATGATCACCCGCCGTATTCACGAGCATTACGTCAAAAAAGCCGATAAATTCCTGCAAAGCAAAAATCCTAGCGATCGCCCCACGCCATTGATGATTACCATTGAAGAGGCGCACCGTTTCCTTGACCCAGGAGTGGTACAAAGCACTATCTTTGGGACTATTGCCCGTGAACTGCGTAAATATTTTGTCACACTCTTGGTAGTTGATCAACGTCCATCAGGGATAGATAATGAAGTTATGTCGCAGATTGGGACTCGGATTACCGCTTTGCTTAATGATGAAAAAGACATTGACGCGATTTTCACGGGTGTATCTGGTGGTAGTGGACTGCGATCGGTGTTGGCAAAGCTAGACTCGAAGCAACAAGCCTTAATATTGGGTCACGCCGTTCCGATGCCAGTAGTAGTACGTACCCGTCCTTACGACGCAACTTTTTACGAAGAAATTGGTGAGCCAGCCTGGGAAGAAAAACCTGACGCAGAAGTATTCGCTGCTGCTGAACTAGCCAAAGCTGACCTTGGTTTTTAGATAGTTATTTGTCATTTGTCATTGGTTAAATGATGAGTCCTAACCAATGCCCCATGCCCAATGCCCAATGCCCCATGCCCAATTCGTGACATCCCTCCATCGTCACAGCAAATTAAGTTCGGTTATCCCGCTAGTTTTAGCAACAGAAGAGGGGTTTTTCGCGTCACTATAGATATAGTCAGTAATTTCAAGGAGGGTTAATTTTTTTTGCAAATGAGCAATTTTGAATTATAATTATATGCTTTATCTGAAGATACTTTACTATTTGCCTGATTTATCGTAATATAAAGCTAAGTAGAACTCATACCGACTTCGGATTTTCGATATACTGTCAGTAACTGCTCAAAAGAAAAATTCTCAAAAATAACCAGCGTGCTTATAAGAGATTGAAAATTTAGGGAAGGTAGGGGAACCTATCATTCGGGGCTTACCGTCTTAAAAACGGCTGTATCAATTGATAATTACTTTTGGTAGCTGCCGATATTTAGTGATAGATGTACTAGCTTTATCCATCGATTTTAGTAAGAGAATATACATTGTGTTTACGGAGTAGAGGAAAACGCACCAATGCCTACTGTCAACACCCAAACGGAAAACCTCAATACCAAATTCACGGTTGATATGGTGCGAACCTATCTACGCGAAATTGGTCGTGTACCACTGCTAACCCGTGAACAAGAAATTGTCTTTGGGAAGCAGGTGCAACAAATGATGACTCTCATCGACGCCAAGGAAGCTTTGGCGAAGAAGCTGCATCGGGAACCGAATATGTCAGAGTGGGCTGACCAGGTTAAACAATCGGAAACCGAGGTACAACAAACGGTGGCGCAAGGTAAGCGGGCAAAGCAAAAAATGATCGAAGCGAATTTGCGCTTGGTCGTTGCTATTGCCAAGAAGTACCAAAAGCGGAATATGGAGTTTCTGGATTTAATCCAGGAAGGAACACTAGGATTAGAGCGGGGTGTAGAGAAATTTGACCCAACCAGGGGTTATAAGTTCTCGACTTACGCTTACTGGTGGATTCGCCAAGCAATTACCCGCGCGATCGCCCAGCAAGGTCGCACCATTCGCTTACCGATCCACATTACCGAGAAACTGAATAAAATCAAAAAAGTGCAGCGCGAGTTGGCTCAAAGCTTGGGGCGATCGCCGACTCCAGCTGAAATTGGCAAAGAACTGGAACTAGAACCTGCTCAGATCCGCGAGTACCTGAATATGGCGCGTCAACCAGTCTCTTTGGATGTACGAGTTGGCGAAAACCAGGATACTGAGTTGCAAGAAATGCTCGAAGATGATGGTCCATCACCAGAGTATTACACCAACCAGGAATTCTTACGCCAAGACTTGAACAACCTGCTAGCGGAACTAACCCCGCAACAGCGAGAAGTTGTAGCCTTACGCTTTGGTTTAGAGGATGGTAACGAAATGTCATTGGCGAAAGTGGGTGAGAGATTGAGTCTCAGCCGTGAACGCGTCCGTCAGTTAGAGCATCAAGCTTTGGCTCATCTGCGTCGCCGTCGTGCCAATGTCCAAGAATACGTTGCTAGCTAAATTTAGAGACGTAGCATTGCTACATCTCCATAAAGTGACGCGCCTCCTGAATTCAGGGGGCGATTTTTTTTATGCTCAGGACTTACGCAAACAATAGCCGAAACCGTGATTTTTGGAATGAATCTATTAGATGAAGAATAAATACTCTCACTGATGGTAATCTAAGATTGTTGAACTAAATTAAATAAAAACTTTAGTTTTTGACAGTTTTCTTTTTTGGAAAATAGTAATATTAAGTCGTTAACAAAGTCTTTGACAATTAAGACTTGGTTATACTTTAAGTAAGTTCTAAAGAACTTAGTTTATTTTTTAACAGGAGAAGTAGGGTGCTTAACAACCTTCATCAGTTATTATCTCCCCGCCAGTGGGGAATTTCCCTCGCGGGCTTAGGCTTACTTCTCGGTTTGGGCTTTATAGCCAAGCAAACTCAAGTAGTATCAGTTATAAATTCTCCATTGTCATCGGCTCAGATTCAGAAAACCTCCGAACCCTCTCTTCTGTCGCAGCTAAGAAGAGTTCGAGAGCAGAGAAGTCAACTTAATGCGGCTTCTGGAGATAGGTGGCTTTTTGCCCATAAGAGCGGAAAAACAGTACCTACAACCACCGCGCTGGTTCCAGATTCTCAGGGAACTACAAAAGGCGCAGGAGTTTTACCAAAAGCGAATTTTCCTGAAAAAGATGGGGTTTATCTCTATGGTCAATCCCCAAAACCAAACCAGCTTGGTCAAGGTTACATCATATTTCAAAAGCAGCAGGCGAAGGTAACGGGTGCATTGTATATGCCCCAATCAGAGTTTAATTGTTTTCAGGGTACACTCAACCCATCAGGAGAGTTGGCGATGACGGTTAATGGTTCACCAAATGAAGCCAGCTCTAATCAGTCTCAGGTAGCTACAAGCAGCAGATTGCCTAAGGTGGGTGAAGATGAATCAAGCAGTTATGCTTACTCAGTGGCTCTGCAAGACTTTCATCGCTTAGATTCGATCACTGCTAGCGATCGCCGCACATTGCAAATGTGCAAATAATCTCTAATAGTTATCTACACAAAGCTAGTCAAATATAAATAAATTCCAAATCTTGATGATGAATGATGAATTTTTGAATGCTTTCATAAATCGTCATTTATCATTAGCTAATCGGCGTTGCATAGTTACGGGATGAATTAGACTACTAAGGGTACAAATCCATAATGGAGGTAGTGCAGTAACAATCGAATTGATAGCTTAAGCATTTCTTCTGATTTAGAATAGCAAAGAGTTTTTCGATGAAGGCGCGCTAGATAATGCCTTAATCTGGTATTTTCTCACATCACGAGTGTCATGTAAGTTTTTTTGATTATCTAGTCACAATCATCTATAAAACATGGATAAACTGGGTATCCATCTGTTACGTAAAAATAATATCTCCAACATTTAATAATCTGCCACAGTTTTGCAAAGGTTTTGGCACTACGGTCTCCTAGAGTCCAAGCTAAAATACCTGGAAGACCATTATTTACTGCCGTCCATACCCAAATTTTGTTTTTTTTTACCCACAAATGTCTCAAGTTCATCGACCTGTGCTACTTCAGGAATTTCTGAATGTTCAGGCGCATCGGGTAATTTTAAATTAATTTTTAATTTTTAACTTTTAATTTAAAAAAGGTCAGGGTGAGCGCAATGGTCAGCCATTCTACGAGCGTCAATTCTATATCTGTATATCTGTAGTCAATATCTCGAAGCTCAACAGTTACTTGCCGACATTCACTTGTCTTGGGGTATCGAAAATCGACTGGATTGGGTCAGAGATGTGAATTTCATTGAAGACTTTCCACCACGCAGTGGTGGGAATGCCCCTGTGAATTGGTCTATCTTACACAACTTTTTCTTGTGCGTTCGCCCGCAAACTTCGTTTCCGAACTATTCCTCAAGCACAACGCGCCCTCTCCAATCAACTGCACAAAGTTTTTTCTTTCTTTGTATGAAACCACCCTGCCTCCCCGCTCTTCGGGCTACGGTGTACACACATCTCTATGCTGAGTGCAAAATGTGGTTTGATCCCCCTAAATCCCCCTTCAAAAGGGGGACTTTGATTCTAGTTCCCCCTTTTTTAAGGGGGGTTAGGGGGGATCAGAACGATACGGGATAAGATTATCAGACTTGTGTGTACACCATAGGCTCTTCGGGAGGGGAGCTAAAAGCACAGCTTTGGCGGGGTGGGGTTCGAGGTTTTATGGTTAATTGCCCGGACATCATTAATACTAAATTGCCTGCAAACAGATGAAAAACCTCTTTCTAACTGTGATATGTTTCTACATCTATGGAGAGGCATATAAAGATCAGGTGAGATGATATTTATGAAAGCAGATTGGTATAAAACAAACTTGACATGAAAAAACCGCTACTACCTGCATTAAAGTCAAAAAATTACCAGTTGTTTTTTGCTGGACAAGGTATTTCCCTAATTGGGACATGGATGACGCAACTTGCGACGATTTGGCTAGTTTATGACTTGACAAACTCCCCATTAATGCTAGGAGTTGTGGGATTTTCGAGTCAAATTCCTAGCTTTTTTTTAGCTCCCTTTGGCGGAGTGTTTGTAGATCGCTTTTCTCGGTATCGTACCTTAATTAGTACGCAAGTCTTGGCGATGATTCAATCGTTAACATTAGCAGTGCTGGCGCTCACTGGTGTGATTGAGGTATGGCACATCATCGCCTTGAGTTTGTTTCAAGGATTTATTAACGCCTTAGATGCGCCAGCACGCCAAGCTTTTGTGCCAGAATTAGTTGAACACAGAGAAGATTTAGCCAATGCGATCGCTATCAACTCCACGATGATCAACGGTGCGCGATTAATTGGCCCTGCGATCGGGGGTTTATTAATTGCTCGCGTTGGAACTGGCTATTGTTTTTTAATTGATGGTTTGAGCTACATTGCTGTAATCGCCGCTTTATTGGCGATGCAAGTTAAACCTTGGAAAAATGTGGTACTTGACGGTAATCCCTTGCAGAAAGTCAAAGAAGGATTTGTATATGCCTTTAGCTTCCCACCCATTCGATCTGTCTTATTGCTATCAGCGTTAGTTAGTCTTATGGGACTGCAAAACACTATTCTTGTACCAGTTATTGCAGAACAAGTTCTCAAAGGTGGTGCGGAAACTTTGGGATTTTTGATGGCGGCATCAGGAGTTGGAGCCTTAACTGGTGGTATTTATCTAGCTACGCGCCAAACAATCTTGGGAATTGGGAAATTGATTGCCTTAGCTCCAGCAATTTTAGGCATTGGTCTAATTGCATTTTCTTTTTCTCGATTTTTACCACTTTCTTTATTTACAATGTTATTTGTTGGCTTGGGAACAATTCTCCAGATTGCTGCTAGCAACACATTTTTACAAACAATTGTTGAGGACGACAAACGTGGGCGATTGATGAGCTTATACACAATGTCATTTTTGGGGATGATTCCCGTAGGTAATTTATTAGGAGGTTTATTAGCAAATTATATTGGTGCTTCTAACACTTTAATTATTGATGGTATAGCTTGTATTATCGGATCGATCGTTTTTAGCAGACAGTTGCCTGCTTTAAGGCTAATAATGCGTCCAATTTATGAGCAAAAGGGCATTATCACGACTCAGGAAGTATAAGATAGTTAACCGCAATTAGATTTAGATTTATGTTATACCAGTTTGCAGTTGAGTCAAATACAGACCTAACCCCCAACCCCTTCCCTACAAGGAAAGGGGAGTAAGATTCAAAGCCTCTCTCCTAAAAGGAGAGAGGTTTGGAGAGAGGTCAAAGCTGTACTGCATCCAAGCGAAAACCTCTATTCTATAATGAAGTTTTCTATAGTATTCATATTTTACTTTTGCCGTGTAGAGAGAAAGAGAATATTTAATAACATTTTTTACTACTTAACTTTGAAACAGGAAAAAGACTATGGCTAACACAGGTGTAATTGGTCAGCAAGCACCACCAGAACGTGTACCGCTAAGAACTTGGATTGGTGTATTAGCCAGTATGCTTGGTGCATTTATGGCGGTATTAGATATTCAAATAACTAATGCTTCGCTGCAAGATATTCAAGCAAGTTTAGGAGCAACTCTAGAAGAAGGTTCTTGGATTTCTACAGCGTATCTCGTGGCAGAAATTGTGGTAATTCCTCTAACAGGATGGTTATCACGGGTGTTTTCTCTGCGACGTTATCTGTTAGTCAATACTGCATTGTTTATTTTCTTTTCTATATGCTGTGGTTGGGCATGGGATCTCAATTCCATGATTTTCTTTCGGGTCTTACAAGGTTTTAGTGGAGGAGTATTAATTCCCACCGCTATGACAGTTGTCTTAACGACTTTACCTCAATCAAAACAATCGATTGGGCTGGCAGCATTTGGGTTTAGTGCAGTTTTTGCACCCTCAATTGGCCCGACATTGGGAGGTTGGTTAACAGAAAATTTTGGTTGGGAATACAACTTTTATATAAATGTAATTCCAGGGGTATTAATGCTGGCTGGTGTTTGGTATGGAATTAAGCAAGAACGACCCCAAATTAATTTACTGAAACAAGGTGACTGGTGGGGAATTATTGCAATGGCTATTGGATTAGGTTCTCTGCAAGTTGTTTTAGAAGAAGGTAGTCGCAAAGATTGGTTTAGTTCAACGCTGATTGTGCGCTTAAGTGCGATCGCGGTAATTTTTTTAGCCGTGTTTTTCTTTATAGAATTAACTCGTAAACAACCATTTATTAATTTACGGCTTGTGCTTAGGCGGAACTTTGGTTTAGCGAGTATTGTCAATGTGTCGCTGGGAGTAGGATTGTATGGTTCAATTTATATTTTACCTCTTTATCTTGCCCAAATTCAACAATACAATGCGCTGCAAATTGGTGAAGTATTAATTTGGGCTGGTATTCCCCAACTGTTTATTATTCCCCTCATCCCCAAATTGATGCAACGTATTGATGTGCGGTTAATGGTAGCTGTTGGTGTGATTTTGTTTTCCATCAGTGCGTTTATGAACTCTGGAATGACTAATCAAACAGGATTAGATCAGTTACGTTGGTCGCAATTTGTGCGTGCAATGGGACAACCCTTAATTATGGTGCCGCTTAGTTCTATCGCCACTGCTGGATTGAGTCAGAAAGAAGCAGGTTCAGCAAGTGGTTTATTTAATATGATGCGGAATCTAGGCGGTTCTATAGGAATTGCATCTTTAGCAACTTTATTAACTAACAGAGAACAATTTCACTCGAATAGATTGGGTGATGGAGTATCTTTATATAACCCAGAAACTCAGCAGCGACTTGACCAAATGACACAGTATTTTATCAGTCGGGGAGCCGATTTGAGTACAGCACAAAATCAAGCGATCGCATCCATATCTAATATAGTCCGCCGGGAAGCATTTGTGATGGCATTTAACGATTGTTTCTACTTTATTGGCATTGCATTGTTACTCAGTGGCATTGCCGTTTTATTCTTGAAAAAGGTGAAGCCAACTGGTGGCGCTGTCGCTCATTAAATTTGTTCTATGGGTTAAAATGTTTGATAAAACTACTAACCTACTAAAATGGTCATTAGTCAAAGTCAGTACTATATCTCACCCGAAGAATATCTAGAAGGCGAAAAAGTAAGTGAAATAAAACACGAGTATATTGATGGGCAAGTCTACGCAATGGCAGGGGCAAGTGATGCTCATGTCACAGTTAGCATGAATGTATCTATGCTGCTGCGAAACCATCTCCGGGGTAGTGATTGCCGTGTCTACATGTTAGACATGAAAGCACAAATTGATGTCATAAACCGCTATTTTTATCCTGATGTAATGGTGACTTGTGATACAAGAGATAGAGAATTTGAATATTTTAAGTGCTATCCTTGCTTAATTATCGAAGTGCTTTCTGAGTCAACAGAAGGCTATGACAGAGGAAAGAAATTTGCCAGCTACCGACACCTAGAATCATTACAAGAATATGTGCTAATTTCACCAGACCAAATGAGTGTAGAATGCTTCCGCCGCAATCAGGAAGGAAATTGGGTACTTTACCTTTATGAAGAAGAAGAAGTGCATTTGGCTAGCGTTGATTTTCGTTGTGCGATCGCAGCTATATATGAAGATGTATTATTAGTATCCTAATCCAACATTTCTGGGTCAATTCCTAAAGCGTTGAGTTCTTCAGCAGAGAGCGATGTCTGCGACGGGCTACGCCTACGCAATTTCTCTACAATTCTCTCGCGCTTTTGTCGCTAAACTTCCGCCCTTTGTTGCTCAATTTCAGTGCGTTCATAACCCGTAAGCAGTAAATTTCCTTGTGTATCCCACCAGCGTAACCAAGGTAACTCAGCATTCTGATAAAATCCCTGCCAGATTCCCAACTCTACCCCATAGGAACAATTGGGTAATGTCCTCGTTCATTGGGTTTCATCAGTTGATAGGTATTATCGATTAGGTGATAAACTTCCACCTGCGCTTTTGCTACTTCATAAATCCCATAATAAGGCACTCGAATTGCCTGCTCGTAAACCCAAAATTTACCAACATTTCCACCTTCCCCTTGAGATGGCGGCGTTTGATCTCGTTCTTCCGAACCGTCTCCAGAGACAAATTCCAACACAATCAAGGGTGCGACAGACTCCTTCCACAACACATAAGAACGCCGTGTTTTACCTTCAAGGTTTGGAGAGAGATCAAAGTGTATTGCATACAAACGAGAAGCGCTATAGTACTTCGTTAATATTAGCTACAAATTTGCTTTCGACAGTTTTTCAATTTGCCCAGTAAAGTATGCTTCTTCATGTTTGAGTTGTTGCGCTAGTTCTAACCCTTTTTGAAAAGCTGTTAGTGCTTGAGGAAACTCTTTGCGTTCTAAATACAATTGCCCAATTTGATCATAAGCTTGCATCATCCCGTAAAAGTTGGCGGCTTGCGCCTGTATCTGCACAAGAATTTGGCTAGCCTGCAAAGCCGCGTCTGTTTGTCCTTGAGAACGGTACAGCGCAATTAACTTCTGCAAAGCATCACCAGCACGAACGTATTCTTTTAATTGCCAAGCAGTAGTATAAGCTTCTTGATAATTTTTAAAAGCTTCTAGTAATAAATTAGGATCTTTTTTTGCTAGAGATTCATAATCTGAAGCGATCGCTAGCTTTAATTCTGGTATTTCAGTAAGATTATTTTCATTTACATAAATTTCTGCTAGTTTATTAAGTACATTCAATGACTGCTGCGGTTGGTTTGTCTGCTCGTAAATGTCAGCCAGTCGTTGCAGATATGTTACCTCGTTTACACGTTCGCCTTGGGAAGTTGCTAAACCCAATAATTCCTCGTAGATTGGGGCGGCTTTGCGATAATCAAACCAACTCAAATGTATTTCCCCAATTGTCTTGAGGATTTCTACTACTGCTGTGGGATTTTTTTGCTGTCGCACCACTAACAAAACTTGGTCGTAAGCTTCCACAGCTAGTTTAGGCGATCGCACATTTTGGTAAGCTTGACCTAGCGATCGCCACAATTCTAAATCAATTTCGGCAGTTGGTTTCTGAGATTGTGCCTGCTTTTGAATTGCTTGCAATCGCTGTGTAATATATTTTACCTCTGGGCTGTCGTTTTGATTCCAGGCGATCGCCGCGACTCGTGATAATGCTTGCACCTCTGCTAATGAACCTAAAAAGCGTCGCAAGCGCAGTTCCCGGTTCCAAATTTCAAACGCCGCCACCTGATCCCCTGCTTGCAGTTTCGCTGCTGCTTCTTGGTTTAAGGCATCCAGCGCTGGTTCTAACTTTTGCCGTTCTTCGAGAGTTAAGGGCTGTTTATCTTTGGGCAAACGTGGTAACAGTGGATCGGCTGTGGTAATTTCTAGGGGACTAGGAGGAAATTCATCCGGTGGTTTGGGCTTTTTACTCTCTGCCAGCGTCAAGGAGTTGCTAAAGAGTATAGCGGCAGTAACAATCACAATTAAGCGCCTGAGCATGGGTACTTTACCTTAAGTTAGTTGGATGAAATCAATTTAATATCAAGCTAATATGATTGAATATTCTTAAGTGCAATTTATTGACATTGCATACCACATTAGCATAATTTATGCAAGTGAAAATATCTGGAGTCTGGCTGCGTAAATATACTGAATAATTCAACAAGTTTTATTATTTACTTTCCCATGACTCCGAAAATATACGCTGCCAATAATTAACTAATGTAGATATCCTTTACTAAGTGTTGTTTTAAAAGCCCCGGAAGGTATAATTTTGCCGTTCTAACTTAGGTCAACTGCAACGAAAAAACAAGGTTTCAGCCATGTACTGAGATGCTTCGCCGTCTCGTAGAGAGGCTGCACTTCGACCCTTCGGTAGGCTCAGGGCAAGTGTTACCCTGAGCCTACCGAAGGGTAAGCTTTGTTACCACGCGAACGGGTATAGTTCAGAATAGTTCAAACAGTTGAGGGTCAGCAGATTATGGAGGACATCCGAATGCTCACTACAGCTAAGGATAACGAAGAAAATGAGTTCTTGAAACAGCTGTCAATAGAGGCTGGCACAGAGGCTGGCACCAGCGATGATAAAAGAAGTTTGCTGACTATTTTTGGCAACATGATAGCTTCTGTTATCGTCAGTTCAGCGCGTAAACAATCAGAGGAGCAGATTCAAGCATTGCTTCAAGAAAAAGAAGTGCTATTAAAAGAAATTCATCACCGGATAAAAAATAATTTGCAGATTATTTCTAGTCTGCTGAATCTGCAAGCACAGTATATCAAGGACAATCAAGCTATTCAGATATTCAAAGATAGCCAGAGCCGGATTGAATCAATGGCTCTAATCCACGACAAACTGTATAAATCTAAAGACCTGTCAAGGATTAATTTTGCTGACTATATCCAAGACTTAGTAACTAATTTGTTTTATTCATACAACCTTAATTCTAGTGCTATTACCTTGAAAATGAACGTTGAGGATGTTTTCCTAGTCAGTAATGTAGCTATTCCTTGTGGCTTGATTATCAATGAACTTATTTCAAATTCTCTAAAACATGCCTTTCACCTAAGAGAATCAGGAGAAATTTGTATTGATTTTTGCTCCCTAGAAGCAAATTTATTTACACTTACTATCAGTGATAATGGCGTTGGTTTTGCCAAAGATTTTGACTTTCAGACTACAGAATCATTAGGTCTAATATTAGTAAAGGGTCTGACAAATCAGTTAAAAGGTAATATTGAGTTTAGCAGTAATAACGGAGTAGAGTTTAAAATTATATTTCCGACTAAAAATTTATAATCCCATAAATAACACAAAATCATGAGCAAGGTAAATATATTAATTGTTGAAGATGAATTCATTGTGGCAATGGATATCAAAAAGCGGCTAGAAAACTTTGGATACAGTATTTTTGGTGTTGTCGATTCTGGAGAAGAAGCAATTGAAAAAGCAGCAAATGATTCTCTAGATTTAGTTTTAATGGATATTATCCTAAATGGAAAGATGGACGGTATAGAGTCCGCCCAGATAATTCATAATACTTTTAATATTCCAGTAATTTATCTCACTGTTGATGACGATGAAAAAACATTAGGACGAGCCAAAGTAACAGATCCATTTGGCTACATTATCAAACCTTTTAAAGAGAAAGAATTAATGTTTAATATTGAAATTAGCCTATCCAAACATGAGATTCAAAGAAAATTAAAGCAGAATGAACAATGGCTGAATACCATACTTAAAAGTATTGGGGATGGGGTGATTACTAGCGACGCATTAGGAGCGCTGACTTTTATGAATCCTGTTGCGGAGATGATGACGGGTTGGAAATATGCAGATGCCTTTGGTAAAGAAGCAACAGAAATATTCAATATTGCTCATGAAAAGACTCGTGTAAAAATTGAAAGTCCGATAAGAGAAGTCCTTGAGTCTGGCGTTACTGTCCATTTACCAGAACAGACGATACTTATTGCTAGAAACGGTGCAGAAATACCAATTAATGATAGTATCGCACCGATTAAAGATGACGATGGTAACATCACGGGTGGAGTTTTGGTCTTTCAGGATATCACCGAGCGTAAGCAGATATTGGAGAGACTAGCGCATCGCCAGCAAGAATTCAAAGCACTAGTTGAAAATGCACCTGATATTATTTCCAGATTTAACACTCAATTGCGCTACGTTTACGTTAATCCAGCTATTGAAAAGGTTACAGGAATATCAGCCGAAACATTTATCGGTAAAACAAATGCAGAGTTAAATCTGCCGTCAGAATTTTGCGGGATATATGATCATAAGCTCCAGCAAGTTCTCCAAACTAAGCAAGAAACTGAGTTTGAATGCAGTTTAGCGATCGCTTGGGAAACAAAACATTACCATACCCGTCTTGTCCCGGAATTGGCTAGCGATGGTTCAGTATATTCTGTTTTGAGTATCGCTCGGAATATTACTGCTTTAAAACTTGCCCAGGCGCAATTAATTCATGATGCCTTTCACGATTTACTAACCGGTCTGCCAAACCGCGCCTTATTTCTGGAACGGGTAGAACGTGCGCTGATGTCGGCAAAACGACGTGTGGACTATATATTCGCTGTTCTCTTTCTAGACCTAGATCGCTTCAAAGTAGTCAACGATAGTCTCGGTCATATGATTGGTGATCAACTACTAACTGCGCTGGCTCGCACATTGGAAAATTGCCTACGCGCTGGAGACACAGTTGCCCGTCTAGGGGGAGATGAGTTTACAATTTTGCTTGATAATCTCACCAACATCGATGACGTAACAAACGTAGTGGAGCGGATACACCAAGCTCTGACATCTGCGTTCAAACTCAACGGGAATGACGTATTTACCACCGTCAGCATTGGCATCGTCCTGAGCAATGCTAGTTACAACCGACCGGAGGAACTCCTGCGCGATGCTGACATTGCAATGTATCACGCTAAGACATCGGGTAAAGGACGCCATAAGATATTTGACTCAACCATGCACACCGAAGTCAGGAGGCTATTAGAGTTAGAGATGGATCTACGACGGGCAATTGAACGCCAGGAGTTTCAGATTCACTACCAGCCAATTGTTTTGTTAGAAAATCACAAGATTATTGGCTTCGAGGCTCTCGTTCGTTGGCAGCACCCGCAACACGGATTAGTTTTTCCAGACAGCTTTATTCCACTAGCAGAAGAAACTGGGCTGATTCTCCCTATTGGTTATTGGGTACTCCGTGAGGCTTGTCGTCAGATGCACGCTTGGCAAAGACAATTTCCTGTTGACCCACCCTTGACAATCAGTGTAAATATTTCCACTAAACAGTTTTCAGAACCTGGCCTGATTGAAAAAATTAACCAAATTGTGCAAGAAACTGACCTGGAATCCAGCAATTTAAAACTGGAGATTACCGAAAGCGTACTTATGGGAAATATTCAATTAGCAAGTTTTATGATTTTGCAACTGCAACAGATGAATATTCAATTACACTTAGATGATTTTGGCACAGGCTATTCATCCTTGAGTTACCTGCACCGTTTTCCAAGTAGTACCTTGAAGATTGATCGTTCTTTTATTGCCAAGATTGGTGCTGATGGAGAAAACTTAAAGATTATTCAGGCGATCATCAGTCTAGCCCAAAGTCTAAATAAAGATGTAATAGCCGAGGGTGTAGAAACGGTGGAACAGCTAGCACAACTTAGAGCCATGAAATGCAAGTACGCACAGGGATATTTTTTCTACAAACCCCTAAATAGCAAGTCGATAGAGAGATTAATGGCATCTGGTATTTAACCGAGACAAGGATAGCGGCCGTGCCAATTTTAGATTTTAGATTTTAGATTAAAAATTATCTATGGGGTTTCCCCTTATCCCCCTATTTCTTTGTCCCCTTATCCTCTTGGGTCACTCTTTTTCTCGTCCGGCTCGTTCGCGTGTCAAGCTATCAATAGCATCACCCAAGGCAGTAGTTAGGCTATTGCGGGTTTCGGCGTGGTTATCCTGCTCAGTTTTCAAAGCTTGCCAAAGGCGATCGCGTTCTTTGATCACGGAGATCAGTTTAGCTTGCAAGTCCTCCACAGATTTTAGTTGTTCTATTTCTTGTGCGATCGCCGTTACTGGTGTCTCAGCAGCCAGTGTTTCGACCTCAAGACCCTGAAGTTTATGCACGTCTGCCTTCAGGGATGCGATCGCCTGTTGAGACAGTTGGGCATCTGTGCGGCGTTGTTCTGCTTCTGTATTATAGAGCTGACGCCATTTTTGGGCACTTTCCCAAGCCGCATCGCGATCGTGTTGAAGTCCCGCCATCTGTTCTTTGAGTACCTGGATTTCTGTCAACCACTGTTGTGTTAAATCTTGATTCATAAATAAATAGTTATTAGCCATTTGTCATTGGTCATTTGTCATTGGGCATTGGGGAAAGAATTCTTATAACTCCTAACTCCTAACTCCTAACTCCTAACTCCTAACTCCCCACTCCCCACTCCCCATTCCCCACTCCCCATTACTAAATCATGCCAAAACCTCGTTTTTTCCGCTTTTTTCGCCACCTCAATTGGCGCACCCTGAAAAAAACTTTTACCAGGACAATCGAAAGACGACTTTTGGGACTCGCCTCGGAAATCGCCTTCAATGCCATGTTATCGCTGTTTCCAGCAATTCTTGCTTTCATTACAGCCATTGGCTTATTAGCAGAATCTTTGCAAGCCACCTTTAATAAACTGGCGGTTCAACTCAGTCAAGTTCTACCTGAACAAGCCCTGGATCTGATTCGTGATTTTGCCACTACAGAAATTACCAACTCCAAAAACAGTAGTTTGTTTTCTCTGAGCTTTATATTAGCAATTTGGGCTGCTTCTGGGGCGGTGAATACCGCTATGACAGCCCTCGACCAAATCCATAAAATTCCTCCAGAAAAGATGCGCCCTTTTTGGAAAGCCAAGCTTGTCTCTCTGGGATTAACAGTCGGTACTATGTTGCTTTTAGTATTGGCTTCTTTGTTAGTGTTTACCAGCGACCTACTGTTGGGAATGGTAGTGCGCGAAAATGGTTCTTTGATCTTTTTGGTGCATCTTTGGCAGTTGTTACGCTGGCCTTTAGCTTTAACTATTGTTGCTGTTGCCTTTGGCTTTGTCTATCGCTATGGACCTAGCCAGTGGAACTCAGGCACGCCAATGATGCCTGGAGCAATTTTAGCAGCTGTTTTCTGGGCAATATTGTCTGCCCTATTTCGGCTTTATGTGGCGAATTTTGGCAACTATAATAAAGTCTATGGTGCTGTAGGGGCTGTGATAGTTTTAATGCTCTGGCTGTCGATGAGCGCTGCTGTGTTGTTAATCGGCGATCAGTTGAATGTGACTGTCGGCGAAGATATGCGCCCAAAAGCACAGTCAGAATCTAACGAAAAAGATTAATTAGTAAATCCCTGAGAAAACTTTTGACAAATCTCAGTAGGGGAGTAGAATGTCTAACGATTCAATATAAACTAAGTGAGCGATCGCCTTTATGCCTGATTCTCCTTTTCGGTCTTCGATCATTGAACCTGATGCCAAAGCACCCACCTTGAAGCGCCTGCGTCAATTAAGTAGGCTGCTGGATAATGTTATTACCATTCCTGGTACGAAGATTGGTTTTGGTCTTGATCCAATTATCGGACTCATACCTATTGGTGGTGATTTTTTGGGAGTCATGTTTTCTAGCTACATCATCCTAGAAGCGGCGCGGCTGGGTGTATCTAGAGCCACTTTAGGCAAAATGGTTTTGAATGTGATCATTGATGGCTTGGTAGGCGCTGTCCCAGTTTTGGGAGACTTGTTTGATTTTGCCTGGACAGCTAACAGTTATAATATCAAGTTATTGGAAGAGTACTTAAAGTTTCCCGGCCAGCAAAGGAGTGCAGACAGGTGGTTTATCTTTGCAGTTTTGGCTGGATTGTTGCTAATCTCCATTGTTTTAGTAGCATTACCCGTCATCCTAATTAGAATATTGTGGAACGCCTTAACTGGCGGTTAAATTATTTATTGATAACCGAATGAAAGATTGGTGGCAAGCGACTTTTCCCAAAGGGCGGCAAAGTCTAGTTATTACTGATGTTAAAGGCTATCCTGTACAAATTGCTTATGGCGAAAAAGGTAAAGGTAAACCGCTAATTTTATTACATGGCATGGGTAGTTGGAGCTATAATTGGCGGCACAGTATCGAACCATTATCTAAATATTATCGGGTAATTTGTTTTGATGCCAAAGGTTTTGGTTTTTCCGAAAAACCATTGTCTCGTAGAGAAGACAACGGTCATCAAGTTATTGAGTTTCAAAGAATTATTCAGGCATTATGTGATGAACCCGTAGTGATTGTGGCTGAATCTTTGGGGGGATTAGTTGCCCTTGCCCTTGCTCAAGAAAATCCGCAATTAATCGGACGGCTTGTAGTAGTAAACGTACCAGTTTTTACCGAAAATCTACCCCATTGGGCGATGTGGTTACTTGCCCAAATGCCCCTGCAAATAATGCAAACAATTGACTCCTTACGTCTGGCATATTTGTTTGCACCTCTATTTAGAGAAATTATGGCAATAGAAAGACGTGCGGTATTATTTGATCCATCTATTTTGACACAGCAAGATGTCTATTGGATAACTTACCCGTTTATTGAATTGCCTGGTACGGTTGCGAAAGTCGCCGAAGAGTTACAAATAGCAGCACGAGAAATTGAGAATTGGCAAGCAAATAAGCCAAATATGCTCACCCAAATTCAAAATAACCTGAGTGCAATTAAGTGTCCTACGCTAGTTTTGTGGGGCGATCAAGATAGTTGGTTTCCTGTTAGTCATGCTGAAAAATTGCATCAGCATATCCCCAACTCTAAATTACAAATTTTGTCTAACTGCTATCATGATGCCTCAACTGGTGCTTTTGAGGAGTTGAATGCAGCGATTATTGAGTTTTTACAGGATACTGACTTTTGAAGAAGAATACATTCGTCAAAATCAAGACGTTCTCTACGAGACGCTAAAAGCGAACGCGGACTCGAAGAGGCTCCGCTATCAATGGGGGTCTTAAACCCGTTTATTTATCCACGCTTCGGGTTCACCAGTCACCTACACAAGGAAACCTTCTTGTAGTGCTGCTTCACCAGTCACACAGAATTAAATTCTGAATTCTGGCTCCTGACTCCTGAATTCTGTTTGGATAAAAAGAGAGTGGGAGGAAGCATATCAGTCAGCTTTCAAACTCCCACTCTGCCATTTGCCACTGAAGTGAACAGGAATGTATACAGACGTTGCCCGTTATTTGGGGGCTAATCCATACTTCGACAACAACGCCCGTAAGCATTTTATATTCCTGTTGCAGCAAATGCCAAACCTGATTATTGATATTTATCTGCTGAGAAAAATACTCTGCAAATAATTGGTAAAGATAGTTTTTGGTTTTTGTAAATCACTTAGTAGATAGTGTTTTACAAAAGGAATTTACTTACTTGGTAGTCCCTGATAACAAAACCCTTGAAGTCGTTTATCTTTGTACAATTTAACTTGGTTAATCAGAATCGGGTTGCCATTTTGGCAGGTTTTTAAATTTCCTCATTGCTCAGTCCGAGCCGTAAATTTTGTCAGGATGCATATTTTCAAAATAGGCAATAGCAGCTTCTCCAAATGCTTTAACTGCACCAACCCCAACCTACGTCTAAGTCTAATGCACTGTTTTAGCCTAGAGAGTCCACTACTGATAAACCACTCTTAGGCGATAGTATAACTGTAGATTCTTTCAATTCTCTGATCTACCATGCCAAAACAGTCTATAGGTCTTGATAACCAACTCTATAATTACCTTTTATCCGTTTCGCTGCGGGAACCGGAGATTCTTTTGAAGTTGCGCCAAGAAACCGCCAGCCATCCCCGAAGTGGAATGCAGATTTCACCAGAACAAGGTCAGTTTATGAGACTTTTGGTACAGTTGATTGGAGCGAAAAAAACCCTGGAAGTTGGAGTGTTTACGGGTTATAGCTCACTTTCTGTAGCTTTGGCACTACCGGCTGATGGGAAAATTATCGCTGCTGATGTGAATGAAGAATTTACTGCGATCGCCCGCCGATATTGGCAAGAAGCCGGAGTTGCTGATAAAATCGATCTACGATTAGCACCAGGTTTGGAAACTTTAGATCAACTGTTGGCAACTGGGCAAGCCGAGACATTTGATTTTGCCTTTATTGATGCTGATAAAGAAAATTATGACGGATATTATGAGCGATCGCTGCAATTGGTGCGTCCAGGTGGATTAATTGCGATTGATAATGTTTTATGGTCTGGACAAGTTGCCCAAGAGCAAAATCAAGATCAAAGCACCCAAGCAATCCGGGCGCTCAACAAAAAGTTACATCATGACGAACGGATAACACTCTCACTCGTCCCCATCGCCGATGGACTTACTTTAGCAATCAAGCGACCTTAGTATAGTTATGGAATGGGGCATGGGGCATGCCCAATGCCCAATGCCCGAAATCGGCGGGCGACTATCCCTCTCCATCCACAAGGGGTTGGAGTTTCCCGCCGACTTTCAATGAATTGCCCCTACCGCGTGTTCTACTTCTATTTACTTAGAAGTTGTAGCCAAGTCCGAATAGTAGACCGACATCAGTTTCATCCATAAAAGCAGCATTTACAGCACCATTGAGCGTAAATTTAGAACCCAGAGGAATGTCTACACCACCAGTTAGCAGTAATCCAAAATCAGTATCCAGATTAGCTTCAATCGCTACGCCAGCACCTATGTAAGGAGATATAGTATAGGTTCTTTCGCCCACCGAACCTGCGACGCTGGGAGAAAAATCCAAAGTCAAAGGAACCATAAACAATGTATCATCCCCAAAGATCACCGATGGTCGCACTGATATGTTACGTGTCAGACCAATTTTGCTAATCGCTGCAAAGTTACCGTCACTCAGGGCTGTATCACCGCCACTCAAACCAATGTTACCAGCAACTCCGATGTAGCTTCTGCCACCACGAGTTGCCCTACCTGGCTCAACATTAGGCGTGTTTGCTGTTGGTGGTTGATTTAACTTACTGATGTTAATATCAGGCGGAATCAAGACTTGGTTAATTGCATGGATAACACCATTGCTAGCTTTGATGTCTGCCTGGATAACTCTGGCATTATTCACCTCGACTTGATTGTTAGCGCGATCGATTTTAATATTTACAGGTCTATCTTCATAGGTTTTCAGTTCCCCAGCCGAGAGTTGACTAGCAGTTACTGCACCAGGAACCACATGATATCTCAAAATCTTAATCAATGCTTCTCTGTTTTCTGGTTGCTGTAACTGCTGTAGGGTAGCAGCAGGCAAAGCAGCAAATGCTTCATCTGTAGGAGCGAAAACTGTATAAGGGCCAGGCTGTTGAAGAATGTCTGCTAAACCAGCTGTCTTTAATAAAGAAGTCAGAGTTGTAAGAGAACTACTGGATGCAGCAAGAGAAACAATATCGCTACCGGTTTGAGTTCCACCGACAATATACTGACTAGCTGGAAGATTGCTCGCAATCGGTTGTATCCGTCCCTGTTTAGCCAAAGCTTGATATAAAAGTGCCGCAGCTTCCGCACGAGTCAGGGGCTGTTGCGGATTGAGTTGTTTTACATTTGGATAATTAACAACAATATTAGATTGTGTTGCTGCTGTCACACCATTAACAGCGTAGTTCGGGATACTTGAGGCGTCATTGTAATAGGTGCCCAGATCACTACTTGCTCCAGTACTGCTAGTAGTCAAACCCAAACCACTTGCTAAAGCAACAATCCCCTGTACTCTGGGTATTTGTTGATTTGGCAAAAACACGTTCCCAGGATAGCCTGCCAAAAATCCAGTTTCGTAGGCGCTCTGAATTGCAGAAGCCGCCCAATAGCCAGAAGGAACATCACTAAATCCACCTGCGGTTAATTGCCGAACTCGGTTTTGGTTGCCGAAAGCTTTTTGAATTAAGGCGGCAAATTCAGCACGAGTCACAGCTTGATCGGGTCTAAAGGTGCCATCAGGAAAGCCAGCAATCACATTATTGTCTGCTAAGGCTTGAATGAAGGGATGCGCCCAATAATCTGAGGAAACATCAGATAAGTTAACTGATGAAGTCGGCGATGGTGCCGCAGGCGATGGTGTCGCAGGCGATGGTGTCTCAGGCGATGGTGTCGTAGATGGAACAGTAGTTTGAGATGAAGCTGGGGCGGAAATTAAGATGGGAGTTATTGTCGCAGCTGTCATTCCCAGAACTAGTAAAACAAACCTTCCTGATGACCAACGAAAGAAACTAGACATGGAAATATCCTCTTTTCAAATTCTTGGATTGACTATTGGAAAATACTGGATGCAAGGTTAAGTGAATACAAATATCGAGATGATTGTTTGGTTTGCCCCGATATGGAAACCAGAAATACAATCATTAACTCTGGAAAAGTCAAATGTTGGATATTATGAGTAGCTGCTCTGACACCTCATAACATTTATTCAAATGTTCACCACACATAGTTAGTCTAGAATTCCTATTTGATTTTTAAAGAACCACGGATGACACTAATAAAGATAATTAGTGCAACTAGGCGATTTTATTCAGTTATAAAATCGCAGTCAAGCAGTAGGAAAACTGGCTTTCAATAGCCATCTCTTTCTAATTGCCGAGCAGGGTTAATGCTGTCAAGATCAATGTATCATAATCTTTAGCAAAGTTTAAGAAATCAAATGTGTCTTGGCAATACGATACATTATTACTCTTGGATAAAAATTATACAACTAACTAATGGCTGGATTTCGAGGAAAAAGTTTCACCCTTTAGATAGTTGTCTGTGATGGAAAATGTTGAAATACTAGACTGGAGTTAGCGATCGCAATCAAAAATTTCGGGGATGATTGCGCCAAAGAATTTTGGCTAAGAATTATTTCTTCGCAAAAGAGAATTTTCGGGAAATTAACTCATAGATAAACTACTACAACACGGCGGAAGTTTGCCTACCTTAACAAGGGAGCATCTCAATGAGTGTAAAAGCTTTGTAAAACCTTACCTCAACGCTCTTTGTGGGTTCAAAGAGGCAGCAGGAATCTTGTTTATCAATGGGCTTAAGAGAGTGTTTTAAAGAAGTCGGAAGCGGTGTCCTTCGGCTTCGCTCAGGGTACAGTTTTGCAAGGTGAGGAACCTCCGTAAGACACTTCTCTTCTGGTGCGTCCGCTACGCGAACGTCTGAAAATGTCTTTAATGCAAAAATTTTGAATTTTGAATTGTTATCATGCCTTTGGGATGGTATTTGCTTAGTTTTTTCATTAATGAGAAAATATTCATGAGATACAAACTCTTGGGTAAAAGCGGGTTAAGAGTTTCTGAACTCTCCTTGGGAACCATGACCTTTGGTGAAGATTGGGGTTGGGGTGCATCTGTTGACGAAAGTCGTAAAATCTTTGATAGCTATGTAGAAGCAGGCGGTAATTTTATTGACACCGCCAACGGTTATACCGATGGTAGCAGTGAAAAAATTGTCGGTGAGTTGATTGGCTTAGAACGGCAACGCTTTGTAGTTGCGACAAAATATTCCTTTCCCTTGCGGATGAACGACAACAAAGGCTACCCTAACGCCAGTGGAAACCATCGCAAGAATTTAATCCAGTCTTTAGAAGGTAGCCTGAAACGGCTGAATACCGATTACATTGATTTATTCTGGTTGCACGCTTGGGATTTCACAACACCTATTGAAGAAGTCTTGCGATCGCTAGATGATCTAGTTCGTCAAGGTAAAGTACTTTATATCGGCATTTCAGATACCCCTGCTTGGATTGTTTCCCAAGCAAATACCATCGCCCAATACCAAGGATGGACGCAGTTTGTCGCCCTGCAAGTTGAGTATAGTTTAATTCAGCGAACACCAGAACGGGATTTGCTACCGATGGCTAAAGCTTTTGATTTAGCAGTAACACCGTGGTCGCCGTTGGGTGGTGGTGTGCTAACAGGTAAGTATAATCAGCCTCCTCAAGAGGGTAGCGAACAGGCGCGATTAGCAAATGCAGCATTAGGAACTATTTCAGAACGGAGTTTAGCCATCGCTGAAGTTGTTAGCCAAGTTGCAGCAGAAATTGGACACACACCCTCACAGGTAGCATTAGCTTGGTTACGCGCGCAAAGTGGCGTAATTATTCCGATCATTGGGGCACGTAAATTAACGCAATTTCAAGACAACTTAGCTTCAATAGAAGTCAACCTCTCCCCAGAACATTTGCAACGTTTAAATGAAGTAAGTAAAATTGAATTGGGTTTTCCCCATGACTTCTTGCAGAACGATGTAATTCGCGATCGCCTTTTCGGTGGTACATTTAATACCATAGAAAACCATCGCAGTTAACGCAATAGTCATATACAGTAACACATTCAGCCATTAATTTAATCTATCGTCAGAGAGTTTCCCATAGCCAAAAAAAATCTGTACAGTTAGATGTAAAAGGCATTAACGTAGAACTATGAGCGACAACACCATTTCATCACGTCTGTTTCCCACCCGCATTGACATTCCCGCCGAAGCGCGAGTGCAAATCGTGGTACTTCTCAACCAAACCTTAGCAGCCACTTTGGATCTGAAAACCCAGACAAAGCAAGCGCACTGGAATGTTAAAGGAACTGACTTCTACCAGCTACACCAATTATTTGATGAACTTGCTGGTGAATTGGAAGAATACGTCGATATGGTAGCTGAACGCGTCACAGCCTTAGGCGGATATGCTTTAGGAACAGCCCGCGCCGCAGCTAGTAATTCAATTTTGCCAGAATATCTCTTTGATATTTTAGATGGTAAAGACCACGTAACAGCGTTGTCAGATCGCTTTGCAATTTATGCTAAACATATTCGGGAAGCGATCGCTAAAACTGATGAATTAGACGACCTCGATACCGCCGATCTTTACACCGAAATTTCCCGCACCATTGACAAACGACTCTGGTTCTTAGAAGCTCATCTGCAAGTAGCAGAAATTAAGGCAGAGAATGGTAAAACGGGTACTACTAAAACTCAAAAGATACCTGCTGCTGTAAAATAGCCGCTTCTGAGAAACACTAGATTTAGTAGTAAGATGGTGCGTTACGGCTTTAGTCGTAACGCACCATCTTATATAGGGGTGCATTAGGCGCTTTGATCATATTTTTTGTGACAATTGGTTGAAGAAGAATGCAGAATTCAGAATTCACGCCGTGTGTGACTTTATCTCAAACCTAACCCCCAACCCCTTCCCTACAAGGGAAAGGGGAGCAAGAATCAAAGCCTCTCGACCTTTCGGGGAGAGGTTTGGAGAGGGGTGACAAGAATAAGTTGCACATCGTGTGAATTCAGAATCAAGACGCTCCAGGATGAGCTACCACTACGCTATCCGCTTTTTCGGTCAGAATTCAGAATGAATTCTGACTCCTGACTCCTGAATTCTGTTCGATAATTGACTTACAACAAGTAAGCCACTCATGCTGCAAAATAACCAAACTGCCGTCGAATTCCGCGATGTGACTTTTAGCCGCAATCATCGCCCATTGGTGTCAAATCTCAATTTCACCATCCGCCAAGGAGAAGCACTGGTATTACTTGGGCGCAGTGGTAGCGGCAAAACTACAACAATGAAGTTAATTAATCGCTTATTTACACCTACACAAGGCGAAGTTTTATTTGATGGCATTCCCACAACTGAATGGGATGAAATTAAACTGCGGCGAAAGATTGGTTACGTAATTCAAGAAATTGGTTTATTTCCCCATTTCACTGTAGAACGCAATGTCGGTTTAGTCCCTTCTTTGGAAGGTTGGCAATCTAAACAAATTAAAATGCGGGTTTATGAATTGTTGCAATTGGTGGGTTTAGAACCAGCACAATTTGCGGGACGTTACCCGCACGAACTTTCGGGAGGACAAAGGCAAAGAGTCGGAGTAGCCAGGGCTTTAGCAGCAGATCCGCCAGTATTATTGATGGATGAACCCTTTGGCGCACTTGATCCGATTACGCGCTTAGAATTGCAACAAGAGTTTCGGCATTTGCAGCAAGAATTAGGCAAAACAGTTGTTTTTGTTACTCATGATATTCAAGAAGCCTTTATTTTGGCATCGAGAATTGGTTTAATGTATGGCGGAGAATTGGTAGTATTGGGGACAACAGATGAATTTATGCGATCGCAACACCCAGAAAGCCTCGCCTTTCTTCAATGTCTGCGATCGGTGCCAAGCACTTTATGAAAGTTTTGGCATCGATCGCATACACTACTTTCAGGCTATTTGATTCTAGACATAAACTTTAACAGTTATCAGTTCGTTAAACATCGCCTATTTACAGCTACTCAACCCAGTTCTCTAACAACAGCGTAGGAATACCAGGTATCGCATTTACAAACTCTCTCTGGTGTGCATGAGTGACCGATCGCAATTAGTCATAAAATCATCAGAGAAATTGTCTAGACTGTCGATGAGCGATCGCCAGGGGTTATCTTTGTACCGACTTGGAAATAACGATCGCATAACTCATTTAGGACTTACGCAAAAACCCTCTCAAACTCTCATTCCTCCGTGACCTCTGCGTCCTCTGTGGTTCGTTTTCCGTTCCCTTTGCGTAAGTCCTATCATTATCTCTGCTCTGAGCGGTTAGCAAGATATTCATCTATAGTGACGGACTCACCATCTTTATATTCAGTGCGAACGGCTTGAATTTCTGCCTGTGTTTCTGCATCGTCTTCATACAAAGCTTCTTCGGCTTCAAAAATTTGTTGCTCAATTAGCTCTTGAAGTTGACGTTTTTCTGTTAAATCAAGGGAAGATATTGCTTCTGCTAAAGTTTCTAAGGAGAGTTGTAGTTTAACAATGGCTGGCATTTTTCTCCTATTGGGTGTGTTTTTTTCGCACTTTGACACCGTTATGCTGATTTTAACAGTTATATTTTGTCAAGCCCTCGCGCTTGTGGAGTGCGATCGCAGCAATTGGATTTGCCTAACTCCCGATTAATGTGATCGCCCTTTAATAAACTGCGATCACCTAAGTTGGCTTTGTCTACGCACTCCCCAACAAACTAAAGCGGTATTTCTCGTGCCGGGAGCGGTATTTCTCGTGCCGGGAGCGGTCTACCTCGTGATGGGAGCGGTATTTCTCGTGATGGGAGCGGTATTTCTCGTGATGGGAGCGGTATTTCTCGTGACGGGAGCGGTATTTCTCGTGATGGGAGCGGTATTTCTCGTGATGGGAGCGGTCTACCTCGTGATGGGAGCGGTCTACCTCGTGATGGGAGCGGTCTACCTCGTGATGGGAGCGGTATTTCTCGTGCCGGGAGCGGCGGTCTACCTTAAAACTTTTATGAAACTTAGGCAATTATTTCTACAGAAATCAACATCTAGTGATAAAACACCGAAAAATTACTAGGATCACCTGAAAATTTTATTAGAAAAAATGTGAGTTATGCTGAACCGGAATGCAGTTTAACTGAGGCAAGCTAGCAGAAGCATCTTATAAGGAATAAATTTATGGCTCGTCAAAAACGTACATCCCGCGTTTTAGAAAAAGCTCAGTTAAGATCATCTGGACTGAAATCGATTGTTCCAAACATCAAATTTGATCAAGATTATAATCTAGAAAAACTGATTGAGTCAACCGATCAGTTACGTATCAAAATTGATGTTTATAATACGGCTCTGTCTGTGGTTGACTCTTCTAAAACTGAAATTGAAGAAATGGAAAAAAACTTGAGTCAGCTTTCTGAGAAGATGCTGATGGTGGTTGCTATCAAGTACGGCAAAGACAGCCGCGAATATGAGATGGCGGGTGGTGTTCGCAATAGCGATCGCGCCCGCAAAATCAGGTCGAGCCGCTTGAAAAATGTTGCAGAACAAGCATTAGATGAGAATCCTAAAACTGCATAGTAGGGTGGTTATATTAAAGGCTAACGCACCATTTTTATAATTTATTGCGGTGCGTTATGGCGTTAGCCTAACGTTACGCTACGGCAATTAGAGGGTTAGCACGGTAGTAAATAGACCACGCGGGTAGGGGCACAGCAATGCTGTACCCCTACGACAGATGTGGTTCAAATACATGATTTCTGCTGTAATATGTGGCGGAGAATTGGTAGTATTAGGGACAACAGATGAATTTATGCGATCGCAACACCCAGAAAGCCTCGCCTTTCTTCAATGTCTGCGTTCCCTCCCCGACACTTTATGAAAAATTTCTTCCTCGTTAAGTATGCCCCAGAAATTCTTCAGCATACTCTTGAACATCTATTTTTGGTAGGCATTGCAATTGGAATTGCCATACTTATAGGCATTCCATTAGGTATTTTAATTACACGGAAAACTTATCTTCGCCAGCCAATTCTCGGCATAGCGAATATTCTCCAAACTATTCCTAGTTTGGCGCTGTTTGGCCTACTCATTCCTGTTCCCATAATTGGTGGAATTGGTGCAGTCCCAGCAATTGTTGCCCTGATTGTATATTCTTTACTGCCGATAATTCGTAACACTTACACAGGTATTACTGGCGTAGATCCAGCGATTCGGGAAGCTGGGAGAGGCATGGGGATGACAGATAGGCAATTATTATTACAAGTTGAGATTCCCTTAGCAATGGGAGTAATTTTAGCAGGAGTGCGAGTCGCAACAGTAATTGCTATTGGTATTGCAACCATTGCAGCAGCCATTGGTGCTGGTGGTTTAGGAGTATTTATTTTTCGGGGGATATCAGTAGTGAACGATCAATTAATTTTAGCTGGTGCAGTTCCGGCGGCGGTAATTGCATTACTGGCTGACTTTGCAATTGGCTGGTTAGAGAATAAATTAAAAATTAAAAATTAATGAAAAGATTTTTAACACTTTGCTTTTTATCTTTTGCCTTGTTACTGCTAATCACTAGTTGCACGCCAAATTTAAATACTAGCAGCAATGGCAATATTATTGTTGCTTCCAAAGATTTTACTGAACAAGATATTTTAGGGGAACTGTTAGCACAGCAAATCGAGACGACAACTAATTTAAAAGTGGATCGTCGCCCGCGTTTGGGTGGTTCTTTTGTTTGTCATAGCGCGATTACTGCTGGCAAAATTGACGCATATATTGAGTATACAGGCACAGCTTTTACTGGAATTTTAAAGCAAAAAGCAGTTAATGATCCTAAAGAAGTTTATCAGAAGTTAAAACAAGCTTATGCCCAGCAATTCAATCTGGAAGTGATGCCAAGCTTGGGTTTTGAAAACACTTTTGCGATGATTGTCCGGGGTGAAGATGCCAGACGCTACAACATTCAAACTATCTCCGAAGCTACTCAATATACACCACAATGGCGGGGTGGTTTTGGCTACGAATTTTTAGAACGGGAAGATGGTTTTCCAGGATTAGCTAAAACTTACAATTTACGTTTTGCTAAACCACCGCAAATCATGGACTTAGGTTTAATATATCGTGCTTTGATTCAAAAACAGGTGGATATGGTAGCGGGTAATTCCACTGACGGGCAGATTTCTCGCTTGGGTTTAATTGTACTAAAAGATGATAAACACTATTTTCCTCCTTACGAACCAGTGCCAATTGTCCGACAAGAAACTTTAAAAAAATATCCCGAATTAAGGAAAGCGATCGCTCAACTTACCGGAAAGATTTCAGCAGATGAAATGCGCCAACTAAACTATTTAGTTGAGGGTGAATTACGTGATATTAAAGATGTTGTCCAGGAGTTTCGGAAATCGAAGGGATTAAAATAATGAAGTCGGAAGTCGGAAGTCGGAAGTCAGAAGTACAGTTTTGTAACGGGGATTTTCTCTAATGTTGTCCATGCAAAAAGCTCCTTAACCACCTAATCGCTTCACTTGTTGTTTGCTCATTTGCAATTTGCAGACATTGCTGCACAATTTCTCTGACATTAGGAAAGTAGTTGCTTTCTGTAATCACATAACTTTCTGCCTGCAATCTATAAATTAATAACCGATTACTTTTTAGCATCCAGACCTCTGGCACTCGATAAGGTAAGTAATCATTAATGTCGGTGTAGCTTGTCACATCTATTTCAATTACTAAATCTGGTGGTGGTTCTGAGTCCCAATCAATTCTTTTTTTGCCTACTACTGCTCTCCAATTTTCAATGTAAAAGCAATAGTCTGGTTCAATACCACTAATTTCTGGCAAGCTCATGGTGATGGGCGTAAATGAGTCGTATCTTTGCTCTAAACGATCGAGCAAAACCTTAGCAATATCTGCCAGCAAGCTCACATCTCTTCCATGCTCTGGTAGGGGTGCCATCAGTAAAATTTCTCCTCTTCGATACTTAATGCGAGGCAAGGAGCGATCGCTTAGTTGCTGACTCAATACCTGATAATCTTGCCAGTCTCCTAAAAGTTTCAACACCGCGCCAGGTGGCAACTGGATTCTTTGTCGTGTAATTATGGTATCCATATTCGGCTGCTTCACTAATTGTCGAATAGTTTATTGTAGGGGCAGAGCAATGCTCATTGGTGTGCCCCTACAAAGCTTTATTTTCTCTTAGGTGTGACTCCCCATGAGCAGCTGGCGTGCGAATTTCATTCACTCTGGCTCTAAGTTGACTTAAGATTAGCCTAAATCGAAAAGCAAGATTTCTGTGCCGATCTTGGTGCTAATTTCTAACTGTTCTTCGCCATTGATTTGCACTCCATCACCTGCTCTGAGTTCCTCGCCATTCAAGTTAACTATACCTCGCGCTACTTGTAACCAGGCATAACGATCAGGTTTGACTTGATAATTGACAACATCACCATCCTCTAAAACAGATACGTATAAATCAACATCTTGGTGAATTATTACAGCACCATCGCGCCCATCTTTAGCAGCAATTAAGCGGAGTTTGCCTTGCTTTTCTTCGATAGGAAAAGTTTTTTGTTCATACCTTGGTGTCAACTCGTTTTCGTCAGGAAGAATCCAGATTTGTAGCAAGTGCAGTGGTTCAGTTGGTGAGGGGTTAAATTCGCTGTGGCTGATCCCAGTTCCAGCACTCATGATCTGGGCATCACCAGGGCGAATCACCGACCCCGTACCTAAGCTGTCTTTATGCTCTACGGCACCTTCTAAGACATAAGTGAGAATTTCCATGTCACGATGACTGTGCGTAGGAAATCCAGCACCAGGGGCGATGCGATCATCGTTGATCACTCGCAGAGAGCGAAATCCCATGCGGTTAGGATCGTAAAAACTTCCGAATGAAAATGTGTGATAACTATCGAGCCAGCCTGTTTGAGCGTGACCGCGTGCATTGCGATCGTGAATTAGGTGGCTAATTGTATTTTGAGACATAAGTTAACCTCGCTGTTAATTAGTTTTGAGTGTGAAAAAATTAAGTATTTAATTCTGAATTACTTTTGAACTATTTAAATAATAAAACATATACATATAAATTGAAAAGTACGCACTTAAAAGTGGCGTACTTACCAAAAATATACTGTGAAATTTTCATTTGAATCATTGAACAATAAAGATTCATCGTTTCAGGCTTTAATTAATCTAAGACTGTCAGCTTTGCAACTATTGCAACTTGACGCAAAAACCCTCTCTATTTCTCCTCTCTCTGTGTTGCGCCAGTTGCTTCTCCCAAGGGGAGACGCTGCGCGAACAAGTCGGGGAACCCGACGCCAGGTGCTTCAAGTCGGCGGAGCCGTCCAACGCACTGGCTCCCCAACGCACTGGCTTCTCTGTGTCTGGAGTGGTTCGTTTATTTGGATAATTTATTTCTTGGAAATCCCTTAAATGATAAGCCCCTGACTTTAGGCATGGAGTCAATCTAAAATCTAAAATCCAAAATTGTTTGACAGGATAAATAAGATATGCCTAAAAAAAAGCAGAGATGGCGATGTCTACGATGGGCTACGCCTACGCTCAAAGGAAGATTTTTCTCACAAATTAGCCGTTATAAACAGAGTGATTTCATCGTCAAGAGACTCGATAGTAGTCAAGTGCGATCGCTAATCTTAGCAGTTCTGTTATTTTTCTTGTCTGTGGGAGGAGTGCTAGTTACTACCCAGGTTTGGGCATCAACTGCGATCGTCCAAACTCAACAATAGCCTTTAGGGAGAGAGGTGATACCGTGCTAGCTCTCTCTCCCCAAAAGTGCGATTATCATTCTTATTAGCACTTGAATATAAGTTTAATGGATCGCAAGGGGTAGATGTAGCGATCGCATCTTTGATCTTTAGTCGGGCAGGTCTTCCTGTTTTTTTTCTGACAAAAGCATAGCTGGACATGCGAGCCAGCAGACTCCTGCCCAAGTTCATTCTATAAAGTAGCGTTGACGAGTTTTTTTACCAATTGGCAAAATCGGGGATGGCAACGCATTGCTTACCCCTGGCTTTGGTAAAACCCTGGAACTAGCAGATTTTATACAGCACTCAGCCTGACATGAGACTGCTAATTTTATCTAAAATTTCAAATTCAAAATCTCTTAACTCCTTGGTGTACGTCGGTTTTTCAGAAAATCAGGTATATCCAATCCAGGTTTTTCTTTTGGTTCTGGAGTTGGAGTTGGGGTTGGAGTTGAGGTTGGGGGATTAACTGCGGGTTGCTGTGTTGTTGGTCGCTTCGAGGTATTAGGTGCTACTCGAATGTTAGCCACGCTTTGTTGTACTACCGCTTGCACTTCACCTGTAAACCCGGTGGCAATTACAGTAATTCTTACCTCACCTTGGAGTCTGTCATCAATTACAGCCCCAAAAATAATATTGGCGTTGGGATCAACTACTTCATAGATTGCTTCTGCGGCTGCATTCACTTCATGCAGGGTGAGGTCAGTACCACCAGTAATATTAAAGACAACACCTCTAGCGCCTTCAATAGAACATTCTAGCAACGGAGAAGAAATAGCTGCGATCGCAGCTTCTCTGGCTCTAGATTTTCCAGAACTCACTCCAATTCCCATCAATGCCGATCCCGCATCTGCCATCACAGCTCGGACATCAGCAAAGTCAACGTTTACTAAACCGGGGATCGTGATGATATCAGAAATACCTTGCACCCCTTGACGCAGCACATCATCTGCATAGCGAAAAGCTTCTTGCACAGGTGTTTGTTCGGGGATCACTTCCAACAGTTTGTTGTTAGGGATAATGATCAGCGTATCTACTCTACTTTTTAGTCCATCAATACCTTGTTCCGCTTGGCTGGTGCGGCGGCGTCCCTCAAATACAAATGGACGTGTGACTACACCAACAGTCAGAGCGCCCATTTCTTTGGCTATTTCTGCCACGATTGGAGCTGCACCCGTCCCAGTACCACCGCCCATACCAGCAGTGATAAATACTAAGTCTGCACCCTCTAAAGCTGTAGCAATTTCGTCCCGTGATTCCTCAGCTGCCTTTTGACCAATAGCAGGATTACCACCTGCTCCCAAACCCCGCGTTAGCTTCTGTCCAATTTGCAATCGACTTGGAGCGCCAGCTAAGGTAAGAGCTTGGGCATCAGTATTAATTGACCAAAACTCTACCCCAGAGACATCAGACTCGATCATCCGGTTAACAGCATTGCCACCACCACCACCGACACCAATCACTTTGATGTTGGCGACCCGACCAGGAACAATCTCCCCAATTCGGCTATTTTCCGCAGAAATCTTCTTATTATCGTGACTTTGTCCGAAGTTCAGCCCAGAGTTATTAAAAGGATTAGTCGAGTTAACTGCCAGAGAGAATCCCGGCTGTCCCGCAGATTGGGAATTTTTATAGGTAAGTCCTTGGTTATTATCAAGTGTCATTGGATTTGTGAAAGGGTAGATAAACGACTTTTTCAGGTGTTATTCACCTCAGAGTCAACTTTAGTTTGACAGTGCCACAATACTATGGCACTGTTCCTTATTGTTTTCACTACTGCCAAGCCTAACAGAATTGGCAGGGCGAAAATTTGCTATGGGATAAGCTTTCAGGACAGCCGATCGCACAGCCAATTCTAGAGAAGTATACCGACATTTATCTAAAATTGACTTGTATAACTTCAACCAGACATTAATCTCTTCATTCTTCTGGGCGTAGGGCATAACTTGTAAAGACATACTATAGCGCCTCTTCTCTGCCTCAACAATAATATTGTTAATAGGTTTCACCATTGGGGATGATTGCAACTTTAGACACAAAACTTACGTTATACTTACTTATCCTTAAGGTTCAAGTCAGCAAGAATTTACTTGTCAGACTATACCTGATTAACTTGTTCTTTGGGTGGTCTTAATGGACACTTTGTTGCAGCAATAGTCTATCCTACGAGAACTCTCACTAGTGTGATGAATGGGGAGTGGGGAGTGGGGAGTGGGGAGTGGGGAAATTAAACCGCTTAACATCGGGTAGCCAGTCTCGTGGGCGGGTTTACCGACTTGAGAGAACTGGTATCGGGGTTTCAACCTCCCTTGGAAAATAGGGATTTTTTCGCCCACCCAACTCTTAGAGATGCTACGCGTAGCTTGCTTCCCGAAGGGTACGGCAAGTGTTAAAGTGAGCCTGTCGAACTGCTCAGGGCATCGCAAGGGGCGATGCTTAAAACCTTGTTTCGGGGCTAGTTTTCTCTTCTACTCCCTACTCCCTACTCCCCACTCCCCACTCCCTACTCCCTACTATTAGATGTTAGGGTAACAATTGAGAATGTTTTACTTGCAATGGAGATTTTATGATTGATCTTCTCATTTTAATTAGAAGTTAATGCCGATTTTCGTGCGGTTTGCCAGAAAACTGAAAATAATAAATATATTTATCAGCATAAAGCTTCTTATTTTACTCGGAGCTATCAATAGATTAAACACGCTAGATGTTTTTAGGGATTTTGGGAGTTAATTTTTGGTCTTTCTGGTTCATTTGTACTAAGGGAAATTCGGGATTTTTCAGATCAATATACTCTATTTGACTGGAATTGAGTTTTGCTCCTAAATGGCGCATTTGGGCGAGTACCTTAATTTGTTCAGACAACTGGGGGCCTGGAGCGCCGAGATGCACATTTCCTAGTTCTGTTTTCAAAATTAAATTCGTGGGATTTCGACAATCAATTTCCATTACGTTCACGGGACTTTGGCTGATAGCTTGATGAAGTTGAGTCCAGTAAAGGCAGTATTGTTTTGGTGAGCCAATTACTCTGAGATTGGGTAATTTGCTAGTGGGATTCAGTGATGTGTATTTTTCTAAAGGCATCCAGACCCCACTTGCATCTAATAAGCCGATTATTACTTTTTTGTTACCAGATGTTTGAGTCACCGCTACAGGAACTCGTTCTTGAATTTCAATGATTAACCCAGGAGGAAACAGGCGGCGTCTGACGATCGCTTCGGCAATAGTTGGTTGTTTCTTCAAAGAGTTAGCGATCGCCGCAGGTTCAATTCGCCATAAAGACTGGGGGTAAGATAGCACCAACAATGACTGAGCTGTTTCATCCGACAGTAATTTATCGCCTGATTTCATCAGTATTTGTTTGGGAGCTTTTAGCATCCACACTGGTTGGACTGCCACCCAGAATAATCCACCCGTCAAACCAATAATGGCAAAGGTTCGCCAAATAGCCTGAATAATTTTCATCCGCCTGTGCCGACGTAATTTCTGACGACGCTGGGCTAGATTCGTGCGGGAAACTGATATTATGCCAGCCATTCAAACCCCTTTGTGGTTGCAATCTAAATTCCTTAACGCGATCGGATCATTCTTAATTTCAGTAAACAGTGTTGGCATCTGTTAGCCGATCTCCTCAATACTTTTTTATTTTTAGTAACACTTTACAGTAACTACACAGATTATGGCGCTAGCGATCGCTCCGATTCAAGTTTCCAGTGTCCATTTTTAACTGACTGTAGTCTTTTTGACAAGTTATTTTGGAAGATTTTTCCCTAAAGATTACCAAATATTAATTTAGATGTTGAGGATTTTGTTTCCTTGACAAATTTAACCTTAAATGATATATAAGTATTCCTAAATCTCTGTGTACTTTGCTATAATTCATACTAGTTCTACTCATCAGCCATACAAACTGAGAACCATGTTCGCTTGTAGCTTTTTTTACAGATTTAATAAGCCTAAAAATTTTTGGCAGGTCAAATAAAAGCTAGAGATTGTCAAAACCTCAATACTAGGTGTAAAAATTAAGGACAGATATGCTTCAGGTTATTAGGGTCAATTAAATCTCTACCATACTACTGACAGTAAGCTACCTAAAATAGTGTATTTTATAAGACACTAGCAACTTGCGAGTTAATCGGATGCCTACATCGCGGATCAAGATTACTTATATAAAAAAAAACGGATTAGACTGCATCTACATACACATCTACATACACATCTACATACATGAAAACGACATTAAATTTATCACGTTTTTATAAAGCATGTAACCCCAGCTACACGCTAAATATAAGTAACGTCCTAGATCGGCAGTATTACATAGATTTTGCTGATGTACGTGGTTGCAAGATTGTCGAAGAATTGCAACGGACTATTGTTCGGATTTCTCCTGATGAGCCAACCTGTCAGTTATTTACGGGTCATATTGGCTGCGGTAAGTCAACGGAATTGCAGCGCCTGAAGACAGAACTAGAATTGGCGGGATTTCATGTGGTTTATTTTGAGTCGAGTCAAGACTTAGACATGGCGGATATTGATGTCAGCGATATTTTACTGAGTGTAGCCCGTCAAGTCAGTGCTAGTTTAGAAGGCATTGGCATGAAACTCAAAGCTGGTTACTTTACCAATTTGCTTAAAGAAGTAGGCGATTTTTTGCAAAGCCCCATAGAACTTTCTGGACAAGCAGAATTGTCCTTGGGTATTGCCAAAATTACTGCCAAAACCAAAGATAGCACTCAGATGCGGAATCAACTGAGGCAATATCTGGAACCACGTACCAATAGTATTTTGCAGGCGATTAACGAAGAAATTTTAGAAAAGGCTGTTGAACAGCTAAAACTGCGGGGTCAAAAAGGATTAGTAGTGATTGTAGATAATTTGGATCGAGTGGATATGCGTCCCTTAGCATCCGGGCGATCGCAACCAGAATATCTTTTCATCGACCGAGGCGAACAGTTACGCCGACTCAAATGCCACTTAGTTTACACAATTCCCCTAACGTTAATTTTCTCCAATGAGTACGAGACACTAAAAAATCGCCTGGGGGGAGGGATTGCGCCAAAAGTACTGCCAATGGTATTAGTGCGGCAAAGAGATGGCAGTGATTACGAACCAGGGATGTCACTAGTGCGCCAGTTAGTTTTAGCAAGAGCTTTTCCAGAAGTTCCTTTGAATGGCAGGCTTTTATTAATTACAGAATTATTCGATCACTCTCAAACGTTGGATCGTCTATGTCGGGTTAGTGGTGGTCACATTCGTAACTTATTGGGTTTACTTTATAGCTGCCTACAACGACAAGATCCACCTTTTTCTAAAGACTGCTTAGAAGCCGTAATTAAGGACTACCGCGACGATCTGCTATTAGCTATTGATGAATTCCAGTGGGAATTATTGTTTGAAGTAGTGCAGCAGCAGAGAGTTAAAGGTGAGTCTGATTACCAGAGCTTACTAAGAAGTATGTATCTGTTTGAATATCGCGATCCTCTAGGACGCTGGTTTGGCATCAGTCCAGCCTTAGCAGAAACAGAAAAAGTTTTGGCTTGGCAACAAAACAAGTAACAGTGCTGGGTAAGTCATTTGTCCTTTGTCCTTTGTCGTTGGACTAATGCCCCATGCCCCATGCCCCATGCCCCATGCCCAATAACCAATGACTAATGACAAGCAGCTACACATTTACAGCAAAGAAAACCAGCAAACTTTGCAAAGACTGATTAGAGCGATCGCGCTTTCCAAAGGTCAATTTGCCCTGATTTTAGTTCGATGTAACTATGGGCTATTACGTGAGCAAATGTTAGTGAATATTCGCTCCATCAGCAAAGACATCAATATCAGAGAAATCGTTCTCAATCCATCAACTACTTCCTTACATAGCACAATAGTCTCAGAACTATCTTTAGATAATCCTGCCGTCCTTACAGACTCTTTGCCATCTGCTGTGATGGTTTTCGGTATTGAGTTAACTATCGACCTGGAAAACTTACTTACAGGCATTAACCAAGCACGAGATATCTATGCCGTGACTTTTCCATTTCCCGTGGTGTTGTGGCTACAAGATGAAGTAGCATCATTGCTTTCAAGATTAGCGCCTGATTTCAAAAGCTGGGCTGCGACGACTATTAAATTTGAAATGGCCAAAGCAGATTTAATTGCTTTGATCCGTCAAGAGGCAGAATCTCTATTTGACAAAGTTTTAGAAGCAGGTGCCGAAACATTTTTATCTAATGCCTTCCTCGATTTAGATCCCAAGTCCCAACAACGCCACGAAATAGAATCAGCCCGTAATGATTTGCTGCGCCTGTATGGTGTTCACTTAACACCAGGATTAGAAGCTAGTTTAGAATTTGTGTTGGGGCGAGATAAATACGCCAACGATCAAATTAATGGGGCTTTAGCCAATTATCAAAGAAGCCTAGCGTTATGGCAGCAGGAAGCAACCAGAGTGGCAGAATCGGAGAGTAATTCTTCTTTGCCCCTTTCATCAAATTCATCCCCTTATTTTGTGCCCCCTTCGTCTTTACTCAAGCAAGCAATAGTACTATTCCACCTGGGGCTGTGTTATCACCGGATGGCAGACTTATACCAGAATACTAATAGTAATTATTGCGAACATGCTCTCTTGTGGTTTAAACAGTGCTTAGAGCTATTGGAGCAGGTGCAAAGAGAAGACTTAGTTGCTAAATTTATTTTGCCTGCTTGTGAAATGCTGCAACGCTTACAGGCTTGGAATGACTTAAAAGAATTAGCTCAAAAGTCATTACGTCTACATCAAACTTATGGAACTCCCGCACAAGTTGCTCAAAATTATGGCTTTTTAGCAAATGTGGCGCTTTCTGAGTCCAATTGGTTACTGGCTTATGAATTAGCGAATACAGCACTTTCTATCTCCGAAGAAGTAACACAAGTTTCTCTACGAGACGCTTTGCAAAGACGACGACAAGAAAGTTGGTATCTTCTCTTGCTAGCACGTACACAGAGACATCTGGGTGAGTCGGAGGAAGCTATCAATAACTTGGAATGGGCGAGGATAGTTTGTGAGCTACAACATCAGCCATCACTTTACCTAGAGATTTTAGAGGAATTGCGATCCCTTTACTTTTTTGAGCGTCATGACTATACAGAAGCCTTTAAGCTGAAGCAAGAAAAAATTCAAATAGAACATCAGTATGGCTTTCGTGCCTTCATCGGTGCAAGTCAATTGCAGCCGCAACGCCCCAGAATTAACCCAGTATTAGAAACTCACAAAATACCGTTTATTCCTGAAGAAATTGCCCAAGAAATATCTGCTTCTGGACGGCAGCAAGATGTTAATCGCTTAATTGAAAGAATTACCCGCGCTGACTACAAACTCACAGTAATTTATGGACCATCAGGCGTAGGTAAAAGTTCAATTCTCAAAGCTGGTTTAGTCCCAGCACTAAAGGGAAAAGCTATCGGAGAACGTATTCCTATACCTATTGTTTTGTCTGTTTATACTGATTGGATTACAATCTTGATCAGCAGTATCAACCAAGCGCTGGCATCCACAGGAATATCAGTTAATCTTGACTCTACACCCACTATACTGCTTGAAAAAATTCGGTTAGCATCTGAGCGGAATTATACAATAATTATCATATTAGATCAGTTTGAAGAATTTTTCTTTGTTAGTAATCCTCCCACACAAAGAATAGAATTTTACAACTTTTTTACTGAATGTTTAAATATTTCATTTGTCAAAATTATTCTTTCATTAAGAGAAGATTATTTACATCATTTATTAGAATTTGAACGTTTGAGCCAGAAAAATAGTTCTGGATTATATGATTTAGGAGTAATTAATAAAAATATTCTCGATAAGGACATTCGCTACTATTTAGGAAAATTCTCTAGCCAGGATGCCAAAGCCATAATTCATAGTCTTACGAAACGTTCACATTATGAACTGAGTGAGGAATTAATTAACCGATTAGTGCAGGATTTAACAGGAGAACTAGACGAAGTACATCCAATTGAATTGCAAATAGTTGGCGCTCAACTACAAATAGAAAACATTACCACACTCGGACAATACAAGCTTTCGGGCGGCTCGACAAAATTGGTGGAACGCTGGCTTGGGGAAGTTATCAAAGACTGCGGTCAGGAAAACGAAGAGTTAAGTTGGAAATTATTATTTGAGTTAACTGATGAAAAGGGGACACGACCGTTAAAAACTAAAGCTGATTTAGCGGCGGCATTAGTTAATAATCATGATATAGAGACAATATCAAGCTTTGACACAGTTGGGGAACTGATTTTAGAAATATTGGTGGGTTCAGGCTTGGTGTTGCGAATCAGAGAAGAGTTAGGCGATCGCTACCAACTAGTTCACGATTATTTAGTTGAACCAATTCGCCAAAAAAATAACTATGGCATGGTTGCCGAATTAGAAAAAGTGAAACTTGAAAAAACTAAAGCTGAAGTAGCCCAAAAATTTAGTCAAAAGCAACTCAATTTGGTATTGCAACGGCGACTGCGGGAAGCACGGATTGCAGGCGCAATCCTGGCAATCATGGGAGGAACAATAGCAGTATTATGGTGGCAAGCCGACTTGCAAAAAAGAGCAGCAATTAGCCAAACTCTACGAGCTGAACGCAGTGAAACCAACTTGAAAATTAGTGCGATCGCTGCTGCTAGTGAAGCTTTGTTTGCGTCTAATAAAGAGTTTGATGCCCTATTAGAAGGTTTGCGGGCTTGGAGAGGACTTAAACAGGCAGAGGTCGTGCAACCTGATACCCGAATGCGCGTGGTGACAGCCCTGCAACAGGCAGTTTATGGCGTAACCGAGGTTAACCGCCTGGAAGGGCACACTGATGTTGTCTGGGGAGTAACTTTCAGTCCCGATGGTCAATTGCTAGCATCAGGTAGCCTAGATAAGACGGTGAAACTTTGGCGTCCTGACGGCACCTTACTCCAAACCCTCAAAGGTCACACTGATGCTGTTAATTGTGTAAGTTTCAGCCCTGATGGTCAAACCCTAGCCTCCGCCAGCCTCGACAAAACAGTGCAAATCTGGCACAAAAACCCTGTTACAGGTAAATTTGACCCCAAGCCATATAAAACCCTGAAAGGACAGGGAGATTGGGTTTATAGCGTTAATTTCAGTCCTGATGGCGAATTGTTAGCTACTGGTAGTAAGGATAAAACCGTAAAACTCTGGCGCAAAGACGGTAGCTTAGTAAAAATACTGAGAGGACATCAAGGGTCAGTTAACTGGGTAAACTTCAGTCCTGATGGTCAATTCATTGCCTCGGCCAGCGACGACAAGACAGTGAAAATCTGGCGACGGGACGGTAGCCTTGTTACAACTTTGCAGGGACATCAGAAAGCTGTGATTGTAGCTGTTTTCAGCCCGGACGGTAAATTTTTGGCATCAGCAGGTCGAGATAAGACAGTGAAACTTTGGCTCAGGGAGAGTAACAGTACTAAAGACGGTTTTGACTTTCGTCCTTACAAAACTTTACGGCAGCATAGTAGGACAGTGTGGAGTTTGAGCTTTAGTTCCGATAGTAAAAAGTTAGCTTCCGCAGGTGAAGACAAAAGCATAAACCTCTGGAGTATCACTGGTACTTTACTCAAAACCTTCAAAGGACACAGTGATTATGTTGTCAGTGTAGCTTTCAGTCCCAATAACAAATTGCTGGCTTCAGGAAGTTTCGACAAAAGTGTGAAACTATGGAGTTTAGATGCCCCAACACCCTCTATTCTTGAAGGGCATCATAATCGAGTTCTGAGCGTTGCTTGGAGTCCCGATGGCCGGATGCTAGCTTCTGGTAGTAGAGATCGCACCATCAAACTTTGGCAACGATACACCAGTAATGGCGAGGTCAAAACCCGACTTTACAAAACTTTAGTGGGGCACACAAATCAAGTTTCTAGTGTCAGTTTTGACCCCAAAGGTGAAATGCTGGCCTCAGGAAGTAATGACAAAACTGTGAAACTTTGGCGGCTTGATGGTACTTTAATCATGACTCTCCAAGGGCATAGCGATAGTGTGATGAGCGTGAATTTCAGTCCTGATGGTCAGTTGTTGGCATCAGCTAGCAAAGATAAAACAGTGAAACTTTGGAACCGTCAGGGCAAGTTGCTCAAAACCTTAGTGGGGCATCAGGGTTGGGTAAATAGCGTCAGCTTCAGCCATGATAGTCAGGTTTTAGCCTCTGCCAGTGATGACCAAACTGTTAAACTTTGGCAACGGGATGGTACTTTACTCAAAACCTTCTCGCCCAATGACAGCTGGGTGACGGGTGTCAGCTTTAGTCCCACTGACGAGTTATTGGCTTCTGCTAGCTGGAATAACACCGTGAAACTGTGGCGACGGGATGGTACGTTGTTAAAAACCTTATTAAAGGGGTCTAGCGATAGCTTCAATACCGTGACTTTCAGCCCGAATGGTGAATTGCTCGCCGCCGCCAATTGGGACGGTACAGTGAAACTTTGGAGCAGTGACGGCAAATTAATTAAAAGTCTCAATGGGCATCGCTCTTCGGTATTAAGTGTCAGTTTTAGCCCAGATGGTCAAACACTAGCATCAGCTAGTGATGACAAGACGATAATTCTGTGGAATTTAAATCTTGATGATCTGCTTGTTCGTGGTTGCAGCTGGATGGACGATTACCTCAAGCACAACCGCAATCTTGAGGAGCGCGATCGCCTTCTTTGTGATGGTATAACTCGTAAAAACCCTTTTTAATTACGAATTACGAATTAGATTAAAGCCTCAACCAGCAACCGCTCTTGGTTTAGCGGTTGATGAGGCGATCAAAGTTGTTAATTCTGAGCTAGAAACTTATTTCGAGATGATCAGCCGTATGAGCGATCGCTCTCCAAAATCTCGTGGCTATTTTCTTCGGGAGCCTCTTGTGGCAAATTCGCTAAAAATGCTTGTAGTCTCATTCGCTCAATGTAAGGCCAGCCTCCCTCAGACTCAATATCTTTCAGTAGTGAGTAGAGTTGCCGACGGTTAACAGGCAAACTCTCTTGAAAAACCCCATCCCGGATCTCTCGGTGTAACTGCTCCAATTGCCGCAGCAAAGCCAAAAGAGCTTCAGTATCGCCTTGACAACCTTGAACAGCATCATACACCACAGTTGCGATCGCTTGCTGTTTCCCAGACAACTCTCCTGATTCAAAATTTTGATTATTGGCCATGCCACCCTTTCCGTATAAATAATCAGATCAACTCAAATTTACCGGAGATTTTTAATTTTCCCTAGCTTGTCAGTCTAGATTCATTGAAATCGGCGGGAAACTCCATCCCAAGAGTGGGTGGAGAGGGATGCCGCCCCGCCGCTTGGGGCATTGGGCATTGAGCATTGGGCATTGCCAACTTCTTCGCTATGCCCCATGCCCCATTCCCCATGCCCAAAAACTCCATCCCCTTGTCGTTGGAGTTTTTTATTAGCTGTCACAACCCCTGTCCGCTTGTCCACTTGCCCTAGCCAGGGGTAAATATAACTAGATTTGTATCTTTATCAAAAGCAATTGCGATCGCTCCTAAAAGAGCGTAATAACCCTTACCATAGCCTCCACAGCAGCTAGATGCGATCGGGACAAGATTTTTTTGATTAAGAGTACTTTGATTTTGAGTTAAAAAAAATCGTATGATCTGGCTGATTTCCCTATAAAACAATGGACTGTATGTAGTAGCGTCACATACATGATACAAAAAGACTTGGGCGACGCCGCTTTTGCCATAGGCAAGAGCAAAGTGCAAAGCAGACAATCTAGACGCCCAAACACTTGGTTCAACTCTGGAAATCAGAGCAAAGCCGTGTCCGAGCAAAAATAGCTTTTCGCAGAGTAGCGGCTTCTCATCAGAGATCAAAGCTTCGATGCAGTTTTACAACAAATCTATTAATTTTTGAGATTGAGGTTGACCATGAGGTATCGCGCTTTAATTGTTGCATTCTTGGCTTTGTGCCTGGGGCTAATAACTGCTTGTAGTGATGCTCCTGCTAGTAGTAGTAGAGATGTACTCACTTACGATCAAATTCGCGGGACTGGCTTGGCTAACAAATGCCCCCAACTAGCAGAAACAAGCCGTGGCTCCATTCCCATTGATTCTAGCCAGTCCTATGCCATCAAAGAACTTTGCTTGGAACCAACCAGCTTCTTCATCAAAGAAGAACCTGCTAATAAACGGCAAGAAGCAGAATTTGTTGCTGGCAAATTGTTGACCAGATACACTTCTACCATTGACCAGGTGCAAGGTAAACTAAAAATCAACTCAGATAATAGCTTGACCTTTGCGGAAACTGATGGTCTTGACTTCCAAGCCATCACTGTGCAACTTCCTGGTGGTGAGCGAGTACCTTTCCTCTTCACCATCAAAGACTTGGTTGCTCAAACACAACCCAGTTTGACCAGTATTAACACCTCCACGGACTTTAAAGGCACCTTCAAAGTTCCTTCCTATCGTGGTGCTGCCTTCCTAGATCCCAAAGGTCGTGGTGTTGTCAGTGGCTACGATAATGCCGTGGCTCTCCCCGCCCAAGCAGATGATGAAGAACTTACCCGCACTAACGTCAAGCGTGCAGAAAATCTCAATGGCAAGATTTCTCTGCAAATCGCTAAAGTAGATAACTCTAGTGGTGAAATTGCTGGTACTTTCGAGAGCGAACAGCCATCTGATACAGATTTAGGTGCTGGTGAACCTAAAGAAGTCAAAATTCGCGGTCTATTTTATGCACGGGTTGAACCGGCTCGTAGCTAAATCCTCTAAAGTAACGCATGTACTTACAGCAGTTTTCAGGGATCTAGGCCACGACTGAGATGGGCAATGGTGAATAAGGAGTGGTGTAGTTCAATTACTTGAAAAGCGCTGTAAGTATAACAAAGGGCATCTTGCCCTTTTTTATTGGCTTGCATAAATATACATAGGATTTTTTAATTTTTATTAGTAATTTTTAAAGATTGGATAAATCCCAGTTGAATAGACACGTAATTTTACTGTAAATCCAGCCTTTGCTGCTCCAACAAAATACTGAACACTATTTTTTTGTTTCTCTAAATTAACTTCATCATTAATTAATTCAAATTAAGTACAATCTCGGTTTGATATTTAGTGATTAATTTTATATTTTATTTGTATGTAGTTATAAAAAAACTACAGGTCATACCAAAGATAAATAACAAACTAAATATCGATTTCGCCAATTTAAATTTGCTTCGATTTTCAAGCAACCTATGGAATATTTATAGAAAAACTTTGTTATATACATAGTATTTGCTAGGAAATATAGCACGATATTAAAGATAATATCGTGCGATCGCAGCTGAATTTAAAAGCGAACAATTAATTCTTCCTTTGCTCAATAAACACGGTGCTATGCCTACCACAGTCACCAACGAACTCAAACAAGAAATTTGGCAGTTGTTGCGAGAATATCAGCAATTTCCGTCAGAAAATGTCCGCAATCAACTAGTAGAACTCAATTTTGGGCTTGTGAGAAAAGAAGCTCACTACTGGACGAATCAATGTCATGAAACCTATGATGATTTGCTCCAGGTTGGATGTTTGGGTTTAATCAGAGCTATTGAAAAATTTGAACTTTCCAAGGGACATGCATTTAGTTCCTATGCTCTTCCTTATATTCGGGGTGAAATTCAACACTATCTCCGAGATAAAGGTGTCACCGTGCGAATTCCTCGCAGGTGGTTAGCCTTGCAACAGCAAGCAATAGGAATTTCACGTTCTTGGCGTGAAAAACATAATCGCCAACCAACCGACTCGGAATTAGCCGCAGTACTGGAAATTTCTCCAAACGAATGGCAAGAAATTAAATTAGCATGGATCAATCGCGCTCCCTTGAGTCTCGATGTGCCAGTCCAAGACGGAGAAGAAGGCTCTACCTGTTTGGGAGAATTGGTTCCAGATCCTCACTATCGCAGCTTTCAACTAGCACAAGAAGACCAATTTCGCTTACAACAAGCATTAGTTCAGCTAGAAAAACGCACCCGCGATGTGTTGGAATGTGTGTTTTTGCAAGATTTGACACAAAAACAAGTTGCAGAACATCTAGGGATTAGTGTAGTAACAGTTTCCCGTAGAGTCAAGAAAGGACTGGATTTGATGAAAGAACTAATGGGTGTGGCAGAAGATTAACTGCAAATCACCGTCATCCGCAGTTATGCTGGGTAGGCAGTGCTAAAAATAACCTTTAAAATCTAAAAAATGAGGTTAAAATGAGGTTGTAAAGGGAACAGACTTTGCCTTTGATACAAATTTCAGGCTTGTTGATTTCCACTTTTCAATTTTCCAATGGCTTTTGAGAACAGATCATGGGCAGAAATTTAAAAATTACAATTGTAGCTATTTTAACTTTGGCGATCGCTGGATGTGGTTCTGAAGATACACAACAAGCCATCAATCCTGCGCCAATTCCCAAAATAGCAGCCAAGTTGCCACCATCGGCTCAATCCTTTAAGAATCCAGTCATACCAGACAAACAGGTTTCACAAGTTACTCCTGCATCTGTTAACTTGATTCAATCCACTAATGCTACAGAGCGGGCACCGCTAATTGTGCTATCATCAAAAAATCGAAGTGACCCGTTTGCACAACTTTTCGGGCAGATGGTTCCCGGAATGCTTCAAACATCTGGAAAACCTGTTCCCGTAGTGCCTAAGCTCCCTACTGCATCACTACCAGGACGAAAACTTCCAACACCCAGCATAGCTTTAAATCCAAAGAAAAATAACATTTCTTCTGTACCAAAACCAAAAAAAGTCAATCCTACCTTGACTTCAGTCTTGCCTAAAGTTTTACCTCAAGTTGTCTCCAACCCGACTTTAGTATCTGTATTGCCACTGCCAGCACAACCTAACTTAGCAAGGGCAGTCCTTGTGACTGGTGTAGTTCTAATTAGTAAGGAACCACAGGCAATTATCAAAGTACCCGATGAGCCGACGAGTCGGTATGTGCAGGCGGGACAGCGATTAGCAGATGGCGTACTGGTTAAACGTATTGAAATGAATCAGGGCTACAACCCCATCGTGATTCTGGAACAATATGGTATTGAAGTTGCGAGAATGGTAGGGGAAGGGGCTGTCAATTCAACGCCGTCAGCTGCACCTGCTAGCGGTAATCCTGTTTCAGTGACAACTCCCCCCTCAAATCCTTCTAATGTTGGAGCTTCGTAAATATGGAGACTAAGGAAAAAATTGAATTCGCTGGTTTGCCTTTAGCAGTCTATAGAGAGATAGCAGCTCATTTACGTCAAGTCGAAGGGGTAGAAGTGGATTTAATTCCCCAGTCATCCCAACAGTTTGATTACAATCAAAGTCAAATTGGTGGCTTGTCCATCTCGTGGACAGCAAACTCTGTTTCAGAAAGTCGGCAACGAGTTAACCAAATTTTGGCTTACTATCAAAATCGCTATATCAATCTTATTTGATTTGCGAAAATCGAAGCCTCAGATTGCCGATTTTCCAAAGAAGTCGGGAATTTTGTTGTTCATGAATGTTAATATCAGTTTATTGAATTTAGCTGAAAACTTGGGTACTCAAAAAGCTGCTGTCTTTCTAGAAAACGTCTACAAGTTTTACTAACCTGTCATTCAAAATTGAAGCGGGAGAGATATTTGCTCTACTTGGCTCGAACGGTGCGGGTAAATCAACCACAATTCGGATGCTGACTACACTCACGAAACCGTCCCAAGGACAAATAGAAGTAGGTGGATATGACGTGATGAGCCAAGCAATGCTAGCAAAACAGAGCATTGGCGTAGTCTTGCAGCAAATCAGTGTGGATAACGATTTAACCGTTTGGGAAAAGATGGAACTGCATGGGAGACTACATCACATTAGCAACCCGCAGCGACAAAAACTAATTAATCAATGGCTAGAGTATGTTGAGCTAGCAGAAAAACGTGATGATTTGGTAAAAACCCTGTCTGGGGGTATGAAACGACGGTTGCAGATTGCCAGAGCTTTATTGCATCAACCGCAAATTCTGTTTTTGGATGAACCAACGGTAGGACTAGACCCCCAAACCACGCGACGCCTCTGGGAAATTATTCGGGATTTGAATAAGCAGGGGATGACGATGCTACTGACGACCCATTATATGGATGAGGTCGAATTTTTGTGCGATGCCTTTGGCTCTACCAAGCCAGGACGCATTGGTATTATGGATAACGGTAAGCTGATTTCTTTGGGAACTTTACAACAGCTACGTTCTGCTCACGGTGCAGGTTTGGTGATGAAGCAATTAGATGTGTCTGAAGTGGGAAGTGATGGCGCTCGTGGCTGGGAATATTTGTTTTTCCCATCCCTGGAAGCAGCAAATGTCTACTTGAATGAACAGCCCGATAAAACCGGAATGATGGTGCGTCCCTCTAACTTGCAAGATATTTTTGTGGAATTAACGGGACGCCAGTTAGATTAACAAAGTTTAGGGGTTTAATTCCCCAGCAAGACAGGCAGCAGGTTTTGATGTCTAAATCTAAATCCCCTATGCATTACTTAATTACGTTCGCGTAGCGTGTCGGAGGCTCTATTACGAATTACGAATTACGAATTATTTAACCTCATCCTCCTAACTGTCGCAGGATAGCTTCTACCCTTTCTACGCCATTTGAGTCATTGCGCCGCTTGTACAAGTCACGGGCTTTCTGAAGCAAGCTGTTTGCTTGTTTGGCTTGTCGTCGCTGTTTATACATGGAACCCATCAACTCATAAGTTTGAGCATTGTTCTTATCCAAGCTGATTGCTTGCTCGTATGCCCAGGTAGCTGCACCATAGTCTCCCATACGCGATTGCGTCACAGCCAATCCTAAATAGGCATTAACATTGTTACGGTTCAGCTGTATGGCACGACGGTAGCCTTCCTTTGCCCCAGGTGTGTCGCCCAAATTCGCTTTGATGTAACCCACAGCGTAGTAAAAATCACTATTGTTAGGGTTGATAGCGATCGCCCGACGATAAGCAGTTAATGCGGCTCGGTAATTTCCCTGTTGAGCGTATAAGTAGCCAATACCTGAATGAATTTTAGCATTTTTGGGATCTAGGCTAGCTGCTTGCTGATAAACTGCGATCGCACCACCATAATCACCGGTATCAACTAATCTCCGTCCTTCTTCTAGCAGTTGCTTTAACTGTGGGTTTTTGGCTTGTGCCACTAATACCTGAGCCTGAGCCACTGAAGGTATGGTAAAGGCAAAACATCCTAATAACACCACACTAAACACAAATGATGTTGGCTTGTACACAGTAAATTTCCTGAAATTTTAGACGACTTTTTTCTTGTACATTAAAACAAAAATATGGACTTTTGAAAACTGTATTTCCTCGTATTCATTAAGATGTTATTGTTCATCTAGTCTTTCCTTTACAATCAGTGCTAGATCACAGAGTTTTTACTGAAAGATGAAGTGCGATGTATAAATGATGAAATCAGCTTACTCTACATATAAATTCGGAGAATACGAAAATTGCACTCATTTTTGACAGTAGTTATACTTATTATTCTCAAAAAACCAACAGGGATCTCACTTAATTCTAAATAGGCGATCCGCCAATGGTATTTCATATCCGCTGTCAGCGATCGCAATCTAAAATTGTGTGAGAATATGTTTATCAAACCTATCTCAACGCAGGCTAATTATATATGTGTAAATAAATTTACATTTTTTAGAGTATTTTAATAATAAATATCAACCGACATGCTATTTGGGAGGCTAATTTATGATTATAACTACCACTGATGTGATTCAAGGAGCCGTTATTGAGTCATATTTAGGTATTGTGACAGCAGAAGTAGTCTACGGCAGCAATTTCTTGCGGGATTTTTTGGCGGGTATTCGAGATATTATCGGTGGACGCACTGGTAGCTATGAGCGTCTATTTGAGCAGGGTCAACGCAAGGCATTAGAAGAATTAGAACAACGGGCACAACGTTTAGGAGCAAATGCTGTAATCGGGATTGAAATTGATACTGGTACAATCAATCTTGACCAGTCAGGAGTTCTTTTGCTGATTACTGCCACAGGCACTGCTGTAAAGATGCGTTAATCTTTTATTGGCTGTCTAATTACTTTGTGAGGATTTTCTGATCGGGGTTACAAAGTTTTGTATTAAGTCTAATTTTTTCTAAATTCCAGATGGATTACTATAGAAGTTAATAACTTTATTTTAACTTCATAATTTATCTGAAAAAGCTCTAAAGAATCATTAACTAAAGAATAAATAAATCCTGAATTTGATTAAAAATTGTTAAAGGCGTTTGTTTTTTATCACTAAAGATATATTCATTAAATATTTCTATCGATAGAGATAAAAGCAGATGATTTAGTTATTTAATTTTAAGCATAAACATGAACATACCTGAGCAGCAACTTTGCTGAAACAGCACTGGAGAACATAAGCTATGTCATACGTAAATCGCGCAGGTGATAATGTTAGTGCTACTGAGCCTGCGGTAGTAGGTCGAGTGGCTGAATATCATGATCTTGTTCGCTGGGGACCGATTATTTCTGGTTTGTTGGTTTCTTTAGCCACTCAATTAATTTTGAGCGCTATAATTGCTGCTTTTGCAGCAGGTGCAGTTGAAAGTTCAGGCGCACCAAGATCAATTGCTCCTAACGCTGCGGGTAATGCGGGGCTTTGGTCAACTATCGCTTTACTAATTTCCCTATTTACTGGTGGTTGGATTACAGCCCGTGCTTGTGGGCCGATGAAGCGCAATACAGCTCTTCTTAACGGCGCAATTCTTTGGGCTACGACTTTGGCAGTTAGTTCATGGCTATTTGCAAGTGGAGTATCTGGTGCTTTTGGTGTTGCTGCTTCCAACGCTGGGGAAGTCTTAAACCAGGTACAACAGCAAGGTGGTATCAATGTACCGCGAACAAATGTAACTGCCCAAGAAGCTCGTGATATTGCAGCAAATGTACGTTCGGGATTGTGGTGGTTTGTGTTTGGTTCTTTATTGGGTTTAATAGCCTCAATGGTTGGGGCTGTAACTGGAGCTCGCAATGTTCGGACTAATAATTACAATCCTTAAAAAATTGTCGGTCAAAGGAAATGTCATAAATTTTTAAAGCACCTTTTTACAGGTGCTTTTTGTTTATTATTTTAGGTTGGCGTTTGTAGTGTCTAATTAATTCTGCCGTAGTCAAAAGAGGACACTATTTTCCAGATATTACTAATTTTTCGGATATCTATAATATTACGGGCTTTAATTCATATATAGGACTAGTATTTGATTTTTGAAATGCACGTAGTGGACTGTCTACGCAAAATAGTGCATTAGACATAGAGGTAGGTTGGGTGGAGCGGAGCGCAACCCAACTGATTATCAGGATGTTGGTTTACGCAAAGCCTCCACCTAACCTACAATTTTTTTGCAACATTTTAGGCTAGAGGGTCTACTACAAGACTACCGAGATTTTTTCAGAAATAAAATATGATTCTTATATTTAAGATGCTCCCATATATTTTTCTATAAAATGCATGAATTCCACCATTTTTTATATAGTAAAGTTACTATTTACTAGTAACTTTAGTTGTATATCCTAAGTTGAATATCAGCGTTGAATGTTTCTTTCTAAAGGTTCATGAATATAGAACATCTGATTCACCACTTCAGATATGAACCTTCAATTCCCTGCTCACGTCGAATTTTACCATCTTTTTCAAACCAAGCAATCACTTGCTGCGCTGTCAAATCTTCAATAGCAACGCTGTACTCTTGGGCAATATGCTTCAAAAGCTTAAGTGATGAGATTGTCAATCTTGTTAAAAACTTTTCTGGGGAAGACAACAAGGCCGCATCTACTTTTGCTGACTCTTCCAGAGTTAAAAATTGTGCTGATGGTTGCTGTGGTAGTACATCCATAAACGCTATGTCAAACTTAGTTGATTATTGATAATCGGTAGTTGCTATTCAACTATTATCCATTACCGAAGCTAGATGTAAAACCAAGTTTATTTATGAGAATTTTGCTGGTGAGCTTGTACCAAATAGCCACAACGATGTTCGCCGTTGATAATCCAGTGGGTGCGTTCTACGGTACAATCGGGTAAGACGGCTGCAAACATTTCTAATTCGTGACCACAAATGCTGGGGAAAGACTCGGCAACGTTGGAAATGGCGCAGTTATGCTCCATTAAGATAAAGCGATCGCTCTCAAAGCAGTCATTCGCATCAACAGGGTGATACTCCGCCATGAAGCCTTCCGCTTTTCTGAATTCTACTAAGTTGGCTACACGTTCCCGCAGTGAACCGCTACCGACGCGATCGCGGTATTCTTGAGCTTTGCGCTGCCACTGTTTCTCTAAAATCGATTTAAATTGTTCGTGTCCCATCGTTTCGGCTAAGGTGTCTAGCAGCGAAACCGCAAAATTGCCGTGGCCATCACCAAAGCGATCGCTCATTGTTCGATGCAAGCGATCGCGTCCCTGACGACTCAGTTGATAAATGTGCTGCGGACGCCCCATCCCCGCCTGTACTGTTGACGAATACAAAACTAGCTCCTCCGTCTCCAAATCCTTGAGATGGCGACGAATCGCTTGCGGGGTAACGTCTAAAACTTCAGCTAGCTCCAAAGCCGTTGCTTTTTCCTGTTTGTGCAGATACTCTAGGATATCTTGCTTGGTTGAGGACTGGTGGATAGTCGCCATCTTCTGGTGCGAGACGTTCAGCGAACGTCACAAAAATTTCTTTGAAAATTTGACTTTGACAACATTGTTGTTGTTAATTTAGCGTAAAATGAAGATAGATTAAACAACATAGCTGTTGTTTTACTCTCCACCACTATTCTAGCAGCCGTGTAACCATTCCGTAACGTGATATGGGAATCGGCTAAAGAAAAGTCCGTCTCCCATCCTTAAATAGTTCTGAACACGAGAGATTATTACCGATGAGTGCCACTGTCAAGACCTTAGTCAACCAACCTTACAAGTACGGCTTTATCACCGATATTGAGGCCGACACTATTCCGCGTGGACTAGACGAGGACGTTGTTCGCTTGATCTCCTCTAAGAAGAACGAGCCGCAGTTCATGCTGGACTTTCGCCTCAAGGCTTATCGCCAGTGGCAAAAAATGACAGAACCAACTTGGCCTAATGTCAAGTATCCGCCAATTAATTATCAGGATATCATTTACTACTCAGCGCCGAAACGCAAGAAAGAAAAACTAAACAGCTTGGAGGAAGTTGATCCAACCCTTTTAGAAACTTTCGAGAAGTTAGGCATTTCTCTATCTGAACAGAAGCGACTGGCAAATGTCGCCGTTGATGCGATTTTCGATAGCGTTTCTATTGCCACTACATTTAAAGAAAAGCTAGCGGAAGATGGCGTTATTTTCTGTTCGTTTTCGGAAGCGTTGCAAGAACACCCAGAACTGATCAAAAAATACCTGGGTAGCGTTGTTCCCATCGCTGACAACTACTTTGCCGCCTTGAACGCCGCCGTATTTAGCGATGGTTCCTTTGTCTATATTCCTAAAGGCGTAAAATGCCCAATGGAACTGTCTACCTACTTCCGCATCAACTCTGGTGACACGGGACAATTTGAGCGGACTTTGATTGTTGCCGAAGAAGGTAGTTATGTTTCTTACCTCGAAGGTTGCACCGCTCCGATGTATGACAGCAACCAGCTGCACGCTGCTGTAGTGGAACTCGTCGCCCTCGACAACGCCGAAATTAAATATTCCACTGTCCAAAACTGGTACGCTGGAGATGCTAACGGTAAAGGCGGTATTTACAACTTTGTCACCAAGCGCGGTTTGTGTCAGGGCGTAAATTCTAAGATTTCCTGGACTCAAGTAGAAACAGGTTCGGCGATTACTTGGAAATATCCTAGCTGTGTGTTGGTGGGTGATAATTCTGTGGGTGAGTTCTACTCGGTGGCGCTGACAAATCATCAACAGCAAGCCGATACCGGCAGTAAGATGATTCACGTAGGTAAGAATACCCGCAGTACGATTATTTCTAAAGGAATCTCCGCAGGGAAATCCAGCAATAGCTACCGGGGTTTGGTAAAAGTCAACCCGACTGCTAAAGGCGCGAGAAATTATTCCCAGTGCGACTCAATGCTGATTGGGGATAATGCCCATGCGAATACTTTCCCTTATATTCAGGTGCAAAATAACGCTGCGAAGGTGGAGCATGAAGCTTCTACTTCTAAGATTGGGGAAGATCAGCTATTTTACTTTGCTCAACGGGGTATTTCTTCAGAAGATGCCATTTCGATGATGATTAGCGGCTTCTGTAAAGATGTTTTTAATCAGCTACCGATGGAGTTTGCTGTGGAAGCTGATAAGTTGTTGAGTTTGAAGTTGGAAGGTAGTGTTGGATAAGTTGAAGCACAGATAGACACAGATACATCTGTGTTTATCTTTGGAAGAATAACGAACCGCTGAGGCGCAGAGAGCGCAGAGAAAGAGAAGGGAGAGAAGATGATTATTGAAAATAGTGAAGTTGTGCTGTCAGTAAGGAATCTGACGGCTAATGTTGATGGGACACCGATTTTAAAGGGTGTAAATCTTGAGGTGCGATCGGGTGAAATTCATGCGATTATGGGGCCGAATGGTTCTGGTAAGAGTACTTTTTCTAAGGTGTTGGCTGGGCATCCGGCGTATGAGGTGACTGGGGGTGAGGTGATTTTTCAGGGGCAAAATCTGCTGGAATTGGAACCGGAAGAACGCGCAAGAAGTGGTGTGTTTTTGGCGTTTCAGTATCCGTTAGAAATTCCGGGTGTGAGCAATTTGGATTTCTTGCGGGTGGCGTACAATTCCCGACGGAAAGCGCAAGGTTTGGAGGAAATAGACGCCTTTGATTTTGACGATTTGATTGAGGAAAAGCTGGATGTGGTGAAGATGAATCCCAGTTTTCTCAGTCGCAGTTTGAATGAAGGGTTTTCTGGTGGTGAGAAAAAGCGGAATGAAATTCTGCAAATGGCGCTGCTGGAACCAAAGTTGGGAATTTTGGATGAAACAGATTCGGGTTTGGATATTGATGCGCTCAGAATTGTGGCGAATGGAGTAAATCAACTGGCAAGTCCTGAAAATGCCACAATTTTGATTACCCACTACCAACGGTTACTTGATTATATTGTGCCTGACTTCGTGCATGTGATGGCAAACGGGCGGATTATTACCAGTGGTGGTAAGCAACTGGCACTAGAATTAGAATCTCGCGGTTATGACTGGGTTCTGGAAGAGTTTGCAGCTGCTGAGGTGGGTGTGTAATGAGTATTCAAGTGTCTCCCAGTCCAATTCCTAACTCTAATGTAGTCAGTTTGACATCGACTCTATTAGATAGAGATGATTATCTAGCTGGGTTGTTAAATCAAGCAACTGCAACGAAAACAGAAGGTTGGTTGCAGGAATTACGTGAAAGTGCTGCTAATTGGGTACGCCACTCGACTATCCCCAGCACCCGCGAGGAAGAATGGCGGTTTACTGATTTGTCGTCTCTGCGAAAGGTGCAATTTAATGTAGAGACGGGAAATTTTGCGTCTTTAGAATTTGATATTTTGCCAGAAGCGGCTAATAGTCGTTTGGTATTTGTTAATGGCGTTTTTGCACCGGAGTTATCCGCAGTTAGAGATTTACCATCTGGTATTGTGGTGAGTAATTTGGCTAGCTTACCTGTGGTTGAGCAGGAGGGTGTAAAGCAGTATTTAGCTCAAGCTGAGGGAGCGCAGGAAGTTTTTACGGCTCTCAATACTGCTGGGATAACTGATGTAGCTGTGGTGTGGGTGAAGAAGAATGTGGTAGTTGAAACGCCAATTCATCTGCTGTTTATTTCGGGTGAGACGGCGACTATTTCGCAGCCGCGTTGTTTGGTGGTGGCGGAAAGTGGTTCGCAGGTGACGTTGGTTGAAGAGTATACGAACCGCAGAGGCGCAGAGAGCGCAGAGAAAGAGGGAGTATATTTTACTAATGCAGTTACGGAAATTTGGGTGGGTGACAATGCTGACGTGAGTCACACTAGGGTTGAGCGTGAAGGTGCAGAGGCTTTTCATGTTGGGAAGACTGCGATCGCACAAGCTCGTGATAGTCGATATACTTGTCATGCCATAACTTTAGGGGCGAAGCTGTCACGGCACAATTTAGAAATTTTGCAAACTGGTGAGCAGACGGAAACTAATCTCAATGGTTTGACGATAATTTCTGGTAAGCAGTTGGCTGATACTCACAGCGCGATCGCACTTAACTATCCTCACAGTACGAGTAAGCAATTGCATAAGTGTATTGTAGGCGATCGCGCTCATGCAGTGTTCAATGGTAAAGTTTTGGTTCCCAAACCGGCACAGTTGACAAATGCAGTCCAGATGAATCGGAATTTGCTGTTATCATCTAAAGCCAGGGTTGATACTAAACCCCAATTGGAAATTACTGCCGATAATGTCAAATGCGCTCACGGTGCTACCGTTAGCCAATTGGAAGATGATGAAATATTCTATCTCCAAAGTCGGGGAATTGATGAAAATGATGCTCGGAAGTTGTTAATTAACGCTTTCGCTGCTGAAATCATCAACCAAATACCAGTTACCTCTCTGCGAGAAATCCTTTTAAACACAGTCAATAATCTTAAGTCCCTGACTAATGACTAATGACTAATGACTAATGACTAATGACTAATAACTAATCTACCAATGAGTTTCACCTCTACCAAAACCCTTGCTGATAAAGTTCGCGCTGACTTCCCAATTTTGCATCAGGAAGTCAATGATAAACCCCTGGTTTATCTCGATAATGCTGCGACATCACAAAAGCCTTTGTTCGTATTAAATACCCTACGGGATTATTACGAGCAATATAATGCTAACGTGCATCGCGGTGCCCATACTCTAAGTGCTAAAGCTACCGATGCTTATGAAGGTGCTAGAGATAAAGTTGCCAAATTCATTAATGCTGCATCGCGTCAGGAAATCGTCTATACTCGGAACGCAACTGAGGCGATTAACCTAGTAGCCTACAGCTGGGGTATGAACAATTTGCAGCCGGGGGATGAGATTATTCTGTCGGTGATGGAACACCACAGTAATATTGTACCTTGGCAATTGGTGGCGCAAAAAACGGGTGCAGTACTGAAATTTGTGGAACTGACACCAGAAGAAAGTTTTGATTTGTCACAGTTTAAAAAACTGATTTCTGACAAAACAAAATTGGTGTCAGTGGTGCATATTTCTAATGCTTTGGGTTGTATTAATCCAGTGGCAGAAATTAGTGCGATCGCTCACAAATATGGTGCTAAATTCTTAGTTGATGCTTGTCAAAGTGTTCCTCACTACCCCATTGATGTGCAGCAGATAGATTGTGATTGGTTGGTAGCTTCCGGTCATAAAATGTGTGCGCCAACTGGGATAGGATTTTTGTATGGCAAGCTGGAATTGTTAAAATCAATGTCACCATTTTTTGGTGGTGGTGAGATGATTGCAGAGGTGTATTTAGACCATTCCACCTATGCAGAATTACCGCATAAATTTGAAGCTGGTACACCTGCAATTGGGGAAGCGATCGCACTTGGTGCTGCGATCGATTATCTTAGTAGTATCGGTATGGATAAAATCCACGCCTACGAAGCAGAATTAACAGCTTATTTGTTCCAACAATTAGAGCAAATTCCCCAAATTAGAATTTACGGCCCCAAACCAAATGCTAAAGGTGAAGGTAGAGCCGCTCTTGCGTCATTCACCGCCGGGGAAGTCCACGCTAACGACTTATCTACATTATTAGATCAAGAAGGCGTTGCTATCCGTTCTGGACACCACTGCACTCAACCATTACACCGTTATTTAGGTCTTGCTGCAACCGCACGAGCGAGTCTATCTTTCTACAACACCCGTGAGGAAATTGATATTTTCATCAAAGCACTGAAAGAAACTCTGGACTTTTTTGCAGGTTTCCTTGCTTAAAATTACAAAATCTTCAGACACTATAGCCTTTCCTAATCACATGAGGTATATCTTAGCCCCCTCTCGAAGAGCGGGGAGGGGGTTGGGGGTGGGGTTCAGTACCTACTCAACCGAGAACCGCTATAATTGCCCAGACATGATATAAAAACCAAGGATCGAGAAAATTAACTCCAAGTTCTAATCCTCAATGGATAATAGCGATCGTTCCAATACTGCTCGGTTAAGAAAAAGCATCTACTCAATTTTCAAGTTAAAAGGCAAGCGGGCGTAAACCCCCTGTGGATCATTCATCTTTTGCAGAATCCCTACTTCCTGTTGGAATTTCTGGAATTCATCGGTGAGGGGATTGGCTGATTTGAGTTGCGCCTTCTCAATTCCGAAAGCAGTCTGCGCCTCTTCTGTTACACGCCCAAAAAAGCGTTCTCCGAAGTTGCTAGTGCGAGGATATTCTTGAACTTCCCAATCTTCTCCTAGTTTCGCCTGGTTAGCAGCATAAGCGATCGCACTATTCAAACCACCAATTTCATCTACCAAACCAATTTCTTTGGCCGCCACACCCGACCAAACCCTTCCTTGAGCAATTTCTGCTACTTTTTGTCCTGGCAGTTTCCGACCTAGAGAAACTTTATTCAGAAACATATTATAAATGCGGTTAACACTACGCTGATAAATTACCAACTCTTGAGGCGATTTCGGACGCGAAACTGTTTGACTATCAGCATAGCGTGCAGTTTTCACCGAATCCCAAGTAATGCCATTATCATTGGCCAGCTTTTGCCCATTAAATAGCATCCCAAACACCCCTATAGAGCCTGTAATGGTATTTGGTTCGGCAAAAATGCGATTAGAGTCGCTAGCAATCCAATAACCACCAGAGGCGGCGACATCACCCATTGACACTACAACTGGTTTCGCCTCACGAGTTAATTTCACTTCTCGCTGCATGACTTCGGCTGCGGTAGCACTACCACCAGGACTATTAATTCGTAATACAACAGCCTTCACATCCTTATCTTGTCGCAGTTTGTTGAAGATTTTGGCAAAGCGATCGCCTCCTACTTGCCCATCTTCTCCTTTACCATCGACAATCTCGCCCTCAGCATAAACAACGGCAATTTGATTTTTTGAGTTACGTTCTACACCCAAAGATTTGCCGGAAACTTGGGCGTAACTATTCAGGCTAATTTGTCGGAATGTTTTGTCATCTTTATCGCTATCTGTTAACTTTTTCAGGTCAGTTACCACTTCATCGGGGTATGCTATTCGATCAACTAAACCGTTGGTTTTGGCTTGTGTGGCTTCCAGTAGCGCCTGATTATCTGCGATCGCCTGCAACTGTTGTGGTTCAATTTTCCGACTTGCGCCCACAGTAGTGCGCCATTCTCCCCAAACATCATCCAACAATTTCTGAGTTTGTTCGCGGTTTTCTGGACTCAACTTTGTGAGGATAAACGGTTCAACTGCTCCTTTGAATTTCCCCACTCGCACGACTTGAACACCAATCCCATATTTCTGTAATGCACCCGCGTAGAACATCGGTTGTGAACTCAAACCATTGACTTCCATCATTCCCAGAGGATTAACTATAATGGAATCTGCCACTGAACAAAGGTAATATTCCTTTTTACTCCAATCACTGCCATAGGCCACAATCTTTTTCCCAGCAGCGCGAAACTCCTCTAGCGCTTTCCGAATTTCTTTCAGAGAGGCATAGCCAACGCTACTAACTTGGCTTGTGCTACTTGCATCCAGATAAATCCCGACAATTCGCGGATCGCGTCGCGCCTTTTCCAAAGTTTCCACAACTTTGCGGAGTGCTATTCTCTCGTCATCCACACCTGATATTGTGCTTTGAAAGACTTCGCCGGAACTAGGTTCGCTATCAGTAATTTTCATTGACAAGTCAAAAACCAGCACTGACTTATCTTTCACATTTGGCCCAATATCTTTAGAAGAGGTAGCAGCCAATATCAGCAAAAACAGTCCAGTGGTTCCCAGACCACCGAAAATAATTAGTCCTAGTAAGGTGCCAACTAAACTAGCAAAAGTTTGTTTGATAAAATTACGCATTAGTTATTAGTTATTGGGCATTGGGAATTGGGCATCGCGGAGGTAGGGCTGTGGTGTTAGCGTTAGCTAGTCATTGACACCAAAGGCTAAGGAACATCAGAGGTAGTGACATAGGAATGTCGAGCAGTCTAGTCTTGGGGGTTTCCCAATTTTAGGCGACTGGCATCATTGGGGATTGGTCACTGGTTATAACCACATAGATTGGACTATGGGCTAATGACAAAGAACAAAAGACTAATGCCCCATGCCCCATGCCCCATCCCCCATGCCCTATTTACCTATTCTATGCGTTGTAAACTGCTAGAGTGCTTCAACTGATACAAGGTGGCGTTGCCAGTGCAAAATAAAACTGTGGTGATTTCAGCGATTAATACTTCAGCCAGTTCGGAAACTGCTGTCTCTGATGTTGCTGCTGCTTGCAGGAAAGGCATTGCTAAACCAGCTATATCTGCTCCCAAAGCGATCGCAGCTGTAACATCCAATCCATGACGCAAACCTCCCGAAGCAATTAAAGGTACATCTGGTGCGATCGCTCTAATAGTTGTAATGCACTCTGCCGTCGGTAAACCCCAATCGGCAAAAGTCTTCCCTAAGCGACGTTGTAAGGGATTTTCTGCCCGTTCACTTTCTACTTTTGCCCAAGAAGTTCCCCCCGCACCAGCGACATCAATTGCTGCTACCCCGGCGGCAATCAGTTTGTTGGCGATCGCTGCTGAAATGCCGTTACCAACTTCCTTCGCAATCACTGGCACTGGAAGCTTAGAGCATATTTTAGATATCTTGTCAAGCAAACCCCGAAAATTAGTATCACCTTTAGATTGAATGCACTCTTGTAGAGGATTAATGTGTAAAATCAGAGCATCAGCTTCTAAGATATCAACTACCCGCAAACATTCATCTAAGCCGTACTTATAGTTAAGTTGCACAGCCCCCAAGTTCGCAAATAGCAGAACATCGGGCGCATACTTGCGGACGGCAAAAGTATCAGCCACTTGGGGTTTTTCTACCGCTACTCGTTGGGAACCAACACCCATTGCAATTTTGTAATGTTGCGCGACTTGGGCCAAACGTTGGTTAATGATTCCGGCTTGTTCTGTTCCCCCAGTCATGGAAGAAATTAACAAGGGTGCGCTAAGGTGTTTCCCCAGGAAAGTTGTGCTGATATCAATATCGTTGTGATTTAGTTCGGGTAAACAACAATGAGTGAAACGATAACGTTCCAGTCCATTGGTGATTTGATTAGACTGAACATCTTCCTCCAAGCAGATCCGAATGTGATCGGCTTTGCGATTCTGAGTTTGTGCAGAGATATTGGTGGGGGCGTTCACTGGTGGGTATAGTTAAAAGTATTTGCGATCGCTATTGTTACAAAATTTCATCAACCAAGACAGTACCACCTTCATAAAAATCAATGCTGAGATGAGAATCTGCAAGTAGTGCAGTTTTCAGGAGAGGACGGCGACCCATCGCCAACACAATAACTTCTCGCTCCGCACCCTTCCACATAATCTTTATTGCATGAGCATTTGTTGCAGTCCTGGAGTTGTCGGCAAGATTTGCTTGAATTTTAGCTATATACGGCAAGCTAAGTTTTGCGACCAGATCAGGTGGTAAGGTAAGAAAACCTTCAAACCCTGTATCAATAACAAACTCAATTTCTACATCTGACTTGTCTTCCAAAGGAACCAAAACACTCATTCGTGCTTGAAGCCCAACCACCGTCCCGTGTATCACTTTAACGTCCTGACTAATGAACCACCAACAGCATACACGGCATCATAACCAATTCTTTCTGCCCAAATTGCAGCATCAGGCTGTTTGGCTTGCAAACAACGGCTTGTTACCAACAAATCATCGCCAATTTCATATTCACCTGTTTCAACATTGATGGAAATCAATTTGCCAATATTCTCTGCTGTCTCAACTTTGGGACGGATATGTTTGTCGTATAATTATTTACCACGCCGGATAATTCCTTCGTCATTTAGTTTTGGATAAGACATACACGTAAGCTTTCAAGTAAAGCATTCGATCAGCCTATCCATTATAGTGTGCGACTTATTGTTAGGCGACAAGAAGACGAGCAGCGATGCCTGCCTGGGTTGGGCTACGCCTACGCAAAACATGGGCATCATTCACGGTGAATAATGCCTACTTGTTGCTGGTTAAGCCGTCTGTGTAAAAGCCGCTTTTAAGTCTGCGGTGGATTTTAACCGCGTAATGGTAGCTTTACGAATGCGATCGCTCTTGCGTACTCCGCCTGTCATTTCGTATTCCCGACTGTCTTTGCCATACTTGAACGCCACACCACTAACCAAGCGTTCTGAAGTTTCCCGAATGGCCTTTTCAAGGGTTTCTATTTCTTCCTTTGCCGAGTCAAGGGCAGTTAGCATCATATTATACTGGTCAATATGGTTGCGGAGTTGCCCAGTTAACTGGGTTAAATGGTTTAAGCTGATGGAATCACCAAAATCGAGGTTGGAATTAATCGATTTAAAGCCGATTACTTTCTGTTCGGTTTTTTCTAGCACGGGAGAGCTTTTTTTTTGGCGTGGCATCAATGGATACTTTTTACTAAACTTTATCTTTCTAGAGTGCCTCAATGGGACAATCTAGTGGCTCAGTAAAACTTACGAAATAAGGTATTTTTTTATAATAACATTTGATTGCTAGCTCAGTAATTACACGACACTAGAGAACAAATAAATGGTTGAGAATGGACTTGTGTTGTGAACGAATAGGCTTGTGTTGTGAACGAATGAGCTTGTGTTGTGAACGAATAGGCTTGTTTTGTGAACGAATAGGCTTGTTTTGTGAACGAATAGGCTTGTTTTGTGAATGAATGGGCTTGTGTTGTGAACGAATAGGCTTGTTTTGTGAACGAATGGACTTGTATTGTGAATGAATGGACTTGTGTTCTGAACTAACATATAAAACTCATATTTGAATTTTGAAATATACTTAGTAGCTTGTCAGACTCATTTTGACGGTTAAAGAGAGACGCGATAAATCGCCGTCTCTACAAGGGACTGATTATTGTAAAAACGGCGATTTCTTGGGTCTTTGTGATATTATTGATCCTCGGAACGGCGATGTTTTGGTAACAGGCTCTTTTTCTGTTTTTCTTGGAAATTGCTGGCTTGTTTCAGGACTGGGATACACTGGTTAATCATCCATATTAAAACCTCGATTGGAGAGTCTCCTTGCTGAAGGCGGTTTTCGGCATTTACGCCAATTAATATTGTTTGCAGAATTAGCAAGAATGCGTAGGCGTAGCCCGTCGTAGACATCGCTCTTTGTCTTGCATTTTGACCACGTTTTTTAGCTGACATCTGAATTCACCTTGTTTTTGGGTTTACAAGGTCAATTATTTTTTTGGGTATTTCCCCAGACAAATCCCCCACGCAGCGTCTATAATGCTTGTATCGTCAGGTTTTGCAGCTTGGGTAAGCTTGTTTGTTTGGGTAATTAAAAATTATTTGACTGATGTCAAGAAATATTCGTGGAGATGAATCAGCTTTAGAGAATGTACTCAGTCTGGTAGAAGCATTGCTGCAACTGTCGGAAGAGCAAGATTGTGAATCCAAACTTCCACTTTGCGCTGTCTGGGATGCTGATAAATTGCGAATTACCGGATATAAAAGCGAACAGACAAGAGGAAACAGAAGCAAAACAACTGAAGTTGGTACAAAAAAAGAATATTTACTCAAACAGATTAAAGATGCTGGCAAAACTTTAAAACTTCCCCCGCAAAAAGCAGAATTTAACCTTTCTCAGGACAAAAGAGAATTAGACGAGCTTCAAACTGCACTTGACTGGTTGAAAGAGTTGGGAGTGCGAGAAGACCAAAAATCTACAAAGAGTCAAGGTTATTGGAAATTTATCCTGACGCTAAAACATCAGACAGCGACGATAAAAGAGAATCTGGAGGTGGTTAAGCAAAAGTGGAAGGAACACCAAAAGACGAATTTAAAAGAAACATTCCAGACACAAACAACAGATAATAGCTTGGATTGGCAAGAAATCTGCCGCGCTATGCTGGAAAAGCACAAGCGTCTCACCACAAATGAGTTGCTGTTTGCTGATGATGAGATGAAATTTGAGCTAGAGGCAATTCATGTCCCTTTAGCATTGGTGGAGCGTACTAAACCGAAGAAGTGCAGCGAGGATATTTCCGCAGAACAAGGTTCGCAACTTTACGAACCGAGTTATGAAGAGAAGCAGCGATTTGAACATCAGGCTTTTTTAGAGCAAATTATCCGTGATGGTGTTGGTAAAACTCAAGGACACCGCATCGCTTTAATTGGGGAACCGGGTGCGGGAAAAACTACTCAGCTGCAAACTATAGCTTTTTGGATATTAAACAACAATCTGGGTTTACCAATTTGGATTTCTTTGGCAGACTTGCAAGGAAAGAGCGTAGAAAATTATCTGTTGCAAGATTGGCTGAAGAATGCTTTAGAAGTGGTAGAAGATGTAACAAAAGAAGATAAAAACGCTTTTGCAGATTTATTCAAGAATAATCGTGTGTGGTTGTTGTTGGATGCAGCAGATGAAATGTCTTCACTCCAACCATTAACTGAGATTTCCCAGCAGTTGACGGGATGGGTGAAAAATGCGCGGGTTGTGCTGACTTGTCGGGTGAATGTTTGGGAAGCAAACGCGGGCGCTTTAGAAAATTTTGAGACGTATCGGTTACTCAATTTTGAATATCCGCAACAAGTGCAAGAGTTTATTGAGCGTTGGTTTCAACCTCGGAACCTCACCCCCCAGCCCCCTCTCCTTATTAAGGAGAGGGGGAGTAACAAAGGGGAAAAATTATGGCAGGAATTAGATAAAGCTGAAAGTAAGCGCATCCAAGATTTAGTTAAAAATCCTTTGCGGTTAGCGCTGTTGTGTAGCACTTGGCAAGGTTCCGATCAAGGTTTACCGGAAACTAAAGCCGGACTTTATCAGCAGTTTGTGGAAGAGGTTTACAAGTGGAAAGAAAACCGCTTCCCTACCACCGAACAGCAGCAAGAGGAATTAAACGCTGCGTTGGGACGTTTAGCAAAACGGGCAATTGATCAAGAAACGTCACGGTTTCGGCTAGGACATAAGTTGGTGCGTGAGGAATTAGGCGATCCAAAACAGCAAAATTCTTTATTTTCGTTAGCGTTAAAGTTGGGATGGCTAAATGAAGTTGGACTGGCTGCGGAATCAGCAACGAAAGAGAAAGTTTACGCTTTCTACCATCCCACATTTGAGGAATATTTTGCAGCGTTAGCGATCGCTGCTTTGGTGGAGTTAATCGACAAACCACAACTGGATGATTTTACCCGAAGGCAAGCGGCAGAAAGCTTAGAGAAAATTGGCTCTGGCAACCAGAAGGCAATTGATGCTTTGGTGGAGTTAATCGACAAACCACAACTGGATGATTTTACCCGAAGGCAAGCGGCAGAAAGCTTAGAGAAAATTGGCTCTGGCAACCAGA
>NZ_JBALFC010000029.1:0-3678 GCF_036917755.1 Nostoc sp.
GGCTTTAAGCTCTTTACTTGTTCGTAGGTCATCAATGCTACCCAACTCTAACCTAACTTGTCCCATGCATTTGGGACTTTTGCAAGAGGTCTAATGAAAATTAGGGTAGGCTGTTTGCCATTGGTGTCAACTTAAGCCAAAACCCTTTTAAAACCTCGTTTCCAGGCTCTGGCTGGAAATGCTCTTCAATTGCGGCTCTGCCGCAAGTCTTGAGGCGGAGCCTCTCGTGTCTCGTTCCCAGTCTCTGACTGGGAACGAGACACGAGACAATCTCTAAAACCTGGTTCTAGACTAACTTTCACGTTAAGTTGACACCAATGGCTGTTTGCCCACCCTATAATTCTTCTTAACTGAACTGTTTTAATCAATTAACGGAAGTTACCAGGATTTAGACGAGCGCCGTTAGGCTGAGACTGGCGACCAATTGCTACTCCATTCCGCAAATTGTTTCCAGTACCGCCATCTTGGCGATCGAGGAAAGGTTTGAGATTAATCCCATCTCTAGATGAACTAACCCGATTATTACCACTGCCTAGAAGTGTGCGTCCTAAATTATATAATTCGTTTCCTCCACTACTGCGATCGCCATAAGTGTTAACGGCTATAGTCTGTTGTCCACTGTCAGCAGTAGTCAAGTTTTGGAAAATGCTATTGCGGATAACATAGGGGTCTTTCCCGCGCGGTACTGTTAGCACAATTCTACAGGTTGGGTTAGCTTGAGTTGTGACGCAGACAATATTTTCGTTATTTTCTACAGCTGTCTGGAGTTCTTGTAAGCCATCTGGACGATAAAGTTCTAAACGACTGGCAATTGCTGTACAACGCCTTTGTGCATCCCAACCACCGCCCAAAGCCGCAGGTGCCGCCCAAGGAAAGAATTGTCCTGATTGACTTTGTGGCTGATACATAACGGTGTACTGACCATTGTAAGTCTGACAGCTAAACCGAGTTGTACCGTCAGCTGAGGGTGAAGGTGGTACGCCTGTCGATGTGTCTATTGGGACTGGTGCTGATGTACCACCTGATGGGACTGTTGGTACTACTACACCATCGCCAGTAGAATCAGATTGCGCCATTGCTGCCGAATTGCCCAGACACAAAGATAAACCGAGAATACCCAAAGACATAAATCGCAGCAGTTGTGATGACATAAATCATCCTCCAGTAGAAATCGGTCGGGAATTAATAGTTTAAGTGACGAATAATTCTGTTTTTTGATTCTTCAAAAACGCTATTTTTTTCCTCTCTTGCTTTTTTCTCTTCGACTAGCTTTTTCACCCATGCTGGAATTTCTGCATAACGCGCCACTCCTTCATAGACACCGCAGCAATTCTTTGCTTAAACTGAGTAACTCAAATACTTGAAAATTTTGTCTATATATGCTATGGCAAATTATTTGGATCAATACCTTGAGATTGTAAATAGGCAATTAGCCGTTCTTTTTGCTGACGTTCCTGTTCAATTTGTTCCACTGCCCAAAGCAACAAATTACCTGCTTCATCCCACCAGCGCAACCAGTAACCAGTTCTGGCTTCTTTTGTTCCTTGCCAAGTTCCCAGAAATAAACCGATTGAATCAATCCAATGACGACCATTTTCATCAGGTTGCTTTAACTCGTAGCGGCTGTTTTCGAGTTGGTAAAATTCTAACAAACCGCCATTTGGGTCAAAAATCAGGTAAATTGGGACTTGAAGAATCTGCTCGTAAAAAAACCATTTTCCTGGTGGATAGGTGCGCTTAAAAGAGTATTCTCCACCCTCAGTGTCAGATAGAAATTCCATCACAATTGCCGGAATATCACCCTCTAAATTGGGTGTATAGCTTTTGCGTTCTGCTAAAATCTGATTTACCGATCGCACATAAACCCAGTCGGGTGCTTTAGCAACAAATTGCCCGTTTATCGTCGCACAAAGTCCAAAATTCGAGGCTATCAACATCTGCGGTTGGATGAAACCACTTATCTCAAGGCTTTCGCGCAAAGCACCAGCCAATAGTGGCTGACCTGTATTTTCCACTGGTTCATCCTCTAGGTGAAAATCTGCGGGCAATGCTTCCCAAGATATTACCAGTTCTGTTGAAGATTTAGCTTCACCGAGTTGGGTTGCCATAAAGACCCCCTTTGATTGATTTCTCTTTATTTTATAGCTAACCAGTGGCTTGTTGTCAGCCAATGCCTGCGGTGATCACTGAGCTTGCCTGCCCTGAGCCTGCGCCGTACCCTTCGGGAAGCAAGCTACGCGCAGCGTCTCGTAGAGAAGGGTCGAAGTGTGGGCTACGCCTACGCAATTGTTTTGCATCAAAGCGTACTACATTGGTGCAAGGTCGCTTTGTTTCTGTTGTTGTTTGAGTGATGACAAAATCATCAATAATTGAGGCGGATATTGATGATGCAGAAAGATTTGTACAGTTAACAGATATCAAGATAACCCACTCAACCTCTGGTCTACCTTATTTGACCCACCTTCAACATCAACTTCCAAATCCAAGACCTTCCCACCAGAAAACTAGCAGAAGCCACCGCTCCGACTTCTCTGTGCGTTAAAAAATAACTTTTAAAATTAAATATTTGGACAATACTAAAACAAGTTATAACTATAAAAAACGAGATAATTATATAACTCTTGCAAGAAGAACCAATAACGCCACCAAAAGAAATAAATTTTAATCCCTATTATACCCAGCAGAACGGAGCAGCATATTTAGGTGATAGCCTTAAACTTATTAAATTTATTGATGATAATAGTATTAATTTAATTATCACATCACCTCCATTTGCACTGACACGAAAAAAAGAATACGGTAATGAAACTGCTGAAAAATATATTGAGTGGTTTCTACCTTTTGCCTATGAATTTAAAAGAGTACTGGCAGATAATGGCTCATTCGTACTAGATTTAGGTGGCGCTTACTTACCTGGTAATCCCGTGCGGAGTATCTACCAATACGAACTTTTGGTTAGATTATGCAAAGAAGTCGGTTTCTTTCTTGCTCAAGAATTTTACCACTATAATCCGGCTCGACTGCCAACCCCTGCTGAGTGGGTGACAATCAGGCGGATTCGTGTGAAAGATTCAGTAAATACAGTTTGGTGGTTGTCTAAAACACCGAATCCTAAAGCAGATAACAGAAAAGTTTTAAAGCCCTATAGCCAAAGTATGAAACAATTACTCAAAAATGGTTATAAAGCAAAATTACGTCCTAGTGGACATGATATTTCTGATAAATTCCAAAAGGATAACCAGGGTGCAATTCCGCCGAATTTGCTAGAAATTGCTAATACTGAATCGAATAGCGCTTATTTACGACGCTGTAAAACAGCAGAAATTAAGCCCCATCCAGCCCGTTTTCCTCAAGGGTTCGCCGAATTCTTCATCAAATTCTTAACTGATGAAGGTGATATGGTATTAGATCCATTTGCAGGTTCTAATACAACTGGGTTTGTTGCTGAAACTCTGCAACGCCGATGGATATCTTTTGAAATTAATCAGGATTATGTAATGGGAAGTCGTTATCGATTTAGCCAATAAACAAATTAAGTAAAGAGTCAGGAGTGAGGAGTTAAAATTTATAACCCTTCGACAGGTATTACCAGTAAACCAAAAAGTTTTCCCAAAAGGGCGAACCACTAGGGATACAGGAGATATCACCAATAAATGAATACAGAGAAGCAAGTATTAT
>NZ_JBALFC010000030.1:0-10592 GCF_036917755.1 Nostoc sp.
GCTTGCTAAATCAAGGCGAATTAATTATTAAATGGCATCGCAAAGTCAAAAACAAAGGTAATGCTGTTATAGCAAGTTAAATGTGGAACAGCTTACCAAATTTGGACAACTGCTGGACGATATTCTGATCCTGGTATGGACTACTATGAGCAAAAATACCAGGATCTGATCCTCAAAAATCTCCAGAAGAAAGCCCAAGCTTTTGGTCTTCAACTTGTCCCCAAATCTCAAGATAAGGAGGAAGCTTCATTTGATCAAACCCTTTCTACATAAGCTTTACGTCAAGTGTTTCTTGAAAGAGGGATATATTATACTTAAGGTTACTTTAAAGATGATGTCTTATGTTTCCTCAAAAAAGTATTTACGTTAATTGGATTACTATCTCATTAATTCTTTCAATCCCACCTTTATTTCATTGTCCAACTTCTTTCTTTGGATACCAGGTATCGGCTAAAACCTTACCTGTCCCTCAAACAAAGGTAAACCAATTATTATCTAAACCACTTGAACAGCCCCAAAGTAAGCAAAATGGCCTTGCTGTCTTAAATCCTTCTTGGCAACCAGGAACTGTTGACGTATTGACCATTGGTCGTGGCGAAGGAGGACATACACTTCCAGTTCGTTCCGTCGGCTTCAGTCCAGACGGTCAATACCTGGCCAGTGGTAGTGCAGACAAAACGATCAAAATCTGGAATTTAGCACGGCAGAAACTAGAACGCACCCTTGATGATCAAAAACAACCAGATCAAGTTAATGCCCTTGCCTTTAGCCCAGATGGTCAATTCCTTGCTAGTGGTGGTTTAGATGGTGCTGTTAGGCTATGGGATTGGAGGAATGGAAATCTGATCAAGACCTTTCCTAAGCATTCCAATATTGTTACAAGTGTCGTCTTCAGCCCTGATAGTCAGACTCTTGCTAGTGGTAGTGGTGACAAAACTATTGAATTGTGGAATGTCAGGACGGGTGATTTACGTCGTAACATAGCAGAGAAACAATGGGTTACTTCATTAGCCTTTAGCCCAGATAATCGAACCCTTGCTAGTGGTGGTTTAGGTAGGACTGTTGAGTTGTGGAATCTAAAAACTGGCAAATTTCTCCGCACGGTTGCCAAGCATACACATCCTGTTAATTCTATTGCTTTTAGCCCAGATGGCAAAATTATCGCCAGCGGCGGTGGAGATAAGACAATTAAACTATCGGTTGTGGAAACGGGTGATTTGCAAGCCTCTCTGGCAGGTCATTCAGATGAAATTACTTCCATTGCTTTCAGCCCTAATGGTCAGATCCTCGTGAGTGGTAGTTGGGACAAAACTGTAAAGATATGGAATGTGAAAACTAGACAAAAAATTCGTGATTTTGCAGAAAACTCCCAGCGAATTTTGTCTGTTGCCTTCAGCCCAAATGGAAAAACCTTTGCCAGTGTTAGCGGAGACAATACTATCAAAGTTTGGCAGTCAGTGAAGTAATTCACAAGGGCAGGGGAGCAGAAGGAGAAAAATTACTAATGACAGACAACTAACTCTTTTACAATCTCTTTTTGCTCCAACCTCTATATGGTGCAGACTCAGACTGGGTTTTTCGCGGGGGTTTAGACTGAACTAGTCTTGGTGGTGGCTGAGGTTGAGTTTTTTGTGGTGATTTAATCCGAACTGATTTTGGCGCTGATTCAGACCTCACTACTCTTGGTAAAGATTTAGTCCGAACTGGTTTTGATGGCGATCCATATTTAACTACTCTTGGTGTTGATTCAGACTTAACTGGTCTTGGTATCGACTCAGACCGATCTGGTTGTGGAAGAATTGTTGGTTTGGGAGTATTTTTACTACCTGTTATCTGTTCCTCTGCTTTTTCAATAATTGGCTTCATCTTAGTTTGCCAATAGTAGGTATCTTGCTTTACCGATTGCCTAAGTAGCCTTACATGATTAGCTTGATTTATTGCTTCTGCCCACTTGCTTTCATTGAGTGCATTCTGAGCTAATTGTAGATAATTTTCATTGTTTTTCCATTCAGTTTGCCATTTCTGGATGGTTTCGTTAGCATTTTTGGCAACAGAGCTAGTTTTCGGAATAGCTTTGATGATATTAATTGCATTTTCAAAGCCTTGGGAGTTGTAAGATTTGAGGTATAGTTCTTGAGCTTGTGTAAAAAGCTTTTCAGACCATTGGCTAATTAACTGTTGAGCTTCTTGGTAAAAAATACTATTTGATGCGATGATAGTGAGTTTTGCGATCGCATCCTTAATATTGTTGTTTTGCGCCAAATCTTTAGCTTGTGCAAGCTGACACTCGTTTATTATATTTTGAGCAGCAACATAAATACTTGATTTCTGTGGCACTGCTTGTGCTTTCTTGACGCACTCATCAAATTTTTTTCCAGCTTTTAGCTGCTTGGCGCTCTCTAAAACAGCCTGATGCGGGTCGGCTTGCAATTTAGGAAAAGTAGAAATAGGCAAAATTACACTTGCGGCAAGAGCAGCAATCACAAGTGTTGCTTTACCTAAAAGTGGCTGTAATTTTTTCTGATCCTGCCCTTTTTCCTCTCCTTGTTCTTTTGTCTCCTCTATTAAGGTATTTGGGAACAAATCATATGTTCTAACTTTTTCTATTGATTCTGCAACTGTTTGATCCAAAGAGAAAATACTTTTATTTGGAGGGTTTGGCTCATCAGTCTCTACAGGAATTTCTTGCCCAAAATGGATAGTAGATTTCGTTAACTCGCTTTCATTAGCAAAAGCCACTTGCAGCACTCGTTTCAATTCGTCTACTGTGGCAAAGCGATCGTCTGGGGTCTTTTGTAAACACTGCATAACAGCCGCTTCTATTTCTGGCTGAATATACTCACAATCTAGTTGTGACCTGAGCGGTATAGGTTGCTCAGAGGTGTGAGCTACAAACCACGACACCGGGCTGATTTCTTGGGAATTGCGACCAAGCCCAAACGGATCAGTTCCACTGAGCATTTCGTACAGTAGCATTCCCAAACTGTAAATATCTGCCCGCCTATCCACACCTGTTGTTTTAGTTGCAAATTGCTCAGGGGCAGCGTAATGGGTTGTACCAATGAACATACTTGTTGATTTTGTATGTTCAGAATAGCCATTACGGATTTTGGCAATGCCAAAGTCCAAAATCTTCACTAGTTCGCCTAACGATGTAGGCATTAGAAAAATATTGTCTGGCTTTAAGTCACGATGGATTACCTGTACATGCTCACTGCATCTTCCTCGATCTCGCCAGAGGGTGACTCCTTCATGAGCAAGTTTAAGTCCGTCACATACCTGGCTAATAATGGTAACCGTCCGCTCTACAGTTAGCCGTTTTTGTTGCTGCAATAATTGTCTAAGTGTCTGCCCACCTAGATACTCCATGACGTAAAAGGGTTGCCCTTCATCAGTCACCCCATAATCACTGACCTCAACAATATGCTCACTTTTGAGGGCAGCAGAGACAGTTACTTCACGTTCAAAGCGCTTTCTCAAATCTGCCGACCCTACAAATGTATCCTTGAGTAGCTTTAGCGCTACTTGCTTACCTATCAAGGTATCCGTTGCCAAGAATACATCTGCCATGCCGCCCGTCCCTAGACGCTTGTCTAGACGATAACGCTGACCATCGCCTATACGGCGACCTGTCCAAGGCTCTGAAAAATGAGTTGAGTTCATCTAGCAGGCTCCATCTAATTACTTGCAGTTGAATTGCGCGAAAATTCGCACCGTAACTACTAAGTTAGAAGTGCTGTACCTAACGCACTCTTCTTTAGCGTGCATCTGACTTTATGCATAAGTTTACTTACTGAAGTTTCAGCTTTTCGCATTTCTTCCTAGAGTAGCATCCCCCAGCTCTGTGTGTTCCTCACAGCTACTTATCTTGACTTAATATCTGGTTTCACGAGAAACTTAGCCTCTATGACGAAACCTCGGCACGAATTACGAAATCTTTTGCAAACTGCTTAATCCACAAGTGTTTCGGCTTTTCTTCGTGCTATTCGTACTGCAATATCATTTTCCTTCTTTATGTGAGGAAATGAAAATCAGACTTCTGTCTGATCTCTTCTGCTTTAAACTTCCCTTATATAGAGTTATATAGTCTATATCTAAGTAGTTGCTTAAAAGTATGGCTGTTTTCTGCGTTTCTCCCTCTGCCCCAATTTGAGATTATCTTTTTTCAACATTGTGCTAATTGGATAAATACTCAGAAAGGTGCGAAACCAACTAATATTTTCTAGACTTGTCGTCTAAAAAATAAATGTTTATTCATGTCTTAACCCTATACACTCAATGATTATGAGACAGCCCTCTAGGCAAAATCCATCCAACGATCTTGACCCTTCAGAGCAAAAGTTACGGGAGGCAGTCGAACAGGTAAAAGTGAGCGATCGCATATCGCCCCAGCCTGAATGGACTAGGACTCGCTCAGTCAAAACTCCATCGGTCAGACCTTCTCAGATCGCAATAAACACCGACATCAACGCAGAACCATTCTCAGCACAAATCTCTGAAGATGTGACTATCGTGCAAGTCGCAAATCCTCTTCCAGAAACAGAAGTAGGAAATGACAAGACCGTTTTGCAAAGACTACCGAACCCAAGCCCCCAAGACTCTCCTTTTTCGGTAGTATTGGTCAATCATGTATCTCTCTCGCCGCAAAAACCTGGAGTGATAGAACGGATCGACTCTTCATCCCAACCTGCCCGAACCGTTGAGGCAGTAGGACTTACGTCAAATCCCATTGCTCAATTTTCCTTACAGGATGATTCTAAAAATCTTAATGCTGCTGGGATTGCTGTAGTTCAAAACTATGACAACACCATTGTCCAATACTCAGATTCGGTCATTCAAAACCTAACAGATCGGACTATTGTCCAATACTCGGACTCAGTCATTCATAATCCAGCGGATCGAACGGTTTATCAAGCAATGCTGCCATTTTCTACTGAGCTGGATCAAACGGTTTATCAATTGGGGATGCCACAATCTCCGCAGTCATCAACACTGACGATTGTGCCAAAAAATTGGGCGCATATTCAACTATTCCATCCAAGTATTTTTCGAGATATGTTTCGGACATCAGGCTCGTTTATCTCGCGCTTTATAAGTATCACAGGGCAATTTTTTGATTCAATCTGGAGAAAGATTGACCTAAAGCAACTACAATCTCGTTTTCATCTAGGCAGGCAGCTAGCTGTGGTGAAGACTTTAAAACAGCCATCTTCAACCCGGAGCAATGGTTCTACTTATAACGTAATGGTTTCAGAAGAGCCGCCTAGCTTGGAGCAGTATCACAAAAAACTGCGGGAGTTGGATCTTTGTCGACTTTCTTTTGCCAAAGAGTTGGCTAGAAATGGTAAATTTCGCAATGCGATCGCTATGGCTGAACAAATTTCAGAGACGAGTCACTTTTTTAAGGATGCCCAGATGCTGATTCAAAGTTGGAAGTAATTTTAAGGAACTGCCTTTTGGGATTTGAAACCCGACGTTTGTCTCTTTTCATGCTTCATTACCCACCTTAATATGGGCTTATCCACCAACTTACACACATCATAGTGTAGCGGTCGTCTAAGCCTGTCCTTGGGAAGTTAACGCTTATCAATGATTCGGTGATGTCCATGTCCCAAAATTCTAGTCATATAAACTTAACCGACACAGATTTTGAGTATAACTGTCTGGCACAGTCAGCTCAACAATATCTCAACAATCCGATGCTAATGCATCAATTATGCGATCGCGTTTACGACCGATTCTACGCAGATATCAAAATTCAAAAAGAAAGAATCGGTAACTCTAGTACAGGAAGACAATAAAATGGCTGCAGCAAAACCCAGTAATCCAGGTGGACAAAAACCTAGTAATTCAAGTAGTCAAAAACCTAGTAATTCAAGTAGTCAGAAATCCAATTATAACTTTGAGAACTACGTCACAACCAACCGATTCTATATAGAAATTGAAGAAAACACAGTTGCTTCATTCTCGGAATGTTCGGGTATCAGTATTGACGTAGAAAAAGAGGTATATCAAGAGGGTGGTGTAAACGATCAGCAAAGAATTAGTTTAGGACACACTCGTTTTTCAGATATCACACTAAAGCGGGGCACAACTGACGACAATACCTTTTCACAGTGGTTAAGCGAATTATTTGAGCAAAAAACGCAACGACGCAACGTTAATATTGTGACCTATAACCAAGCTGGGGATATCATGAAGAGCTGGTGCCTAATTGGTGCCATTCCAGTGGGGTGGAAACTCCCTAGTTTAGAGGCTGATGGCAATACGGTTGCAGTTGAAGAATTAACTTTAGCCTTTGAGGGTTTGAAAATTGGGAAGCAGTCTGCTGGTGGCAATAAAGTCTCTAGGAATGCGGGATATTTTGGTGAAAGCGCCTGGAAACCCCCTAGTTTACAGGCTGATGGCACTACAGTTGGACTTGAAGAATCAAGCTAAAACTCATCTAATTTGCATATTAAAATTTTCTCAATATTTTGTGGGGTGGGCATCTTGCCCGCCCTGATTATGCAACTTCAATGCCGATTAGCTTAACTTTAGCCTTTGAGGGTTTGAAAATTGGGAAGCAGTCTGCTGGTGGCGATGAAGTCTCTAGGGATGCGAAGAGATATTTTGGTGAAAGCGCCTGGAATGAACGTCAGTTGGAACGTTTAATCATGAGTGAGTTTAACCCCCCTATTGAGTCCAAATCGTCAGAGCGCTCTAACAGCGCTTCTGACGATAATCTAGACAACGAAGCAGATTTAAAGACAGTTTATGAACTATCTTGGCAGCTTAATCGAAGTAATGCTGCCAAGATATCAACCGATCAATCGCCACAACAGTCTAGTATTCGAGACTTACTGGCTTATGACAACGATCGCTATAACCAACGTGCTAAAGCCCTGTTGCTAACTCAAGACTTGACTCAGCAGGAAGGTGAGCTTCCACCGGGTACTTTTGCGCCCCAAAACCCCATACTTGAGGAAGTCTTAACTCCAGCCGTCAATCCTGTTCGGCAAGCAGCAGAAGATTTAGAGTTGCTTACGCAGATACTTTGCGATCGCATCAGTCTGCGCCTAAATCTTGAGATGGAACGTAACGGCTTCCATCAAAGCAACCGGATCTTTTCGCGGCAAACGATTCCAGTCCAATCGTCCTCAAAATCTGAACACGCACCAGATGTAATTGAACAGCTGGCTCAGGAAATCGAGCAACTTCTGCACCAGCGTCTAGTTCACGAGCGCGAGCGACGGGGACGGTTTGTAGGCTGTTTACCCTGGTAATTTTAATGTATTTAAAGTCTTGAGGAAAACGCAATGACACTTAAAAAAGCAACGCTGCTGGAAAAAGCAACGCTGCTGGTTCATAGTAACTCCATCGGACAAGCCGAACCTATTGAGTTCATGTTTAATCCGTCAGAACTTGATTTTACTCGGCGAATAATTTGGAATTATGACATAGGCAATCGAGGAACCACTTTATTGCCAAAGGTTAATTTTTCTGGCGTAGAACCCTATTCGTTTACATTACAGAATTTGTTGTTTGATACTTATGAAAAAAAGACATCTGTTCTTGAGGAATATATTGACAATATTAAAAAGGGTGCGACGGCTTGTAGCAATACTCTTACTCGCCCGCCAGTCTATACGTTGAGCTGGGGTTGTGACTATTTTCACTGCGTTATGACGAGTTTAAACTATCGACTCACCCTATTTCTGCCTGATGGCACCCCGGTTAAAGCGATCGTTAATATTGGACTCCAAGAAGTCGATCCTGTTATACCGACAAGAAATATACCGGAAGGACAGCTGCCACCTACAAAAAGAGCCATTGATAACAGAGTTGACAAATTCTAAAAACTGCTAAAGGTTATCTCAATCCAAGAACCTATCCCACCTGTCAAGGGAACAACCTCTAAATTTTTGCCTAACAACACTGAGAGTATCTTCCAATGTCTACCGAAAAGAAAAATAGTCAAACCCTGTATTTATCCAAGCCTATAGTCAAACTGAATGGAGCAAAGGCATCAGAAGAATTAATGCAGGATATTCTGGAAATTGTTGTGGATGAAAGCTTACATATGCCAAGTATGTTTATTATTAAAATCCATAATGTCTATGTCGCCGCAAGCGAGAACAGCGAGCCTTGGAGAAACGAAAATTACTTTAATATTGGCGATAAAATTTCGATTGGATTTGAAGCTAGTACGACAGAAGATATTAACTTTCAGATGGCTGAAATAGAGATTCAGATTGGATTTGAGGCTAATACGACAGAAGATATTGACTTTCACGTGCCTGAAATAGAGAAGCGATTAATTGAAGGCGAAATTACGGGTATTGAAGTCAAATTTTCCCATACATCTGAAGCCCATATTATTGTGCGCGGCTATGACGTTTCCCATCGACTGCATCGGGGTCGCTACAGCCGATCTTATTTAAATTGTACGGATACTGATATAGTGCAAGATATTGCTAAAAAAGCGGGCATTAAAATCGGTCAATTGGATGCGAGTGGTAACCCCCATGAATATGTTTTCCAAGAAAATCAAACCAATATGGAGTTTCTGCGGGAGCGCGCCGCAAAAATAGGGTTTGAACTCTATGTGCAGGACAATAAGCTTTACTTTCGCAAGCCCGAAAGTGCAGTTTTTCTCAAGCTGGAGTGGCTTAAGCAGATTACGAGCTTTGATGTCAGAGTTACCACTACTGAACAAGTCAGTTCGGTCGAGGTTAATAGCTGGGATTATAGTCAGAAAAGTTTAATCTCAGAAACTGCCTCAAAGGAACAGTTAGTCACGGTGACGGGAAATGGAGACGGGAGCAGCATCAGTCAAAAGTTTAGAATGGAGCAATCGACCAAGATGATTGTAGTAGACCAACCCGTCAACAGCCCCGAAGAAGCAAAGCAGATGGCTCAAGCCCTCTGCAACGAGCTGAGCGGAGAATTTGTGACGGCGGATGCCAAAGCTGAGGGAAATCCAGAAATTCGACCTGGACGAGTCGTTGCACTTGCTAATATGGGAACCCGCTATAGTGGTGATTACTACATCACAGGAACCTGTCACCGCTACATTCGCAGGGTTTACAAAACTGATTTTACAGTTCGAGGGTTGAGAGAAGGTAGCTTACTTTCTACACTACCGCCCAAAACTCATCTTCAGCCTGGTCAAACGCATTTAGTCGGTTTGGTAACTAATAATAATGATCCAAAAGGTTGGGGGCGCGTTAAAGTAAAATTCCCTACTTTAAATATTAATGATGAAAGCCATTGGGCTAGGGTGGTAGGTCTAGGAGCAGGCAAAGAAAGAGGATTTTATTGCTTGCCTGAAATCGACGACGAAGTTCTGGTTGCCTTTGAGCATGGAGATATTCATCGACCCTATATTATTGGTGGAGTTTGGAATGGTAAGGATAAAACAGTTGAAAAGGTGGATGACACAATTCAAAATGGTCAAGTGAGACTACGTACGATAAAAACCCGTGCTGGTCACATAGTTAGATTTGTTGATGATGATAAAGTTGTTAATGATAAAGTTGTTAATGATGATAAAGGTACTAAAAATCGAGGATATTATGTCCAAACTGCAACTGGTTCTGGCCATCGCCTCAGCTTTAATGATACACAAAAATTTATCGAAATACAGACTGCTCAGGGGCAAACCGTCACTTTGAATGACATTGATGGCAGCATAAACGTCAAAGCTAATAGAATGATTAATAATACTGCTCCTCTTTCTATAGATTTGGAATCTGATGCAATTACTAATAGCGCAGCTGGAGAAATTACTAATATGGCAGGTGGTGGAATTAGTAATGTCGCAGGTGGTGGAATTGCTATTAATGCAGGTGGTGCAATTGCTATTGATGCAGGTGGTGCAATTGCTATTGATGCAGGTGGTGCAATTACTATGAATGCTCCCACCATTTTTCTTAATGCTGCCAACATTATGCTTAACGGTGCAGTTGAGGTACAGGGCATGCCTATTTAGGTATAGAAGAAAATTCCCAATCTAGACTGCTGAATCCTTTTTTACAAGTGCATAAGTTAATTTCCGTCACAGCTATTAAAAAACTAGAAAGATATATTATCAAGCTATCGTTACAAGGTGAATTCGTGTGACGAAAACTTGACAATATAGCTTGACTGAAAATAGGGTAACATCTTCCGATGGGAAATTAACTATTATGCTGGATACGACTGATTACCTACTAGAAAAACCTAATTATATTGGTGCAGGAATTGCTTTTCCCTTTCCACATCCCATGAAAAGTCAGCTCCCAGAAGACCTGCATCAGGTTTATTTTTATATACTTCTTCACTTGAAACCCTTAATCTTACTGGGTTTATCCCTCTTTTGTCACTCTCCGGGAGGGTAATAGCTAGAAGCCTCATCAGGCAATCAATACAAGCTATCCTATTAGAAAAAAATGGATGTTGTATTTGTTATTAGAAAAAAATCGTGTGAACCCTTGGTAGATAAAAGCTCTAAAATTCAGAAATGGCAAATGTTTTCGGAGAGTGACAGAAGCTGTTAACGGACGCTATCGCTTCCGTTATGGATGGAAGAAACAAAATTTAAGATGCATCGAAAAAAATTATACTTTTAT
>NZ_JBALFC010000031.1:0-38640 GCF_036917755.1 Nostoc sp.
CCTTCAGAGTAAGTCTTTATTATTTTTTCTCGCTTTTTCGATGGAGTAAGGTTTCATTTTACCCGTTCATGCACTACTATGACTGTACCTCATTTTACCTGCAATCTGCTGTATGTGAGCGTAAGCAGTGAGATGTCGGGATTATGGGGTTTGACGACATCACACAAATTGCCGCTAACACAGACCATCCAACCCGCTAATTGGCTTTAATTTCTCCCTACCTTAAAGCCCTCCCCACTAAGGAATTCTTCATTTATCAGCAACAGAATTTTATCTGTGTCCTTGCCTTTATTGGCATAGCTGGCAGGGTTTCTGGGGGTCTTTCTTGTTCTCCATGCCGAACTTAGTATTATGGCTGATTATTTCATCCTTGTGTTGCTCAATCCAATTCCTTACCAGCAAACCGTCCGCCTCTCTGACTTGCGGCAGAGCCGCCAGGAACAGCATTTCCAGCCAGAGGCTGGAAACGAGATTTTAAATGAGTTTGGGCTTAAGTTGACACCAATGAGCATTGCTGTGCCCCTACAACAGATGTGGTTCAAATACATCAAAACTGCTGTAAATCCGCTTCCCATATCAAGATTCCGCAATTAGCAATATTGCGTGTCCATCAGGATCTTTAACTAAACAACCTTGCCTGTAAGGAAATGAGCTATCAGTAAACTGCACAATCCCCGATGACACAAACTGAACCCCATTCTGCCGCAATATATCTACTGCTTGCTCAATGTCATTGACAACAAGTTCAATTTGCACCTTCGCAATATCGGAACTTTTCCAGTCACTCGGTATAGGACGGCCTTTTCCAGGCAAAATGTAATCTAACAGTTCAATTCCCACACTATCTTCAACAGGTCGTAGTCCTGTAATTCTTACTTTGGCTCCTGGTAAATTATCCAAGCGAGTTTGGGTTGACTGCCAGTTAACACTGCGGCTATCAATTTGCATTCCCAGGAGGTCGCAGTAAAAGTGTAGACTTTGCTCGGTGTTAGAAACTGCGATCGCACTATGATCAATTCCCAAAAATAAGCGGTCGCTCTTTTGATGCCATTTATCTTTTCCTTTATCAGGCGGAAACCAAATTAACTCTAAATCATGACCGTCAGGGTCTTTAAACTTGTAGGCACGGACACCAGCAGAAGCTTCATTACTAGGTGGCATTGTCTGGGGGGAAACTGAAATTGGTTCAATGGGAAATGAACGCAAGTGAGCATAGGCGCGATCCATATCACTCACCACAATTGCAAAATGTTGAAACCACAGGTCATTACTTTGTGAATCGCTGGGAATGGGTTTACCTTGAATATTGAGATACTCCATTAACTCAATAAGTTCATCACCTAATCGTAAGGTAACAATGCGAATTTTTGCTCCACTCACATCTTCCAGGTCGCTGTAATTCTGTCCTTCAACAGTGATGTCTGAAACTAGTTCAAAACCAAGCGCTTCTTTATAGAAATTTAAAGAGCGATGTCTACGACGGGCTACGCCTACGCAGTTTGTCACCGTTAATCCAATAGCTCGAATTCTTTGTACTTGTACATAGCTTTGACTAGGCATATTCGACGCCCTCTATACTTACAATTAAGGGATTTGCAACAAATAAATTATTCAATCTTGTGGGGTGGGCATCTTGCCCGCCTTTAGCCATGAGGGGGCGCGATGCTTGATTATTTGAGTATCAAATTTGGGTTTTTACCTTCTTGGAGTAACTTCGCAGCAGTAACGTGAATTCCAAAGTTCTCTCCCAATTGCGCTCCCAAAGTTCCGTGAACGAATAATATTGCCATTATCGCCATGCCTGCTAACAAGTAACTCCACTGCACCTGCCTGGAAGCATCCTTGCGCCAGCGATAGCGTTGCAAACCTCTCCATACTGTCATGGCTGCGATCGCTCCCAACAGCAAAACGCCACCCAAACCATGCAAAAGCATCGTCCAACCAGTAGTTAACCCCCAAACGCTCTTTTGATCAACTGGTGGATTTGCTAGCAGTAGCTCGAAAAAACCAGCTGCAACGGTGAAAAAGCTGATAAAAGCTGCTCCTATGAGGTTATACCAGCCGACATCAAAGAAACCAGAACGCAGGGCAGGCAGACCTAAAAATTTGAAGATTGGTTTTTCTAAAGCAAAAAGCGTTCCTGCAATATCAAAAACGATCGCAATAATCAACAAACCCAATGTTAAATGCACCAGTTGCGGATGTATCGGAATTTCATAAGGCAATCCGTTAGCATTCAGCCTCAATCTCAACTGTTCAATGAGTTGCCAGTTCATGGCGAAACTCCCTGCTTCATCGCTTGCACAACTGGCTCTATATGTAACCCATACACCCAAACTAGCTTACTGCCTAGATAGACTTGCAAGCACACCAGGCAGACTAAAAATGTTGCAGCACCGAGGTAAGCAGGCGGTACTTTCCGTGGGGTGCGATCGCGAATCACGAAACGCCAAGCTGTAATGGCGACGACAATAGCCGCCAGCGACCAACCCATCACCGTATGAAAATTCAGTGTTGGTTGGACTGCTGGGTAGATGTTCGCCAGACCTGCTTCAAACTGACCAAAAATTACCGCTAAAAAGATGGTTACTGAGGCAACAAACATATTCCAGAAACTCACCTCAAACAAACGCACGTTACGGGTGAAATAGCCCACCACATCGCATACAAAAGAAAAAAGCACCATCGCAATTACGAAGTGGACGATGATCGGGTGTAGAGGGTCAGGGTATGGTAAATTTTGATTATTCAAAGACAGAGCAGGCATCACTTTCTCCTTCATGGGTCTAAGTATGTAGATGCGTTGCATGGAATTGCCATCCTAACGCACCATTCATATTTTCAAGAATACTGTGCTAACGCCGCAGCTAAACCAATTAAACAATATTCAAAAATTGTGACGCACTTAAATTTTAAGGTAAATTCTTAACTAGAAAACTTTTTTAGTAATTATTTTACCCAAATGTCACAACTCATTAAATTAGCCACAACCATGAATATTTCTTGAGATTATTCTAACCAGGAAATTTTCAATTTAACAAATCTTACAAATAAAGACATCCTGTTGTCACAGGAATGACAACTAATTGAAATATTGGTCAGTAAAACAATATACTGTTTATCTTTCTCTGGATAGATTAGAAAAATACTAGAGATTTCTTAAAATAATAAAAAGTTTTGCTTCCTTCAATCTATAATTTACAGATTTTACGATCTAAATCGCCAAAATACTACGCCCAGAAAGCAAAAATATCATGCAAGTCTTCAGCTATTTGCAACAAATCCAAGTTTTAAAAGTATCGAAAACATTATGAGCTATTCTCCTGACCTACTTAAAGGTCAAAAAGCACTTGTGACGGGTGCTAGTTCTGGCATTGGTGAAGCGATCGCTCGCTATTTAGCTTTATCAGGTGCAGCAGTAGCTGTCAACTATCATTCGGAAGCTGAGTCAGCCCAAAAACTTGTTGATGAGATCAAAGCGGCTAATGGTGAAGCTTTTGCTATTCAAGCTGATGTCAGCAAAGAAGACGAAATAAAGGCGATGTTCAGCCAAACGCTCCAGCAATTCGGCACTATTGATATTTTGATAAACAACGCGGGTCTTCAAAAAGATTCACCGTTTGTCGATATGACCCTTGAGCAATGGAATAGAGTCATCGGGGTGAACCTGACAGGACAATTCTTATGTGCTAGGGAAGCGGCAAAAGAATTCTTGCGCCGAGGCGTACAGCCCCAGATTTCATCTGCCGCAGGTAAGATTATTTGTATAAGTTCAGTGCATCAGATAATTCCTTGGGCGGGGCATGTCAATTATGCTTCCAGTAAGGGCGGTATAAATATGATGATGCAAAGTATTGCTCAAGAACTTGCACCCCACAAAATTCGCGTCAATAGTATTGCCCCTGGTGCAATCAAAACTCCAATTAATAAATCAGCTTGGGATACTCCAGAAGCAGAGGAGAAGTTACTAAAACTGATTCCAGCCAAACGTGTGGGAGATGTAGAAGATATCGCCAAAGCAGCAGTTTGGTTGGCTTCTGATGACTCTGATTATGTTAATGGTATAACACTGTTTGTAGACGGTGGTATGACCTTGTACCCAGGTTTTACAGAGAATGGTTAATTGAGAATGCCTACAAAAGTTACTGTCAATCCTGGTTTGATAACCATCAACGATGGTTCCTCTTTTCTAGTAACAGCTAGTGATGGTTCCATCGACGAAAATTTAGCTCAAGGTTTTTTTGTTTGGGACACACGCCTAATTTCTTACTACGAAATTTCTCTGAATCGCTACCCCCTTTCGCTGCTAGCCTCTAGCAATATCACCCATCATAATGCGCTTTACCAATTCACCAACCCGCAACTTACTACTATCAACGGCACTTTACCTGCTGGTAGTTTGCTTGTAACTGTTCGGCGCGACATTGTGGAAGGTATGCATGAAGATATTGATATAACTAACTATCACAGTGAAGCTGTTAAGTTCCAATTAATGCTAGCTGTGCGCTCGGATTTTGCGGACATTTTTGATGTCAAATCACAGCAACTCTTGACGCGGGGTGAAACAGAAACCACATGGCAAAATAGTGTACTCACGACTGAATATCATAACGGTTCTTTCTTCCGAGGTATTGTGATTGAACCAGTTTGTGGTACTTCTGAGCCACGCTATGCCAATGGTCGTTTAATGTTTGATGTAGCGATCGCTCCTGGCAAGACATGGCACACTTGTATCAACTTTACAGCCTTAGCTGATGGAAAAGTCTTCAAACCTCAAGATACCTGTGCTGTACCTCACAATACAAAAGCCGGAAAAGTTAGAGATGAGTTTCTGATTAATGCCACAAAGTTGCGATCGTCTAATGCTGAAATTGCCGAATACTATCAGCAAGCGATCGCGGATATGGGAGCGCTACGGATTGAGGTGTATGATAATGGGCATCAATTTTGGATGCCTGCTGCTGGTATTCCTTGGTTTGTTGCCGTTTTTGGACGCGACTCAATAATTGCTAGCTTGCAAGCGATCGCAGTTTATCATGAATTTGCCCGTGGCACGTTGCTGAAACTGGCTCAACTCCAGGCAACTGAGTTGGATGATTGGCACGATGCCCAACCGGGCAAAATGCTGCACGAAATGCGGCGCGATGAGTTAACTACACTCAACCTACTTCCATATCATCCCTATTACGGAACAGTAGATACTACCATCCTTTGGATTGTTACTTTATCTGAAGCCTATAACTGGAACGCCGACCTCAGTATGCTTGATGAGTGTCGAGAACCACTGGAAAAGGCGCTAAATTGGATTGACAAATACGGCGATTTTGACGGGGATGGCTTTGTTGAGTATTTAACTCATTCGTCAAAAGGATTACGCAATCAAGGTTGGAAAGATTCGGGTGACGCAATAGTTTACCCAAACGGTGAGTTAGTTGAGCCGCCAATCGCTTTGTGTGAAGTTCAAGGCTACGTTTATGATGCGTGGCTGAGGGCAGCTTTAATTTATGAAGTCTGGGGCGAAAAAGAACAGGCGAAAAAGCTGCGTCAAAAAGCACAAGAACTTTATCAACGATTTAACGATCGCTTTTGGATGGAATCAGTTGGCTTTTACTGTTTAGGATTAGACGATAAAAAGCAGCAAATTCAATCAATTACCTCAAATCCGGGTCATTTGCTCTGGTCTGGTATCGTCCCACCGGAACGAGCAAAAAAACTTGTTAACCGACTTTTTCAACCAGATATGTGGTGTGGTTGGGGTGTGCGGACTCTTTCATCTGAAAATCTGGCATATAACCCGATTAGTTATCAACGCGGTAGTGTTTGGCCTCATGATAACTCGATCATCGCGGCTGGATTAAAAAAGTATGGTTATCACAAAGAAGCTAACCGTATTGCTGAGGGTATTTTTGCTGCTGCTAGTTATTTTCAAGCTGGACGAATGCCAGAATTGTTTGCGGGAATTGATCGCCAAGATGATAACTTTCCAGTCCCCTACCCAGACGCTAATATACCCCAGGCTTGGGCTGCTGGTTCAATTTTCTTACTGATTCGTACCATTTTAGGACTCAAAGCTGATGCCTCAAAACAACAGTTAAAAGTACAGCCCTCACTCCCAGATTACTTACCCGATTTAGAACTCACAAATTTGTCCGTGGGAGATGCTACGGTGGGATTGCGCTTTTGGCGCGATGGCGAACAAACCCAATGGGAAGTTACCCATCTAGATGGTGAATTAGAAGTTTCTGCATAATTATTAATTACTCTCATGGCATCTGATTCATCTAATAAAACTATATTTGCGGCGATGGGGGCTAATTTAGTGATCGCTATTACTAAATTTATCGCCGCCTCCATTACTGGCAGTTCCGCCATGATATCTGAAGGGATTCATTCAGTTGTAGATACTGGCGATCAACTAGTACTTTTGCTGGGAATTCGCCGGAGCCAAAAGCCAGCAGATGATAGCCATCCCTTTGGTTACGGTCAAGAACTTTATTTCTGGACTTTCATCGTTGCTATCCTGATCTTTGCCATTGGCGGCGGGATGTCAATTTATGAAGGAATCACTCATTTAATTAATCCCAGCCCTTTAGAAGATCCAACGTGGAATTATATTGTGTTAGGTATGGCAATATTATTGGAAGGTTTTTCTTGGACTGTAGCTTTAAAAGAGTTTTTGCCGACCAAGGGTAAACAAAATTTCTGGCAAGCAATCAAAAACAGTAAAGATCCCACAGTACTTACAATATTACTTGAGGATTCTGCGGCAATTTTAGGTTTACTCGTTGCCTTAATAGGAATCTTCTTAGGGCATTTATTTAATAATGTTTATTTTGATGGCATCGCCTCAATTATTATTGGCATTATTTTAGCTATAGTAGCAGTGGTATTAGCGACAGAAAGTAAAGGATTATTACTTGGTGAAAGTGCCGATCCTCAAACTATAGCTAATATCCGTTCTTTGTCAAAAACAGAACCAGGAGTCAAAGAAGTTATCCGGGTGTTAACAATGCAGCTTGCTCCCCAGGAAGTATTACTCAACTTAGAAATTCAATTTTCTCAAAATCTTACAGGTGAGGAAATAGCACTAACTGTAGAAAATTTAGAAGTAAAAATTAGCCAAAAACATCCTGAAATAAAACAAATTTTTATTGAAGCCAAATCCTTAACTGCTGCTCGCAGATATTCTCAACCTTTTCAATAAATTTTTAATCAGATAAATATCAACTACAGCGCTAATCAGCACAACAAATTATGGTAAAAATTCTTGGTCAAGAACAGGCTTTTGGCGCACCGGGTATCGAGCCGCGATGGACTCATGCCAATAAAGATGGAGTCGGAACAGCTTACTCTACCTCCAGTAAAATTTGGTTTACTATCTGGAATGGTGTTGTTACTGAAATCTACCATCCCACAGTAGATAAACCCCAAGTTCGGGATTTACAGTATCTAATTTCTGATGGAAAAAGCTTTTTTCACGAAGAGAAACGCCATCTCGAATCAAAAGTTGAACCGATGTGGACTCATGGTTTAGGATACCGCATCACTAATTCCGATCCCCAAGGGCGTTATGCTGTAATCAAGGAAGTGATTGCTGACCCGCATTTCTCCTGTATTTTACAACATACAAAGTTAACAGGCGGTCGCAATTTTATTTCCCAACTCCAGTTATACGCTTTATGTGCGCCCCATCTGGAAGTTGGAGGCAGAGGTAATAATGGTTACGCTGTACAAGTTGCTGGACATCGGATTCTCACAGCCGAGAAAGAAGGAACATGGCTAGCGCTGGGTGCAACAGTTCCCTTTACCCGTCTTTCCTGTGGTTACGTCGGTGAAAGTGATGGCTGGACAGATTTAGCTGATAATTTTCAGATGGATTGGGAGTTTGACAGTGCTGTGGATGGCAACATTGCTCTGACTGGAGAATTAAATCTAGATAGCACTAAAGAGTTTACTTTAGGACTGGCATTTGGTACAAATCTGCACAATGCGATTTCTACACTGTTTCAGTCGCTGAATATTCCATTTGAAAAGCAGAAACAGCAATATAACGAACAGTGGAAGCGATCGCGTCAGGGCATCCATTCATTAGAAAATGTTGCTTATGATCATGGGAAGTTGTATCACAACAGCATTAGTTTGTTGTTAGCACATGAAGACAAAATTTATCCCGGTGCGTTGATTGCATCCCTGGCTATCCCTTGGGGCGAAGCCAAAGATGACCAAGATCAAGGAGGATATCACCTTGTCTGGACGCGGGATATGGTTAGCAGTGTATCAGGTTTAGTGGCTGCGGGTCAAACAGCTACAGCAGTGCGATCGCTGATTTATCTTGCTACTAGTCAGCAGGAAGATGGCGGTTTTCCCCAAAATTTCTGGGTTGATGGTAAACCTTACTGGACAGGTATCCAGCTTGATGAGGTGGCATTTCCCATTCTGTTAGCATGGCGATTGCACCAACAGAAAACTTGCCTAAACTTTGATATTTATCCGATGATTTTGCGGGCGGCGGGTTATTTAATTCGTCATGGACCAGCTACCCAACAAGAACGCTGGGAAGAAAATAGCGGTTATTCACCATCAACACTAGCATCTAATATTGCCGCCTTAATCTGTGCTGCTCAATTTGTTCGTGAACGTGGGGATGAAGCAACAGCAAAGTTTATCGAAGAATACGCTGATTTTTTAGAATCTCACATCGAAGCTTGGACAGTTACTACTGAAGGGACTTTAGTTGCTGGCATCAAACGGCATTATATTCGGATTACTCCTACAGATATTAATAATCCTCAACCCAACGAAAATCCTAACCAAGGAACTCTTTTTATCAGCAGTCAACCGCCTGGTGAACCCGCAGAATTTCCGGCGAAGGAAATTGTTGATGGCGGGTTTCTGCAATTAGTGCGTTATGGAATTCGCAAACCTGATGATCCGATTATTGTTGATTCTGTCAAAGTAATTGATGCAGTTTTAAAAGTAGATACATCTGCTGGGCCTTGTTGGCATCGTTACAACCACGACGGCTACGGACAACAAGAAGATGGCAGTCCTTATCTAAGTTGCGGTCAGGGACGTGCTTGGCCTCTCTTAACAGGAGAACGAGGACATTATGAATTAGCTGCCCGTGGTGATGTCAAAACATATATTAAGGCGATGGAAGGATTTGCTTCAGACACTTGTTTGCTCCCAGAACAGGTTTGGGATGAAGCAGATACACCTGAAAACCATATGTATTTAGGAAAACCAACAGGTTCTGCAATGCCCCTAATGTGGGCGCACTCGGAATATATCAAACTGTTACGGTCAAATCATGATGGTCAGGTATTTGATTTGATTCCAGAGGTGGCAAATCGTTATCTGGGCGAAAGACAAGAGTGTAAATCATTAGAAATTTGGAAGTTTAACCGTCAAGTAGACAAAGTTAAAAAAGGTTATACATTGCGAATTCATGCTTTAGCATCTTTTCAATTGCACTGGTCAAATGATAATTGGCAAACCGTAAAAGATACGCCTGCTACTTCCACCAAGTTAGGAGTGAATTTTGTAGATATTTCTGTTTATGATCACCAACAACAGCCAATTAGCTTTACCTTTTTCTGGATTGAAAGCAGTAAATGGGAAGGGCGCAATTACACGGTTGCGGTTGATCATCTATCAGATTATCACACCTGAGTTAGCAATTTTCGTAGGGTGGGTAGCATTGCCTACCCTATATTTGTTCTTAGTACGACTAACTTGTAACTAATAAAAATAACACATAAGCTTCATTTTTGTAGACACTCACTCTTCAATATTTAGACCAGTACAACCAGGAATTATCCAATAATAGCGATCGCCTTCCATACATTTCAGATAAAAAAGAGCCATTATTATGCAGAATAACTCATCACCCAAACCAACAATTGAATACTGGCACGTCTGGACTGACAACGACGGTATAAGTCACCAATCCCGTTGTCAAATTGAAGACTTCATCGAAAAAGGCATAGCCCCGGATACCTCACCGCAGTGGCTTTCTAATTTGAAGCAGTCCGGTGCTACCATCACCTTTACCGTCCTACCCGTAGGATGGGTTGGTAACTGGCATGAGAACCCCAAGCCCCAGTGGATCATACCTTTGTCGGGACGCTGGTTTGTGGAGACTATGGACGGACAGCGAGTCGAGATGGGGGAAGGCGAAATTTCATTTGGAGAAGATCAAGGTACGAAAGCAGACGCGCAAGGTCATAAGGGTCACTTATCTGGAACAGTAGGCGATGCGCCAGCTGTTCTAATAATGGTGCAATTTGAAGAGACTCCGACTATAGATCAATCTTGTCGATTTAGATAAGTGAGTTAGTAGCCAATACAGTTCAGAATGAGCAACAAAATATTTGTAGAGACGGCGATTTATCGCGTCTCGAAAACCCAAAATTGTTGCCAGTAGCCCTTAACCCAAGCGTATTGAGTTAGTAGCGATCGCTAGCAGTGCGTTAGTATACTCCTTTGGTGAAGTAAACTATGCTCCCGCCTGTCGCGCCAGTATCAGCCTGTTAAAAAGCTAGTACAGCACAGCGTAAATAGCTATATTTTTTCCTGAAATATAAACCTCATAATTTAGGAAGATTCAGTTATAGGAGGTTGTACAGCACGACTTAATTTTTCTATGTCTTATCCCAAGAGTTAAAAAATCTAGTCGTTTTAGCTAGTGTCTGGGGTTTATTTAGTTTGGCACAGGTGTTACGTAGTGAATCTGGTTTGGTGGTTGCTGTAGTTATGGGGATAGGAAGCAATTCATGAGGGATGGTGTGATAATTCGACTAGGCTGTTTATCAATTCGTGCAAGAGTGGGCTAAGGCGAAAAATACGATGACATCGGATGTGAGTGCTTGGTTTGAGTGGGCGAGGAAACAGAGGATTGCGTTCCCCGTTCGACGAAGTCGTTCCCGTACTCCTACGGGGAAGCAAGCTACGCGTAGCGTCTCCGTCAGGAGAAGGGTAGGAGTTGCCACAGGCATCGCAATGTCTGGCGGGTTCGTGTATACCCCTTTGGGGGATGCAGTGGAAGTGCAGGAGATGATGCGGCGGTTTCCAGCATAGTTTTTAACTCAGGGATAAATTAGAATATTCAGCAAGTCTAAATCCTCCCATGATTTACAAGTATTCAGAGTTACCAGCTATAATAGGTAGATTGACTTCTCAAAGTAGAACTTGAATAATAAGTATTAATTCTATTTGGGTTTGCGGTTCTTTTTATGCTTTGACAAGGTGATAAGAATGATTGCGCTACCTGACGTTGCGGTTGATGCTCAGATATATTCCAGCAATAATTCTGTGGTGTATCGTGGCATCAAGCTGTCAGATCGCACGCCTGTTATTCTCAAAGTTCTCAAACAGGACTATCCTACGGCATCGGAACTTACCCGCTACAGGCAGGAATATGAAATTACGCGATCGCTTAACTTAGAAGGCGCGATCAAGGCATATAGTCAGCAGGAATATCAGCGCACACTCATTATTCTTTTAGAAGATTTCGGTGGAGAGTCTCTGGAACAATGGATACAGCAGCGTCCAGATTTCTGCCCTATGCCCTTATCAGCTTTTCTATCCCTTGCCATTAAACTCACAGGTATTCTGGACAGAATTCATGCTGCTGGTGTCATTCATAAGGATATCAACCCTAGCAATATTGTCTTCAATCTAGATACTGGGGTCGTTAAATTTATTGATTTCGGAATTGCTACTCGATTTAACCGCACCAATCCAACCTTCAAAAACCCTCATGTTCTAGAAGGCACTCTTGCATATCTATCTCCAGAGCAAACCGGACGCATGAACCGTTTGCTTGATTATCGTACTGATTTTTACTCCCTTGGCGTAACGTTCTACGAACTGCTCACTGGACAGTTACCGTTTGCTACAACAGACATTCTTGAACTTGTCCATTGTCATCTTGCCAAATCACCTGTTCCGCCTCATGAACTGAAGGCAACTATTCCCAAAGCAGTTTCAGATATCGTTTTGAAACTAATGGCAAAGAATGCGGAGGATCGCTATCAGAGTGCTTGGGGTATCAAAGCAGATTTAGAAATTTGTGCTGACCAATTAAAAAAAATCGGGCAAATTAATAGGATTCAACTGGGTCTATTAGATGTTTGGGATCAGTTTCAAATTCCCCAAAAACTTTATGGACGGGATCAGGAAGTTGCAATGTTACTAGCGGCTTTTGAGCGCGTTGCTTCAGAAAACCTTCTACAACAAACTTCAGAACAGAAACTAACAGACAATCAAACCTTTAAAGTCGAAATGATGCTGGTTTCTGGCTATGCGGGAATTGGGAAATCAGCATTAGTGCAGGAACTTTATAAACCAATCACCGCAAAGCGCGGCTATTTTATTTGGGGTAAATTCGATCAATTTGGGCGCAATATTCCTTACAGTGCGATCGCAGATGCTTTGCAAAAATTGCTGCAACAACTGCTGAGTGAACCAGATGAGCAACTTCAACAGTGGCAATCGCGCTTGCTCACAGCGTTGGGCAACAACGGACAACTCATAATTGATGTCATTCCAGAGATTGAGTTAATTATTGGCGAGCAGCCACCCGTACCGGAAGTTGGGGCAACGGAAGCGCAAAATCGCTTCAATCGAGTCTTTGGGCAGTTCATTCGGGTGTTTTGTTCTGAAGAACACCCCCTTGTGGTCTTCTTAGATGATTTGCAGTGGATTGACTCTGCCACTCTGAAGTTAATCGAACTGATGATGCTTGATGAGCAAACTCAATTTCTATTTTTGATTGGAGCCTATCGAGACAATGAAGTTACTCCAACCCATCCACTAGCGTTGACACTAGAAAACTTGCGAAAGCAAGGGGCAGTGCTTCAGGAAATTTTTCTTTCCCCCCTAACGCTGGAGCCACTGAATCAGTTGATTGCCGAGACGCTGCACCAGAATGCTGACGCTGTTTGTTCCCTAGCCCAGTTAGTGTTGCGTAAAACCGAAGGCAATCCCTTCTTTGTGGGAGAATTTTTGCGATCGCTGTACGCTGAGAAACTGTTGAGCTTTAACGGTGAGCAGCGAAGCTGGCAATGGAACATTGCTCAGATTGAAGCTCAGAATATTACCGATAATGTGGTGGACTTGCTGTTGAGCAAATTGAAGAAACTACCAGAGGTGACACAGCAGCTTCTTCAATTAGCCGCCTGCATTGGGTGTGAATTTGATTTGGAAACGTTGGCGATCGTGTGTAAGCGATCGCCTAAAACCGTTTTTCAGGATTTATTAACAGCAGTACAAACTGGATTCATTCAACCGCTCTCTGAATTAGACGAAGACTTGTTAGTTCAAGAATATAAGTTCTTGCACGATCGCGTACAGCAAGCTGCCTATGCTCTAATCGATGAGTCGCAAAAACTTGGGGTACATCTGCAAATCGGTCGCAATTTACTCGAAAAGACTTCGCCGGAGCAGTTAGCAGAGCGGTTGTTTGAAATTGTTGATCAACTGAATTATGGAACCGAGTTAATCAGTCAGCAATCTGAACGGAATGAGATTGCCAAACTGAATTTGCAAGCAGGTCAGAAAGCCCTGGCAGCGACGGCTTATGAAGCAGCTTTCAAGTATTTCAATGCCGGGCTTAAACTCCTTGATGTGGAGAGTTGGCAGCGCGAGTATGATTTAACCCTGGCGTTGCATTCAGAGGCAGCAGAGGCAGCATACCTCAGTGGTCACTTTGACAAAATGGAGCGGCTTGTAGAAGAAGTGCTTAACCGTGCGAAGACAGTGCTAGACACAGTGAAAGCTTACGATAGCAGGATTCAAGCATGGCTGTCGCGGGGCGACCCTAAAGAAGCCCTTAAAACTGGCTTGGAAGTGCTGCAACTCTTGGGAATTAGTTTAGTGGAAGCTCCAAGTCAGTTAGATGTTCAAGCAGGATTAGAGGAAACCGCTTCACGACTCGTTGGGCGGGAAATAGAAGATTTGATTGATCTGCCAGAGATGACTGAACCTGTACCACTGGCAGCAATCTACATTTTAGTCAGCACAGTGGGTGCGGCTTTTAATGTGTCACCCGCTCTGATGGTGCTGATTGTGTGCAAGATGGTGAATTTATCGATCGCTCATGGAAACGCCATCTGGTCGCTTCTCGGTTATGCTGCCTATGGCATGATGCTATGTGGAGTTGTACAAGACCTTGAACTGGGCTATCGATTTGGCAAATTATCCTTAAATTTAGCGAAAAGATTAAGTAACAACAGAGGTAACTGCAAAGCATTGCTGATGGTGAATTTTCATATTATTCACTGGAAAGACCACCTTAAAGAGACGTTTCCTAGTTTAGCGGATGCTTATCACACCGGGATAGAAAGTGGAGAGTTTGAATTTGCGAGTTATTGTGCATTCAGCCTATGTTATTGCCCCTTTTTTGCAGGACAAGAACTAACAGAACTGGAACAACAAACAGCGATTTATCGGAAAGCCACCAATCAAATTAGGCGAGAGACTCCTGCCACTTGGCTAGCAATGTTACAGCAAACGATCCTTAACTTGCGAGGTCAATCTGAAAATCCTAGTCGCTTAGTGGGTTGTATCTATGACGAAGAGCAAGCACTATCATCGGCGATCGCTGTCAAGGATGGAACTAGCCTTCACTATTTTTACTTAAATAAGCTGATTTTATGCTATCTGTTCGGGGAGTATGAGCAAGCTGCAAAAACGGCTACTTTGGCAGAACAGTATTTAAGCGCAGCCACAGCATTAATCTCTGTATCTATATTTCATTTCTATGACTCCCTAATATTTCTGAGTTTGCTGGCGGATGCTTCAAACTCTGAAAAAGCAGCTTGGTTGAATCGCGTTAATGCCAACCAGGAGAAAATGCAGAAATGGGCACAGCACGCCCCCATGAATTTTTTGCATAAATTTCAGTTAGTTGAGGCAGAGAAAGCACGAGTTTTGGGTCAGTTTTTTGAGGCAGAGGAGTTTTACGAACAAGCAATTCTTGGTGCTAAAGAAAACGAGTACCTTCAAGAAGAAGCCTTAGGCTATGAGTTAGCTGCCAAACATTACTTGGCTCGTGGTCGAGAAAGGTTTGCTCAACTCTATATGAAAGAAGCCCATTACTGCTATGAGCGGTGGGGAGCAACCGCAAAAGCCAAAGATTTAGAGACTCGCTATCCACAGTTTTTTCCTCAGTCGCTGAATGTGGGAGCCACACCAGTTCACACCATTGCTGGAACTACTTCTAACACCTCAGATGTTGCTTTTGATTTAGCAACAGCGATCAGAGCATCCCAAGCCATCTCTCGCGAAATTGAACTGGATCGGTTACTCAATTCTTTGATGCAGATATTAATTGAGAATGCTGGGGCACAAACTGGATGCTTGATTTTGGAAAACGCAGGAGAATGGGCGATCGAGGCTGCTTGTGAACTCAATGATGGCGAACCCGTAAGGGTGGATGGGTTGCCCGGCATAAGCAAACTGCTGTTAGCGTCAGCGGTAGCGAGGAACGAGCGTCACCCGGAGGGTGCAAATCTTTGTACTACACAAATACTGCAATCGATTTCAATAGGAAATCGCTTACCCGAATCCATCATTCATTATGTGATTCGAACCCATGAATCTGTCATCTTAAATGATGCAACTCGTGAAGGAAATTTCATTAATGAGCCATATATTCAGCAGAACCAAACGAAATCACTTCTTTGTTTGCCGCTGTTGAATCAAAATAAACTTGTTGGCGTGTTGTACCTGGAAAATCAATTAGTAACTGGAGCATTTACACCGGAGCGATCGCAACTTCTAAATCTACTATCAACTCAAGCAGCCATTGCGATCAAAAATGCCAAACTCTATTCAAAGCTACGCACTAGCGAAAGTCAGATGGCTCAATTTCTAGAAGCGGTTCCGGTAGGAATTGGAATAGTGGATGCGACTGGTCGTCCCTATTACGCTAATCAACGGGGAATTCAGTTAATGGGCAAAGAGATTGATCCTGCTGTGACACCGGAGCAAATCGCAGAGGTTTATCAACTTTATGTGGCAGGAACGAATCGGATATATCCAACTGAGCAACTGCCAATCATCAGGGCGTTGAGCGGTGAACGCACCAGAGTTGACGACGTAGAAATTCATCAAAATAACGCAACCATTCCAGTTGAGGCATGGGGAACTCCAGTCTTTGACGAACAGGGCAATGTGGTTTATGCGATCGTCACCTTTCAAGACATCACAGAGCGGAAACAAGCAGAACACCTCTTAGCCAATTACAACCACACCCTAGAACAACAGGTAGCTCAAAGAACGGTAGCTTTACAGCAAAGCCAAGCAGAACTGCGCGAGCGAGAACAGGAATTACGAGTGATTACGAACGCTATACCTGTTTGTATCACCTATGTAGATGCCGGCCAGCGTTATCGGTTTGCCAACCGCACCTATGAGGACTGGTTTCACTGTAGTCGAGGTGAGATTCTGGGCAAGCATATTCGCGAAATTTTGGGTGAGGCAGCTTATCAAGTTGTACAATCGTACATCAATCAAGCACTGGCAGGGCAAATCACAACCTATGAGGCAGATATTCCCTGTGTGTTTGGCAAGAAATATATCAGTAATTCCCTCATCCCTGATTTTGATGACAATGGTCAAGTAAAAGGATACTATGGTCTGATTACAGATATCAGCGAACAGCGAAGCGCTGCACTGCGTGAACGCAAACGTGCCGAAGAAGCCTCAATTTTAGAGGAACGCAACCGTATGGCACGCGAAATTCATGACACTCTCGCGCAAGCCTTTACGGGGATTCTGGTTCACATGGGAACCGTTTCTCGATTAGTGGCAACCAAGCCCCAAGCAATTCAAACACATATTAATACCGTGCGAGAACTGGCTCGTAGCGGGCTAATAGAAGCTCGACGGTCGGTTGCAGCACTGCGTCCCCAATCCCTAGAAGATGGCAATCTGTGGACGGCACTGCAACGATTTGTAGCTAACATGCAATCTTCAACCGAAACCAGCCTGATTTGTGATATTATTGGCACGCCCTATACCTTACCCCCTGAAACAGAGAATAATCTTCTCAGAATTGCACAGGAAGCATTTACGAATTCAATTAGGTATGCGAATGCAAACGAAATTCGGATTGAATTAGTTTATGAACCAATGCAATTCTTCTTACGAATTAGAGATAATGGACAAGGATTTGAAGCCAACCATACAACCCTAAATCGGGGGTTTGGCTTACTGGGGATTACCGAACGAGCGGAACAAATTGGGGCACAACTATCAATTGAGAGCCGACTAGGGCAGGGAACAGAAACGCTCGTATCTGTACATCGGGAGGCATCAGCGTGAGTGAGTCTACAGTAATCCGCGTTTTGATTGTTGACGATCACTCAATCGTCCGGCAAGGACTGGCCGCGATGATTGAGAATGAGCCAGATATGACGGTGGTGGGTCAAGCGGGCAATGGGCAGGAAGCGATCGCTCAATATCGGCAACTCCAGCCTGATGTCACCTTAATCGACTTACGGATGCCCCAGGTAAGCGGCGTTGATGCGATCGTCGCAATCTGTGCTGAATTCGCTCATGCCCGCATAATTGTACTGACCACTTATGACGGGGACGAAGATATTTATCGAGCATTACGCGCCGGAGCCAAGGGCTATCTGCTGAAGGACGCTGAACCAGATGCACTCCTGAATGCGATTCATATTGTTCACAGCGGACAACAATATATCCCTTCCGAAGTTGCTGCCAAACTGGTGCAACGGATGAAAATTCCAGAGTTGAGCGATCGAGAACAAGAGGTTCTTCGACAGATGGTGCTTGGATTGAGGAATCACGATATTGGTGCGGCTTTGAATATTACTGAAAGTACTGTCAAATTTCACATCAACCGAATTCTGAGCAAATTAGGCGTGAGCGATCGCACTCAAGCGGTGATTACCGCATTGAAGCGAGGACTCGCCAAGTTGTGAAACAAGCCCAACTGAACTTAAGTTCGGTTGAGGGTTAGTTGTTGAGATAGTAAGCAACTGTTGTTTCATCCCTTCAATCACTCAACCTTGAGTTGGCGACAAAGCTGAATTAATTTCATAAGCTAAATACATACAAATAACGGAGTCGGGAGGAATCACAGATAGAAGTCATGCGAATCCCTTGATGCTGTGAGAAACCCTTTTTGATACAGTATCCGATGAATCAAGATAGGAATTTTAATCAACTTTTTGTTCCGCCTTCCGAACGCGATCGCTATCAGGGGATGCTCAATGCCCCGGTCATACTCGTGGAATATGGGAATTACGAATGTCCTCAGTTCAGGCAAGTGCATCAGTTGATTCAAGCAATTCAGCAAGATTTCAATTCCGGGCTGACTGAGAAAAATTCGATTTGTGTAGTATTTCGTCACTTTATCGAACATTCAATCTATCCTCAAGCACAAAAGGCAGCCCAAGCAGCAGAAGCAGCAGCAGCGCAAGGTCAGTTTTGGGAGATGCACGAGATGCTGCTCACCCACCAAGAAGCATTGGGAAACGGCTATCTCGTTGAGTATGCCAATCATTTAGGTCTCGACATTTACAAATTTTTGCAGGATATCTCCAAACAAGTCCATGTTGACCGCATTAATCAAGATATCGAGAGTGGTCAGCAAAGTGGAGTAGTGACTGCACCAGCCTTGTTCATTAATGGAATTCGGTATTGCGTAGGCGTAGCCCGCCGCAGGCATCGCTGGGACATGGAGCAGTTGATGGCAGCCATTATCGCTGCAAGTAATGAAGTGCTTTGATCCTCAATCACACAATTCAAAGCAGAACGATTAAGTTGCGTTTTTGTTCAAAGAACTTGAGTGTTCTAAATTGAGCGATGGTCGCATTGCGCTCCCTGAAGAGTGAAGTGTAAGCAAATGGGCATCAAGCTCACTAACCTAACGCCAACCTAACGGAGAACAACAAAATGAGTAGCATTAACGTGGACAGATAAAAATATGAAACTTGAAGTCTTAACATTGCCTGTCTCCGATGTCGATCGGACCAAGCGGTTCTATGAGTCATTGGGATGGCGCCTGGATGCTGACTTCATAACCGGTGAGGACTTCCGGGTGGTGCAATTAACCCCTCCCAGCTCAGAATGCTCGATCATCATCGGCACCGGAATCACCTCAGCCGTGCCGGGATCAGTGCAGGGTTTGCACCTCGTTGTTTTTGACATCGAGGCAGCCCGCGCCGAACTCATCGATCGGGGTGTCGAGGTGAGTGAGGTGTTCCACGACATCGGAGGGATCTTCCATCACGCCGGAACCGAGGGACGGATACCTGGTCCCGATCCGAAACGTCGCGACTATGCCTCATTTGCCTCGTTCAGCGATCCAGACGGTAACGCTTGGGTGCTCCAGGAGGTGAAAACGTAGGGAAGGAGGCGATCGCGATGTACCAGAGCAACGCCGCGAAAATGGCACAGGAAATCGAAGCATGGCTGCCAGTCGCTACCAGCACCAACCATGACCACCGCATAACGGCTTTGACCATAGCCTGAGCTGCCTAGTGCAGGCTGGACGTTATTTGGGGCGATCTCGCACCCCAAAAGCCGAGGCCATCTGCGCCTGACGGGAGCCGATCCATCCGACCCGATTCTGATTGATGCAAACACGCTGTCTCATGCGGATGATCTCAAAACCGCGATCGCAACTATCGGGTGGTCGCAACCTCGCGCTCCATCGAGCCGTCGAACGATGATGAAGTCCTGGCGGTGCCCGGCGACATCGCCGATCGAAAAACCGCCGAGCGTGCGATCGCCGAAGGCGTGGCCCGGTTCGGGCGCATCGACACGCTCATCAACAATGCTGGTATCTTCATCGCCAAGCCATTTACCCAATACACCGAGGCTAACTACGAGGTATATCTGGGCACTAACGTCACTGGCTTCTTTCACATGACGCAACTAGCGATCGCAGAAATGGAGAAGCAGAGTAGCGGTCATATCGTGCAAATCTCGACGAGCCTGGTTGATAACCCGATCGCTGGTGTACCATCCGTGCTCGCGTCGCTGACAAAGGGCGGACTGAATAGCGCGACCAAATCGCTGGCGATCGAGTATGCCAAGCGCGGTATCCGGGTGAACGCGATCGCGCTGGGTAACATCAAGACGCCAATGCACCCTGCCGAGACCCATGCACAGCTCGCTGCCATGCACCCAATCGATCGTATGGGCGAAATCTCTGACATCGTCGATGCAATCCTCTACCTGGAATCAGCGAACTTTGTCACGGGCGAAATCCTTCATGTCGATGGTGGTCAGAGTGCGGGTCACTAACGCCGCCTTGCGCTCAGAAAAATGGCTATGACGCTCTCAAACTCGATTGCTGGATCGTAAAGCTTTTAAAGAAGCACATATCATGACTCAACTCGATAAAGGAATGATCTACGAATTACGCATTTATCAGTCCATGCCCGGACGACTACCAGCACTGCTTTCGCGCTTTCAGAACCACACGTTGCGGATTTGGGAAAAGCATGGCATCCGCCAGGCTGGATTCTGGACAACGCTAATCGGCGAGAGCAATCAGCAGCTCACCTATATGCTTGCCTGGGACAGCATGGCTGAGCGTGAGGAGCGCTGGAGTGCATTCCTCACCGACCCCGAATGGATCGCGATCAGCACCGAGACTGAGAAGGACGGACAACTCGTGCAGAACATCAGCAACAAGTTGCTGGCACCGACCGCCTTTTCCTCGGTGAAGTGAGCGATGGGGCGAGCGACGGAACTCGAACCCACAACTCGCCTCACTATCACAGCTGAGTAATGTGGACAGACAATACGTAACCATAGTTAATTCAACATCAGTTTGTAAACGCAATCTAGGTAGAACCTTATGGAGTTAGTAACATGACCTTGATCACCGAGGAAACTTTTGCAACGTGATTCGCTCCTCGGCCTGGGGTGCCTGAGTCTTGCTCCGTCACTAGTCCGGATCTTCGTTGCAACACCTTCCAAGAGTTCCTGTATCTCGTCACATCAAGACAAGGAGTATAAACATGGTTATCCAAGACACGCTTCGCTATACGACAATACCTCTCACACATGGATCCGGCGCCATGCCGGCGCTCGGGTTTGGAACACTCATCCCCGATCCTCTCGCGACCAAGCAAGCGACCAATGCTGCATTGGAAGCGGGATTTCGGCATCTCGATTGCGCGGAGCGATACCGCAACGAAGCCGTCGTCGGCGAGGCGATGCAGGAGGTGTTCAAGGCAGGGGGGATCCGGCGGGAGGACGTTTTCGTCACCACAAAGCTATGGAACAACAACCATCGTCCAGAGCGGGTCCAGCCTGCGTTCGAGGCAAGTCTCCGGCGACTGCAAATCGACTATGTCGATTGTTATCTTATCCACACCCCGTTTGCCTTTCAGCCGGGCGATGAACAGGAACCGAGGGACGATCATGGCCAGGTCATCTACGATCCTGGTGTCACGTTGATGGAGACATGGCACGCGATGGAGCGCCTGGTGGATGGCGGTCGGTGTAAATCGATAGGTTTATCGGATATCGGTTTGGAGCGGCTGAAAGAGATCGTTGCCGTGGCGCGAATTAAGCCTGCCGTGGTGCAGGTTGAATCCCATCCGTATCTCCCCGAGTGGGATCTCCTCGAGTTTTGCCAGCAACAGGGTATTATCCTACTCGCATTTGCCGCGCTGGGTCATGCGATGGAGCCAAAAGTTACGGAAGACCCGATAATCGTGGCCGTTGCGCAGCTCGTCCACCGGACCCCAGAGCAAGTAGCGCTGGCCTGGGCCGTACAACGCGGTACCGCTCTCCTGACCACCTCGACATCCCCTCGCCATATACAAGAGAGCTTTGATATCTCGACCTTGCCCAAAGACGCTATGCTGGAGATTAGCGACCACATCACGACCAGAGTCCGCTTCAACGCAGTGGTCGATACCGGCGTGCCTGGATTCATTCCTCGGACCAAGTGAACGGTTGTTATCGACGGAAAATAAAGCTAAGTAGCCGCGCAGAAATAACTTACCTGTTTTAAAAGTTATAGAAAAAGGTGAAAAGACGCTAAATCAACATTTTCTCTTTCATTCTTCCTCTTTTCTAAGGTAAAACTGGGTAACAGTGCGTGGTGTCGGATATGTATTCAGAATCTAGCAGCATCAAAACCTAACCGCTTTTTCTTGGCTAGACCAACACTAATACCCACATTTGAAACAGACAGCCGATTCAATTACAGCAAGTTGGGTTAAACCCAATTGGACAAAGATCAATGTCTGAAAAAATCAACTATCAACGCCGCCGCTTTTTGGGCACTGCGGCCCTGAGCCTTGCGACTACACAGCTAGGCATATTCGGTTCTGCGATCGCACAATCGAGCAAAACAAAACCAGCCGTTCTGGTCATGACTAAGCCGGGGACAAACACGTCGTTCGACTCACTAAAGCAAATTAATGCCGGTGTCCTGAATGTCGGATACGCTGAAGCGGGTCCCGCGAATGGTCGTCCAGTCATCCTCCTGCATGGATGGCCCTACGACATTTATAGCTATGTCAATGTTGCCCCTTTGTTAGCGTCGGCGGGATACCGGGTGATCGTCCCATATCTGCGCGGCTATGGCATGACGCGCTTTCTTTCAAGCGAGACGTTCCGGAATGGGCAGCAGTCAGCGATCGCGGTCGATATCATCGCTTTGATGGATGCACTCAAGCTTGAGAGGCCGATCCTTGCTGGTTATGATTGGGGCGCGCGAACAGCCAACATCATCGCGGCGCTCTGGCCCGAACGCTGCAAGGCGCTCGTTTCCGTAAGTGGTTATCTGATCGGCAGCCCTGAAGCCAATAAGACGCCGCTGCCGCCGAAGGCCGAACTCGAATGGTGGTACCAATTCTATTTTGCAACGGAACGCGGCAAGCTCGGCTACGAAAAATATCGGCACGATTTCAACAAGCTCATCTGGCGACTCGCTTCGCCACAATGGCACTTCGATGACGCGACGTTTGATCGCAGTGCGACCGCCTTCAACAACCCGGATCACGTCAGTATCGTGATCCATAACTACCGCTGGCGGCTCGGTCTGGCCGAAGGCGAGTCGAAGTATGACGAGATTGAGAAGCGGCTCGCAGTAGCCCCCGCGATCGCCGTGCCAACGATCACGCTAGAGGGTGATGCCAACGGCGCGCCGCACCCGGACGCCAGTTCCTACGCCAAGAAATTCTCAGGCAAATACGCACACCGGGTCATCAACGGCGGCGTCGGGCACAACCTACCTCAGGAAGCGCCGCAGGAGTTTGCCAAGGCCATCGTCGAAGTTGACGGTTACTGATTGGGTTTAGCCTAAGTTGTGAAACGGACAATTTGCAGCAAGGAAAAAACATCATGACCGAATGGCACTAAGAAAAGATATAGCCCTTGCCCTGACTGGTTAAGAGCCTGGAGGCTCTTAACCGATTCTGGGAGGGCTGCCGCCTCCAGGGGATAGCCGCCCGCCGATTTAGTCATTAGTCAAAAGTCATTGGTCATTAGTACCAATGACCAATGACTTTTGACTTCGATTTGCCCCCGGCTTCAAGCCGGGGGATGAGTTAAGGTGGTGAAATTTGGAACGAAGGTTGGTTATTTTAACTTTCAAAAAGCCCAAAATCTGAGCGGAGGATTCAAGATGGTAGCGCTGAAACAACGTATGTTCATTTGTCACCTTGAAAGGGCTAGTCCTAGTAAGGCGAAAGCTGACTACTTCACTCAACTTCCTCACAGCGAATTAAGAGTGTTTCCATCGCCTCTGCTAAAGAAATCAACTCTGTCCAAGAGGAGCCACTAACTAAATTTTGGGCGTGAGCTAATCGGTTTCGCAACTGTTCAGCAGACTTGAGGAAGCGTTCACCAAACCGCTTAGACTTTAGTCCCAATTGCTGAAGAAGTTCTGGTTGATTTAAAATTAACTCTCGCTTATCACAGAATTGCAGATAATCTAACAAATCGGTAGCTTCGTTTCTTTCCTGGCTCTCTCGCCATAGTCGTTGAGCAACTTCTAAGCGTTCAGTTCTGAGGACTTTTTGCCAAGAATCTTGGGGATAGTAAATCCGCACCAGCCGCAGCAAATTCATTTCTAGCAGCGTTACCAAGCCAAACAGTAGCATTCGCACGGGTGCTTTCTGCAAGTCGCCACAGGTAACAATACCACTTACCTGATTGCAATCTAAGACAAACAATCGTGGAGTTTCTTGCAAAATGGGTAGCAACTTCATCAGTGGGGTGGAAATGGCTATTAGTTCTTTTGGATGAAACACTCGTTGATATTCGCTACATTTGCCTTTTTTGGCTTGAATCAAACTAGAGCGTTCTAGATAACCGCTAATAATATCTCCCGTCTCAATGCCGATAACATCAAAATTTTGTGCCTGCATCCAATGCAGCACTTCTGTCACCTCCGCATCAGCTGGCATAGCTTTGAGAGGTTCTGCCACGTATTCAATGGTGATATTGTTCTCAAATAAACTCCGCAGGTCTTGAGAACGCGATTTTAGGTGTTTCATCCCCCTGCTGTGAACTCACATTAAATAATCCTATGGCACTCATGCGATCGCTAGCGGAATTTTCTGCCAGATTACCCCTGCCTATGCATCGCTATCCCAACAAATACCATAGACCAATGTTATACCATCTTAATTGGTAATGCTTGAGTGATAATTTAGACATTTTCAAGTAACAAAATATTTCGCATCTAGAAAAAAATATATATGTTGATTAATTTGCGATAAAAATGCCGAAAATCGTGACAAAAAAATGTTATTACTAAAACGACATATCGAATTGATACTTGGTAGAATTTTACCAAGATAACCAAAATTGATAATATTATGCCAAGAAAAGAACAAGGATGGGTCACATTTCAAACCTCAGAGGACGAGCAAAAGATTCTGGAGGAATTCTGCGAACAGTCTCAACGCACCAAGACTGAGATTCTCCGGGAACTCGTGCGTAGTCTCAATCAGCACTCCTCACCACCAACTCAGCATCAAAAGCAGGAAGATAGCTATGCTAAAAAGCCGGAGATAGAAAGTAGTATTCAAAAGAAATCACTAAAAGTTAGCTCTCGGAATATTCTTAAAGGTGTCGTTAAACGAGTTGTTTATGGAGCAGTTAATAGTGAGGTAACTCTGGAGATTATTCATAAAGTAGAATTAACCTCGATTATCACCAGAGCTTCCGCAGAAGAGTTGGAACTATCTGAGGGGAAAGAAGCTTATGCAGTCATTAAGTCTAACGATATTGTCATTGCTAGAGAATAGAAATACGTTGATTTTGGGCGTTGGATATTAAGAGGATGAACTTTCCTTCCGAACATTTTTGATTTTGGAGAACTGCAAGATAAATTGACTATTTGTTGATGCAATGTCTACATCGTGATGCATCTATAGCAGTCTGCTTTGATTTCTGTTCGCGCAGCGTGGCGTAGCCATAATTATTTGCGTAGACAGAGAGTAGGCAGAGACGCGATTAATCGCGTCTGTACTAGGGAGTGGAGAAGAAGCCTTTTTGGGGTATACTGATTTTTTTCAAAAATTAAATACGAGTCCTATATCTAAACATATAAATCATTGGTGAAAAATGAACATAACACGGAGACTTAAAGAGAACACAGGGATTTCTCTTTGAGTCTCCCAATGTTTGCGTCTTTTTTGACAGCGTTCTCTTCACTAAAGTTCTCTAATTTCCAGTGGTGTTAGCTCTTTGAGTACGGTAAACCGTATTTGCTCCTTAGTTCCCAAAGATTAATTTAATTGTTAAGTTTAGTTACATAAATGAAAAAAGGTTGTAAACATTGCTAAATGGAAGAAATTATCAGAGGTGGTAGTATCCTTGACGATCAAGACAAACTGAACAACTTTGCGTCACCAAAAGGCCCGCACTTCTCTACGAGAGGCTGCGCCAACGGCAAAGCTATTTCGACACCGCTCAATACAAGTCTGTTACCGTCGTAGACATCGCCTGCGGTGCGTGGATACCCGATCGCAACTCGGATGTAGTTTAGATGTAGTTTAGATGATGTTCGTCTAATTGCCCATCAGCAAAGCATTCTACCCCCAATCCTTCCCCACAAGCTCTTAGGGAAGTAAAAAATCTTTAATCAAGTTTCTTGAGCTAAGTCAAAAATAAGAGTTAATTAACATTGTTTAACATTGCTATGAAAGCTACAGATCAATTGGTGCATTTTTTAGAGGAAGAGTTAGGTATTTCTGGCGGAGCAATTTCTCTCGCCTTACGACATTGTGAGCAGACCCCCAACTTCCTAGCCATGACCCTATGGCAGTATGGGCTGGTAACACTGGATCAGTTAGCCCAAATTTTTGATTGGCTGGAAACAGTATAAGTTGCTGCTTCAACTATTTGGATGCTTAATAGCGGACTTTCCCAGAAAGTCACATTCTCAACAGTTTTCATTCTAAGGATTGGTAACATCTATGGCAATTAAAGAACAGCCTAAGTCACCTCGGTTTCGGATCATTGCTAATATATTGCTGGCAGTATCAGGGCTATTTCTGCTCTTAAATTTATTTTTGCCTGGTTTATTTGCTTCTGGCCCTGCTGGTGTCCCCTATAGCCTATTTATTCATCAAGTACAAGAAGGGGAAGTCAGCCGCGTTTCTGTTGGTCAAAACCAGATTCTTTACCAACTAAAAACAGAAAATGCCGAACCGGGACAGGTCTTTGCAACTACACCAATCTTTGATTTAGAGTTACCCAAACTGCTAGAACAAAAGGGAGTTGAATTCGCTGCTACACCACCACCTAAGAATACTTGGATTACAACCCTCTTGAGTTGGGTGATTCCACCACTGATTTTTATTGGCATTTGGCAATTCTTTGTCGCCCGTGGTGGCGGTGGTGGTGGTCCCCAAGGTGTTCTCTCGATTGGTAAGAGCAAAGCTAAGGTTTACGTTGAAGGTGAATCAGCTAAAATCACCTTTGCAGATGTGGCTGGGGTAGAAGAAGCGAAAACTGAGTTAGTAGAAATTGTAGATTTCCTCAAGACTCCGGGACGCTTTACGCGAATTGGCGCCAGGATTCCCAAAGGTGTGTTGTTAGTAGGCCCTCCTGGTACTGGTAAGACACTTTTAGCAAAAGCCGTAGCCGGAGAAGCCGGAGTTCCATTTTTCAGCATCTCTGGTTCGGAGTTTGTAGAATTGTTTGTCGGTGTGGGTTCTTCCAGAGTCCGAGATTTATTTGAGCAAGCTAAAAAACAAGCTCCCTGTATTGTATTCATTGATGAATTAGATGCGATCGGTAAGTCTCGTAGCAGTAACGGCTTCTACGGTGGTAATGATGAGCGAGAACAAACCCTCAACCAGTTATTAACAGAGATGGATGGGTTTGCAGCTGGGGATGCAACGGTAATTGTGTTAGCAGCTACCAACCGCCCAGAAATACTAGATCCCGCCTTGCTGCGTCCAGGCCGCTTTGACCGCCAAGTGTTGGTAGACCGTCCCGATTTATCTGATCGGGAAGCAATTCTGAAGATTCACGCTCAAAAGGTAAAATTAGGAGATGATGTAAATTTAAAAGCGATCGCTACTCGTACCCCTGGTTTTGCTGGCGCAGATTTGGCAAACTTGGTGAATGAAGCGGCATTATTGGCAGCCCGGAATCTTCGTCAAAGTGTTGCTCAAGAAGACTTTGCCGAAGCAATTGAGCGGGTAGTCGCTGGTTTAGAGAAAAAGAGTCGGGTGATGAACGAGACTGAGAAAAAGATTGTTGCATACCATGAAGTTGGTCACGCAATGGTCGGGGCGCTCACAACCGGAAACGGTCGCGTAGAAAAGATTTCGATTATTCCCCGTGGAATGGCAGCTTTGGGCTACACTCTGCAATTACCAACTGAAGACCGCTTTTTGCTGAATGAAACAGAATTGCGGGGTCAGATTGCAACTCTGTTAGGTGGGCGTTCCGCCGAAGAGATTGTGTTTAACAGCATTACAACAGGTGCTTCCAACGATTTGCAACGAGCAACTGACTTGGCAGAACGGATGGTAACAGCTTATGGTATGAGCAAAGTCTTAGGGCCATTGGCTTACCAACAAGGACAACAAGCAGCATTCCTGGGTAATGGTGCTACTAATCCTCGCAGATTGGTAAGTGAAGATACGGCGAAAGCGATTGATGGCGAAGTCAAAGAAATCGTGGAAACAGCCCACGAACAAGCCCTAGAGATTCTCAGACAGAATCGAGACTTGCTAGAAGCGATCGCTACTCAACTGTTAGAAACAGAGGTCATTGAAGGCGAGAAACTGCACAATTTGTTGAGTCAAATTAAACCTGTAGCTAAGACTAATTCGTAATTCCTAATTAAGAAAGTCAGGTTTTAAACGCAGAGGTACGCAGAGAATAACAGGCGTACCTCTGCGTTTTTTTGGGTTTTTAATACTCTGGAACCGACGGATCGATTTCTCGACTCCAAGCGGTAATTCCGCCTTTGACATTCGTGCCGACAATCCCGGCTTCCTTGAGGATGGCGAGGGCTTTTGCCGATCGCCCGCCCAGCTTACAATGAGCAATTAAACGATGACCGTTCAATATTTCCTTCACCTTAGCAACGCCATTCCCATTTTCAATATCTGGTAAAGGCACCAACACTGAACCCGGAATCTTGGCAATGTCGTACTCATTGGGGTTGCGGACATCCAGCAGTACAAAATCCTTCGCACCGCTATCCAGCAATTCCTTCAAATCCTTGACAGTCATTTCTTGACTTTCCATCTGCTGTTTTGCCTCCTCTGCCTTAGCTTGTGGAATCCCGCAGAACTCTTCATAGTCTATCAGCTTTTCAATTACTGGGCGAATCGGGTTAGGACGCAGCTTTAACTCCCGGAATTTCATTTCTAAGGCGTTGTATAGCAGCAACCGTCCACTCAGAGTATTACCTTGTCCCAGAACGATTTTGACAGTTTCAGTCGCCTGGATTAAACCAATAATTCCTGGCAAAATTCCCAATACGCCACCTTCTGCACAAGAGGGAACCATTCCTGGTGGTGGTGGTTCTGGGAAAAGGTCACGATAATTCGGCCCACCTTCGTAGTTAAATACAGTAGCTTGCCCTTCAAAGCGTAAAATTGAACCGTAGACGTTGGGCTTGTTCAGCAATACGCAGGCGTCGTTAACTAAATATCTGGTGGGAAAGTTATCGGTGCCATCCACCACGATATCATAAGGTTGGAGGATTTCCAGGGCGTTTTCAGAACTCAGGCGAGTTTCGTATAAATCAACCTGACAATAGGGGTTAATCTCATGAATGCGGTTTTTTGCCGATTCAATCTTGGGTTTACCCACCCACGATGTACCGTGGATTACTTGGCGTTGTAGATTAGAAGTATCGACAACATCGAAATCGACAATCCCGATGCGTCCAATACCCGCCGCCGCCAAATATAAAAGTAGTGGTGAACCTAGTCCACCTGTACCGATACACAGTACACTGGCTGCTTTCAGGCGTTTCTGTCCTTCTAGTCCTACTTCCGGCAAAATCAGATGACGGGAGTAGCGTTCGTAATCGTCTTTGGTCAACTGGATTTCGTCCAGATTGGGATTGAGCGACATACCATGTACCAATAGTTTCAAGGTTTAATCTAGTAATTCTAGTATTAAAATAGTAATTTAGTGTTTTAGCTGTTTTTTACTAGTAATACAATCTTACTTTGGGAAAAGCTGCTTGTGTACCTACTGATTGCTATTACCAGTAAAGCTTTCTCTCTCACCTTTTCATGATGGTTGCCATAATCTTAAAAAAGCCGAATGCTCCATTTAAAAGACCTGCTGTTTTCACTCCACCCATCATCGCTCCCATAATGCCGAGTGAAAGTGTATCGGCTCCGGTCAGGTATAGATTTTTAATTGGTGTTCTAGCCCCGATCCAGGATTGATCCAGGCGTTCAGGAATACAGGGAATGCCGAAGATAGCACCGCGATCGCTAGCATCAAAGTGTTCCACCGTCAGTGGAGTCGAGAGTTCGGCATACTCAATCAAATCCTGAAACCCAGGGTAGTGTCGCTCCACTAACTGAATCAGGGATTGGGTAATTTGGGCTTTCAGTTCAGTGTAATCCGCGCCTCGCCGTCGCCAGGATTGTTCCCGCCACTGCGAAAAGAAATCATAGTCAACGTGGGCAATGATTTCTGCCGTATGCCCCTCAGCTAATGGATCTTTCAGGGATGGAAATGAGAGATAGCAGAATTTAGGTAAATTATCGGCAGGGATGGGTGGATCTTGGGCAATTGCATCGTGGTTATAGGTCGTGTAAATCCAATGGTTCTCACCCTGAAACCCCAGTTGCTGTGGACTCTCTTTTAACCCTAAATATACCGTCATCATACTGCTACTTTTTGGAAACGCTTGAATTTTCTGGCGCTCTGCCAGAGGGTAGTTGGGTGGAATCAGCTTCACATAAGTATTGAAGGCTCCGGCATCAGACACTACAATAGGTGCAAAGTACGTTTCCAGGTCTGCCTTGGCATGTGCTGTATCTTGGGCTTTCACTCCCACTGCCACCCCGGATTCCAACAAGATTTCTGTGACTCGGCGTTGGGTGATGACGACACCACCCCCCTGTTCAATCACGGGAATAATGGCTTGCGCGATCGCCTTTGCCCCGCCCACAGGATACCAGCCGCCCTTAAAATAATGTGTCACAATCGCACCATGAATGCCAAAGCAACTTTGGGATGGCGGTAAGCCATAATCTGCCCACTGGGAAGCCAGTAATGCTTTGAGTTGGGCATCTTGAAAATGTCTGTTCAAATAATGCTGGGTTGTTTGTCTAGCAATGGCCCCGAAATGACGAACAAACCGCCTGAGTAGAGGATGCAGCAATACCGGAAATAGCTCCAACATTGAATGCGCCCCAAACCAAAATGCCGCTTTCTGGACATCCTTAAAGTACCGCCGAATGGCTGTCTGCTCGCGAGGAAAGCGCTGGATTAGATCAGACTGAAAGCGATTGGGGTCAGAATAAACCTCAAAGGTGAAGTTCGGATAGACAAATTTTTCAAACGGATCGGGCATCTTGTGCCAATTCAAATTGCCATTGGTGAGATAGTCAAACACAGCTTTGCCAGTGCCTCCATCTCCCATATCTCCAACATAGTGCAGCCCCACATCCCAATGAAATTTTCTCTTGCGCTCAAAGGTATGGGTGAATCCCCCAGGGGTGAAATGCTGTTCTAACACTAAAACGCTTTTGTGATAAAGCTTAGATAGGAGCGCGGCAACCGTCAACCCACCAATTCCAGAGCCAATCACAATTGCATCAAACCTCTGCTGTCGAGTTGTTGTGACCATAGTTCCTCTCACAAAGAATGTAGATGTTGTCGCTTTGACACTCCCCACGGATAACATCACGGTTAGTGGAACTTAGACAAAAAACACCCATAAAAAAGCCTCAAATCTATATACAGAGAGACTTTGACATCGTTTTGCTTGGTTGATTGATATATCTGGGTTTGAGCCGTTTTTGAGCATTTGGTGTATTTCCCTTACCCTGCATGGGTTTGAGGCTTGTTTATCCCGAAAAAATGTTTAAGTCCCGTTAAGTTATATTTTCAATTACCTCAGATTGGAACTGATGATGATCATCAAGGCTCCAGCTTCGGAGTTCTCCAGCTTTGCCGTTTTGGACGGAAACTATTATATACGAGTATTCCTGCCAAGCGTATAGGCGATCGCATTCTGAAGGGATAGCAGGATGATCTGGGTGGGAGTGAAAAATGCCGATAATGTTTAGTGAGCGATCGCGTGCTTCCTTTTGTGTTTTTAACATAATTTCGGGTGCGATCGTATATTGCCGTCTTTTACTTTCTGTTGTGCGATCGCCTGGAAACTCAGCAGCCGCTTCTGTATTCCAAACATTTTCTGTTGGCATGACTTCTACCACAGTTTTGCCCTCATTAGCCAGATAGCCTAAAATTATACCGCAGCACTCGTCTGGGTAAATGCTTTCGGCATGGGTGCGGATGGTTTGCAAGTGTTCTTGCCTCAGTCGGATCATCTCTGCGTTTGTAATTCTAGCAATCTATAACAATTCTGGCTTAAATACAAGATATTGGCAGGCGTAGGCATAACCCAACCCAGGTCTTACCCTGAGCCTGCGCCGTACCCTTCCCTACGGGACGCCAGGGGCGAACGGGATCTTGCTACGGGCGATGGCAATGATTTTCTTGACATTTCTGGCTCCTCCGACACCGCCTACGACTACTTTGAATTCTACGACTCTCGCTCGTCTGGCAAAAACACCCTCAACGGAGGTGCAGGTAACGATACCTTGAGTGCTATCGGCTCAACAGGGGATAACCTATTCTCCGGGGGCGATGGCAATGATTCTCTTGACGTTTCTGACCATTGGAGAAATTACGGCAGGCACGAATCTAGTTAACTACAAAAATATCGAACGATTAAATATCTCAGGTACAACCTACGATGACAACATTGTGGGGAGTAATGGCAACGATACGCTCTCCACGGGCAGTAGTGGCAAAGATGCGGTAGATGGGGGTGAGGGTGATGATGTGTTGTCTGTCGGTTATGGATATTATGGAGAGGCGATGACTTCGACTTTTAATGCCATTACTAACATTGGATCAATTACGGCAGACACGGATGGGGTTAGCTATAAGAATATCGAACGATTAAATATCTCAGGTACATATAACGACGACTTTATTGTGGGGAGTAATGGCAACGATACGCTCTCTGGGGGCGATGATGGCAAAGATACGATTATTGGCGGTGCAGGTGATGATATCCTTTATGGAGGGGATAGTACAACCTTTGCTTTCAATAGTTACAATGAAGGCATTGACACTATTTATAACTTCAATGCCACTGATGCAGTGATTCAGGTATCGGCTGCTGGTTTTGGTGGCGGGTTATCAATCGGTTCACTTAAGACAAGTCAGTTTACCCTCGGAACATCCGCAACAGCGATCGCTCAACGATTTATCTATGATAACACTACAGGTGCATTGTATTTTGACCAAGATGGCAGTGCAGGCGCATTTGCTCAGGTAAAATTTGCACAACTTGTGGGTAGTGTGACACTAACCGAAAACAACTTTGTGGTTGTTTAATCGTAATTAGCGTTCTCATATCACTAAGCGGCACAGATTGCAAGGTGCTTTTGTAAGCTCCTTGCATTCGATTATTCAATACAATTACTGTTAACAGAGAGTAGATGTTGGGCTTTGTTCGTCAACTTTCGACATGGGTGCGGATAGTTTGCAAGTGTTCTTGGCTAAGTTAGCTCATGTCTGCGTTCGTAAGTTTGATTATATATAACGATTCTTGCACAGATATAAGTAATATCATGTCCGCATAATTAGTTATGCTAACCACAGTCAATACACCCCACCCCCAGCCCCTCCCCGCTCTTCGGGAGGGGAGACAAAGCATAGCTTTGGCGGGGGTGGGGTTCTTCGGGTTTAATAAGCAATCAAGCGGACATGATATAAGTAGGCAAGAATTAATCAAACTATGTTACGCAATGTAAAATTACTTAAATTTACTACAAACCTTTAATTATTCACGCCCACCTGACTTGAAAATGCTGTTAGCGGATAGCTATGGTTTAGCCCGTGCTGAGTAAAAAATACTAGTCGTAATCCCCACTCCCTCTTTTATAGGACTTACGCACTGTACAAAATAACTATCTCGTGTATTAACGCAAATACGTTGTTTCAGGCTTTTGGAGATCGCTTTTGGTTGCTGGCTATCACCAAAATATGATTGAAAAATCTAGCTAGAAGCCTTGAAAACTATACCTGTTATTTTGGCTTCTCTGTCAATGCGTAAGTCCTATTTTATATCTTTTGGTGTGTGCAGTTCATGACAGCTACTTAAGATATTGTCAGGCGTAGGCGATCGCAACCTTCAAAAAGCAAAATATGTATTTTGTATCAAAATTATACAAATTTGCCTGTCAAAGGGTAAATCTCCGATAAATATTACTCTTCCTTAAGGGTGAGGTATAAAGGATGCCGAAAACATAAAATTGGGTTTTTTGTGCCCGAAGACAGCACAAACAGCAGTCTGAGAACTTAAGTTACTGAAAAATCGATTTAGGGAAATAAAAGTTATGGTAAATATGATTGAAACCAACGGAAATGATAACCTAGTAGGCAGCAACTTACCTGACACCATAAACAGTAAATTCTTAGCTATAAACTCTAAAAATGTGAAGAACACACTAAGAGAATTACTTAGCACGTACATTTCTCGGCATATAATGTAAAGAGTATGCAAAGATAGTTGTTTAAGTATAGACATCTAAGTAGATATTCAGTACTTAGTTATTATCAGGTTATTCAGATGTTCGCTATTTTTAAGCTAGACACTAACGGGCAATAGCCCACAACGAGGGGATGAAAATCCCTTTCCCGATCTAGAGTTAACTGTTCCCTATTTTCAAGATACTAGAACTTATGCATTGACAAAAAAAATTAAAGTATGAGGTGTGAGTTTCAGGCATTTAAGCTTGATTTAGCGACGCTTTTTCAGCGATATCTGGGTTGGGCTAAACCTACGCCATTCTATGCAAGAATGGTTATATAAAAACCTGAAGCGACCTATTTGAGTCAATCCACACGGTCATGAATTTGTACAGCGTGTGAGACTTTGATATTTGGATCTTCATTACATATTATTATGCTAAATTACTTATTACAAAAGCGATGAAACCCTGAATATGCAAGAAAAATCAACATTATTTACTAAAATTTTAGGGGTTTGGCACTGATTTGGGTTTCTGACCTTTATTTTTAAGCCTAGTTTTGATATTTAACTAATAATTTTGCATAAAAGGTACTGAAGAACCTGATATTTAAATAGCTGCTACTTGCAAGCTGGTTGCAAGCTGTCAACAGAGTGGATTTTCGAGAGAAATTACTATCCCTCAAGGATTACATATAAAGTATGCCGAAAGCGTCAGCTCTTGGCGAGTTTTGATGCTCTAAAACAGCACTAACTCAAAGTTGAAAACTTAAAGTTACTGAAAAAATCAATTTAGAAGGTAAAAGTTATGGTAAATATCATTGGAACCAACGGTAATGACACTCTAGTAGGTGGCAACTTACCGGACATAATTAACGGTAAAGCTGGTAACGATACGATCACAGGGAACAAAGGTAACGACACCTTGACTGGTGGTGGCGGCAAGGATACATTTGTTTACAACTTCGGCGACGGTGCTGATACTATCACCGATTTCGGTGGCGTTGGTAAAGGGACAAACCCGACAGCAGCAGTCATTACCGAAGTGGATACCATCAAATTCCTTGGTGCTGGTTTCAATGCCCGAAATCTGCTGCTGACCCAGAATAGCAGCAATCTGGAAATCACCTTTGAAGGGGTGGCTGATGCCAAAGTTATCCTCAAAAACTTCAAACTAGAAAACTTGGACAACCTGAAAGCTTCTCCAACAATACCAGCGATCGGTAATATCCTGTTTGATGGGCAAACTAGCATCACGGGCAATTTTAATGTCTTTGATGCCAACTCCACTGATACTAATCTGGGCATCAAGAACACGGTGACTTTCCTGAATGACCTCTCCAACAACATTACGGGTTTAGACAACTCAGATGATGTCATTAATGGTCAGGGCGGTAATGACAAAATCGACGGCAAGAGTGGCAACGACTTGCTACGGGGTGGTACGGGGAATGATACCCTCATTGGTGGTGTGGGGAATGACACCCTCATTGGTGATACGGGCAATGATTCCCTCGACGGTGGTCTTGGTAACGACTCGCTGCGCGGTGATGCGGGGAACAATACCCTCAACGGTGGCGCTGGTAACGATAACTTGAATGTTGACTCTTCAGCAGGCAATAACCTCCTCTCTGGTGGCGATGGCAATGATTCTCTCTCGGCTTTAACTGACGACTCCGGCAATGTGGTGTCTGGTAATAACACCCTCAACGGTGGCGCTGGTAACGATAGCTTGAATGCTGACATTTCAATAGGCGATAACCTACTCTCTGGGGGCAATGGCAATGATTCTCTCTCCGTCTCTAATGACTACTACAACCCTGTGCCGTCTGGTAATAACACCCTCAACGGTGGTGCTGGTGACGATTACTTGACTACTTCACTTTCAAGAGGCGATAACTTACTGGATGGTGGCGATGACAACGATCATCTTTCCGTCAATTTTGCCAATGGTAATAACACCCTCAACGGTGGCACTGGTGACGATTACTTGAGTGCTAACATTTCAACAGGCAATAATCTGCTCTCTGGAGGCAATGGAAATGATTCTCTCTTTGCCTCTGACTTCGAGGGCTACAGGTTTGATAACTGCTCAGGCAATAATACCCTCAACGGTGGTGCTAGTGCCGATTATTTGAATGTTGACTATTCACGAGGCGCTAATCTGCTTTCTGGTGGCGATGGCAATGATTTTCTCTCTGCCTCTAGCTACGGCTACGGCTTTGGAGGATCTTTTTATAACACCAGTGGCAATAACACCCTTAACGGTGGCGCTGGTGACGATAACTTGAATATTGACTATTCATCAGGCGATAATCTGCTCTCTGGAGACAATGGCAATGATACTCTCTCCGCCTCCGGCTACAAGTACGACGTGTACGGTGATGACGGCCAAGGAGTTTATCGCAGGGAGTCAGGCAATAACACCCTCAACGGTGGTGCTGGTGACGATAACTTGATTGTTGATTATTCAACAGGCAAGAACCTACTCTCTGGGGGTGATGGCAATGATACTCTCTCTGCCTATGGCGCATTAGGCAATAACACCCTTTATGGTGGCAATGGCAATGACATCCTCACAGGTGGCAACGGTAATGATACGCTTTATGGAGGGAATGGTACTGATACCTTTGCTTTCAATAGTTACAACGAAGGTGTTGATCGTCTTTATGACTTCAACGCGACTAATGAACTGATTCAGATATCGGCTGCTGGTTTTGGTGGCGGGTTATCAACACCTTCACTTAAGACAAGCCAGTTTACCCTGGGAACATCTGCAACAGCGATCGCTCAACGATTTATTTATGACAATATTACAGGTGGACTGTATTTTGACCAAGATGGCAGTGCAGGTGCATTTACTCAGGTAAAATTTGCACAACTATCTGCTGGATTATCACTAACCGCAAACAATTTTGTGGTTGTTTAACACGCCGCGAAAGTCCCCACCCTGAATTTACTCATAGGATGGGGATGAATAGCAAATAACAATTCAAAATTCAAAATTCAAACATTTTAGACATTTTCAGACGGGGATTTAAACCCCGATGGTTCCTGAGCCTGTCGTTCGCGTAGCGTCCCGCTTTCTAAGGACTGAAACTGGCGCTACCTGTATTGTTGGGGTCTTAAACCCTTTGATTTACGATAAAATTTAGGAAGATTTTTTACCATCTGAAACCATTTGCGAGAGAATATAGGCTGCGAAATCTAGTAACTGATCCAGCAAAAAGCCAATGATGCCGATGTAGAGGATCACCTGGATTACGTAATCGGTATTGCCAGCTTTATAAGCATCCCAGAGGGTAAAGCCAAGCCCTTTTGGCCCTGTTAACATTTCTGTAGCAATAACTATAAACCAGGCTACCCAAATGCTAACTTTCAAGGCATGGAATATATGAAATATAGCTACTCGAAAGTTATTATTCTGTCTCTGAAAATGTCGCATACCTATTGCCGTATTGATAATCATTGTCCAGAGAGTTCCCAGGAAAACTACTATAATAGCAGCCGAATCACTCTCTTGAAACGCTATTAGGGCAATAGGTAGCAAAGCTATAGGAGGGATACTATGTGGTATCTGAAATATCAGCCTAAATAGCTGATAAATCATGCTATTCATGCCGATTAAATATCCGATGAAACTACCCAATACAACGGCTGGAATGTAACCCACAAATAACCGTTGTAGGCTAGCTAAAATATCTAAAAACATATTATTCTCTCTGCCTCAGTTCTCATGGAAAACATCTGGGAAATACTGCGGCAATAACACCAAAAAAGTGAATTTAATTCTACTTACTCTTTGATTACTACAATATTTTTTATATCTTCTCCTCGTTAACGGTTAGTCAAAAAAACTTAGGTATTATTACGATGTGTTAGCAGTAGTACAAAGAAGAGGTAAAACTTGGCTTTACTAAACTTTATCAGAAAAATAAATCCTGATTAGCAAATTAAATACAATTTCCATAATTTAGTTGATTGATGATTGTATTTAAGTATAAATATCTCAAACTTTTAATACTAAATAAATCACCTAAATTGTGATTAGCAATACAGATATAGCAGTCTGCTTTGATTTGTGTTCGCGCAGCGTGGCGTAGCCATAATTATTTGCGTAGACAGGGAGTGGGGAGTGGGGAGTGGAGAGTGGGGAAGAAGCCTTTTGGGGTGTACTCATTTTTTTCAAAAATTAAATACGAGTCCTATAATAATTTCAGGAGACACGAGGTAGGAGGAGGAAACTCCAAGGCAGGGCTATTGCGTTCTAGACAGAAACCGCCCAGAACTGAAGTTCCGGGCTAATAGCTAAAGTCCGTTAAAACTGACATCTTGCACCATTCTCAATTAGCTGTACTGCCAACCATTGAAGTAAATGTATAAACCCTGAGACCGGGCAAGATTATGGTGTC
>NZ_JBALFC010000032.1:0-2007 GCF_036917755.1 Nostoc sp.
ATACCCAAACGCAAGCGGCATCTAGCTTAGGGCAAATTGACCCTGGCAACCAAAAGGCAATTGATGCTTTGGTGGAGTTAATCGGCAATTTACAGATTGATGCTTTGCTGGAGTGGGAATTAATCGGCAATTCACAGGGGTATTATGATACCCGAACGCAAGCGGCATCTAGCTTAGGGCAAATTGGCTCTGGCAACCAAAAGGCAATTGATGCTTTGGTGGAGTTAATCGGCAATTCACTGGAGGATAATTCTACCCGAAGGCAAGCGGCAGAAAGCTTAGGGCAAATTGACCCAGGCAACCAAAAGGCAATTAATGCTTTGGTGGAATTAATTAGCAATTCACAGGTCAATAATTATACCCGATGGCAAGCGGCAGAAAGCTTAGAGAAAATTGGCTCTGGCAACCAGAAGGCAATTGATGCTTTGGTGGAGTTAATCGGCAATTCACAGAAGGATAATTCTACCCGAAGGCAAGCGGCAGAAAGCTTAGGGCAAATTGACCCAAGCAACCAAAAGGCAATTAATGCTTTGGTGGAATTAATTAGCAATTCACAGGTCAATAATTATACCGGATGGAATTATACCCGATGGCAAGCGGCATCTAGCTTAGAGAAAATTATGTTAAAGGAACAGATGCCGAGTGTTGTCACCGCGTTGAAGGATTACTTATCACCTGAAAGTTACAAAAATGACTTTAAGCGATTTGATAATTGCTACGAAGTTATCTGGAAGTGCGCCCAAAGTATGCCCTACCCCGCTTTTTATCAAGCTTGGCATCAACAAGAGAAAGTGAAAGATGGAGAGTAGGAAAGAAAAATACGGGTGCTGTGTAAAGAAACATTTCTGTGTTTTAGAAGAAAGATATACTAGGCATCTATAATTAAACTTAATCTAACCTCACAACTTCCTCAAATTTCTGAACGGGACTTACCAACTCGCCTTTACGGTTTATATACCTCACTGCGATGAGCGATACTCTTGCAGAGTCACTTCGTGAACGCTACAACAAGTACCTGCACAAGTTCATCGTCTATAGAATAAATGACCCTGTAATCCCCGATTCGGTAGCGATAGTAACCTGCATAATCTCCCTTCAGGGCTTTAATGTTGGGGTGCGATCGAGGAGTTTGTTCTAACTGCTGCAAACATCGGGCAATTTTCTTAGCAAAAGCTTTGTCAGCATTGACATAAACTTCTTGGACATCGGGATGAAGAATAACTTCATACATCAGAGCGAAGAGTTCTCCAGGCGGTATATTGGGCTTTAGGCGTTACTTGATTTTGCTTAACTCGCTCTAACAATCCAGGAATTGCCAAAAGTTCTTGGGTTGCAGCTTCGCTTTCAGCATTTGCCAAATAAGCAGCAAAATCAGTCAGCACCTGTAATCGCTCTGGAGATAGTTGCTGGAGTAAGTCATTAAGCTGTTGCTGCAACTCTGCGACAGAGATCAAATCTGCTGATGACCCATCATCCATCGGAGAATTATCGGTAGTATTCATTGCCTACTTCATAATTTCAAGGTTTAGTTTTTATTATGCCGCGATCACAGGAGATGATGGAAGTAACTAGCTTTTATACTTGACTTTTAACTTCATTGTGCCTAAGCTACCGACTATAAATTCAAACGAACTTGTGTTGTGAACCAAAGCGATCATAATTCTTCCAGGTGCTTTGGTTATCTTAGGGGAAACTGTGGCAGAGGCGATCGCACCTAATAAAACAGACATTGTAAACAGAATGAAAATGCGTAGGCGTAGCCCGCCGCAGGCATCGTTTTTGCGATCGCCCCTTGTAGAGACGCGATTCATCGCGTCTTCTTCCTTCCCATCATTTACATAGCGCAAATAATTCCGAGTTTTTTCGGTTGGCAATTACATCAATGCAAAGCAATAATTGCATAAAATTTTATAGGCTCTCCAAGAGTAGTTATGTTAAAATAACATGAATAAATAAAGCAACCATCAATAAAACTACAGAAGTTAGTGCCATAAGCCTAGTGTTTGA
>NZ_JBALFC010000033.1:0-30386 GCF_036917755.1 Nostoc sp.
TTGCTAAATCAAGGCGAATTAATTATTAAATGGCATCGCAAAGTCAAAAACAAAGGTAATGCTGTTATAGCAAGTTAAATGTGGAACAGCTTAACTTCTGGAAGAGAAATCATTTTGTTACCTTGCTGCAACCAGCGATCGCAAAACTCCCGATCTTCACCAGCTGCTTATCGATAGGAATAGTTTGCTGTCGCCAGTTATGTCGAAAACCTCTCCTATCTTTGCAGCCACGCTATTAGGTAGTTAAACCATCGGTTTCTTTTGTTACTGAGAGAGGAGGAGCCATGCAGATCGGATTTGCCTCTGGTCTGGGAATTGGCGATTTGGATGTTAGTGTCAATGCAGATTGAGCATTGATCGCGACTATCTGCCACTTTTGCAGCCGATGGATGAAGGGAGGTAAAGTCATCGGTCGTGAGCGGTACGACTTTATTGGAGATAGTCTTAAGGAACTTGACTCCTTGGGGGTATGGTTCCTTAATTAATACACCAATTTTGAATTGGGTCAGATACTCCACCGACACCTCCAGTACAGTCAATTGTTCTGGCTTGTCCTTATCCCACATATATAGAAGAGGGGTGCATCCTTCTGGTATCATAACACCGCCGACAGCAATACGCAGAGCGTCTGTATGGTTTTCATTAGAACAATGAAGTAATCTTTCATCGAAAATAAAAGCAGATCCCGCTGGCATTGGTACGGGAACCGCGTATTCCTCTTCCAGCAGTTTCCGTAACGGACCGTAGGGAGCCGGATTCCCAGATACAGCAACGATATGGTTGAAGAACTTGTGGCTTCCAGCAACAGCTTTCAGGCAACCGTTGGTTTCATCAACATCAATCAAGGGACACCAGATGTGTACCGCCGTGTGCTGCTCGAAGTCCACCATTGAGTAGTCTTGATGGATGGGAACGCCCCCTTGACTGCTATTACCCCGCTTAACAACATAACTACTAAGGCAGGGGTAGTAATGAGGCATCAACAACCTTAGCCGAGAAAGAAGAATAGCATTAATCCCCTGACGAATGGTCTCGCGGTACAAAGCATCCGAGCTAAATGGGGTCGCGTAGTGATCAGTTGGAACATCCAAGGTTGTGGACTGATGCAGGTCATAGAGTCCCTTAATCTCTTCCGCATCAAGCAATGGTTGGACAACATACCCGTCTCGCCAGAATTTTGCCTCAACATCAGCATCTGAAAAAACTCTTCCCATATTATCTCCTTAAAAGATAGCTATGTGATTTTAACTGTTCTTTTGGATAAGCGCAATGAATAATTCCAGCCAAGGATGATCCCGCCGTTTTAGGAATATGCAGGAAGTAAATTGAGGGAAGTTTATGTTTCATAGGAATCACCTAAAAATAATAATAATTAAAGTTTTTAATCACATTCCACAGGTATATGAAATAAGCACTTATCAGCCCTAGCAAAATTTAGCCCAATGTTATTAAATCCTTTAACTTCAAAAGAATATGGCGTTTGTTCATATCCTTTTCTACCGATAATATCATAACTGCTATTTTCTACAATCGTTACTCTTATTTGATATTTTCCTGGTAAGAGTGGTAGCTGATGAACTAAGAAACAAAACTCATTTCGTCCTCTTTTTAATTGATAATAGTTTTCCCCATGTTTTCCAGACATAATAGCCATTGGGAATAATTCTCCCTGCCCCAAAGAACAACCGATTAAAATTGGACAGTTATCAATCTGAGAATTACAAATTATCCGAAATTGAACTTTACTACCTGGGGTAATTTCCTCCCCATCCAAGGCAATTACTTGCACTTGCTCAATTTCGACAGAGCTAAATTTTTCCTTTGGAATCAAATTTTCATTTGTTGATTCTGAAGATTGCTCAGTTTCAATAGTTAGCGGTACTGGACTTGAAGAATTTTCTTCTATCTCCATCAATTCATTGTAAGCGTGAATTATCTCATCAGGTTTACCAGTATCAAGTACTTGTCCCTGATTCAAAAGAACGACACGGTGACAAAGTGATTGAATTTGAAACATTTCATGAGAAACTAGTAATATAGCTCCACCTTGTTTAATATAGTCTCTAAGATAAGTTTGAAACTTCTGCTGAAAGCGAATATCTCCTCCCCCTAAAGCTTCATCTATGATAAAAACATCTGGTTGCAGTTGCGTATAAATAGAAAATGCTAACCTCAGCCGCATTCCTACACTGTATGTACCAACAGGAGCGTCAATAAAGGTTTGAATACCTGAATAGTCAATAACTTCATGGATATTCTTTTTAATTTTTTGTTCGCTAACTCCATACATTGAAAGTTTATTGTAGATATTTTCTCGTCCTGTTTGCACAGCATTTAATCCAGATTGGTTATCCATCATTACCACTTGATTGGTATGCCATATAACCTCACCTACAGTAGGGCGTAAAATTCCCATAATTAAATTAATTAATGTACTTTTACCCGCACCATTAGCTCCAATTAACCCTAACACTTCCCCAGCTTTGAGTTGTAAATTGACATCGTAAACAGACCAAAATTCACCCTGACGTAAAAAATTTTCTCCTGCTGATTTTCGGCGAAACTCCCAAGAAATATCTTGGATTGTATAACGTAGTGCTAACTTGGGATCTCGGCAGAATCGCTTTGATAGCTGCCTTGTTTCAAATAATATTTTTTCCATAATCTAAGTTAGCGATCGCTCAATTACATGAGGTAAGCATAGGCGACAAAATAACCAGCCTCCTAAAAGCAGTAGTATGGTTAGAGGTGCTAATAGAAATAAAACTAAAGCATTAACTGAACCAGCACCATAAGCCAGAAATCTTGTGGCTTCAAATATGTAGGTCAAAGGATTTAATAAATGTACGAAGTAAAGCCAACTTCCTGGTTGGATGACGACAAAGACGGGAGTAGCAAGAAATAGAACCCAAGGAAAAAACTGCATCACATTTTCTAAATCTTTACTCAAAGCATTCCAGGGAGCTAATAATAAACCCAATCCCGATCCTAAACAAATCAGTAAAGCGATACCCAATAACGCTAGGGGAAATGTCACAGCAGGAGTAATATTAAAAACTAACAGAATAGCAATCAAGACTGGAAAACGCATCAAAAAACCAAAGGTAGACTCTGCTAAACCAGCTATCATTAACCCTTCTACCGGAATTTTTTGTCTGATCAGTAAGTGAATGTATTGGCTAAGAGAAACGCGCTGAATATTTAATGCTTCCAGAAACGTCTGTGCCATAACTAGTCCAAAGATGCCATAAACTTGAGGTGGAACTGCCCCACCAATTAATATCGGAATGCGATCGCGCTGTCCCAATGTCAATAAAATGGCTATTAAAGCTGAAGGCACAAATGCCCAAAACAGTCCAAGAGATGAATAACGATAACGTTGGGCTATATTTTGCAAAAACAGCCGTTTAGCAAATCCTAATGATGAGCGTAAATCCAGCCATGCACCCATCAAAAATGCTCTAACTGAAAATAACTGACTTCTAGCACTGTTAATCTTTACAGGACGAGACAAATCACTATTGCTTTCTTCATATTTGGAAGGGCGTAAATTCATTTTCTATCCCCCAAAATTTGAGGATTAAGCTCTAGGGTAGATAACTGCACCAATTTATCGGCAAATATCCGCTCTGGATAGGATGGAATTAGCTGGCGAATAAATATAGATGCTTCCTTGCCGATATTTTCCCATTCATAGCGACGTTGCCAAGCTCGTTCTAAAACTTTGTCAATTTCCTGAAAAGAGGCACCTATAGCCATAAAACCAGTTATATCATCTTCTACAACCTCAGAAACTCCACCCACATCTGTGACAATTCCTGGTCTACCACACATCATCGCTTCTACTAAAGCTATGGGTAAGCCTTCAGCACGCGAAGGCATAATCAGTGCGTGATGATGATGCCAAATATCTACAATATTCTCCATAAACCCAGGAAAACTCACATTTTTAAGTCCCAGGAAGTTTGCCATGTCTATCAGTGTATCTCGATCAACTCCAGTTCCGAAAAAATAAATGTGTAAATGACGATGTTGCCACTTATCCTGAGCCAGCACTCTTAATAAAACATCTTGTCCTTTATCTAAAATCCAGAGCCGAGCAACACAAGCAATTTTAAAAATCTCGTCCTCTATTTTTGGGTAAGGTAATGGTTCGGGAATTATCGCTCGATGTGGATTTCTGACAACTTCAGCATTGGCCAAACTATAGCCAATTTGTGCTTCCGTTAAGGATAAATTATGTTGATAAACAAAGAAGGAAGCCTTAGCTTGTCTATACATATCCTGCATCATTTGACGTTTTTTACCATGAGGACAAACTGAGTCTGATGCTTTTTGACTGATAATTACATATGGCAAATCGAGTTTTATGCATATTTTAGCGATTTCTACACCATCGTAATTCTCTCCTTGAGAAATTACAAATAGAATTGGCTTTATTTCTTTTGATAACCAACTACTTATTTTGTGCTTGAATGTTTTTATATTTATTATAAAAGGAATATTTATTTTTTTACATCTTTTTTAGTAAACTCTTCATAATAAGAACGTTCTGTATTTACATCCCACAAATCATTCTTCTCTCCCAGGATATTTCTGGCAGCCAACAAGCCAGTTAACATCGAATGATCTTGGTTGTTATAACGGTGCATTCCGTTTCTCCCAACAGTTTGTAAGTTATCAAAAGTCTCTAAATAATTTCTAATTATTTGCAAATTTTGGCGATATTCTTCATCATAAACCGGATAAGCTTTTAATTGCCTAATCACTGTAGCATCTTCAATTTTATTGATGTTTGACAAGAGACCTAAATCCACAATTTCATGACTAGCAATATCAATCAACTCTTTGTCAGATAATGCCCCAAAATTATCACCTTGAGAGCAAAAATATTCCATACCCAAACAAGTTTTTAGACTATCTGGAACCATTGCTAGACTCCAATTTTTGAAGTTTTGAATCCGTCCTACTTTAAACTCTGGACTGTGAATATAAATCCAGTTATCGGGAAATAAATCTACTGCATCAATTATTAAAGCAACAATTAAAAAATCTCGATATTTGAGACTACGTGCTGCTTGCAAAACTGGTGATGGTGCTGATGGTTCTAGTCGTAATACCAAAGCAGTCACTGGCATACTAAAAATAAAATAGTCTGCTTGTAAATAAAAAGTTTGATTTTCCTGTTGGACACTAATTTTTTGAATATGATTATTTTGATGGTAAATTTGATTTACCTTGGTGTTGAGATGAACTGTTCCTCCCTTACTGGTAATAATTTCTTGGCATTTCTCCCACATCATCCCCGGTCCCAGTTCTGGGTAGTAAAATTCCTTAATCAGGGATTTGGTTTGGTTATTCTTAAATAAACTATTTAATATAGCTTTTTTTAATGACATTCCTTGAATGCGTTGCGCTGCCCAATCTGCTCTAATTTCTGTGCAGGAAATGCCCCAAACTTTCTCAGTATAAGTTTTAAAAAAAGTTTGATATAAACGCTTACCAAAGCGGTTACACACCCATTCTTCAAAACTTTCTTCCTGTGGATATAGTTTGATTTTAGCTTGCAAATAACTAAATAATATTAGCAAGCTGTTAACAAATCCCAGATTAGATAAAGCGTTACTTATTTCCAAAGGATAGTTAAAAAACTTACCATTGTAATAAATACGAGATAAACGAGTAACTTTTAGTAATTTATTCCCCAATATTTCTACCCAAAGTTGCTGAACTTCTCCAATTTTGGTGTAAAATCTATGACCGCCAATATCGAAACGATAGCCTTTATAAGTTTCTGTGCGAGATATTCCCCCCACCCGGTCAGCTTGTTCTAATACAATCGGCTGAATACCTTGATTAATTAGCTCATGAGCGGCTGTTAAACCCGCAGGTCCAGCACCGATAATGAGTACACTACAATTATTGTTCACTTGTTTTCCCTTGTCATAGTTATTATTAATGGGAGCATCTTATAGGAATCCTATTTCAGGTGTAAAAAATATCAGTGCTGGCTGTTGAGTCTTAACGGTCAACAGCATATGTGCGAGATTTCACAAATCATTTAGAACTGCTATATCATAAGGCTCGTGGATTAAATAACCTACACAATCTCTCTGCTTTAAGACTTTGGTATTGCCAAGCCTCGATGCAAAAATTGGATCTTATTAAATTCACGTTCCTAAGCATTGTCATAAGCAATTGTTCTTTTATACATTTTTTTCGAGAAGTTTGAAATAAAAATATACCAATAACAAAAGCTAAACCACTGTAAAAATAATAAAACCAGTGCCAAGGACAAACCATCAAAGTAAATATAAAACCACGTTTTTGGAGAAAAAAGCTGTAAACTGAGAAGTTGATAATTAGAAGTAATAAAGTAATAATCATAGCTACATAAAATAGTGGATTTAGCCACCAACAAGCAACTAAACTCACTAGCAAAGAGTAAACTAAAACCACACTCAGCCGACTTGACCACCCAAGATTCAAATCAGAACGCATCTGTCTTTCACGGAGTATTAATTTAGTCCAAGGTAAAGCGCGATCGCACACATCCGCTTTGACCAGAGCAACTATACCCCACCGTTTCAAATGTTTTACTTGCAAAGCCTTGTCAAGTCGAATTTTGTAACCTGCTGTTTTGAGCCAATAGCCTAACTCAATATCTTCCACACAAGGACGACGATAACTTTCATCAAAGCCCCCCATAGCCAAAAAGATATCACGGCGAATCCCACCACAAGCACCCCAGAAAGTGAAAGCGTCTTCCTTAGCAGTTTGATGGGTATAATGATGAAAAAGATTTTTGTATTGAGAAAGAAAATTACTGGCTCCGGGAGCATCATCATAGGAACCAATCACAGCCCCTAGATTTGCATCTTTTTCAAAAGCCAATCTTACCCGATTTATTGTATCGGGTGCGATCACCACATCAGCATCCACAAAAAAAAGAATATCTCCTTGAGCCGCAGCCGCACCTAAATTTCTGGCTTGTGCTGGACCACCTTTCTCCTCGACTCTAATTACCTTCGCTCCCCATTCCGCTGCTACTTGCCAAGAGTTATCTGTATCCCCATCAGCCACCACAATAATTTCCGTGGGCTTGGAGATAGACGCGCTAATACTTGACAAACACTGGCGGAAACTATCACCACCATTATGAACCGGAATGATTATCGAAATTGATAGCTCTGTTGACAAATTCATTTCTGCCTAATACTGCCTTAAATCTAGGGTTTATAGCACTTTTTTATACCAATGCTTACATCGGAGCCCACTACCTGCCATACCATTGCACAAAACCACTGATTTGTCAATAAATGATTATAGTGCGCAAGCAGCAATTCTCATTTTGAAATAAATAGGGTATTAATCCTCATTTTGAAATTAAAAATGTAGTACAAAACAATTAGTTTTTCAGAGAGAGGCGTAGGCGCAGCCCGCCGCAGGCATCGCTAAAAAAATAATTGACTCCATCAGTTAGGTATAAATACTCAATGTACTGGAGGGGATTGCCTGACAAGGAAGGGTAAACCCCTTGAGATAGACAAACATGCTTTTCGATGGTGATAAGAGCAAGGTTATCTATCCACGTATCTTCTCCAATCCAAACAAAATCACCAATGTTTAATCGCCAGGGAAACTTTACCCGCACTCCCGGTTTAATGCGGACACCTTGACCGATTTTAGCTCCAAAACTGCGGAGTATCCAAATCTTAAAAGCTGAAAATGGTAGCCAATAACTTTCAACTAAGGGCGACCCAACAAAATACCAAAAAAGTTGCTTCCAGTATGTTGTGCCTGGAGTATAGTTGTCAATAGTATATTGATCTAGACGCATATGGTGGGTAAGCAAGGTAGGTTAAACAAGAATTCAATCAGCTAAAAGTTAGAGCGCCACAAACCAGCGCTCTCAACTTTTCAAGATAGTGAGGGATTGATATCTACCACCAAGAACAAGGGTAGCGATCGCTGGAAAGCGTAGTACCAACCTGCCCGTGCTGGAATGAAAAGTAGGATTATAAGAATCAACGCTACTAGAGCTAAAAGCCTCTTTTTTTACGTTGGCGAGTTTAAATTTCTCAGGTTCTATAAAATCAATGGCTAATAAATCTACGTTTTTGCACTTGAGTCTACAAGATATTCTGGTAAAAGTTTTGTTTCGATAATCGGATGATAAACAGAGGTAAGATTTTGAGCGATCGCTTCCCAGGAATATTACTGTTTTACAAGCTGTTTGCCATTATCGTCTTGCTGTTGTACCTGATTATTCCTATCTTTGGGTCTGAACCTACCAGTAATGTCCAAATCTCACATAGAGATAGCAGAATCTTTACCCGTACTCCACGACCCAACGAAATACCAAAGAAGTTGCTTCCAGTAAGGTGCGCGCCTGGAGTGTAATTACCGACTGTGTATTGATCTAGACGCATGGGGTGGGTAAACAAGAGTAGGTTCAAGGCTGGCTCCTGTATGACCTGTGACGATCCAGAGGAGGGAGCGAGCAATATCACGAATAATATGCAGGAGGGATTCTTGAGTTTGGTTCGATGGTACGGCGCGAGGAGTGAAGGCAATGCCTCGACTACCAAGAATAAGGGTAGCGATCGCCTTGGCTGTGGGCATGTAAAAATCGGAAGTAATTAGAAATATGTGTTGGAGCTGCTGTTGCTGGAAAACCCTTACTAAGGTAGTAAAGTTAGTTACAGTATCCGTAGCACGGTAATCGAGGTAAACGCGGCTATCTGCAATACCTGCGGCTTGAAAAATTGCTCGTGATTTGTGGGGATGGCTGCCAGAAGAAACCCAAATTTTTAGGGCTGGATGAAATTTGGCAACCTGGGCAGCGAATTATTCTCTGTTTTCGCCACCACCGAGTACCAGGATAGCTTGTAGTTGGGGTATCTTGTGATAGGCGATCGCAATTCTTAGAGGAATGAAGCTCAACAATGCCAGGACAATAGTTACTAAGGTTAATATCCCATATTTTTTGAGTTGTCGATGCAACCGTTTCATGATGAGAAAAAAGCTATAATTCTTCAGGATTAATGCCCATTTCTCGAAGTCTTTGTGCTAATCTAGCAGCTTTTTGTTCTGCTTGTTCGGCACCTTGGCGTTCTTGCTTTGCACGTTGGCGTTCTTGTTCTAATAATTCACTTCCCCAAAACAGTAAATTTCCTGATTTATCCCACCAGCGTAGCCAATAACTTTCTAATTCTGCTTTTCTCCCCATCCACACGCCCAAAAATAAGCCCAAGGCTTCTATCCAAAAGCGTCCGTTTTCATCTGGGGATTGTTGTTTATACTTACCCTCCACCAAGAAGTAGGCTTCTAATACCGCGATTTGAGGGTGAAAAATTACGTAAATAGGAATTCTTAAAATCTGTTCATAAAAGTACCACTTGCCATAGGGATAGTGGGGATTAATCGAGTATTCTCCTCCTTCTGTGGCGGAGATAAATTCCATGACTAAGGCTGGCTTTTCTCCTTCTGCATGGGGAGTGTAGCTACGGCGAATTTCTCCTGAAGGTAGGGGGTGAACTGATGAGACGTAAACCCAATCGGGAGCTTTGACGATAGTTTTGTCGCCGACGGTGGCACACAGACCAAAATTAGAGGCAATCAACATCGATTCGAGAATCAAACCTGCTAATTCTAGGGATTCTCGCAGGGCGGCGGCTAGCAGGGGTTGCAGGTTACTTTCCACAGGTTCATCGGGCAAAGGAAAATCAGCAGGTAGTTTCTGCCAGGTAATCGGGGGTAAGGCATTTGCCGGGTGACCTTGTAGGGCTGTCATGGTCTGATTTAGGCGATCGCTAGCAGGGTCGATTTCATTTATTATACAGTTTCGTGATTTCTCCAGGCTGGGATGAGAGCGATCGCTATACTATTAGCTATGGTTGATTGGGAACTGAAAAGTGGAAAATACAAACATTAAATATGAACTGGATTTCCCCCGTTCGTTGTCAGGCAATCTCTCTCTTTGATTGAGTATTTATACTTCACTCTTCGACCCAATTGTTTTTTTAGCCATTGCCTCTGGCTGAAAAAATAGTTATTTTGTACTATATTTTCAATTCCAAAAATGAATAAACAATCAATCGTAGTTGTTTTAAAAAAGCTCACTCCTCCAAAAATTATCTTTTGTCTTTCCCTAATCTTCAGTTTACTCTGTTTAGCATATTTAACTAGAGGCTTTTATTACTTAATGATAGATGAAATTGGTGCAGGAGACTTATATTCTCGTTGGCAAGAACAGCAATATATTTATCGCGGTTTATATCCTTATGATATTATCCAAGGTTCGCCTTTTATAGATCCCAAAATTGGAGCGATAACATCAGGGGGATATCCACCTTGGGCTTTTTTCTCAGGCTTGATATTTTTTCCGCCCATTTCCTTTGAATTAACGCGCTGGTATCATGCTTTGCTCAATATTATATCCTTAGTTATCCTAGCTATTTTTGCTTATCAAATTGGCAAACCCTATGGAAAATTAAAAGCCTGGTTTACAGTAGTTGCTTGTTTATCTATTAGCAGTCATTCTACTACTCTTGGTCTGGGACAATATGGCATCATTATTAATGCTTTATTAATAGAGATGTTTTGGCTATTGAAGAAAAATCATAATTTTTCCGCAGGGTTGTTTTTAGGTTTAGCTTTACTCAAACCTAGTATTTCTGCACTTTATTTTTTTACTTTAGTTATTAAAAAAAGAATTAATGCGGCATTTGCTTGCTGTCTCTATATTATTATTGCTAGTTCAATCATAGGAATGCTTGTCCAAGTTTCTCCTATTTATATGATTGAGAAAATGATTAAAGTTTCCAAATATTATGTTAGTAGTGGATATTCAGGAATCAATGTTCTTTTAAATTTTGGCATTAACCCAGCTATAGCAACAGTATTATTAGCCATAGTTGCTACTGCTATAATTATAGGCATATTTTATTTATTTAAGGATAATTCTTTACTGTTTTTCTTTGCCATTGCTTCTGTTATCGGTAGATTATGGACTTATCATTTAATTTATGATAATGTCATGTTAGTTTTTTTGTTATTAGCAGTAATTAATTTGACTTTTAATAAGCCAAATAGATCAAATATTTTGATATTAACCTTAGTTTTATTGAGTTTATCACTTCCCGCGAAATTTACGGATTTACCATTCGCGAAAATCATTCAAAGTACAATTTGGATTGGTGCTTTGCTTTATCTTCTGATTTGCCAAAAACAATTTAAAGAATTGGGAATTGGTAATGGGTAATTGGCAGGGCTATTTCATTCTAGGGAATGGCATTAGATGGTAACCTAAATTTTCAGGCATTTACCAGATGAACTGTCCTCCTCTTGTCTTTCTAAGGGGGCTACATGAAAGCTAAAACGTAGATAGAATAAGCTCCATAGCCCTCATACCTTGTAAATAATACTCAATCTTATTACGGTTTAATCTCATTAATTTTTGAACAATACACCAACAATTATCTATGAAACTTACCCAGGTTTGACTATATAAACCGACATAAAAACTGCTATGTCTCCTGGTCACTCGTCCATATTCTTTGACTCTACCAATATATTTTTGTACACCAATACGCTTAATTTTTTGCCCTTGAAAGGTGGACATACTATAAGCAAAAGATATTATTAAAATCATCGATATCAAGCGTTCACCGGAAACATTTGTATCTTCTAATTTGTAGCCACCACTTTTAAAGTCTCGAAACATTTCTCGGAGGCGGAGTGTCTCCGACTCCGCTCAATATCAAAACGTTTTTTATAAGCATTGATAGCCGAGGTAAGGTCGGTTAAATTTGTTAAGATAAACCACCCTTCTTCTGTTGACCATCCTTTCAGTTCGCGCTGCCATTTACCAGCTAGGTTGAAACCTGCAATCTTCTGAGCTTTTGTAACCTTGATATTTTGTAAAAATAAAGAAACACCCGGTTTTAAACCTAAGCTATCAAGGGAGTGCCAAATTTCATCTTCATTTTGAATAAATTCATTCTTTTTCAATCTCAAACAAAACTCTACTTCTTGCTCCCTGAGCCAGTTGGCCAACTTTACAGAGCAAAATTCTCTATCACCTAATACAACAGGCTGATATCTTTTGAATAATCCTAGTAATCGAGAGAATATTTTTGATTGCTCCTCAAAATTACTATTTCCCAATCTAGCCAAGTGTATTCAATGTTAGAAAATCAGATTTTATTCTCAATTATTATTCCTACCTACAATCGTCCACAGCCATTAACAAATTGCTTGCAGTCTCTAGCTAATCTAGATTATCCTCATAACCGCTTTGAGGTGATAGTTGTGGATGATGGTAGTAAAATCTCTTTAGATACGATAGTTAAACCGTTCCAAAATCAGCTAAATCTCACCTTAATTTCCCAAACTAACGCCGGTCCAGCAAGTGCTAGAAATACAGGTGCTAATCTGGCAAAAGGGAAATATTTAGGATTTACTGATGATGACTGTACCCTCGATCCCAATTGGCTCTCAGCCCTGGAAAATACCTTCTCTAAAATACCAAATGCCCTCTTAGGAGGAAAAACCATCAACGCCTTGCCAGACAACCCATACTCCACAGCCAGTCAATTACTCATTGATTACATCTACGATTATTACAATCTAAATTCTTCTCAAGCTGAGTTTTTCGCTTCTAATAATTTTGCTGTTTCTAGGGAATTATTTAATCAAGTAGGGCAATTTGATCTTAATTTTCCCTTAGCTGCGGCGGAGGATAGGGAATTTTGCGATCGCTGGTTATTTTCTGGATATTCCTTATATTATGTTCCTCAAGCCATAATCTACCATTCCCATAATCTCAATTTACCAAGATTTTGGCAACAACATTTTAATTATGGTTGTGGTGCATTTCACTTTCATCAGATTCGGTCACAGCGTAATGAAACCTCAATGAAAGTTGAACCGTTGCGCTTTTATTTACAGCTACTAGCTTACCCATTGATGACAAAATACCAGATACTATCTAAAGTTTTAATTTCTGGCTTATTATTTATATCCCAATTAGCTAATGTTTTGGGATTTCTTAACACAAAATTGCAGAATTTTTAGTTTTCCATCACATAGAAAATATTCATGAAAATTTTGTTAATTACTGATTATGCTACCCCGACAGGAGGGGCTGAAATTCTGACTATTGCACTTAGAGATGGATTGCGATCGCGCGGTCATGATGCACGGCTATTTGCCAGTTCTGCCCGTCCCATGAACGCTGAGAGCCAAGCTGACTATCACTGTTTTGGAACATTATCTAGGTTTCGCACTCTATTACAAACAGCTAACTTTTGGGCTTTTTGGAAATTAAAGCGAGTCTTGGCTGAATTTCAGCCCGATGTAGTTCATGTAACAATGTTCTTGACTCAACTTTCACCCTTAATACTTCCTCTTCTAAAAAAATTTCCAAGTATTTATTATGCTGTTTGGTATAGGTCTACTTGTCCTATTGGGACTAAATTGCTTCCGAATGGAATAACTTGCCAAGTGAAAATGGGTGTAGCCTGTTACTGGAATAATTGTTTGCCTATATGGGATTGGTTGCCATTAATGTTGCAAATGAAGTTGTGGCAACGCTGGTATAACTCCTTTGATTTGTTTGTAGCCCTCAGTAAAGCTGTGAAGCAAAATTTGATGGAGCTAGGAATTAATTCTGTAGAGATAGTTTATCTTGGCACACAAATTCAGCCCCAACATCCTCCCCTATCATTCCCCCCAACAGTAGCTTTTGCATCTCGACTAGTGAAAGAAAAGGGATCTGCGGTGTTGTTAAAAGCTTTTTCATTAGTGGTAAATGCAATTCCAGAAGCACGTTTATTACTTGTCGGTGATGGTCCTGAACGAGAATTTTTACAGAAACAAATCATAGACTTAAATCTTAGTGATAACGTCTTGATGCTTGGTTTAATATCGCGATCGGACATGGAGAAACTATTCTCTACTGCTTGGGTGCAGGTGATTCCGTCGATTTGGGCGGAACCATTTGGTTTAGTTGCTATTGAAGCAATGATGCGAGGGACTGCTGTTATCGCCAGTGAGATTGGTGGTTTAGCTGAGATCGTTAAAAATGATCAAACAGGATTGCTTGTACCACCTGAAAATTCTCAAGCTTTAGCTTCTGCTTTGCTGCGGTTACTACAGAATCGAGAACTAGCAGAACAAATGGGTATAAAAGGTAGAGAAATAGCAAAAACTGAATATAGTCAAGACGTATATTTAGATAATTTTCTCAGGTTGTATCAAACTATATGTTCAGAGAAAGAAGGTGCGCTATGTTAGAAGCTTTTACTGAAAATCGAATAGTCATTGAGAAATCGCAAAAGTCATTAACATTCATTTTTATTAGCTCTTGCTGTGAATATTGGGGTGGAAGTGAGGAACTATGGTCGGAAACAGCTAGATATTTAAGCAGTCATGGTTTTAAAGTTGCTTCTTTTAAGAACAGCGTCAGGAATGATAATCGGATAAAGCAACTAAGAGCAGATGGGATCAAAGTTAGAGATATTCATATTTTGATTCTTTTTCTGCGGAAATTTAGTTTTTTTCTAGAAAAAAACATTCCTTTTTTAATAAATTTAAAAGTTTTTTATCTCAAAATAAGTAGTTGGTTTACAAAAAAACGAAATTCAACTCTATTTGTAATTTCTCAAGGCGAGAATTTTGATGGTGCAGAAATCGCCAAACTTTGTATACAATTCGATTTGCCATATATAATTATTAGTCAAAAAGCTTCAGACTCAGTTTGGGTTCATGGTAGAAGACGGCGAATGATGCAGGATATGCATAGACAAGCTAAGGCTTCCTTTTTTGTTTCTCAACATAATTTATTCTTAACACAAGCTCAAATTGGGTATAAGTTGACGAATGCTGAAGTTATTAAAAATCCATATCGAGTAGATATTTCCCAGCCATTACGTTATCCCCAAACAGAAAATGATGTTTTTAAAATTGCTTGCGTTGGTCGCTTGTGGATTTTAGATAAGGGACAAGATATTTTGTTAAGCGTTCTAGCACAGGAAAAGTGGAAAAATAGAGATTTACATATTTCTTTTTTTGGTAATGGAGTTGATCGTGAAGCTCTAATAGATATGGCAAATCTCTTGGAGCTTAAAAATGTGAGTTTCCCTGGATTTGTAGAGAATATTGTCGATATTTGGCATGATCATCATGCCTTAATTATGCCTTCCCGTGCTGAAGGATTGGCGATCGCCTTAGTAGAAGCAATGATGTGTGGCAGAATGGGAATTGTGACGGATGTAGGCGGTGTTTCAGAAGTTGTAGAAGATGATATAACTGGCTTTATTGCTTCAGGTGCCTCTTTTCAAGAAATTGATAAAGTATTAGAGCGAGCTTGGCAACGCCGCTATGAATGGGAAAATATCGGTAAGGAAGCATTTATATCTATTCGCAAGCTAATTCCACCCTATCCAGAGCGGATATTTGCCGATAAGTTAGTGCAATTATGCCAAAGTGATGTGCCAATTCAAATATGAAGTGTATAAGCTTATGAACAGAATGATTTAGCTCTCATAGACTAGCTATAGCAATTCAAAATCTACATCTTACCGATCTCAACTAAAAAACTTACCATATTTTATCCATAATTGATGGCAAAATGATTTTGGTAAAACTTTCCTACCAACCTTAAAACAATTGTGTACTAAACTTTGGTTTTTCGTGATCGCTAGAAAAAGCAAGGTTACTATAATATTAGGCTTTCGTTTCTGAGCGCGTCCTACTAAGCTTGGATGTGCTGGTGGTACAGAAATTCTTTTGGGGATGGCAATGGGATAAGTAATCGTAGAGCGATCGCTAAGTTCGGAAATTACATTCAGCCAACGCTGGTAGCTGATTTCTTCACTATAGTTTTCAGCTATTAATGATTGAGATGTTGTAGAACATTTCAACCAAAGTTGAGGATGATTGAGTAAGCGAACAATAGCATTGGCAGCCTGTTCAGGAGTATCATCCACTAATAGTCCAGATTCATTATTTTTAACCAGTTCAGGAATACCACTAGGAATTGACCGAACTATAGGAACGACTCCCATCGCCATTGCTTCAAGTAACGCAACTGGTAAACCTTCATAATCAGACATTAATAATATGGTTTGACATAGAGCAAGTTTAGATTGAACTGCGGAAGATTCTAAGCGACCTAAGAAAATAATGCGATCGCCTAATCCATGTTCGTTTACCCAATCACGAGATATCGTCATTTCATCGCCATTGCCTATTATCCAACATTCAATTCGTGGATCAAGGCAACAGGCTTGAGACATCGCTGCCAAAACCAAGGAAATTCTTTTTTGTTCTTCTACAACTCTCCCACAGAAGACAACTCGAAATGGAGAATCAGAAAATGAAGCGGCATTTTCAAATATAGATACTCCGTAGGGAATACTTTTAGGCTGATTAGCTAACCCTTTCTGAACAGCTTTTTTGCAGATGTAATCTGAGACACCCACCATCCAACCATTATTGGCTTCTGGCACAACTGTTTCAGCAAACGCCCAGTAAACTGGATCGTCAGAATGAATGGTCATAGCCCAAGGTAATCCATACTGTCCTGCCATACCTGCGGTATGATATGTAGATTCAAGGCACTGAGGGAAGAATATTTGAGGTTGATGGCGGTTGAAAAAAGCTAAAATACTAGACACATCTTCTTCTATGTAAGGTGATTGCATATCAATATCAACAGATATTCCAGCCTCTCGTAAAATATGCAGTAGAGTTGACTCTTCCACATCTGCATCACTATGTAGTAGGTAAACCACAATAGGTATATTGTCACTATGCATACGCAATAACAATCTTTGCAGCCAAGTTGTGACTCCACCAATATCATTCTTTTTGCTGTAGTGAGCAAATGCGATGAGGGGATATTTATGGCGATTTATAAAATTCATTTTGCTAAGATTTTCTGGGACAGAAGAAGGATAGTATCGCTGAGTCTATTAATCAAGGGGTATTACATTTTTTAGAAGTTTTTTCGCACGGTTTTTTGACTTATTTATCCTCCCTTTCTGAAGAAATAAAAAACCTGCTATATTTGTTCCACAATTGCTCACGAAACGATTTTGGTAAAATCTTCCTGCCTAAGCTAAATCCAAATTCCATAAAAAAATAACGAAAATTAATTATAAACACAAGTATAAACATCATAATTTGATGTGATTTTGCTCTGACTTGATCCATAATTGAAGGTCTTCTCCGTTGAGCGCGTCCCACTAAGATTGGATCTACTGGTGGTATGGAAATTCTTTTGGGGATTTTCATCGGATAATTAATCGTAGAGCGATCGCTAAGTTCGGAAATTACATTCAGCCAACGTTGGTAACAAATTTCTTCACTATAGTTCTCAGCTACTAATGATTTAGATGCATTAGAATATTTCAACCAAAGGTCAGGATGATTGACTAAGTGAACAACACCCTCGGCAGCCTGTTCGGGCGTATCATCCACCAATAGTCCAGATTCATTGTGTTTAACGAGTTCAGGAATACCACTAGGAATTAAACGAACTATAGGGACGACTCCGATCGCCATCGCTTCGAGTAATGCAACTGGTAAACCTTCATAATCGGACATTAATAATATGGCTTGACATAAAGCAAGTTTGGATTGAACTGTGGATGATTCTATAAGGCCTAAGAAAATAATGCGATCGCTTAATCCACGCTCATTGACCAAATCACGAGATATCGTCATTTCATCACCATCACCAATTATCCAACATTCAATCCGTGGATCAAGGCAACAGGCTTGACACATCGCTTCTAAAACCAAGGAAATTCTTTTTTGTTCTTCCATAACTCGCCCACAATAGACAACTCGAAATGGAGAATCAGAAAAAGAAGCGGCATTTTCAAAAATGGGTACTCCACAAGGAATTGTTTTAGGCTGATTAGCCACCCCTTTCTGAACAGCTTTTTTACAGATGTAATCTGATACACCCACCATCAAACCATTATTCGCTTCTGGAGCGATTTTTTGAGCAAAAGTCCAATAAACAGGATCGTCAGAATGGACGGTCATAGCCCAAGGCAATCCACGCTTTGCTGCGATACGTGCAGCGTAATACATAGATTCTATACACTGAGGCAAGAATACTTGGGGTTGATGGCGGTTAAGAAAGGATAGAATACAAGATACATCTTCTTCTATGTAGGTTGATTCCACAGCGATATCAACAGATATTCCAGCCTCTCGTAAATTATGCAGTAGAGTTGAATCTTCTCCATCTGAATCATATTTTATAAGATAGACTGCGATAGGTATACTATCCTTATGCATACCCAATAATAATCTTTCCAGCCAAGTTGTGACACCTCCAATATCATTCTTCTTGCTGTAATAGGCAAATGCGATCAGGGGATATTTATGGCGACTTATAAGATTCATTTTTCCAAGACAATAAAAAATAAAGTTTATTTTGCTATAATTACGAGTAAAATTTTTTGTAGCTAGTACCACTTTATAGGATAGAAGAAAAATATGGCTGAATTTATTAATAAAGGCTTATACAATTTTTTAGAACTTTCTTTTGATCAGCTTCCTCCATCTGGAAATTTTCTGAAAGATATGCGGGAAGAGAAGCTTGATGGAGTCGTCATTTCAGGGATATTTGATGCAAACGAACTAAAGAAACTCCAGATCCAGTTTCAAAAATTCTCAGAACAACTCAAGGGGACTGACCTGTATATAGAAACAGACTTTGGCTCTGTAATTGGCTCTTCACTAATGGAAAATAATCTAGAGGCCTATTTAGATAGAGCCTGTCGTTCATTAAATTTTTTTGAGTCGGTTTTTCAAGGCAATTTTTGTTCCCTCGTCACAGGGGTACTTTCCAAACTAACTGGAGGACAGAGGGTTTTTCAAGCTCGATTTCCAGACACTGATAAGTCAGCTAGTCCTGCTTCAGTTAGAATCAGGACTTACGCAACTGGCACAGGGCGATCGCTAATCAATAGTATTTATGTACTATAAAGAAATGGCGTACTCAGAAGGTATTGCGGAAATTAGTAACAGTAATCAGCTGTGTTAAATATTCTTCAAATCATGAGAAAATTAGTTGAGGATGCATAAAATAAATCTTGTATTTTATGAAATTTACTAAACTTAACTATTGCCAGTACTTGTTAAGTAGTCAGATTAATTATACTCTCACAAATTTGGCAGAGCATTTAGAGCAGATTAGTCACGATAAAATCAACCACTATCTTAAGAATGAAAAGTTAACACCACGTTTGCTTTGGGATAATGTTAAAGATATCATCGATGATACGACTTGTCTTGAAGATTATAAAAGAATTGAATTGTTATCTTGGAATGAAGAGGAGTTGAAATCAGGTAAAATAATTAAAATAAAAAAGTTCCCTCAAGCTAAAAAAGTGAAACTCTTCCGGATAACTGTCTCGACCGACAGAACGGATTTTATCGCTACAAATGATTTATCTCAAGATTCTACGGACGTTGTACAAAAAGTGTGTAAAGTTCGATGGAAGGTTGAGGAGTTTCATAGAGAATTAAAGCAATTGACTGGTATCGAATCATGTCAATGCCGTAAGGGTCCTATTCAAAGAAATCATATTGCCTGCGCTATTTTAGTCTGGCTTCGGCTCAAAGATTTAGCTTATAGAACTGGTAAAACAATTTATCAAATTAAGCATGGATTGCTATCTAATTATTTAGTTCAGCAACTAAAACGTCCGGCTGTTCCTATGTTTATCGCGTAGTTGTTTAGGCGCACGGCGCGGTGTAACCGCGCCATTGCTTGTGACAGTTGCGTAAGTCCTGACCTGATTAGTTACGTTTGGAATGAAAATCATTGCTAGTTTGTCTGTAAAAATCAACAAGCTGATTAATAACCTTTTCTGGTTGTAAATCCTGTATTCTCTGATATGCTTTTTCCCCTATTTCCAATCTTTTTTCTTCGGTTAAGTTTAACACTTCCTTTATAACTCTTAACAGATCTTGAGAGTTATCTTTTTCGCACAAAAAACCACTTACTCCATGTTCGATTAATTGTTCAAAACTTGTGCCATTTGTAGCAATAACAATTCGTTTATGTCCCATAGCCTCAATACAGGTATTAGGAAAATTATCTATTCTAGATGGTAAAACCACAGCATAAGCATTAGCAACAATAGGATAAAGATAATCGTGAGTTAACCTGTCAAAATGAATTACTCTGTCCTTATTTTCTGCTGCATTTTCCCTGATTTTATCCATCGTACTTTGTCCCTGAAATCCTAAATAGCCTTTATCCCTGCCAACAAAGACAAAGTACAAATCATCCTTAAAAGCTAATAAAGAATAAATTATTTCTGCAATTAATCCGCATCCCTTGACTATTCCAATTGTTCCAAAGAATAGTAGATATTGTTTATCTTCTAAATACTCCTCGTAAATACTATAATTTAGTGATTCAGTCTCAATAATAAACGGTGTTTCGATAACCCTTACATTTTTTCTAACAATCTTTTCTATTGTTCTTGCATTGAGTTTGCTAGGACAAAATAAAGCATCTGATAGTTTATTAACCAAATCTTCTTGCTTTTCCATTAACCAAATATCTAGTGTTCTTTTTAATCCATAGGCATCATTCCATTGAGGCAAATATCCAGAAATGCGAGTTACTTTAGGGACATTTTTTAGACGAAATAATCCAAGGGCTGCACAATTTGGATATTGAACAAGAGATATGGGATGTTCAATTTTTTTGAGCTTCTCTCTTAATTGCCAACTCATTAAAACTTGGATGGTAGAGTGATACAGTTTTCCAAAAGTTATCCAATTCCAAAATCTAAATAGAGAATCATTATACTTCCTAGCCTTAAATATTTCAAAAAATGTCCCAGTGTAAACTCTAAATCTATGTACTTCAATGCCTTTATGGATAAATACATCCTCATTTTCGTGGGAGAGGACAAAAACAATCGGTCTATGTCCAAGTTTTTTTAAACCTAATGCAACTCTATGAACATAGTTAGATAGTCCGGCATCAAAAAAATCTTCAGTAACATACTCACTTGTTACTAGAACAATTGTTAAAACTGATTTAGAATTTTCCATAACTAATCTATGAATATTAGATATTTTGATTAAGCCATTCATCTAAAACAAGGAGTAACCAAAGTGAATTAGTTTGTTCTTGTTCAATCATTTTTTGAATTGTTTTTGGACGGAAATATTGATATAGTTTACATCCAGAATCTAGAAACCGCGCCTCTAATGCTTTTCTATAATTGCCTTGAGCAGATAAATATTTCTCAATAGGAGGATTAAATCCCATCTTCCGACGATGTAAAAAGTCTTGAGGATAATAGCGACTCAGTAATTTTTTAAAAAGCAACTTTCCTTCCCAATTTCCTTGAGAGTTTTTGGCAATGTTAAGAGACTCAGGAATACTTGCTGCAAACTCAAATACTTTGGTATCAACAATTGGTGTTCTCACTTCCAGTCCGTTCATCATACTGGCTATATCTACCTTTGTCAAAATACAAGATGGCATATAGTTTTTGATGTCTAAATATTGAGCTTTTTGATTCCAATCATAATTACGAACTTTCTTGTATTCATCTTCAAAAATCTCTATCGGCTGATTAACTATACCATCATGTTCTCTTCTCCATAATTCCAGACGATCGCCAGAAGACATTTGAGTTATATGCCTAAACCAAGTTTGCAAGTCAGGAATACGATACGGATAGTGATCTCGTTTCCAAAAACGACTAAAAGGATCAGTTAATCGTTCCCATCTGGGCTTTTTTTCTTGGTATTTATGTAACCAATATAACCAATCAAGATAATTATTATAACCAGCAAAAAATTCATCGCCTCCATCCCCTGATAAAACCATTGTCACTTGTTGACGCGCCATTTTACTGACATAGTATGTCGGGATTGCTGAACTGTCACCAAACGGCTCGCCATAATGTTTAATTAATTTAGGCAAAAGCTCTTCCAGGGCTTCCAGCTTAACAATTTCTGTATGGTGTTCTGTTTTCCAGATTTTAGTTACAATTTCCGCATATTGCAGTTCGTTAAACTCATTTTCCTCAAAACCAATACTGAAGGTTTTAACAGGTTGTTCTAGTAATTGACTCATATACGCAACTATTGCGCTTGAATCAACACCTCCTGAGAGAAATGCTCCAAACGGAACATCAGACACCAAATGTGCTTTGACTGATTCCTTGAAAACAAAGTCAAATTCTTCTAACCAATCTGCTTCATTTTTAGTTTTATTTGGCTTGAAGTCCAAATGCCAATATTGCTTGCTTTCAGAAATAGTACCGCCAAAGGTAACACTAATATAATGAGCGGGAAGTAATTTTTTTATCTGTTGAAATATAGTTTTTGGAGCAGGAATATATTTTAACCAAAGATATTGATCAACTGCTTGTAAATCTATATCTAAGTTAGTTGAAAGTTGACGTAAAGCTTGGATTTCTGAAGCGAAGGCAAAAAAAGTGTCGGTAAAAATATAATATAAAGGCTTAATTCCTAATTGATCGCGAGCAATGAAAACTTTTTGATGATTCAAGTCAACAATGCCAAAAGCAAACATTCCGCGAAATCTTTGGACACAAGAATCTCCCCATTCTTCATAACTATGTACAATTACTTCTGTATCAGAGTTGGTTTTAAATCTATGACCTTTACTAACTAACTGTTGTCTTAGTTCTTGATAGTTATAAATTTCTCCATTAAATGTTATCCATATAGTCTCATCTTCATTACAAAGTGGTTGCTGTCCTGTATCTAAATCAATAATCACTAATCGCCGATGACCAATACCTACTTGTCCATTGATCCAGATCCCATCGCCATCTGGTCCACGATGACTAAGGGAATTTGTCATTAATTGAATGTCTTCGCGATTAGCTTTTTCTTGGAATTGAAGAATGCCAGTGATACCACACATAAAGACTCTTATTTTCTCTAAAAATAGATATTGACCATATCAAAACTAGCTATTCACCCTAATTTAACTACCCATATATTTTCACACTAAACTACAACATCCTGTTTAAAAAGGGAATGTTGCTCAGTATTTACCCTTCTCACACAATAGGTAAGATGTATCAGTAAGTATTTTTGAGTATAGAATTAATAACTTTCGGTTTATTTCTAAGAATAGATTTTATTCCTGATTTCATCAGCATTCTTGAGGAGATTTGCAAATTCCTCCTCAGTAATCATGCGATTCTGATTTTTGAGATAGCCGATACTCTTCCAATGAGGTTGGCGACTATACAAGTCCATGAAATTACTGTTGAGAAAAAACTCACTATCTGCATAGATCAACTCAAACCTCTGTTCATTTTCTTTAAAAAAGAAAGTTGGCGTAGCATCACTAGGAATACAGAGTATTTGAATCGCAATGCGAGACTGATCTGAATCATTCTGGCGAGACCAGTGAATGAGTCCATCATCAAAAATGATCGCTTCTCCTGCTTTCATTGGAAATGGTTTGAGATATTTCTCAATCAGTGCCTCTTGGAAATTGATAAAATAGGCGGGACTATTTGGTGCTTCAATATGGGGCAGAATTTTGTGACTACCCTCAACAACCTGAATAGCACCGTTTGATTCAATAACATCTACTAGTGGACACCAAATAGTCACTGTAGTGTCATTAATATCAGAGATAGCTGGCCAGTTTTGATGAATTTGAAACTCACCTGTATGAGGTGGTTTGACATAAAAATTGCAGTTGAGAATTTCGTACCCTACAAGGTAGTCATTTACAAAAGGTGTAAATATCCCTCTAATTAGATTGTAAGTTTGACGTTTATATTCAAGATTTGAGTCTAAAAACGAACAATGGTAAGAGTTTTTTAGCACAAAATTCTCGTCTGCATGCATCTTACCTATTTCCGTTAGAAGATATAGGACTTGTGCCGAAGACAACATAGGAACTTGTGCATAGCCTTTACTCAAAAAGCTTTTTTGTAAGTTATCGTCCTGAAATACTTGTCGCATAGTATTTTTTTACTTTAAAGCACTAAATTGACAGAGATTAGCTAGAAATTTTAGTTGCAGATATGATCATATAGTGTCTCACATCATTTATCAAGATAGGTAAGGAAGCTTTCCAGTTTTGCCATTCTTTATGTTCTACCTTCCCGAGTGAATATTCTGCATCAACCCACGTCTCTAAATTATTACAAAAACTCTTCCAGCACAAATCTGTTGCATCCTCTAAATAGATATTGTCAAACCCTGTTTCAGCAAGGAGTATTTCATAATCCCTGATGTTGTCCAGATGATTGCATTGTGGAACCAACCATGAATCTGACAAATTTAAGTGATTAAATATAATATCGGTAAGTATAAGATGCCCACTAGGTTTCAAAACACGAGATGCTTCTAAGATAAAATCTCGGCGAGTGTTAAAATGGAAGGCCGCCTCGACGCTCATTAACAAATCAAATTGTGAATCCCCAAAGGTTAGTTTTGTCGCATCCATCACTTTGAAAGAACATAAAGGAGTATTCTCGCAACAACGTTGAATTTGACGTTCCGAAAAATTTATGCCAACTACTTGTGATTCTGACCACCTATCTTTTAGTTTTTTGGTCGTAGCTCCAAAACCGCAGGCAACGTCTAGAACAGTCTTCGGTTCTTGGATCACAAATGACAATAATTTATCTACTAATTTATGACAAGCAAGTTTTTGCGTAGGTATTCCCTCTTCCCAATACCCAACGTTATAGAAACCACTATTAAAATACTTACGAATCATTGGATTGAAGATTAAATCGTCATAGCTCAGGACAAATTCATTGCTGGATTTATCCTCATGTTCGTCAACAGAAATAATAGGATCTACAGAAAAGCCTAAAAGTGTTCTAAATCTCTTATGTATAACTGAAAAAATCTGTTCAAACAAAGACATAATTTATTTTATGAATTAATCCGAAAGTAATATATCACTTTTCAATCAAGTTGGGAATTTATCTAATTTTTTTACAGACGCTAATTTGGCAATCACCGAGTAAATTACAAATCCCAAAATGGGAATATTCATCGTAGCTGAAACGAGGAAGAACACTCCAGTACTTATAAAAATTCGTGAAAAGTTGATTTTTTTTCATTATTACGGATATATTCCATTAAGGATCACTCCCAGTCAAATTTCATGCCTAAATATTCTTCTAGCTGCTGATTATAAGGGCGATAAAATTCTTTGAGTTGTGAGCGTAAATTATCAGAAATAGGCGAGTAAGAGCCAACATTGCTATTTCTGTAAAAACGAAGTTGATTATAAGGTAAACCTAAGAAGTCGTAAACTTGGTTCATCGTAGCTGAAGGATTGCCGAATAAATCTTCACTCTTGAGGATTAAAAACTGGTCTCTAGGAAAAACAGATAACCATTCTTTAAGATGATATATATACAGACTGTAAAGCAGATGAATCATGTTACTAGAAGATAAAGCTTCAATCGAGAACAAATCAACTGAATTGTCTCCTACTTGTTGAATTTGTTCTATACAAGCAGAAATTGCCAATTCTCGTTTGTTTTGTTCGGATACTGATTTATGATAAAGAGAATAAGAAGAAATTGTACGTTCAATTGGATTTCTTAAAAGAACAATTAGCTTTATATCTGGAAATAAACTAAATACTTTCTTAGCTATGCTGGGATGATGAAGATAAATGGCAGATGCTTCGCCAGTTAGGCATTTAGTTTTGTCTAAAATTGCTGGGAAATGAGCTTGATAAAAATCAGTCCCATACTCAAAAAAATTCGTGAAAAAATAAAGTTCTTTATCAACAGATGGAAGAACTTGAGGATGGGCAGTTAGGTATTGATAAAGAGAGGTTGTACCACATTTCATAAACCCTGGAATGAGAAAATCTGGTCGCCCTTTCTTATTAATATCCCAATGCTTTTTAACTATTTCAGGATAGGTTTTAAATGTTTGTTTGTAGCTAGCATTCTGGTAGTAAGCTATTGCTTCTTCTGTTTTTCCTTGTTTAGTTAGTAAAATCCCTAGCACTACATCGGCAAGAGGGTAATTGGGTCTAAAAGCACTTAAAACTATATCAATAATGGGGATGTTAGGCTGATTTTCAATTACCTTACGAAGGGTAGTGATTCCTTCCTCTAGCAAACTAGGATCGATTTTTTCTCCCAATCTAGATAAATCCAATAAAGCAAATTTCAGATTATAGTACCTTTGTAAGTCCCAGTAACCAAGAAAATTTCTCGAATCAACTTGAATAGCCTTTATACAACGGTATATTTTTTCCTCATATTCAGTTCTACAGATATAGGAGTCCTCGCCTTTTATTTGGAAACTCTCATTGTTAGGCTTAATCTTTAAAACGTTTTTACAGTATGTAATCAATTTTTGTAACAAGTTTGACATAGTTAAATTCTAGGGAGAAGATTATTTGAAAACTGTATGTTAAGAAGTCTAAGTTTTTATCAATAAAGTCGGACTACTATTTTTTTCGGAATAATCCACCAAAAAAGCCTTTATTCTTACGGTTAAAAGCCGTTTTTGGTATAAATTCTGACTTGTCCACAAATTTTGGATTTTCGGGTATCCCTTTTTCCTGTCGGTACTTTCTAAAAAATGCATCTCGATCTAGTGATTCGGGTTCAAAGTCTATTGTTCCGAGATTCCTGTACCATTCTGGTCTTTTCCCTTTTATAAGCTCCGTGAAATTATCATAGTAAAAGTTGTCGTCTGTCTCATAAATTCACCTCCCTTACGGGTAGGTGAGAGGCTTCTTTTTGTTTCAGCTAACGATGATAACATGGTCATAAGGCTTTGTAGTTTAACAATAGACAGCCTATGGATGAACTAAGGACAAACACACCATTAGAGATTATTATGGATTATTGCGCTGGGAAATTCCTAACTATAGGACTCCTATTTGATTTTTGAAAAAAATTCGTACAACTCGAAAGGGCTGATTCCCTACTCCCTACTCCCATTCGGCTACGCTCACGGCAAGCCTACTCCCTATTCCCTGCCTACGCAAATAAATTCAAAAATCAAATCGGATTACTATATTTGAATAAGTTTCAAAAAAGTTAATTCAATTAATTATCATAGATCGACACATACCAATCGAGTTTTATCGACAGCAAGTTCAATATAGGTTCCGCAGATGGCGGAAAATAGGGAAGTACTATGAGACAGTTGTTTGCTGACTTAACATTGCAGGATCGGTTCCTGCTTGCTGGATATGTTCAGGTTCCGATGCTCTCTGCCGAAGAAGTATCCTACTTGTTCGCGGAAATGCGGAAATTACGTCCCGATGATAACTTTAACCCACAACCTGATCAAAAATATCAGCCTTCTGATCACTGCTCTTTTCTTGATAAGAACGTGGATTACAAACGCCAAGCCTTTGACTTGATTGAAGAGGTATTCGATCCTCATCTAAAGCGGTATATGCCGAACTTCGAGATTGTTAGTGCCAACTTCTACGTTAAGCCGCCCCATTCGGGGGTATTTACTATACATCAAAACTGGCCACTACTGCCTCTTGAGGATACAACAGTAACTCTATGGTGTCCTCTCCAAGATGTAGATGTTCACAATGGCGGAATTCACGTTGTTCCCAGTAGCCATAAAATTCTTCCCCACGTTGAAGGTGTCCTTTGCCCGCCATATTTCAAAGACTTTCAAGAAGCTCTGATTGAAAAATACCTTCAGCCAATACCGATGCATGCTGGAGAAGGGCTGATATTCGATGATGGACTGATCCACTGGTCGCCAGTGAATGACGCTGAGGAAGCAACAATTGCTGTGCAGATTCTTTGTGTGCCAAGTGATGCAACACCAATTGTACATTTCTTTGATCGCAATCATCCAGAACGCTTCGAGAAAATTGAGGCGAGTAAAGACTTCTTTCTATCTCAGTTAATAACCGATATGACTGTCCGTCAGCCCCACTGGAAAAGCTTGGGCTTTGTTGAGAACAAGAACCGTTATATTTCTGAGGAAGAGTTTGTCGAACTGCTCAAGAAAGGGGACGAAATCCGCGAGAAAATCTACTTTCCGAACACAACTCCTTACTCCTTGGCAATTACCATGCGAAATATACTTCTAGATGAAACCCAGAATAGCCTGTTGATAAAAAGAGGGTATATTCAGCAGCAGATCCTCTCAGAATTAGAAATTCAGTATTTGCTGGATGAGATTCGCAATATCTGTCCTGAAAGTGATTTTTTGCCCCAAGGAGATGCCTCTTCACATCCCTACATTTTTGCCAGTTATATGCAAAATATTCAGAAAGTACGTGAAGTTGGTTCCAATATTATCCAAGAGGTTCTATTTCCGCATATCGCGCAACTTTTTGACAACTACCGTATTATCAGTTGTGGATTGTTTGTTAAAGCTCCAAAAGGTGGTTGGATTGACGTTCATTATCACCGGACAGTCGTTGACGACCTGAAACATTGGGTGATAGATATATGGTGTCCCTTAATGGACACAAATATTTCTAATGGCGCGTTTCATGCTGTTCCAAAAAGCCACAAAATCTTTCCAGAAATCGTTCATAATACGTACAGCGACCCTCCTTTCTTTCAAAATTACACACAGATTATTCGAGAGAAATACTCGGTCGCACTACCATCAAAGGCAGGGCAGGCAGTCATTTTTGAAGATAGTATGCTTCATTGGTCGCCAAATAACATGACGAACCATGCACGATATGCTATTCACTGTGCATGTATTCCAAAAGAAGTAACTCCCATTCATGTCCATTTTAACCCCAGCTATCCTCAGCAATTTGAACTCTATGAGGCGACAGATGAATTTTTATCTAAAACTGTTTTCGGCAGACTTTTGTCTCAGCCAATCGATCTGAATTTGCTGGCAATTGTTCCAAACAACAATCGCAATTACACACTGGAAGAGTTTGAAGAAAGAATGCATAATGCCGATCAAAGTCGGCATGAATTACTTGAGCGAGGGGACGAAATCCGCCAGAAAATCTACTTTCCGAACACAACCCCTTACTCCCCAGCAATGCATCCAGAAACGAGTGTGAGTTTGGTTCATAATCAGGGGGGAATGACTCCAGAGCCAGCGAAAGTGCCGCCAGTTCTGACTCGCATTATCTCCACATGTAGGCATCTCTTGGGTATGAAGCCTCAATCGGCGAAGGTACTATCCGTTCCTCAGATATCAGGTGTTATGCGTGACGCTCGCGCTCCGATTAACCAGCATACGATTTCTGATGTCACCGATTACTATAACGAGTGGACGCAACGCTACATCGAAGGCTTCGGAGAGGTTTTTCAGGGATCGAGACCAGATTCTACAGATGAACTGTTCGATTATATTATTGACGCGGCTAATTTAGAAGATGGATTGACAGTGTTGGATGCCGGGTGCGGTGTCTGCGGCCCTGCCATGGGGTTAGCCGAACGCCGAAACCTGACGATTGAGGCAGTCACACTTTCCGAGGTTCAGGTCGCCGAGGGGCAACAACGCATTAAGGATCGGGGACTGCAAAACCGTATTACTGTAAGAAAAGGGGATTTTCACCGACTTGCGGAAATCTATCCACCCGCTCACTTCGACCGAATTTTGTTTCTGGAATCGCTCTGTCACGCTGAGGATTACCGAGTGGTTCTCCGACAGGCAAAACAAGTCTTGAAGCCAGGTGGGTTCATTTACATTAAGGACTTCTACACAGTAGATCACCGTTCCCGTCCCGATCTGCTCGAATTACAGGCGGAAGACCTGCGCGAGTTAAACCGAATTTACTGTCTGGTTATGCCAGATCTCCCTAGTACCGTGGACATTATCAGTGAGTTAGGATTTCATATCTTTTATATGCGGCAGCCACTGTACACCTATTCCTCTGCGATCTGGGAAAACTTCATGCGTCATACAAATGTTTTCTGGGTTCCGAAATTGGGAAACCCAGATCGAGTCATAGGAACGATCGAGTTTTTACTAAAAGTCTGAAAGCTAGTGGTAAATATGTAGTGAAATCTGATATTTACCACTAGCAAATGTCGAACCTACCCGCCACACCTTGGCGTTAAAGCAGTGGTTACAAGAAAAGCAATATCCCTCAGCGCTGGATAAACCACCCCCAGCACCATTACCAGAGAACCTCTGGGGAGAACAATGGCGTTTTGCGACTCTAGCTGCTAGTGATGTAGAAACGAGATTTAGCGATCGCCCCATTCCCATTTTGCACATCCCAGAACATCTCAAACCGATAAATTTGGGTTTGGCATCAACAGTCCCCGTTCCTGGTGTGGTAATTTACTAGCGTGGCAAAACTTACTAGAGAAGAGTGAAAATCCTGTAATCTTGACCTTGTAGCGAAATAATGGTGCAAAAACTTGGCAAGAAAAAGTCTA
>NZ_JBALFC010000034.1:0-30972 GCF_036917755.1 Nostoc sp.
GACACCATAATCTTGCCCGGTCTCAGGGTTTATACATTTACTTCAATGGTTGGCAGTACAGCTAATTGAGAATGGTGCAAGATGTCAGTTTTAACTGACTTTAACTATAGGACTAGTATTTGATTTTTGAAAAAAATCAGTACACCCCGAAAAGGCTTCTTCTTTACTCCCCACTCCCCACTCCCCACTCCTTAAAGTAAGTGAGGCTTCACTCTTGTCTTCTCTCCTCATCCTTCAGCTTCTTTTAATTTGTGCAACTTTAAACACAGAAAATAGAGTTATGCTAATTTTTATGAAGATTTAATAGTTAGGCGAGAATACGATGAGTCTGGAACTTTCTGCGTCGGTGAAATATTGGCTAAACTTCTTTCATCCGGTGCTGATGTGGGCGCTATTAGCACTCTCAATTTATGCTGGCTACTTGGGACTGCAAGTACAGCGTACCAGAAATGCTCAGGGGGAAGAAAAGAAAGAACTGATTAAAGGTAGATATAACGTCAGACACTACCAAATGGGGTCTATACTCCTAGCTTTGATGATAGTAGGTGCGATCGGAGCTATGGCTGTCACCTACATCAATAATGGTAAGTTATTTGTTGGGTCTCACCTACTAGCAGGACTGGGTATGATGTGTTTGATTGCATTTTCTGCTGCTTTGTCTCCTTATATGCAAAAAGGGGCAAATTGGGCGCGTGCAACTCACATTTTGCTAAATTTCACACTTTTGGGACTTTTTGCTTGGCAGGCTGTTACTGGTGTGCAAATTGTCCAAAGAATTCTCACTAAAGTATAGGGATTAACCAAGAGTCAAAAGGAGCCAGTCATGTGGCGCTGGCTCCTCTTGAATTAGTGATTTTGCTTAGAATTAGCACCAAAGGGTATTTCTAAAGATTTCTGAAAATCTTCCTGAACTTTGCGAGTTAAGCGGCGGGAGACTTGGCGGACAATTTGGTTAAGTAAGCGATCGCCTGTAGATTGAATTATAGACTGGGGTAATCGCTGAATAAACCTGGGAAAGTGCAAATAAACCCTTAAATCCAATTCCCATTCAACTCTCGTAACCTCGCCAATGCGAGTGGAAGCATCGGTTTCTATTAACTGTAGAGATGCCCGATAATCGACGTCATAACCAGGCGGATGGTAGTCAGGAATGGGGATTGTACGGATGCGGTAAATACCTTCCTCTGGGGGCAACAATTCCAAACCAATTTTCGGTTCGACTTCATAACCAAAAGCACCAAAACGACCAATTACTAAAGCGTAGCCATTTTCCCCAAGTGATTGCACTTTCATGGGTTGGGCGCAATGAGCAAACCATGAGGCGTGAGCATTAAGATATTCAGCAACCTTCTCTCTTGGAGCAGGCATTTCCATACAATCTTGATAACTACCGGAAAATGTTGTGAGGGTCGCTACATTTGCTTGGATTAATACGTCCTCGGCTTCTTCTTGGTTGCACGCTACAGGTAAAACTGCTTCTGTTATTTCCCAGGATTTATATTCGCTTTTTCTTGAAAGCATAAATGCGTTACTGTATAATTTTTTGATCGTCTATATTTAGAGTTCCCCAGATGCTTGGGTCATTTAGTACTAGTATCCCATTTTTACCGAAACCTCATTAATCTGCCATCAACTCCATAGAATTACTAAAATAAAGAACTGAACAAGCACACAATAGTTTCCCAGGATAGCATTTCTCATGAAAGCATTTGTAGCAGGGGCAACGGGTGAAACAGGCCGCCGGATTGTGCAAGAGTTGATAGCGCGGAATATTCCCGTCCGAGCCTTGGTGCGGGATATAGAGAAAGCTAGGGGTATTCTATCTCCTGAAGCCGAATTGGTTGTAGGCGACGTGTTACAACCAGAAAGTCTGAATGCTGCGTTGGGAGATAGCACAGTTTTGTTGGTTGCGACTGGGGCAAAACCTAGCTTTGACCCCACTGGCCCCTATAAAGTGGATTTTGAAGGGACTAAAAATTTAGTAAATGCTGCTAAGGCAAAGGGAATTGAGCATTTTGTCTTTGTTTCCTCTTTGTGTACTTCGCAGTTATTCCATCCACTGAACTTGTTTTGGCTGATTTTGCTGTGGAAAAAGCAAGCTGAAGAGTACATCCAGAAAAGTGGTCTTACTTATACAATTGTGCGGCCTGGTGGTTTGAAGAATGAAGATAACCTCGACGCGATCGTGATGCAGAGTGCTGATACACTTTTCGAGGGTAGCATCCCCAGGCAAAAAGTCGCCCAAGTTGCTGTTGAGGCGCTGTTTGAAGCCGATGCACGCAATAAAATTGTCGAAATTGTTGCCAAACCGGAAGCAGCCTCAAAAAGTTTTAAGGAGCTATTTCAACAGTGCTGATATCCGATCTAAATTGACCGCCCCTTGATTCATTCTACTCCGTAAAGCGATCGCTCCATCCCATACCCAAAACGTAGGGGTAAAGCGCAATGCTCATTCACGATAGACGAGCGATCGCTATTTTATTACTTTCATCTTCACAAAAGACGATATAAAATCACTTTTATTCTGGAAAGTACTCACTATTGAAAATATCTTCAGGAGTAAAAGGGCATTTTTCTGGAAAAATTTCAGGACGTAAAGCTGTTTTTTGAATTGCTTGTCTTCTGGCTTTAATATAAACTGCATCTAAGCAGTTAAGAGAATAGTTATAAAGTGTTTTGGAACGAAAATAAAATTCTAGCTCATCACAGAAATTAGTTATTTCTATTTGCCAGCCTCGTTGACAATCTTCTTTTTGAGTTTCCCAATAACGAAAAAGTAAAAGATGAATTAATAATTGTTTTAAGTAACTTTCTACTTTTCGTCTTTGTTCAATTCCTAAAGCTTCAATTTCTTCTGCTAAATGTCGCCAATCGAGATTTTCAATATCTTTATTTTCTAATTGTTTAAGCGTTGTTTCTACCCATAAATAATAATCTTCATCGTAAAGGGTAGGTTCAACAGATTTTAATATTTATGTTGTCATAGCTAATCGCTGGAAAAATCAATTCTCTAATTATAACATCGGTAAGCGATCGCACTATTCCACACCCAAAAGGGTTTAGCTCATTCACGATAGACGAGCGATCGCTTGCTATTTTTGGGAGTATGTCGTTTGCTATACTTATTTATACTGGGTTTTTCTAATTATTAAAAAAATGAGCGAATCGGGAATGATAACTGACAAGAAGGTGTGAACTTTGCCAGAATGAGCGCGTCAATCATTGTTGTTAGCAAAGAGAGCAAATTTGAAGGAGTCGGACTCTGAAAAGCTTTGAATTCAAAGGCGTTGAAAAACTTATTGGGCCAATAGCTGCGCTTCTCGGCTTTGTGTATTTGTTGCAATGGTATATTGGAGACTTGCGATCGCCTTCTGATCCCGTCTTTGAAAATAAACAGCCGCCTTTGGTGATGAAACAGGGTGACCCCTATATCCGCGCTTTAATGCGAACTATCTCGGCGAGTGAGGCAAGTGGAAACCGTCCCTATTCGCTGTTGTATGGCGGACAGCAAGTTAACGATCTTAGCCGACATCCTGAGATATGCGTCACAATTGTCACAGGCCCCAACACAGGTAATTGTTCCACTGCTGCTGGCAGATATCAAATTATCAACATTACTTGGTATCGTTTAGCTCCCCGTTATCATCCAAAGCCGATGCAGATGATGTTTTGGACTGGTTATAGTTTTGAAGCAGAATATCAAGATGTAGTAGTTTACCGTTGGTTAAGTGATTCTAAAGTTTGGGGAACTGATATTTCTCAAATGTTGCGTCAGGAAAAGTTAAATGATGTTTTGCGGCTACTCTCTCCCACCTGGACAAGTTTAGGATATGGCATAGAAACTAATTCTGTTAGTAGCTCTTTGTCTAAGATTTATCAGAAAATGTTGCAAGAGGAATTAACCGCAGCGAAGCAACCACCAAAAGTAAAGTTAGCTCCAACTCCCCAAATTCAGCCATTAGGTAAGCAGCCAAAGAAGCAGTAAAATAAGTTTACTGCTTATTGAAAAAATGTTTGATATTTTGCACAAATTCTACAGGATTTTCAAAGTGAATGTTATGTGCAGTATTACTAATTACTTTTAGTTGTGCAAGTTTACATAAATTAGCTATTTCTGTATTTATATCTCTAAACTTTTGATCATTTTCACCAGCTACTAAAAGTAAAGGCGTTGTATTGTCTTTGAGTTTTTCCCATAAAGATGGTTGATTACCAGTCCCCATAAATTGGAGTGATTTCGTTAATTCAGTTAGATGATTCTGCAAACGATTTTCTAGCAATCTTTCAAATTCTGGATGATTTTTGATAGAACCAAAAATTGGCTGACTATACCAATTTGACAGAAAAGTAGCAAAATCATTTTGAATAATACTTCTGCTTAATTTTCTAGCTATCTGAGCATCACGTCTAACTCGTTCTAATCGATCTGCTTCTGTTGCTAAACCTGGGGAAGCTGATTCTAATACAACTTTAATAAAACGTTCTGGGAAATGTAGAGTTAGGTATAAAGCCAATCTTCCGCCCATTGAATAACCAATTAAGTGGCATTTATCTATTTTTAATTCATCTAATAAATTGATTATTCCTTGAGCCGTCGGTTCTATTTTATAGTATTCATCACCTCCTAAAACTTGGGTTTTACCATGTCCTGGTAAGTCAATGGTGAGATAAGAAAAATCTCCAGCTAGTAATTTTATGGCTTCATCAAATTCATTAATGTTTCCCATGAAGCCGTGGAAGAAAAGAATTAGAGGTTTGTTGATATTGACATTTAAATAATAGTTAAATTTATATTTTTTTAAAGTCATTTCCGCGAGCGTCATTACGAATTACGAATTATTTTAATCCTTGACAAGATAGGTAATGTCATGCTTTGGAACTGCCCAGACTATCTGCTATGACTGTGAGACACTTGTGTTAATTTTGGCATAAAGAACCCTCTACCTGAGTCAATACACCAAATCTGACATCTCTACAAAATGTCTTGTCGTGCTAGTTAATTTTTTATTTTTTTAATTCTTAAGGTAAAAATCGATCCAAAGCAGCTTTCAACTGTTTAATTTCAACATCAATATTACCTTCTTGTGCGGCTCTACCAATACAGTCAGTTAAATGTTCATCCAAAACGATTCGCGCTACCCGATCCAATGCGCCGCGGACTGCGGCAATTTGCAGTAGAACATCAGGACAAGGGCTACTTTGCTGCACCATTGCCTTAATACCGCGAACATGTCCTTCTATACGCGATAATCGATTGACAATTCGCCGTAAAGACTCTTCGCTATGGATGTGAGCATGAGCCAAATCTCCAGTCCCATGAGTATGATCTGTATGCTCATGGTCTATATCGTCATGGTCGGAATTTTCTGCTTGTTGGGATGTTGGCAAGGATTTCCTACCTAATCGGTTTGATCCATTCATGGGTTATCAAAGGAGTTGTAGTATTAAGATCCTAGCCTAGTACTCGACCAAAATTTATGAGTGGGGGGGAGTGAGAGGATGAGGGGAGTTAGAATCTTGTTCATCTCTCTCATCACTCAGACACTCGTTAACTTATATCTTGCACCAGGCGACTGGAAGTCGCGGCTACACAGGCAAAACCCGCCTGCGCGGGTTGAAAACATTGATTTTGTGTTAGTCCGCGCAGGCGGACTTCGTTTGTATAGCCGCGATTTCTAATCGCTAGGGCTAGGTGCAAGATGTGAGTTAACCGAGTTCAAAAACTTCCTGATCTCCCCCACTCCCCACTCCCCATTCCCCCTAACTCTACTACTGACGATTGGCTTTTTCTTGAGGAATAATCTCCGTTACTACTCTACCGCTAGAACTGCCACCTTTGACAACAATATTTTCTGTTTGCAGATTACCAACGGCTGTTTCACCCGTAAAATTTAAAGGTGGATCAACTTGCCGATAAAGTATATTTCCCTGAGCTTCAACTAACTTATTGTCTAAATACCAAGTTAATGTATTAGATTTCAAAGACTGGCGACGCTGACCAATGGCGTTGACATTACCTGTTAAATAAACCGTTTTTTGCGGTATTTTCATTTCACCTTGATTGGCGGTCACGGTAAGATTTTCAACACGCTGGAACATACGCACGGGAGAATTTGTAGTCACAGTTTCGGCGTTCATGTTCCAGATCATAGAGTTACTAGCTATTTGCACTGGTGGGTCTAGTAATTCTAATTGAGCATTCTGTTGAATAGTGGCAATTTTCGTTTTTAGGTTGACTTCAGCAGAATTTCCCTTGCCGCGATCGCTAATTTTATTATTTTTGTAGCGGTCAATTTGGATGGGGCGATCGCTAATCAATTTTTCTTCTTTAATATTCCAGATCAAATGCTCAGTTCGGACTTGCATCTGGGGATCAGTGGAATTGGCTACTACCCCTCCAGAAAATTCCATGCGCTGTTCGCGGGTTTTAACTCGCGCTTCCTGCGCCACTGCTTGTAGTTGTTTATGAGTACCGTTAATCTGGTTGCGGACAATCAACAAATCTTCTTTAGGGCGCCATTCTAATTCATTACCTCGCAACAGAATTCCATTACTAGGGTCTGTGGCAAATATCTTACCCTTAAGAAGTAACTGCTTTCCATCCTGTTCAATGTCTGCTACATCTGCCTTGATTTGGTAAACCACTTTGCCATCTTGGTATAGTTCACCATAAGGACTTTCAGCCTGACCAATTTGTTTTTCTTTGGTGTATTTTGCCCGTTTAGCCCTGACTTTCCAAATCGGTCGTCCGACTTCATCTGCTTGTTCTAAGGTGACATCAAAAAAAGTTAAATTGTTATCTTGATTAGATGATCCCCCAGTATTTTGTTGAGAATTTGAGGGGGTTTTCCCCCCGCAAGCAACTAAACCAAATACCAAGAAAAAGGTCAACGGTAAAAGAAGGAAGGAAGAAGCCGAGGAGAAATTTTGAATTTTTTTCTTTCCCCGTCTCCCCCTTTGATGAAATTGATGCGCCATTATTCTTGGATTTCTAGGTGTCCATCACTAGTTCTGGGGTCTTCCAAAAAACCGATACCAGATAAAGGCCGATATGGATAGCTTTGGCGAGGGGTTTTTTGAATCTCCTCTTTGATGGCTTCTAAATCAATGTAGCGATCGCTTACATTAATTAAGCTGTCGCTGGTCATCGAACGTAAACTCACCACTTCTACTCGCACACCGCGATAACTAACTGAATTTACCGCATAAGCCAAATCTCCATCACCGCTAACTAAAACTGCGGTATCATAAGAATCTACTAGCGCCATCATGTCTACAGCTATTTCTACATCCAGGTTAGCTTTTTTAGAGCCATCTGGTAGCTGGACTAAATCCTTAGCAATGACTCGATAGCCATTGCGACGCATCCACAGCAAAAACCCCTGTTGCTTCTCGTTTGTCCGGTCTACACCCGTGTAGAAAAAAGACCGCAGTAGTCTAGAACCCCCAGTTAACCGACACAAGAGCTTCGTGTAATCGATTTCGATCCCTAGTTGCAATGCAGCGTAAAATAGATTTGAGCCATCAATAAATATGGCAACCCTGCCCCGATTCTCCAAAACTTGTTCTGGCGTAAAGATTGAATCGGTTTCAAAATTATTCAACATCATTGTGATACCTCAATTTTTATCCCTGTTATTTTTGATACAAATTCCCAACTTTTAGATGCTAGTCACAGCGGCTTATGATAATGTTTCGGGACTAATTTAAGTTAAGCCCCGATAAATTTTTTGAGAGAATAAGAAATTGAACAAAATCAGAGTTTGATAAGGACTAATCGTTTTTCGGGGGTTCTATTCGCTTAAAAACCGGTTGGGGTGTACCCAACTGTTGTTTAGTAGATAGTATCCCCCATGTCGCATGGGTGGCAAAAGGAGCGGTAATTGAACTTTGTATTTGATCGTTAAAGTTTATTCCGAAGCCCAACTGCTGATAAATATCGCTACTGATGTTCGGAATAATTGGGGATATCAGATAAGCTGCTAGTCTAACTGATTCTAGAACTGCGTAGAGAACCTTTTCTACCGATTCCTGTTGTCCCTGTTTATATAATGACCAAGGAGCTTGTTCATCAATAAACTTATTACTGGCTTGCACCAGTGAAAGGATGGACTCGCAGGCTTGACTGAAAGCTAGCTCCTGGTATGCTTGTTTTACCTGTTCTCCTAGAGGTAAACCAATTGCTTTCAATGGATTTTCGTCAGGAATCGCTTCATTGCCGATTGATGGGACTTTATTCTGGGTGCAGTATTTCTTCACCATATTCAAGGTGCGATTAAGCAAATTACCTAAATCATTTGCCAAATCTGCATTCAGAACATTAATGAACCTTACTTCATTAAAATCTCCATCCTTGCCAAATTCGATTTCCTTAAGGAAGTAATAACGAACGGCATCACTACCATAGCGCTGAACTAACGCTACAGGATCAAGGGTGTTACCCAGACTTTTGCCCATCTTCTGACCATCTTTGGTCAAAAAGCCATGCCCAAATACTCGTTCTGGCAAGGGTAAGCCAGCCGACAACAACATTGCCGGCCAATAAACTGCATGGAAGCGGAGAATATCTTTACCAATTAGGTGCAAGTTAATCGGCCACCATGTTTCTAAAGCATTTTCTAAAGTCGGTTCTGCATCTGGTTCTAGTAATGCTGTGACATAACCTAGCAGCGCATCAAACCAGACATAAAGGGTGTGCTTGGGATCAACTGGTACGGGAAAACCCCAATCTAGATTTACCCGTGAAATTGAAAAGTCTTGCAGCCCTTGATTTACAAAGCTGAGGACTTCATTACGCCGACTTTCTGGTTGAATAAAATCCGGTTTAGATTGATAAAATTCTGTCAGCTTATTTTGATATTTCGATAAGCGGAAAAAATAGTTTTGCTCGTCTCGCCACTCGACTTCTTTGTTAGTATGAATCGGGCAACGGTGTCCTTCTAACAGATCGCGTTCTTCTTTGAATTCTTCGCAGGATACGCAATACCAGCCTTGTTGTTGTCCCTGGTAGATATCACCAGATTCCCAGACTCGCTCAAAGAATTCTTTGACGATCGCTTGATGACGAGGTGCAGTAGTCCGACTAAAGCGATCGTATTGAATGTCTAGTAACTGCCACAAACTCACAAAGCTAGGGACAATTTCATCACAAAACTCTTGTGGTGCTTTGCCTACACTTTCTGCCGATCGCTGAATTTTTTGCCCATGCTCATCTGTACCGGTAATTAGTAATACCCGATGCCCCAGTAGCCTCTGAAATCGCGCGACTACATCTGCTGCGATCGTCGTATAAGCACTGCCTATATGGGGAACATCGTTGACATAATATAGCGGTGTTGTCAGTGCAAATGTCAATTCTTTTTTATTCACTAGATTCATGCAAAATAAAAATCAACTTATTAAAACGCTTTACTTCTTAACTTTTATCGGTAAAACCAGGAGATTATACAATATTATTCCTATTTTTTCCAATAATAACTTAATATTAGCAAAATTCTCAGGTCAAGAATCCTTTTGTAATATCGATCAATTCAGCTGATTATTGCCTAAAAGATGGAAAATAACTAATCATAGTTTTTTTAAATAGCTACTATTAGATAATATTATTGTGTTCAGGAATACATAATCCCAAACGCAGAAAATCTAACTACTTTTGTGGATCAGACATTTCTATCTTAAGACGGTGATGGCAATAGTAAAGAAATGTAAAAATTAATTTAAGATAAACTGCCATATTTACCGGAAAAATATATTGATTAGGTATGAGTAGAAATAGCCCCCTGGAGATTTCTCGCGCTTTAGTGGCGGCATTCTCAACGCAAATGTTTCGCTATTATGAAGACCGCATTCCCCAGGATGCTAGCGTATTAGTAGTCAGCAATCACCGCAGCTTTATGGATGCACCGATTTTAATGGCGGCGTTATCGAGTCCGATTCGCTTTGCTTGCCATCACTATATGGGACAAGTGCCAGTAATGCGGGAGATTGTCACCGGACATTTGGGGTGTTTTCCTTTAGAGGAAACTCAAAACCGCCAGCAAAGCTTTTTTTCACAGTCGCAGGTGCTATTGCAGTCGAAGCAGATGGTGGGAGTATTTCCAGAAGGGACTGAACCAATGGTGAAATTTACTCAGCCAAACCAGGTGGGTGAATTTCATCGGGGATTTGCTCATTTGGCATTGAGAGCGAAGGTGCAGGATTTAGCTATTTTGCCGATCGCGATCGCCTCCTTAGAAGAGGTAAAGACGAATGGCTTCCCCTTAAAGCTTTTGAGTGTATTTGACCCTTCAGAACCTTTATTTAACCAAGGTGGTTGGCATCCTGTGGTAATTTATCGGCGGGTTGCGGTGTTAATCGGTCGCCCTTATTGGATTACGCCCCAACATCAGAAAAAATATCACGGCAAACAGGCCAGAACTGTTGTGGCTGAACTGACGGAACACTGTCACGGCGAAATTAGCAACTTACTGCGTCAAGGTTGCTATTAAGGTCAAAAGCACCGAAGTTTTTATAAGTAACAATCAGCATTTCAAAAGTTTTATACCATTGACTCGTTACCAATGACTATTCCAGAAGTTGAGCTAAATCCTTGTTTCCTGACTCCTGAACGAGTACAGCCAGAGTATCCACTATTGGTATATTTGCCAGGAATGGATGGAACTGGCCAACTATTGCGATCGCAAACTGCTGGATTAGAAGCGGGCTTTGATGTCCGCAGTTTGGCGATCCCACGCAAAGACCTTAACACTTGGGATGTCCTAACTAAGAGTGTATTGGACTTGATCCACGCCGAATTAGAAAAAATCCCTCAGAGGCCAGTTTACCTGTGTGGTGAGTCCTTTGGTGGTTGCTTGGCAATGAAAGTGGCAATCCAAACACCGCATTTATTTAAGCGAATTATTCTAATTAATCCAGCTTCGTCCTTTCATCTTCGTCCTTGGTTGAGTTGGGTATCCCAACTTACTTACTTAGTGCCATCAGGGTTGTATGATGTTGGCGCACTGGGGTTGTTACCCTTTTTAGCATCTTTGCCACGCATTTCTCGGAGCGATCGCCATGATCTGCTAAAAACTATGCGTTCTGTCCCATCAGAAACCGTTCTTTGGCGATTGTCTTTACTGCGAGAGTTTCATGTTGATGAGCAACAGTTAGGTCGCTTAACTCAACCAGTTTTGTTGATTGCTGGTGCTAGCGATCGCCTTTTACCTTCTGTAACTGAAGTGAAGCGGATAGGGAATATCTTACCAAATAACAAGATTGTGGTGTTGCCCCATTGTGGACACGCTTGCTTGCTAGAGCAAGATACAAATCTCTATGAAATTCTTAAGGATAACGACTTTTTAGAAAGTAATGCTGATATAGGTACGGGGCTAGAGGTGAGAGGATAAACTGAAGGGCAATCGCTCTACGAGTGCAAATCGCCCACAAGCATTAGTACTTTAACTACTCAAAGCTATCTGATTTCAGAACTTGCATTAGGAAAGCGATCGCTCTTTTGCCAAAATGGGTGGGCTTGCTCTCAGAAGCAGCTGATTTTTCAGAAGTATCCGACTTTTGCTGTAACATCACAGGGCGCAAAACCCAGAGTAAAATTGCGATGCTCAGGATAATGGCAGATGGACTGTTGCTCTGCAATAACGGAATTGGATCAATAGGTAAAGTAGTTGTTGGTTGGCTAATAATGGGTTGTGCTTGAGACATGGAGTTACTTTTCCTGAAAAACTCTACAGTCCCATATTCTGAAAAAGCTTACTGAGGTCGTATCTTAGTGATACCTGAATTGATAGCTGAGTTCATAACTGACTTAAACTCAGTGTGGATATTGCTACAATTTAGACAAATTTTTATGACGAGCGATGCCACGAACAATCAAGATCCATCCTGAGCGTAAGAAAGAAATTCTACTTGCTATAGAACGTAATAGTTTTCTTACTCAGGGGGACTTAGCAGCCCATCTAGAGATAGCTCTATCTACAGTCAGTAATTTTGTTAATAGCAAACCGGTGTATATCTCGAAATTTGAAAAAATTTGTGAAGCGTTAGGGCTAGACAAGCGAGAAATTACTAAGCCAGTTGGTCAAGTTGGCGATATTATATCTAAGCTGTCTGCTCCCCCAGATGGTTTTTTTCGCTATGATTCGTCATGGGTAGGTCGAGAACAGCTAGTTGCTGAACTGAGTGAGAAGCTTGGAGGATCGTGTCGCCTATTGCTGATCCTGGGACTCACGGGAATCGGTAAAACCGCTTTGGCTGAACGATTGGCGGTGGAGCTACAAAACTGGTTCTCTGGAGACTGGAAAAAAAAGTTCAAGAGAGCGAATTTTGATAGCGAGTATGAAACCAAAGATTTTGCTAGTGTCGCTGCTAGATGGCTCGAAGAGTGCGGAGAAAAACTCTCAGCAGAAGATCAAAAGCCAGAACGATTGTGGCCGAGGTTAGTAAAATACTTGCAAGAGAATCAGGTGCTAGTGTTGATTGATTCTCTAGAAGCACTATTGACGGGAAATGAAGAAGAAGGCTGGGGAGATTTTGCCGATGAGTGGTGGGAAAAATTCTTTGTCAGCTTATTGTCAGCAGAATCTTGTCAAAGTCGATTAATTGTAACTTCACAGGATTTGCCAGTGAAGTTGGTTGACTATCGCTACAAACTTTTTTGGCATCGCCAAGTACTCTATGGACTAGACGAATCAGAACAAATTGCCTTATTCGAGACAACGAGATTAGATATCAGCCAAGAGTCACCCGATAGACCCCTACTGTTGCGAATTGGAAAGGCTTACAAGGGACATCCTCTAGTTTTACGAGTGATTATTGAAGAAATTTGTGAATATTTTGAGAGTAATGTGCAAGCCTACTGGAATTATGTCAGTAGCAAGATAGCAGAAGTAGAAAAAGCTTTGGCAGAAGCTGAAGCAGACGCTGAAAAAATTGTGGGAAGTGATGATGATTGGAAATTACATAAACTGACGCGAAAAGTCCGCTTAGAGGTCAATAAACAACGACTAAAAGCTGTTTTTGAACGATTGGAAACTCAAGTCAAAGATGCTTATATTTTGATTTGCGCTGCTTCAGTGTATCGCGCTCCTGTCCAAGAAGAAGGGTGGCTGATGCAATTGGTGAATTTTGTCAAACGTTTAGAGGATCAGCAGTGTAACGAGGAGCGTAAAGAAAAAGCTTTAGAAGAATTGTGTAATCGCTTCCTAGCTGAAGAATCCGTTAACCACAATAATAAGCGCGTTTTGGGACAACATAATTTAGTTCGCAGCATGGCACTGGAACACTATAAAAATTTATTGCAAAGCAGAAAAAATTGAAGTAGACCAGTATGACAAATAACTCACAAACCCCTGGCCAATTGCTTTTCGCGGAATTAACAATTAATTTAGATGAAGTTCCAATTGAGCAACTTGCTGATTACACAGCCGTAGAATATTACCTCACTGTTGAAGATGAGCCACCGCCTGATGCTATAAATTTAGAGAAAGTTCGTCGCTATCTAGAAGCATTTAACCACCTTAGCAAAGTTCAGAACTGGGAAGCATCTGGTAAAGTACTATTAACTCGTCTTGATACTCCAACTAAACAGTTATTACATGATCAGCTAGGTACTTGGGGATACTATAATGAGCAAGTTGATTTGTATGAACCACTTATAAAAAATTGCGATTTAATCTTGAAAGTTATTGCCTTAAACGGAATAGCTATGTCTTACCATGCTCAAGGTGAGTATTCAAAGGCTATTGATTATTTAGAAGAAGCTTTAAGAATTAGATTTAAAATATTCGATGTTCAAGGTATAGCTATGACTGTTGGACATCTGGGAATTGTTTATGATTCTTTAGGATACTCTGATACAGCAATTCAATGTCACCAAATACATTTAAATACTGCACAGAATATTCAAGACCGTGAAGGTGAAAGTATGGCTCTGGGAAACCTGGGAAATGCTTACATGACATCAGGAGATTCTATAAAAGCAATTCAATACCACCATCAACATTTAGTGATGGCACGGGAACTACAAGACAGACGAGGAGAAGGAAATGCACTAGGGAGTTTAGGAAGCATTTACAATTCTCTGAGGTATAGTAATACTGCGGTTGAATATCATCGGCAACGCTTGTTAATTGCTGAAGAAATTCAGGATAGTGCAGGTGAAATTGGAGCTTTAAACAATCTAGGACTTGCTTATGAGATTCAGGGAAATTGTAAGAAAGCTCTTAAATATTGTAAAAAGGCTTTACTGCTTGCACAGGAAGTGAAAGATCCTTATAGCCAGGGTAAAATTTTAGCAAATTTAGGAAATATTTATCGTAAGTTGGGACAATATGTCAAAGCAATTGATTGTCTTCAGCAGTGCATCAATATTAAGAAAAAACTCCAAGACATTAGAGGTGAAGGATATGCACTAAAGTATCTGGGCAATGCTTACTATTGCCAGGGAGATTATATAAAAGCTATCGAAAGCTATCAAAATAGTTTAAGTATTATACGCAAAATACAAGATGAAGAAGCCCATGAGCAGATTCTGATATATTCAGGCATGGCTTACTGTGCTTTGGAAGATTACGAAAAAGCGATCGCCTCCAATCAGCAACATCTAGCCATTGTACAAAAAAAATACAGCAGTTGAGGCAATCGCACTCCTAAGGCCAAGACAAAATGCTTGCACCCGTTCAAAAACTACCCAGAGTGGTTCTTGGGTCTTCAATAATCCCAGCTTATACCCGCGTTTGTTAGCTGGTGCTGGTGGTTTACCTCTGTCTTCTATTCTCTTGCTAGATCAAACACGGGGATTAGATATAAATCGAGTTTTGGCGTATTTGGGAACACTCACCTCTGAGCAATATGTTCCTATTACTAATGGATTAAGACAGTTGTTCAGACAATAAAATAGTTAATCTTAAACTGATATTTACGTTTCTAGAGGGATGTCAAGCCACTCACTCTTTCGCTACAAGTTTAAAGAGAGAGGTTTTATAGAATGGTGTCAAATGGCAGACCAACCCCAAGAAATAGAGGTGAATAAATTAGTTAATTCACCCAGAAAAACTTCAGAAGTAAAAATCCCGGCTCAATCATCAGTAGAAAATAAACCGTCTGGATTAGAGTCTTTTGTTGAAACTGTTGCTCAGACTGGCAAAACAGTTTTAGACACAGCAGTAGGGGTGGGAGAAGCGATCGCAAAACAAACACACAAGTTAATTGAGCAAACAACTCAAACTAGCGGTCAGGCTGTGAATCACCTTAGCGAAAATTGGCTGATTAGAAAACTATCTGGAGTGTTAAATCTCAATTGGCTAATTGGTGCTACTAACCTTATTGATTTGGAAAAAGCAGAAGCGGCGGTAAACAAGCTTAAGCAAAAGTATCCCAATGAATCACCCAGCCAGATTGCTCACCGAATCATGGTGGAAAAGGCAACTCAAGCAGCCACAGTTGGACTAGCCACTAGTATTTTGCCAGGAATAGCAGTGGCATTGTTCGCAATTGATTTAACAGCGACAACAAAATTGCAGTCAGAAATGCTTTATCAAATTGCATCTGTCTACGGGCTAGATTTAAAAGATCCAGCCCGTAAAGGTGAAGTTTTGGCAATTTTTGGTTTGGCTTTGGGTGGAGAGCGTCTTTTGAAAGCTGCGGGATTAGGCTTGTTGCGAAATGTGCCCTTGGCGGGTGCTGCGATCGCAGCTAGTTCAAATGCGACGATGATCTATTCATTGGGGTATGCTGCTTGTCGATTTTACGAAGTCAAGCTGGATGAATCAACTTCGCTCACATCACCACAGACACTAGCAACATTAAAAGCCGAAAGTGAGAAATATTTGTCAAGTGCGATCGCTCAACAAGCCGTTATGGATCAAATTTTAGTTCACATGATCCTTGCTAGTCATCCAGAAAAGACTTGGGAAGAAATTTTGCCAGAATTACAAGCTGTAAACCTTAATTCTACCTCCTTGGATGCCATTGCCCAAAATATCAAATCACCTAAGTCTTTAGATATATTGCTCAATCAGCTGAATCGTGATTTTGCCATACCCTTGTTGGCTCAGTGTTACAAAATTGCCCAGCTTGACAATCAGACTACATCAGTTGAGCAAGAAATAATAGACGCGATCGCTAACAAATTTGACATTGATACAAATCCAATTCAGACATAGAGCATGGGGATGGGGCATTGAGGATCTGACTTTTCACGGCATCTGGAAAACCTCTCTCCAAACCTTGAAGGGGAGAGGCTTTAAATTCTCCCCCTTCACTAGGGAAGCAGGGTGGTTTCATACAAAGAAAGAAAAAACTTTTAATCCAATCAGGTAGTTATTGCCACTATTGATGATCAGCGATACAGTTTTTTTAGGACTGTATTGCATCAAGAGTAAAAACGACTTGTTGTCCACAAAACTCGGAAATTAATTGTTGTGCGATGTCTACGACGGGCTACGCCTACGCCGCTTCACTATTTTTTTTGGCATCAGTAGTTGAAATTTTTATCTAATTAGAGATTTTACTAAGTCTTAATTTTTCAAATATCTATTATGAATAAATACAGTTCAGTTAAGCATTTCCTCCTTCTCTCTGTGTTCTCTGCGCCTCTGTGGTTCGTTAAAAAAATTGGCTCTCCTAGACTTCGTTTGATAAATTAATACTAAAAAACACCTAAAACACTTGGTATAACAAGATTCCGCTAAAATAGAATCACATATTTAATAAAAATATGCTTTCTGATTATTGAATCCCCTACTATGTAAGGACTTAACCTGATATCAAGTATTAATTTTCTATAACTAGTCTAGGAGAGCCAAAAAATTGAGTTTCACAAAGAGTTTTAGCCTTAACACCAAGCGTATTGTATTGTGAATGAATATTAGCTTAATTTCGCTGATATTTGATTAGCTCAAAGAAACCTCACCCTGGTTCTGCTACGCAAAACCTGTCCCTCTCCTTGCTAAGGAGAGGGATGTGTATTTAGGAAAGGGTGAGGTTTTTTTTAGGTAATTTTATCACTTGTGTGTAGACGGTAGCTGATCCGAAATGGAGAGGCTAGCTTGTCATGGTACTGAAAGTAACTGTTTTTTTAAAGTTCCCATGTTAATTCTAGATTAACTGCTTCACTTCAAGTGAAACCATAAAAATGAATCTCAACTCGCAGACTTTTAGCTCAACCCGTAAACCTAAAAATTTTAATAATCCAGAGCGTTTTATTGAGGGATGGTATTGGGCAATACCTTCTCAAAATCTGCGGGTGGGTGAAGTAAAACCTGTCACGATTTTGGGCAGAGAATTAGTGATTTACCGTGGTAAAGACAAAAGAGTAGTTACCTTTGATGCCTACTGTCCACATATGGGCGCTCACCTTGCTGAAGGCAAAGTTGAGGGTAATGCACTACGTTGTTTTTTCCACCACTGGAAGTTTGATGCTGAAGGGATGTGTATTGATATCCCATGTTTAGATACGCCGCTTTCCTTAAAGTTACAAACTTGGCCTACTGCTGAGAAATATGGAATGATTTGGGTTTGGACTGGAGAAATACCACAACAACCCCTACCTTTTGTTCCAGAGTTGGAACAAAAAGAGTGTGATGTCGCCATCCCTTCTCACTTCGTTATGAACTGTCACCCCAATGTGGTGATGATTAATGCGATTGATGCTCAACACCTCAATGCAGTTCACAAACTGCCATTAGAAGTTATTTTTGAAAGACAAGAACTCAACGATAATGCTATTATCTTCAGCAATACTACGCCCATCAAAGACAATTCGTTTTTCATTAAGCTCATCCGTCTTTTCTACAAAAATGCCATAACTTACAGTATTTGCTATTGGTACGGTAGCATTGGCATTGTGACACTTGGCCCCGATTTCTTCCATGTCCACACGATGTTTGCAGTTCGCCTTCACGAAGGGGGAAAAACTGAAGGTCAAATCCTGTTGATGACTAAAAAACGTAAAGGAATTTTTGGTTGGTTATGCAATCGAGTTGTGCTATGGCTGACTAATATTGTAGGTAAATACTTTCTCATGGGTGACATCAAGATTGTTCAAACAATTAAGTTTGATTTGAAAACTCCCATCAAAGCAGATCAGTCAATCATGCAGTTTATTAACCATGTTGAAAAACAGCAATCCCTAATGTGGGGGACTTGGCAAGAAGCGCGATCGCGTGATGTGGAGAGTAAGCCCAAGCGTGAGAGATGGCAAGATACAATGAGTAATGACTAATATTATGTCTAGAATCCCCGTCGATTTATCGCGGGGAGTGTCAATAATCTACCCTATCAATAAAAAGAAGTGGCAAAGCCACTTCCTAATTCCCAGGTAGAACCTAAGTCATGAGTATAACGACTACAAAAATTTGAAATAGTATAAACAAACACCAATTAACTGAATATCTCTATTTTCCTCGTTTTCTGGGTGGGGAAATCCTAACTTCCATCCGCCAAATAACTGTATATTTAGATAAGTCTCATGATTGCATCGTAACATTGGGGTTTGCATGATGCTTTAGGATTTGGTAGATGCGATCGCCTTTTACACTCCATAACTTGTGGGGAAGTGCGAGACAGTCTTCCTCCGTGTAAACGAGCAAACTTAATATTTAGCAGCTTACTACTACTGACTCGGATTCAGTAGAACGATAATTTCTGCTAGCCTAATTCCCAAAGGCTTCCAGTGGGGATTGCTGGAGGACAAAGTGCGATCGCCTGACACTGCTCGATAATCATTGGGATATTTCTGAGCAGCATTAGCAGCAGTATGTACTTGTAGAATCAGTTTGCCCTCATAGCTAGATAATCGGCTATTATCTAACAAAATAGTACCGCCATAGTCCCATCCCAATCCATAGAGTTTAAAATTACCTAATTTCTTACGTAATTCGCTCAAAGGGGTTCCCACTCCAATACCTTCGCGCGTTTTCCAAGCTGAACCCAGGTTACTCACGTGTAAAGGTTTAGTACGAGTATTATCACTCCAAACTACCAGTAAAGATCGCTCCTGATTTAGGTTCACCTCAGTAGCTGCAAAACTACCCATTCCTTCAGCACCAGAGATAGTTTTATCAAGAAGGTGGGATGCACCAAATAACTTCACTAAATCTTGCCTGGTAGTTGCGCGTGTTATCGGCCCAACTCTTTCCCCAGGAACGATTAAGGTGTCTGTAAATGGTTGCGATTTAGCAACACTAACTGGATGATTGATTTTCTGGGGTAGTGCAAAGCCTGGGTTTGCCGAATAGTTTAGCAGTAAAACTAAAGTAGCTGTAGCAATGCCTTTGATTGATGAATTCATCGGTTCTATTTTGGGTAGGAGAATATAAGTGAGAAGCGTTAAAGAAACAACTCCTTACTCTTCACTTTTAACTACTACAATTTCCCAATTATAGATTCCCGATTTGAGACAAATTTTATTTCATCGCTCTAGTTGCGTTTAAAATTGCAAGCATTGCTACTCCGACATCAGCAAAGACAGCTTCCCACATTGTCGCTATACCTAAAATACCCAATCCAATAAATACACCTTTAATTGCTAAAGCAAACCCAATATTTTGCCAAACAATTTGCCTTGTTTTTCTAGCTATTTGTATTGCTTCTGCCACTTTTAACGGTGCATCTGTCATAATCACAATATCGGCAGTTTCGATCGCTGCATCTGAGCCTAAGCCGCCCATTGCCATACCAACATCTGCTCTAGCAATCACTGGCGCATCATTAATGCCATCCCCAACAAAGATAACTTTACCATGCTTGCCGGCGGTGCTGATTAATTTTTCAATCGCATTAACTTTTTCTTCAGGTAATAACTCTGCTTCATAGCTATCTATGCCAAGCTGTTGAGCAATCCGAGAAGCGATCGCTTGATTATCTCCTGTCAACATTACTGTTCTCTCTACACCCATTTGCTTGAGTGTTTGAATAGCAAGTCTTGCATCTTCTTTTAGTTCATCAGCAATGACTATATATCCAGCGTAAATGTCATCCACTGCTAGATGAATAACTGTTCCGTCTAACTCGCAATTATCATGAGTAATCTTCTCTCTATGTAATAGGCGATCGCTTCCCGCTATCACTACCCTATTTTCAACCTTAGCTCTAATTCCATAACCTGCTATCTCTTCATAATCTCTCACCTCTAATTCATCGATTTTTCCACCATAAGCCTTGCGGATAGATTGAGCGATCGGATGATTTGAGTGCGATTCTACTTTGGCAGCTAATTGCAGCAATTCTTGTTCATTCCAGCCATTTAAAGGTACTATTTTTACTACTTTGAATACCCCTTTTGTTAACGTTCCAGTTTTATCAAAAACAACTGTATTAACTGCATTTAAAGTATCTAAAAAAGTAGAGCCTTTAACCAAAATACCACGTCTAGCTGCACCTCCCACACCTCCAAAGTAACCTAATGGAATACTGATTACGAGTCCACACGGACAGGAGATAACTAATAAAATTAGGGCGCGATAAACCCATTCTGAAGAAGTTGCACCCGAAATGAATAAAGGAGGTAATAGTGCAACTGCTAGAGATGTAAAAACTACTATTGGTGTGTAATATCTGGCAAATTTAGTAATAAATTTTTCTGTTTCTGCTTTTTTACTTTTAGCATTTTGCACCAAGTCTAAAATCTTAGCAATGGAAGATTCAGCAAAAAGTTTTGTGACTCTAATGCTGAGAACACCCATTTTGTTGATCATCCCAGCCAAAACTGTTTCTCCCAACCTCACCGTTCGCGGCACAGATTCTCCAGTTAGTGCAGATGTATCAACTTGCGAATTCCCATCTATAATTTCGCCATCTAAGGGAATCTTTTCTCCGGGTTTTACGACGATAATATCCCCAATATTTACTGTTTCTGGCGATACTTTTTTGAGTCCTCCCTCTGTTTGAATATTGGCATAATCTGGGCGTACTTCCAATAAAGCTTTAATAGAATTACGGGAACGACTAATGGCAATATCTTGGAACAATTCCCCAATTTTATAAAATAACATGACTCCGACAGCTTCGGGTAATTTATGAATTGCGATCGCCCCTAGTGTCGCTACTGTCATCAAAAATGTTTCATCAAATATTTTACCTCTGAGTATATTCCGCCCAGCAGTTTTTAAAACACTCCATCCACTTAATAAATAGGCTGGGATGAAAAGCAGATATTCACCTATTGAGTAAAGTGTATTGTGTAATTGATTTTCAAAGATTATACCAGGCGCATATAAACTTAAAATCACTACCAAGGGCAATACCTCATTTTTCAGATTGAATTCTCCACCGTGATCATGATTGTGGTCATGGTTATGATTCTCATCATGATCATGGTTATGATTCTCATCATGATCATGTTCACAGTGGGAACAACCTGAAGATTCTGAATGTACTTTTTGCTTCATTTTATCTGTTAAGGCTAGTAAGTTATTTGATATATGAGCCTGTTCTTAACTTAATTTAAAAAAGAAGTTTTTACAAGTTGATAATTTAAGAACGAGAATCTATATCAATACAAAATTTAGGTTTATTGTTGAATCTTTCTACTAATATTTAATGAATATCAAGATTTGTAACCTTCTCAAGGTAGCTATTCTTGTCAGTTTTTTCAGAAATTATGACAGAATTATGAAAAATTGAGAGTGTAAACAAATGCCCTTTCCAGAAAACCCAGACAGGAAGCCCAGCCTACCTGAAGTTCACCGCAGCATTAAAATTCCTAATACCAAAAGCATCTGGCGCAAGATGTTGGCTTATGCAGGTCCAGGATATCTCGTATCTGTAGGGTATATGGACCCTGGTAATTGGGCGACTGATTTAGCTGGCGGGGCTAAATTTGGTTATGCGCTGCTAACGGTGATTATGCTTTCCAACTTGATGGCGATTTTAATGCAATCGTTGTGTGTGCGGTTGGGAGTAGCAACGGGCCGAGATTTAGCGCAGGCTTGTCGAGATCACTTCAGTCGGCGTGTCAACTTCGGGTTATGGGTACTTTGTGAGATAGCGATCGCCGCTTGTGACTTAGCGGAAGTTTTGGGAAGTGCGATCGCGCTGCAACTGCTTTTTGGCATTCCCCTGAGTTGGGGCGTGTGTATAACAGCCCTAGATGTATTTGTATTGTTACTGCTACAAAACAAAGGCTTTCGTTATACAGAAGCTTTGGTAATCTTGTTAGTAGCAACTGTAGGCATCTGCTTTGCAGCAGAAATCATCTTTTCACGTCCTCATTTGGGAGGAGTTTTATTAGGATATCTTCCCAAAATAGAAATTGTGCAGAACCCAGAAATGCTCTACATTGCTATTGGTATTTTGGGGGCAACAGTGATGCCACACAACCTGTATTTGCATTCATCAATCGTGCAGACACGGGATTGGGAATCAACATCCCAAAAGAAATGGGAAGCTATTAAGTTTAGCACAATCGATTGTACAGTTGCTTTATGTTTCGCCTTGTTTATCAACTCAGCAATTTTGATTATTGCTGCCGCCACTTTTCATTTTTCTGGTTATCAGGATGTTGCAGAAATTCAAGATGCTTATAAATTGCTCTCTCCCTTATTGGGTGTGAATGCCGCCAGCGCAATTTTTGGATTGGCATTACTTGCTTCCGGGCAAAGTTCAACCCTTACCGCCACCTTAGCAGGGCAGATTGTCATGGAAGGCTTTTTGAATCTGCGTCTGAAACCTTGGTTACGTAGGTTATCAACTAGATTAATTGCCATTATCCCAGCATTAATTTCAATTATGCTTTTGGGAGAAAAGAGTACAGGCAGCTTACTAATTTTCAGCCAAGTGATTTTGAGTTTACAGCTATCATTTGCCGTCGTGCCGTTGGTGATGTTTACAAGTAATAAATCCTTAATGGGTGAATTTGTCAATCCTTGGTGGTTGCAGATTTTATCGTGGTTAGTAGCGATTATTATCGGCAGTTTAAATGCTTGGCTGTTATTGCAAACTATTTCAAGCTGGCTGTTTACGAGTCCTAGCTAGAATGTTTATCTACAGCCAAGCGCTGCCTCACCGCTACGCGTCTACGCAGACTTTAACTAGGTAAATAGATCAACCTAATTAAACATAAAAAGCTCAAGACATAGAAGCGCGACTTTTGACCAGAAGTCGCCCTTCTGGGTATTATGTTTATTTATACCCACCTAATTTTCGATCTATCTGTGTAGATATGGAACTTTTTTGGGTAACAAGTGTCAATCTAGCTATTCTCAGTAAAAATTCACTTGAAGTTTGAAAGTGAATCGAATACCCTAAGCTAGTAGACAATTTTCTCAAGGAATTTATGAACAAAAAGATTATCCTGAATTTGCTTTCCACCTCCTCAATTTTTGTGTCGCTGATGTCTACCCTGGCAGTATTTCATCCTGCCCATGCTAGTAGTAGTATTACTCAGCGATTAATGCACACCCAAGACGGTCGTACCTGTATCACTAACCCACATGGCGGAACAGATTTTGTCTGCATTCGAGATTCAGAGAGAAAGCAACCGTATACCTCATCTACACGTTCCTCAACCATTGTCACATCAGTATCAGATCAGAATGTTGCCATGTTGAATTTTACTGACGAGGAAAGCGATGCTGCAATTAAGTTATTTAAATGTGACTGTCCATTGTGTATAAATTCTTTGCGTCAGTTACGCGGTACTGGAAACTTGGTGTACTAAGATTGAAGAGGGCTGATAGCGACTGTAACTTCTGTTAGATAAACGTGATTAATCACGTATAGAAGATATACGAAACCAAAAAAGCATTTTTAACTAGATACCACTACTATTATTTGGTCAAATCTAAATTCATTGTTGAGGGGTTTGTAGTACTACTCCAAACCTCTCAAGTTAATGTTTACGAGTCGTGATGATGAAGGGAGTAATCCACGTACCGTGGGGCATACGGGAACGTACCTGGAAATGGGTAAACGCTTGGGGTATGCTTAATTACCCGGGCATGATATTACCCAAAAATCGCCAAAAAGCTTAGTTTATGAAACCGCCTTCGCGCAGCGTCTCGCAGAGAAGATGCCAAGAACGCCTTCGCGCAGCGTCTCGCAGAGAATAATTCGTAGAGCGTGCCTAAGTCCTAAATTAACAGATTACCGTGGGTTTAAGTCCCCCGGTTCAAAAAATAAGCAAGTTTTGGGTCGGGGTCTAAATAAGAGTCACAAAACTTAATTACGAATTACGAATTACGAATTACGAATTATTTAATAGAGGATAGTTTTCTTTCCTGTACCTACTCCCCATTCCCCACTCCCCCAGTTCCGATTTTGCGCCATTGGGCGACATTTGTGGCAATATAGAAAGAAGTTGAAAAGTTCGCTGTTGCCATTGGGAACTTCAAAGGGTGTTTTTCCTTGCCACGCTGAACTTTCGACAAGAGGATCAGGACTATTTTGTGCCTTCTCCCTACAGATTGATAAATTGAAGTCACCAAAGCAGATGGTGATGTTTATCAATCAGCCTCTACTCTCTCAATCTACGCTTCGCGGCTTCTGTTGTACCATTTCGCCTCACTACCACTAGCTTCATCTGCCCATTAAGAACTAGATCAAGGTCTTCGTAACCGCAGTTTTGTATTTTAAGCAAATATTCTGGCGAAAGGAAGTTATTATCGTCTGAATGTTTGGAATTCACTGCGAAAAGATATACATACTCCCACCTTGACTACACCTTGACTCTTAAATGAATCCAGAAAACGCAGAAACTTACATAAACCATCCAACTTGGGGGTTACTCTACAAAATCTGTATGGTTGATGAGAACCAGGATTTGTTCACCACACTTTATGCCCAGCGCTTATTTTTTTTGGTCGCAAATGACGTTAAAGGTGTTAAATTCCAGTCTCTAGGACGTACTGAGGCTAGAATGATGTTGGAAAATCGCTTACGTACCCTGCGGCGTAGTGGACAATCTCAAGAGTACGATCAGCTTCAGAGTGTTTTCCAACGCACCTTCCAATGAGCAGTTCGATTTCCGAACGTATTGTTTCCATTCGCTCCTCACTGCCAACTTCAGTCCGATTGATTGCTGTTAGCAAGCAAGTTTCTGCCGAGGCCATTCGGTCTGCATACTCCGCAGGAATTCGCGATTTTGGGGAGAGTCGTATTCAAGAAGCCGCCAGCAAACAAGCCGAGTTACAAGACTTACCGGATATTACCTGGCACTTTATTGGACATTTGCAAGGCAATAAAGCCAAAAAAGCCATCGAACAATTCCCTTGGATTCACTCCGTGGATAATTTGAAGCTGGCACAGCGTTTAGATCAATTGGCGCAACAGCTAGGAGTGAGTCCCCAGGTTTGCCTGCAAGTGAAAATTCTTCCCGATCGCAACAAGTCTGGTTGGAGTGTACCAGAATTGTTGGCTGATTTACCCACACTCAATCAATACAAAAATTTACAAATTCAAGGTTTGATGACAATTCCCCCTTCAGGATTAAATGATTCGGAAATTTTAAGTGTGTTTAATCTCAATCGAGAACTGGCAAAAGAAATCCAGGAGCAAAACTGGTCGCACATTAAAATGCAGCACCTGTCTATGGGTATGTCAGGCGACTACGAACTGGCAGTGCAAGCAGGCGCAACGATGGTACGATTAGGAACCATATTGTTTGGCGATCGCTCTTAGGGATTTCCAACAAATAAATTACTACTACTTGACGCCAATGGCATCTTGCCCACCTTTTGCTGTGGGCGGGCAAGATGCCCACCCCACAAGAAGTAGTTGAGTATTTTTTTATTTTGGAAATCCCTTAAAGGATGTTTGTCAAGTCTAATTTATGACTCGCCGCGCGAACTTGGGTTAGCAAGCCCTTGATTTAGCATTAGTCCACGGAGGTGGACTTCGCTTGCGTAGTAGCGAATTATATTCACGCAATGCTTTTAAAAGATCGCTCTTAGCCTATTGTTCATCAACCTTGCAGGGCAGTATTAATAGAAGCTGAGAATTTGATCACAAGAATTTTGTCACAGACTGGTGCAATTGGAAACAAAGGATATAGTATTGACAAGAGTAATCGCCAAGGGAAAATGGGGTATAAAGAACTTTCCTTCGGACAACCCTTAGGATATAATCTTGACTCCTTATGATGTTTAGGCGATGCACAGACCTTTCCAATAAGTGTTAGTTCATCGCCAAAACCCGTAGTATAGGCTACAAATAGCAATAGATTTGCTGAAGTATCCACCGATGTAGCGATCGCTTTTAGCTCAATCAATCTTAAGCCAAGTCAATGCAGGCTATTCGCATCAGGAGAGTACACACACAATGAACAATATCTTTTCCAAACTCAGAGACTTTGTGGGTCTAAATGAGCAAGTGGAATATGAGTATTACGAAGAAGAACCAGAAACAGATAATAATTACCAAAATCTGTATCAGCAAGAAAATCCCCAACCAGCAGCACAAGAGAGCACAGCCGCTCAAAATCGACGCTGGCGGGAACCAGTGCCTACAATGGGAGATGATATAGCAGCAGGTTCAAAGCCAATGGGGAATGTGATTGGTATGCCAGGAGCAATTAACGGAATTTCGGAAGTTTTAGTACTCGAACCACGCACCTTTGAAGAAATGCCCCAGGCAATTCAAGCGCTGCGAGAACGCAAGTCAGTGGTATTAAATCTGACAATCATGGACCCAGATCAAGCTCAACGAGCAGTAGATTTTGTTGCGGGTGGTACTTACGCACTAGATGGACATCAAGAACGTATTGGTGAGAGCATCTTTTTGTTTACGCCAAGCTGTGTGCAAGTTAGCACCCAAGGTGGTGTTCTTCATGAAGTACCACAACCGCCAGCACGTCCCTCTCGTCCTACAGGTTCTTCAAATCAAACCTGGGGCAACGAAACTAACCGAATGGCACAATAAAGTTAAATTAGTCGAAAGTCTAGAGTCAAAAATTCAGAGTAGAAAGTTTTTTGACTCTTGGCTATTCACTATTGACTATGTAAGCAATGACTATAAAATTTGGTTTAATTGGTGGCGGGGTAATGGGAGAAGCGCTCTTATCCCGCCTTATTACGCTTGGAATTTATCAATCATCAGAAGTCATAGTTAGCGAACCGCTATCTTCACGCCTAGATTTTTTGAAACAGCAATACAATGTTGTTGTGACGACAGATAATAGCCAGGTTTTCAGTCAAGCAAAAGAAGTTGTCTTTTTGGCAGTGAAGCCGCAGGTGTTTAGCGCGATCGCTCAAGAACTAGCAGATATTGATATTCTTAATAGAGAACACTCACCGTTAATCATTTCCATCTTAGCGGGTGTAACTTTAAGTCAGTTAGAAGCTGCATTTGTGCAATTGCCAGTGATTAGAGCAATGCCCAACACCCCAGCAACAGTGGGAGCGGGAATTACTGCGATTTGTTCAGGTGCATACACCAGCCGCAAGCACCACCAAATAGCACAGCAAGTTTTTTCGGCTGTGGGGGAAGTAGTGGAAGTGTCAGAAGCGCTGATGGATGCAGTCACAGGACTATCTGGTAGCGGACCGGCTTACGTGGCGCTGTTAGTAGAAGCACTTGCTGATGGCGGAGTAGCCGCAGGTTTACCTAGAGCAATTGCTAATCAACTAGCCTTGCAAACCGTACTCGGAACAGCGAAACTGTTGCAGGAAACCAAACTGCACCCAGCAGAACTCAAAGATCGTGTTACCAGTCCCGGCGGTACAACCATTGCGGGGATTGCCAAGCTAGAACAGGCAGGATTTCGTTCAGCTTTAATTGAAGCAGTCAAAGCTGCCACAGAGCGATCGCAAGAACTGGGAAAGTGAGAGAGTAGGGAGTGGGGAGTGGGTAGTGGGGAAAATTCAATAAAATTTATCCTATTCTCCGTCCCCTACTCCCTACTCCCCACTCCCCATTCCCCCTAACGAAGTTGACAAAAGACTCGTTAGTATAGTAAACAATCTGGTTGCAAATGTGATTGAGTGAATTATTCTGCACCGTCTCCAGAACTTGACTTAGGGACTATATTTCCCTTTGAACTGGATCAGTTTCAAAAAGAAGCGATCGCGTCCCTAAACGCCGGACGCTCCGTAGTCGTATGTGCGCCGACAGGTTCGGGCAAAACATTAGTCGGGGAATACGCCATTTATCGCGCCCTAGTGCGAGGAAAACGTGTATTTTATACGACTCCCCTGAAGGCCCTGTCTAATCAAAAATTACGTGACTTTCGAGAAAAATTTGGTTTTGATCAAGTCGGACTGTTAACTGGAGATGCTTCCATTAACAGGGATGCACCCATTTTGGTGATGACCACCGAAATTTTCCGAAATATGCTCTATGGCACACCCATTGGGCAAATTGGCATCTCATTAGTAGACGTTGAAGCGGTGATACTTGATGAGTGCCACTACATGAATGATCGCCAGCGCGGTACAGTTTGGGAAGAATCAATCATCTATTGTCCCCGTGAAGTGCAACTGGCAGCCCTCTCAGCAACCGTTGCCAACAGCGATCAACTCACCGACTGGCTAAATCGCGTTCACGGTCCAACTGACCTGATTTACTCCGATTTTCGCCCAGTCCCCTTAGAATTTCACTTTTGTAATCCCAAAGGGTTATTTCCCCTGCTGAATGATAGCAAAACCAAAATTAACCCCCGCCTTCAGAAGAAGAAGGGGAGAGGGGGAGAAAGGGAGAAGGGGAGAAGTGGTAGACCAGAGGCTCCTGGCATCATTTATACCTTGAGCCAGTTAGAGCAACGGGATATGCTACCAGCGATTTACTTTATCTTCAGCCGCCGGGGATGTGATAAAGCAGTAGCGGAAGTGGGTGATTTATGGCTGGTAAATAGTGAAGAGTCCCAAATTTTACGGGAACAGATTGATGACTTTTTAGCCCGCAATCCCGATGCCGGCCGTTCTGGACAAATTGCACCCCTGTACCGGGGAATTGCTGCCCACCACGCTGGGATTTTGCCTGCTTGGAAAGCACTGGTAGAAGAACTATTTCAGCAAGGGCTGATTAAAGTAGTATTCGCCACCGAGACACTGGCGGCGGGAATTAATATGCCCGCCCGGACAACAGTAATTTCCACCCTTTCCAAGCGTACCGACACTGGACACCGCCTGTTGAACGCTTCCGAATTTTTGCAAATGGCGGGACGGGCAGGCCGCCGGGGGATGGATAAACAAGGTCATGTGGTGACAGTCCAAACTCCCTTTGAAGGAGCCAAAGAAGCGGCGTATTTGGGAACATCCAAGCCAGACCCGCTAGTTAGCCAGTTTACGCCCAGTTATGGCATGGTACTCAATTTGCTGCAAACCCACACCCTAGAGCAAACCAGGGAACTCATAGAGCGCAGCTTTGGGCAGTACATGGCCACCTTGCATTTAAGGCCAGAATACGATGAGATGGCCGAACTGCAAACACAATTAGCTCAACTTCATAAGCAAATCGTCGCAGTTGATGAAAATGAACTCGCTGTTTATGAGAAATTGCGGCAACGCCTGAAAGTGGAACGCCAGATATTGAAAACCCTGCAAGAGCAAGCGCAGTCAGATCGCCAAGAAGAATTGGGAATGATGTTGGACTTTGCAGTGTCAGGAACTCTGTTAAGTCTCAAGGGCAAAAATATCACAGTTTCTTCACCTGTTACCGCAGTGTTAGTGGGAAAATCGCCTGGTTCGGGTCAAGCTCCTTACTTGGTATGCTTGGGACATGATAATCGCTGGTATGTAGCAACGACAGGGGATGTAGTCGATTTGTATGCCGAACTGCCGCGAGTTGAGGTACCGCCGGAAATACTACCACCGCCAGAGATGCCTTTGAAACCAGGACAGTCGCGCCGTGGCAATGAAGAAACATTTGCGATCGCTGGACGTATTCCCGATCCGATAGAATCTTTGCATCTGGCACCAGAAGTAGCAGAACAACTCAGTCGCCTTACCGCCGTCCAAGAGCAATTAGAAGCTCATCCCCTACATGAATCAGGCAATGCTGCAACGCTTTTCAAGCGCCGCGCCCGCTATGTCGAACTAGAAGCTGAACTTGAACAGTTGCAAGGGCAAGTAGAGCAACAGTCACAACGTCATTGGGAAGAGTTTCTGAATTTAATCTCAATTCTGCAACACTTTGGTGGTTTGGATAACTTAGTCCCCACAGTATTAGGGCGAATCGCTGCCGCCATTCGAGGTGAGAATGAATTGTGGCTGGGTTTAGTATTCGCTAGTGGTGAATTGGGCAACTTAGACCCGCAGCATTTAGCAGCAGCAGCAGCAGCTTTGGTGATGGAAACGCCTCGTCCAGATAGCAAGGTTAACTTTGACCTCAGTAATGAAGTGACAGAAGCCTTGAAAAAATTGCAGGGAATTCGCCGCCAAATGTTCCAACTACAACGGCGCTATAACGTAGCTTTGCCTATATGGTTGGAGTTTGAGTTAATTGCCATAGTAGAACAATGGGCGCTAGGAATGGAGTGGACAGAACTCTGCGAGAACACCACCTTGGATGAAGGCGATGTGGTGAGAATTTTACGGCGGACGTTGGATTTATTATCGCAAATACCCCACGTTCCCCATTTGCCAGACTCTTTCCAACGCAATGCCTATCGGGCGATGCAGTTGATTGATAGATTCCCTGTGAATGAGGTAGTTGAATGAACAGGACAATTTGACATCTTCGCACAACTTGCATAACGGGACTTAACGCTCTTCCATCACTCTTATGACCCACATTCCGCACCCTCAACTGTCACACATCAACAGAAAACCGAACAGTAGTACATAAGAACTAAAATACAAAAAGAGTAAACAAGCTTAATAGTAATAATTACTATTAAGTTTAGTAATCGGCTAGAAAGTTAAGTTTTGTGATGAAGACACAAAAAAGGGATAAGAAGGAGACAACGAAAGAGTTAAGAAAAAATTAATTGATTGATAACAAGAATTACAGCGTATTGCAGGTTTATGAGGTACAGTAACAGCAGTTTGTAAACCAGTTTTTTAAATGCACAGGATTAATCAAATCGAGTGCAGTTGCAAT
>NZ_JBALFC010000035.1:0-21218 GCF_036917755.1 Nostoc sp.
GGTCGTGGTTGCATCATCGTCCCCTCTGGGCGCGGTTGTGCAGGTGTCGCTGGCGGTCGTGGTTGCATCATCGTCCCCTCTGGGCGCGGTTGTGCGGGTATCGCCTGGGGTCGTGGTTGCGTTATGGCATTTTGGTTGCCTTCTTCCACCGGAATCAATGGTTTAGATATAGTTTCGTAATCAGAACTTGATAAACCTTGTTCTATCTGGTTGACTGGTCTAGGCACAGTTTCGTAATCAGAACCTGGCGATCGCAAAGGTTGCGGTTGATTATTTGCCTCAGAGGGATTACCTTGTTCAAACTGGCTCAGTGTTCTGGGTATTGTTTCATCATCGAAACTTGTTGAATATGAGGATTCTTGTTGAGTAAAAATCTGTTTGTGCTGTACTCCAGTATTTGTAATTGGCAGTTTAGCAGCAGCTTGTAACGCCTGATTTAGTGCTTCTACGGTTGCAAAACGGTCACTCGGTCTTTTTTGCAAGCATTTGCTCACCACAGCCTCTATTTCTGGAGACAGATGTTTGCAACCTAATTGCGATCGTATTGGTCTAGGTGGCTCATAAGAATGAGCTAATAACCAAGAGGCTTCGCTGATATTACGAGAGTTAATGCTTAAACCAAAGGGATCTGCGGCACTAAGCATTTCATAAAGAATAATCCCCAAACTGTAAATATCTGCCCGAACATCCAGGTTCTGATCATTTTGGATTTGTTCGGGTGAGGCGTAGCGGAATGTACCCAAAAATGTACTGGTTATATTTGTGATGTTTGCCTGTCCAGAAGAATCATCACGGATTTTAGCAATACCAAAATCCAAAATTTTCACCCACTCTCCCAAATCTGTAGGAATTAGAAAGATATTGTCTGGTTTCAAGTCTCGATGGATAACCTTGATCAACTCAGTACTTTTTCCTCCCTCCCTCTGTAAAGTCACCCCTTGATGGGCAAGCTGTAGACCCTGACAAACTTGTGAGATGATACTCACTGTTCGCAACTCAGATATCTGCTTCTCGCGCAGCATCAAATATCGCAGCGTTTCTCCGCGCAGATACTCCATTACATAAAATGGAAAACTTTCCGGTGTCACTCCACAATCACTTATCTTGACAATGTGATCGCTTTGCAATGCAGCAGATACTGATACTTCACGCTCAAAGCGCTTTCTCATCTCTTCTGATGCAACTAATGTATCTTTGAGCAGTTTCAATGCGACTTGGTTGCCTATACGCATATCCGTCGCCAGAAACACCTCTCCCATGCCTCCCCCACCTAGCCGTTTGTCTAAACGGTATCGCTGGTTATCACCTATAAATCGACCAATCCAAGAATTTGCAGATGGTGGGTAATTCATTTAGAGGAACCCATTTTAAATTAAAGTTTCAGATTGCAACACACAATATTACTATGACAAATATGAGAAATTCATTTGCTTAAAATAACACAAATAGTGATTTTTTCCTACTAAGTGTCATGGCATACCTTTTTTACTTACGTATCTGCGATCAAAACCAATTCTCGTTTTATAATGCCAATGCTTAACAACGCGACTTATGGTAGAGAAAACTTGTCTGACCGTGCTAATTTAATCTGCCTTTAGGTAGTTGACAATATGCTTTTGCTATGAGGAATGAGGATGAGTAATGCACTCTCTATAGCTGCGGTAACAGGAGTGATCAAATATTTGTTAGAGAATGGTTTAGTCAGTGATGCGATCGCCACTAGTGTAGGCGATGTACTTGTGACTGCTCTACCACCAGATCGAATTACAGTTGGAAGTGATGAACGTGCTCAACTCAACCTCTTTCTCTATCAAGTGACGCAAAATCATAACGTTGATTGGGTATCTCAGGAATTTCGCAAGGGGTATTCGAGAATAATCCACAATCCCAACTATACAAATCCACCTTTGGCTCTAGACCTTCACTACTTACTAACAGCTTACGGGCCAAAAGATTTTCAGGCGGAGATTTTACTAGGATCTGCAATGCAAATGTTGCATAAATCCCCGATAATTGCATCGGAGATGATTGAAAATGCTTTGATAAATGCATCCGAAACTAGTACTTCTAGTGTTTTTTCCCAAGCTCTTGCTAGCGTATCTGTATCTGTTTTAGCAAAGCAAATAGGGCAGATAAAAATTAGCCCAGAATTTTTTAAAATGGAAGAAACTTCTAAAATCTGGTCTGCCTTACAAACACACTATCGACCTTCGGTTACTTATCAAGCATCAATGGTATTGATTGAGAGCCTCAACGAGCAAGCTGAAGATTTTTATGTCATACCTTTGTCTCAACCGAATATTGAGCAAGTTACAGTTCCTGCACAACCACAACAACCGATTGTTGTGGGTAGTAGATTGCTGATTCAAGGTAAGTGGTTACAGGGTGAAGTCACCAAAATTCGATTTGATCGCACAGAAAAAATGCTTCCACCCTCAGATGTGAAAGAAACCCAAATAAGCTTGTCAGTACCATCAGATTTGCAGGCCGGTGTGCATGGTATCCAAGTCATACACCAGACAATTCCAAATGCTGGACAAACGCATAATGTTGCGGAATCGAACGTTGTGGCTTTTATACTCCATCCAAGTATTACAGCAGCGTCAGTTGCTCAAGTACAAGCTAGCGAGAATGATTTACGTTCAGCAGAAATTAGGCTTAAATTCAATCCCAAAGTTGGCAATATGCAACGGGTAGTCTTGCTACTTAATCAGATGTCAAATGGCCAGGCGATCGCTTACTCTTTTACTGTGACACCTCGCACTGAAGACAGCGACACAATCATTATTCCTGTCACAAACATTAAGCCAGGAATTTATCTGGTGCAGGTGCAGATAGATGGAGCGCAAAGTCCGCTTTATAAAAATCAAACTGGGGAATACGATTCCCCACAGGTAAACATTATCTAAAGTGCTACTCTTCCTTCTGGCCGCCACCACCGCCACCGCCTAATAAACCACCCAAGCCACCCATTACGGCACCGCCCAAGCCTCCACTCAAGCCACCACTTAGGGCACCGCCCAAGGCATTACCCATCATACCCATCATACCGCCGCCGCCACCGTGGCCGCCAGCACCACCGCCGCCGCCTAACAGACCACCCAACATCGGCAACGCCGCACCCAATAAGGGCAAGAAGCACTGAACAGGTTGGGTACTGTTCTGAATTGGCGGTGCTGTAGTCGCTGAGGAGTTATTATTACTCAAGCCGGGAATTTGCACTTGCTGACCTTGGGCTGCTTTTGCTCCCATATTATCTGCTTCTGTTTCCAAAGCAGAGTCAGCATTAATTGGAGCGCCTTTACTTTGGTGTGGTACTGGTACTCGTCCGGCTCGTTGCTGCACGACATGGGTGAGTTCGTGTCCTAAGAGTGCTTGTCCTGAAGGATTCTGGGGGTTATATTGTCCTGGGGCAAAGTGAATGTTATTTCCTTGGGTAAAAGCTAAGGCTCCAATTCCTTTAGCTTGATGGCTGTCAGTATGAATGTTGACATCGGAAAAGCTGGTTCCGAATGAGTTTTCCATTTTGCTTCTGACTGGCGCTGCTAGGGAATTTCTACTAGAGGATGTATTTTGACTAGAATGATTTGAGGTTGAAGATTGAGCGCTTTCCCCTTTTGCTGGTGCTTTAGTTTGCAGTGCTGTCACGGACGGCGAACTCTCGTGAGTTGACACCTGGCTGAAATTGTGACCAAAGCGTTTTGCCTGCTTGAGTTGAGTTTTCAAATCAGACTGCTGGGAGTCTGATTTAGTTTGTACAGAGAACCCACGACTTTCAAATTTATTCGGCGAATCCAAGGTGGAGGCGTTCGCTTGAGGCTTTTTCTGAATGCGGTTTTGAGTACTCATTAGGTAAACCTTGAATAATTAAGATGATTAGTGCTTGTTAAGTGGCGATGCGATCGCTAAAAAAATTTTAACGGCTTTCCATATCAGTAAGTGGATACTTATTCTGAAAGTTACCACTCATTACCGATAACTTAGACTTATATAAACTTTTTAATCACTGAAGAGGACAAGGTGAGGGGGAGACAAGGGGAAAAAAGAACTCATACCCCTTGTCCACACGGTTTCACAGCCAATGAATTCATTTATGGAGAAGAATAAAAAATTGTTCCCTTGATTGCTTGCAACGAGGTACAATACGTCCAAGTTTTCAGAGCCAATAGATTTATCTATGGGGTTTTGCCCTGATCCGATTGTCCTTTTCGCTGACTATATTATACCTTTAGGTAATACTTAAACCATTATTTGCTATATATTTATTTACTATATTACGACTTACGCAAAATATCTCTCAAACTCTGATTTCTCCGTGCCCTCTGTGCCTCTGCGGTTCAATTTTCGCTGATCTAAACTTTCTTCTGATACAGATTGCCCTACAAGTTTAAAAAATCAATAATATGGAAAAAAGTATTATAAATGCTAGTCTTTCTACCGAAAACATAACATTTCGACGGGGCAGTTCTCCTGTAGCGTTTGAAGTGACTGTTAACAATAACAGCGATCAATTTGCCAATTTTCAAATAGAAGTTTCGGCACCGGGAGAAAATCAAAGTTCGGGATATAGCTGGTACAAGCTTACACCAGAAGTCGCAGCAGCTCAACCTCACGGCAGTAGTACCCAATTCCAAGTTTTAATTCTGAATACACCTATCCCCGGCTTTGTAGGTATAGTCAACCTAACCGTAAAGATTTTTTCACCTCAGTTACGAGAACAGCGCCGACTTTTGCTGCGTCTCAAAATTGAAGCAGACGGTGGGCAAGCGCTTTTGAGTGTAGAATTACCAGTGCGAGATTTCCAAGTTTATCCCCGCAATACTGTTGATATACCTGCGCGAGTGCGAAACTTAGGACAACAACCTGTTAATGTAGTCCTGCGTTTTACAAATATCGATCCCTTGTGGCTGGTAGGCGGAGTAGAACGAAGGTTATTAATAGATCCTGGTTCTTCAGCAGAAGTAAGATTTGAATGCCAACCTCCATCTGTCGTTCAAGCGCCGAGTCAAAATTATCCTTTCGCCATAGAAGCCACAGGGCATAATAGTCTTCCAGCTAGAGGGGAAGGTAATTTAGAAGTTTTGCCGATAGGTTTTGTCGAATTTAATGCCACACCCAAACAGCAAAAAATTCCTTTCAAAAATAGATGGTTGCCTGACTGGAAGTCTCATTCAGCTATGTTTAAATTGGAATTTAAAAACGCCAGCAACCTGAAACAACAAGTAAATGTCCAAATCCAGGGTAAAGACCGACGAAAATGTAATTTCGAGATCAATCCTCAAGATGCCAACCTGAATATCGGAGGAACAACTAAAGTCTTTTTAGATGTTAAAACAAAACGTCCTTGGGTTGGGATCTCAAAAACTTTGTTGCTAGAAGCCAGAACGGAATTATTTGACCAACGTTTGGGTACTACAGACCCCGCTACGCAAATACTAGAGTTAGAGGTTTTGCCAATAATACCTTTATGGTTGCAATTGGCAATTCTCGCATTCCTCGCAGCACTGCTAGCATTATTATTCAGACCTTCATCTATTTACCATACAAATCTTGTGCAATCGGTTCGTATTAGTGGTGATGTCTTATCTGTTGTTAGTGGTTCAGACGATTGCACGCTGCGACGTTGGAGAATCAATACAAACCTCTTAACAAGTAACTTAGAACCTGAAGGAGTGTATACTAAATCGCCTGATGCTTGTGCTAAACGTCAAGAATCGAAAGGTTTGTTGGCGATTACGACTCGACCTGTACAAGCTTTGCGACTCATGCCAGAAAACAACAATCGAGTTGCAGCAGGTTTAGATAATGGTGTCATTCAGATATGGGATATACCCAAGGGTGAAAAAATACAGGAACTTAAAGATAAGAAAGATTTAACTGGTGATAAAGTATTTGATTTAGTATATAGCCCAGGCTCGCGTTACTTATTCAGTGGTCATGGAAGTGGTAAAGTCCGATTATGGTCTGCACCACCCAACAGTGATTTTCAAGCAGATCCAGAAAAAGTTATCAATTTCCAAGACAAACAAAACTTACAACGTTTTCCAATTAGGGCTTTAAGTCTTAGTCCAAATGGAAAAACTTTAGCTATTGCCGGGGAATTTAAGCGTTTCGTATTGTGGAATTGGAAGCAACCCCAAGAATTTTTATACGGACAACAAACACTAGAAAAACTCAATGTAAGTGCTGGACAAGGTGACTTTGTTTTCGGACTAGCTTTTGCGCCTTCAAAAGACAAAGAAATATTAGCAACTTCTGATTCTGATGGATATATTACCATTTGGGATTTAAAACAATGCAAGGCAAGCAGAAATTCAAAACCTCAAGAAGTGACTGAGTTGAATTGTCCGACGATAGATCGTTGGCCAGCAGGAAGCGGAGCAGTACGCAGTGTGGCGTTTAGCGAGGATGGTATGCTGGTCAGTGGTGGAGACGATCGCAAAGTCATGCTTTGGTTTTTAACTCCCGAATACAAGCTTGACAAAGCAAGAGCCGCAGAAGGTAAAGAAATTTACGAATCTTCCAAACCGATCACTAGTGTTGACGTGAAAAAAACTGAAGGCAAAACCTTTATTGTCAGCGGCGGTGAAGATTTTCAGGTAAAACTGAACCGCTTCTAAAAAAGGAAAAATATGCAGCAATTCATCCAAAATCCGCTGAAAGTCATTATTGATCCGTCTGGTATCCAATTTGGAATGCCTGGAGATCCTGTTGAACTGCATGTCACCATTATCAACCAAGGAGAGCAAAGCGCTGTTATTGACTTATTTCTAGATGAGGGATTGGAAATTTTAACTCGGAGTCAAATTTCTCCTAGAGAAAGTCTGGCGTTAGATCCCCAACAAAGTCAAGAAGTCACATTTAGATTTGAAATTCCTATTGATACCTTACCAGGAACCTATGACTATACTCTAGTCGTAGACTCTCCCAATCATTATCCCCAATATACACCGATAAATTACCCGCGCCAAATCAAAGTTCTGCTCAAAGAACAGACGATCATTCGCGCTAATGATCCAACTTTTTCACTCCAGCCTGCTACTAACCCAAATAAACCTTTAGTTTTCAAGCTTGGCGAAACTTTGCAAGTAGAGGTAACAGTTCACAATCGCTCTAGCCGCGTAGATCGTTTTCGTTTAAATTGCCCAGACCTAGACGAAAACTGGTTTACAATCATTTATCCCAGAACAGGGGCAGAAGGTCAAGGGCTGTCTGAGGTGACAGCGTTAGAATTACTTCCTGGCGATCGCGGCCAAATCAGATTAGAATTGCGTTCACCAAGAGATACTTTTGCAGGAAATTACTCTCCAACAGTCCGCTTGTATTCAGAAAACTCTCCAGATTTAGTGTTGTTGGAATTGGTGTATATTTTAGTTCCAACAATTTATCACTTGGATGTAGAATTAAATACTATTTTGGCACAAGTTAGCCGTAGCCCAGGCAAGTATGAAGTCAAACTGGCTAACCAAGGAAACACAGTGCGCGAACTGATATTCAGCGCCAAAACTAGAGATGAAGAAGAACTCTGTACGTATAAATATGACCAAGACGAAATCAGATTGCTACCAAGCAAAACAACTCAAGTCAATTTGACAGTCAAGCCTGGCCCTTGGTGGAGGCGATCGCTTTTTGGCGCCGGACAAGTTCTCAACTTTCAAGTAGAAATTAAAGATCAGCAAAATTTACCCCTTTCTAACACATTACCAACGGGAAGTTTGTTGTGGAAAGCCCGTCCTTGGTGGCAATTTTTGCTGTTGATTTTAGTAATTTTAGCAATATTAGGAGGCTTAGGATTCCTTATTTGGCGACTTTTAAACCCAGAACCTTTGAAGTTAGAAAGTTTTCAGGCAAATGCGCCTCAAATTATTGAAGGCGATAATCAGGTACGTTTAAACTGGGAAATTCGCAACTATAAACAGTTGCAAAGACTGGTTGTTACCCAAACCCAACCACCACGTAAAGAGCCACTATTAAATTATAATAGCCTTCAGGAACTCACTGCCAAAGATAATGCGAATAAATCCCCTTGTGTACCGCAGAAAGAATCGCTGATTTGCACCAATGTTAGCACCGGAGTGACGAAAAAAGATAAATACACTTTTAAACTGGAAGCATATTACCGTAAGAATATCCCGTTGATTCCCCAAAATGTCCTAGTAGCTACCGGAATTATCCCAGTAGAGATAGTTGAGAAACCAATCGCAAAAGTACTTTCTTTCAATACAGATAAATCAGAATATAGGAATGGTGAAAAAATACTTTTAAGTTGGAAAATTCAACTTCTAAATGATCTGAAAAGACTTGATATTATTGGTAATGGAGACGATGGGACATCATCTGGTGCAACAGTAAGTTATAACTTTAAACAAGGTAGCGTTCCGCCTGAGAATATCAATAAGCTGTGCAAAGACGATAATCAGCATCAACAACAGACTTGTACAAATGTTCCTTATATGGTAAGTAAGCCAGGGAACTTCATTTTGCAATTAAAAGCTTTTTCTCAAGGTAGCGATCGCCTGAGTGTTGAACAGACTCCGAATAAAATTAAAGTATTACCATTACCATTAAGAATTGTTTATTTTAAACTCAACGGTAGTGAAGAACCTTCTAGGGTTTTTAAAGAGGGCGATATTTTAACTATCGAATGGAAAGTTGAGGGAGACAAAGGTATTAATGTTGAACTTTCTCCTCCCATTGGGACAGTTAAGGAACTACAAGGCAAAAGGCAACTGAGAGCGAATCAAGGTTTGCAATCACCAATTGAGCTTAAAGTAAGCGATCCATTTGGTTCGCCGCCTCAGACAAAAGGATTTGTCTTCCAAGTCAACAAACCTCAGCCACCTCCGACACCCAGCAATACTTTTCCCCCTATACAACCTAATAATATTCCACTGCCCCGGCGCAAGCTTTTCTAAAATAGGACTTACGCAAAATATCTCTCAAACTCTGATTTCTCCGTGTCCTCTGCGCCTCTGCGGTTCGTTATTCCGTAACTCGTGCGTAAGTCCTATAAAAATATCGACAAAAGTCTAATTAACTTCAGAAGCTTGATACAGATAATCTAAATACATCTGGATTATTTCCCAGTACAAAAGCTTCATGCTTATCTTCGTTCTTCAAACCTTAGCGGAAATTTTAGCTGGAGGAACATCACTTACCAGTACAGAGCAAATTGAGTTTAGTCATCCCATTAATCGTAGAGAAGAGGGTGGGAGAGCGATTTTCAATTTATACATTTATGACATTCGTGAGAGTAAGCAATTTCAACAATCAGGAAGGCAAGTGGAACGCAAGCTGACACGGGGTTTGCAACCTGCGACTGTCAGTTGGACACCTAATTGGTTTGATGTCTCACTGCTATTAACAGTTTGGGATCGAACAGCTTTAGGTGAGTATCACCTTTTGAGCGAAGCGTTAGCCGTGCTACTGCGTCATCGTTCCCTGCGCGAGGAGTTTTTGGTTCCAGAATTGCGGGGCTATGGCAATTTGAGTATGACAGTTTCCCTAGAGCCGACAATAGAGGCTGGGTCTTTATGGAGCGCTTTGACTATACCCTTGCGTCCAGCTTTGTATCTGAGCTTAACAGTACCATTTGAGGCACAAAGTACTTCAGTACCTTTGGTGTGGAAACGAATTATTCAACTGCAAAATCAATTTCAAAATGGAAGCGTTGAAACTCTCACCAAGCAGATAGCGATCGCCGGACTCGTTAAAAGTGCGGTAACAAATCTGCCACTTTTTGCCACAGAAGTAAAAGTGGTGGGAATGCAAAAATCAACAACCAGTGACAAAGAAGGGCTGTTCTTTTTTGAAGACCTTCGTTTGGGTAACTATGTTTTGACAGTGAATTGTCCAGACTATTTATTTCAAAATGTCAATGTATTGGTGGATAGCCCAAATTGCACCTTCAAAGAAATTTTATTAACTCCTGCTTAAGATCGCTTTTTACATACTGGGAGATATTTGCATGGCTAGACTTGATTACTTTGCCCCTGGTGTATATATAGAAGAAATTGACCGGGGTAGCCGACCGATTGAAGGTGTCAGTACAGCAGTTGCGGGGTTTGTCGGCTTTACAGAAGATATTCGTGACGGGGCTGAACTATTTAAGCCCATGCTCGTGACGAATTGGACGCAATATTTAAACTACTTTGCCCGTCCTAACTCTAATGGTTTTACTGAGTTCAACGCCTATTTGCCTTTTGCAGTCTATGGCTACTTCATGAATGGTGGTGGGCGGTGTTGGATTACAAGTATTGGTACTCAGCTACCAGGATCTCCCAAACCTCCAACTCCAGAACCTGCGACTTTACGAGTTACCGGTCGAGGTAATCGTCCATCCCTGCGCTTTACACTGCGCCCAGAGCAAGCAGCAATGGGAGGGATTGAAGTATTGATTATTGAGAGTGGACCTCGTCCCCTACCGGAAGGTAGTGAAGGAGAAGCGCCACCAAATACAGGTGAATATTTTAAAATCCAAATTCGCCGGGGAGATGAAACCCTTGAGGAATATGATAATTTAACAATGAACCGCGAACCGGCTGCCCAGGTAGCAACTTATGCGATCGCGGCATTGAGAAATTCTATATATCTCACACTAGAAGACATTTCTCAAGGTGGACAGCCTTTAGCTCGCCGTCCGGGGAATGGTCAGTACGAAATAACACCGCCAATTGTTGCTACTCCCCGCGATCGATTTTCCAGTGATTTAGAAGGGGTACGCGATGACCGCACAGGGGTGCGTGGGATTTTTGAAATTGATGAAATCACCATGCTGGCGTGTCCCGATTTAATGCGGGCTTATGAAGCTCAAGTCATGAACTTAGAGCAAGTCCACGGCATTATCGAACTGATGATTAGTATGTGCGAGGGAACAGCCACTGGTGATATTCCCAACCCACCTAACCGGATGGTTCTGATTGACCCACCTCCAGAATTTGTTAAACCTCAACAAGTAGTGGACTGGTTGCAGAATCAATTTAACCGTCGTTCGATGTTTGGTGCCCTTTATTACCCCTGGATCAAAGTTCCTAACCCTCGTGAAAACGGTAAACCAATTCTCGTGCCTCCTTGCGGTCATATGATGGGTGTTTGGGCACGCACCGACGAAACTCGAGGAGTTTACAAAGCCCCTGCAAATGAAGTACCAAGAGGCGTGATTGGTTTGGCCTATGATACTAATTTCCGCGAGCAAGAACTCTTAAACCCTTTGGGAATCAACTGCGTTCGCAACTTCCCAAATCGAGGCATCCGCATTTGGGGAGCAAGAACTCTAGTTGAACCAGATAAAACTGAGTGGCGTTATATCAGCGTTCGCAGGCTGATTAGCTACATCGAAAAATCGATTGAATTAGGCACTCAATGGGCAGTCTTTGAACCCAACGATGAAGATTTGTGGGCGCGTGTGCGGCGCACAGTCAGTAACTTCCTAGAGCGCATCTGGCGTGAGGGTGCATTATTCGGGGCGACACTTGAGCAAGCATACTATGTGAAGTGCGATGCGGAATTGAACCCCCCCGAAACGATGATTCTTGGCCGCCTCTATATAGAAGTCGGTGTTTGCCCAGTGCGACCTGCGGAGTTTGTTGTCTTTCGCATCAGTCAATGGAATGGCATTGAAGGTGAGTAATCTTTTTGTCCAATTGATCCAAATTCTTGATTTTTTAAGAGGTTAATCATGGCTGAATTTTTAACTGCTTCTAGGTTTTATTTTGAAGCACAAGGTCTTGAGCAAAAAGTCATTAAAGAAGTTAGTGGTTTAAGCGTTGAATCAGTTCCGGCTCAAGAAGTTCATGGTTCATCGAAAGGAGGTATTGCCACTCGTCAAGCCACCCCTACAGTTGCCAAGTTCACTAACATTACCCTAAAGCTAGTTGCCACTAATAATATTGATCTCTACAAGTGGTACGAGGATTGCAACAAGAATATGGGAGGTAAGAGCGATTGGAACAGCAAACGTAAAGAGGGTTCCGTATCTGCTTACGATCAGTCTGGTAATATGCAAGCTCGTTGGGAGATTGTATACTGCTACCCTTGTAAATATACAGGCCCTAGCTTCACTGCTTCTTCAGGTGATATGGCTACTGAAACTATAGAGTTGGTTCACGAAGGTATTAGACGAGTTCAATGAACCTGAAAGGGTAAAGGGTAAGAAAAATCCTTACCTTTACCTTTTTCCATAACAAAGTGATAGATACAAACAGTGGCTGAATTTGAAATTCTCACACCTCATCGCTTCTACTTAGAACTGAAGTTAGATAACTCCACCGAACCCGTAGATGGAATTTTCTTGGAATGCCAGGGATTTAAACGCACACAGGAGGCGATTGAAATCTGCGAAGTTACACCTAACAAGTGGGGTTCAGCCAATAAGGGTCTAGTAGTTAGAACCAAGCTTCCTGGTAATGTCAAAAGCGGCAATGTGACTTTACGTAGAGGTATGACCTTCTCTATCGCGTTTTGGAATTGGTTTCAAGCAGTTCAAGACGGGAAGTGGGCTTCTCAACGTAAAAATGCTTCTTTGACTATCTACGACCAAGCGGCAACAGAGCAAGCAAGATTTGAATTAGCTGGTGCTTGGCCTGCTAGTTACAAAATCTCCGATGTCAGCGCCCGTAGTACTGAGATAGAAATTGAGGAAGTGGAAATTGCTTTCGAGGAATTTAAACGCGTGAAGTGAAGTAATTAAAACGATTATGTTTTCCACAGAGTTTGAAATTACACTGCCTAAGGGATATCTAGACTCTGATGGCAACCTCCATCGCAAGGGTATAATGCGATTATCAACTGCAATTGATGAGATAGCACCTCTGCGCGATGTGCGTGTCAAATCAAATCCAGCCTATGCCACGATTATTATTTTGTCTCGCGTGATTACCCGCTTGGGCGCTTTATCAGAAATAAGTCCTGCAATAGTGGAAAACTTTTTTTCCCAGGATTTAAATTATCTCCAAGATTTTTACCGTCAAATCAATGGCTTGGAAAGCGAAACTACAGTAACAGAAGATACTGCAACCTCGTCCGAGCCATTTGTTCATCCTTAAAAACATTAGAAAATAGCTGTCTATGCGCCGCAAAGATAGTCTTTGTATTGAGTTTGCTTTCACTCTCCCCAGAGGTTTAATTGATGCCCAAAACCGAGTGCATCGTCATGGAGTCATGCGTTTAGCCACTGCAAAAGATGAAATTTTGGTACAAAAAGAGCCTAAAGTTCAGGAAAACTCTGGTTATGCGGTTTTAGTGATGCTTTCAAGGGTGATTACTCGCTTAGGTAGTTTTAACCAAGTTAATTCTGATTTACTTGAAGAACTAATTTTACCTGACATTTCTTATCTTAGGGAATTGTACAACCGGATTAATCAGCAAGGAAATGCACTCATTCCAACTCAATGTCCTCACTGCAATACTGAATTTTCAGTGAAACTAAAGCTAGCGGGGGAGTCATAAGCTACCCCTCAGAGAAATTATATGAGGAGGTAGCTTTTATTGCTTATCATTTTCATTGGTCACAAGATGATATTTTGAATTTAGAACACACTACTCGCCAGCAGTGGGTAACAGAAATTAATAAAATTAACCAAAAATTAAGATGAAAGTTAAAGTTAGCCATTTCCCAACTTCAAATGAATCCCAAGAATTTGACCTTTTGCCAGCAACTCAAAGAGGAAAAGAATGGATTATCGGTCGTTCTTCTGATTCTGATTTTTTCTTGGATAGCTCTGATGTAAGTAGGTTACACGCAAAGTTCTTTTTTCAGGGGGGCAATTATTATTTCTCTGACCTTGGCAGTAGAAATGGCTCAACGGTGAACGGTAAACTAGCAGAAAAAAATCAAGCTTACATATTGAGAGGTAAAGACATTATCCGAATCGGAGATTTCATTCTGGTGATAGAAGAAATTCTTTCTTTGTCTGAGCAAGCAGAGACAGTAGTTAGAATTATAAATCCTTCGCAGTTTTCTAATTGGCGCTCAACTCAAAACGCAGAGAATGTGAGTGTTGAGAATGAAACCCCAGAAGTTGTAGAAACCCCGGTTGGCGAAGAATTAAGTCAAACCCCACAATTCGCAGAAACCCCGGTTGGTGAAGAATTAAGTCAAACCCCAGAAGTTGTAGAAACCCCGGTTGGTGAAGAATTAAGTCAAACCCCAGAAGTTGTAGAAACTCCTGAACTTGGCAAGGCTGATTCTCTAAAATTAGATGAAGTTTCGTCAGAACCGACGTTTATACAGGTTGAGAGTGCAGCTAATCTGGCTGAGGCGATCGCCCCAGATGAAAGTACGATAGAACAGGATGAGGCTGCAAAAGTCGCTTCCATTATTAGCAATCAAGCTACAGAAACTGCAACTCCAGCAAAAGAAGAAGTCACAGCAGATGTTGATAGCGCTATTCCAGAAATAGATATTCCAGATTTTACCTATGTTCAACCCCGCAATATTATTAATCAACCTCCTGATGAAACAACCCTAGAAGAAAGTACCAGTCAGTCTGCTGAAGCAGACAGTGATGAAACTGAATTAAGTGAAGACAAGGTAACGGAAACTATCAATGATCTTACTCCAGAAACAGAGGAATTAGATTACACTATTGTTCAGGCGCACGATATTAGTCACCCATTTACTGAAGAAAAAACCACGCCAGAAACCACCGATGAGCCTGCTGAAGTTGTCAATATTGTTGCCTCAGAAGAAAACGAAGACTTGGCTTTAAATAACATCGAATTTTTGCCAACAACAGAATCAGAAACGCCTGTGTCTACTCAACTTTCAGAAGAAGTAGAAGAAGCAACTGTGCCGGAAGCAACGATTTTTTCCGAATTTGATTCAGCTAATCAAAGTAGTGAAGAAGTTTCCGAAACAGAACCAGCAAGTGTAAGTGAGTATCCTGAAAGTCTGGCTCAAAAACGTATAGTACTGGTAGCTCATGAAACTAAGAAATCAGAGCTTGTCGATTTTGTTGCCGAACATCAAAAGTTTTTCTCTGTGTGCCACACCTTGGCATGGTCATCTGTGAGTGAAGTTTTGTCTGAACAAGCAGGTATAACTATTAGCCAACAAATTCCCGCAGGAACATCTGGAGGATATCAATCAATAGCTTCATTAATTGCCTCAGGAGATATTTCAGCAGTTATTTTTCTGAGAGATTTTCTGCAACCTCAACCTGGGCAAGCAAATGAAGATGCTATGTTGAGGTTATGTAATATTAACGAAGTTCTTGTTGCAACTAATGTTGTCACAGCACGGGCGATCGTGCATTATATTAGTCAAATCGAGTCAAGAAGTTAACAATTCAAAATTAAAGATATTTCAGACGAAGAGAAGTGCCTTGCGGGGGTTCCCCCCGTTGTGGCAACTTCGGGGGATTTAAACCCCGACTGAAACCTATGCTATATGCAGATTGCAGGTCTTATACCAATTCTGTATGAAGATGCGCTAAACCATATTTAAGTACAAGAAAGAAAAACGAACCGCAAAGGACGCAAAGGACACAAAGGAAGAAAGAAAGAAAGAAAGAAAGAAAGAAAGAAAGAAAGAAAGAAATTAAAAGGGTTTGGCGTAGCCTCACAAAGAAATGGTATTAAACCCTTGAATTTACGATAAAGTGAATTATATTTACATTACAACTACCTGAAAATTAATGAGATTATCCTGACCAAGTTTCAACGAATCGCCATTAAATAGGCGATACTGCACACCTGGAGTGAGAATCTTGCCGTTTAAATAAATACCATTTGTACTCATGTCAACAATCATGTATGCACTTTGAGGCCAGTCCCAATAGACTCGTGCATGACGACGAGAAACTATCCCCTCGTTAGGAATACCAGTCAAATCAATTTCTGGTGGAAGGGTCATACTTTGACTGCAACGACCAATATAACCAGCTTCCCCAGCCAAGCTGTATTCTCTTCCCGAAGAGTGAATTAGCTTCAGAAGTGGGAATCTTTGGGGCGGGGGGGCATAAGACGGTTGTGGGGCTACATAAGGAACCCGTGGCGGTTCAATCGTAAAATTAGTCGAGTTTGGGTAGCCCGGTTGTTCTACTACTGGTGGGGAAGCCTGAGTGTAAGGCGGTGGGGTGCTGGGTTGGGCTGGTGCAGAGGAAATGACATTACCCACAGGTGTGCCACACATTGGGCATACCCTCGCATTATTGGGTAAGACACGGTTAAAATAGTCGCAATTTTGATTAGGGCAGCGATTTGCAGACATAATTTTCTGGCATAGATTGTAAAGGTACAAGCCCGACTTTACTAAGTAGACATTGACCTTGACGAGTAGTTAGTATATCAGCAAACAAAGAACCGACTTCGAGACGGCTATCATTTTTAGGGTACACCACAAATAAAGGATAGCCTAAGGCATAGCTACCTGTTTTAAAAGCTTTAACATCAAAGTATGTTCTTGATTTACCACATAAATTATCCTCTGGGGTAACTGAACGGCGGTTCAGCTTATGAAACAGAGGTTGAATCGGTCGTTTTTGATCATCAACTTGTATAGCGAGAGGATAGGCGTTACACTGATCCCAAGTTTTACTAAGTATACCAAAACTAATAATACCAGGATTTTTGTTTGCCCGAAGCTCACTACTAATCTGCTGTAGGGTATCTTTTGTCTCTTTTTTGTTGTTGGTGACTGTTTTTTCAAAGTCAGCTATATTTTGAGGATCGTTTTTTAAGACAATTTTTTCAAATAAGCTAATCGCTTCCGGTTCTGTTGGAGCGTATGGTGTTATGGGTAAATTGGAACCGCCCAGTTCCTGCCAATTTGTAATTTTGCCTGTATAAATTTTTTGCAGATTTTCTAGAGAAATTTGCCCACCAAGAGCAGTGGGAAGATTTCCTTCTTTCTTTGTAGATGCGACAAAAACAAGTAACCCATCATAAGCAATAGGCTTTTTATTTAAATCATCAGTAACTTTATCTTCTAAACTAGTGATTGCCAACGAATATTTATTGTCTGTTAGTACTTTTTCTATAGGCTTACTGGAATTTTGTCTATCTGTGGTAAACGCTTCATAATTAAATGTTGCTTCGACGTTTGGGATTGGCTTAGTTAATAATTCATTTAAACGCTTCCCACTTTCTGGACTCTGTGTCAAAACTAAAGTCCATGTACCATTTTTTTCTCCTGTATAGATAAATTTTCCGCGAGTCACGCCCGTTACGTCAGAGAATTGGGTGAGTAATTTGTTCCAATCTGTGTAGTCTTCTTGCGATTTACTCAGCATCCCAAATAAAAACCAGATTCCCCCTCCCAGAAATAACAAAGCAAGGAATGCTAGTAAAATTAAAGGTATTCGGAAACGGTTTTTTTCTTGTTCAGGGCTAACCGATGGTTTAAAACTATTTATATCGCCTTCTTTAGGTAATTTTGACAATGCTTGACGAGCAATTTCTGCACTTTCAAAAGGATTTTCTAAGCCAATTAACCTATAAAGGAAATGCTTTAAATCATTATTGGTATTAGGCCATTGTTGAGAATCTCTAGGATCGAGAGGCTGACCGTTGTCAGAATTTGTTGTCCGTCCCACCCATAAGTAGAATGCTACTAATCCTAATGACTTTAAATCCTGTTCTGGTTTCGGTGGTGGAGGTTGAGGAATAGAGGCTGGAATAAATAAATTTTCCCACAGACTTAAATCACAAAGGTATATATAAAAAGATTGGTTTTTTTCTAGCTTAATTAAAATACTATCTAAACTTATGTTGCCGTGAACTAACCCTTTCTGTACTTGGTTTGAAGGCAAAAGTAGCTTTTGGCTGTGGAGAGATTCCAAGGTTTGTAGAACTTGATTGAGTACTTCGCGTACTCCAGATTCAGCCATCGCTCCTTCAGTTATGAGATATTTACTTAAAGTTTGCGATGGTTCGATGTCATTAGTAATTAAATAACAGCGTTCTGTTTTTTCATCAGCGATCGCTTCTTGATAGTTGATAAGACGAAAGTTTTGGTTTCTCCCATCTGCTAAATTCACCCCCCCCACCCGTTTGAAAGTCTCTTTGCGCTTAGAACTTTCCTGATGATTAAATGAACGTTCCGGTAGAAGGTATTCTTTAATCACCACAGCTCGCTGATCGTGGAGTTGGATACCTGAGTACAAACGTCCCAAACCCCGCACACCCAAAAAACTGCTGACTTGGTAACTACCCCGATTTCCTTTAATCTCAGCTTGCTGGGCTAAAGTCGCAGGAAAACCGCATTCTAAGCAAAATTTAGCACCTTTTATTTCGTGCGCTGTCTGGAAAGGGCGATCGCAAGTTAAGGGATTGTTGTACAAGCAGGCGTATTGTGTATAAAAAGATTCAGATGAAGACATATACAAAGTTTTTGATGAATTAAATTTATTGCTTCTTCGTGAATAGATATTTCATATCACACAAAACCCATTTCTGAAAGCAAACCTAGTTGATTGAATTGTGACTCAAAGAAATCGGTTTTTCTTTCAATGTCTTCACAATCATTTATCAAAACCTCTTAAGCTTGAACTAGTCCTAGCTTCAGCGCAGTTACAATAGCTTGAGTACGGCTAGTAACCTTCAATTTTTCAAAAATACTTGTCAGATGAGCCTTGACAGTTGCAACTGTTACATATAAGTGTTTAGAAATTTCTTGGTTAGAAGCACCTTGAGTTAACCAATATAAAACTTCTTGCTCTCTTTGTGTTAAGTGAAGTTGATGGCTAGCACTCACAGAAGAGTTTGAATAAGCCTGAAAATACCGGAAAAACCCACTAGCAACCTTTGAAGGCAAATAAATCTCAGACTGAATTACAGTGTTAATAGCTTCAGGCAACTGAGTTACTAAATGATTTTTAAATACGTAACCCGAAGCTCCAGCCTGCATCGCTCGGAAAACCCAGTCATCTTCTTGATGAGCTGACAGTACTAAAACTTTGCCAGTGTAAGAAATTTCTTTGAGATGTAGCAATGTTGTAATTCCATCACCTTCTGTTAATTCTAAATCCAGCAAAATTAAATCTGGATACTTTTGTGCTGTGAATTTTAAAACTTGCTCAACAGATTCGGCTTCCCCGACAACCTCTACCAGTAACGAGGAATTGATACTATAAAAGCTGAGAAAAGTACGTAGACCTTGGCGGAAAAGTTCTTCGTCATCTACAAGTAAAACTGAAAGTTTTTGACTGCTAACCATCTTCCAAACTCCCTAAATATTTCTTGATAAATAAATAAGTAGGTACAATTAAGGGTAAAATACACTTTTTGTTCTTAGTAACCGCTTGAGCTTTTATCGCAAGCCTTTTCGATATATCAAGCGGTTACTAAAAACAATTAGGCTGATTTACACCCACCTCCTTAAATATTTGCTGGTCGAGGCAAGATTAAACAAAATTGCGCTCCACTTTGAGATAAACTTTGCGCCCAGAGGCTTCCTTCATGGTCTAGAACAATTTTCTTCGCAATTGTTAAACCAAGACCTGTACCTCCTGGACGGCGAGAATAAAAAGGGGTAAATATTTTTTTGATATCTTCCTGAGACAATCCTGGCCCTTCATCTAAGATTTTGATTAAAACTTCACTTTTAAATATCTGCCAGCTACAAGTAATGGTTCCGAAATCAGGACTGAAGTGAACAGCATTACTTAGTATATTGTCAAACACTTGCTTCATTTGCAAGCGATCTATTGCCAGACTAGTAGATGTATCAGGAATAGATATTTTTAGCTGCTTTTGGTCAATAGAAGGTTTTAAGGATTTTATACTTTCGGCTAATACACTTCTTAAGTCTTGAAGGGCTATATTTAATTTAGCGCTTTGACCGCAATCAAGAAGCTGTGTCAGATTAGTATCTAGATTTTGTATGCTGTCACGAATGATTATTGCCTGCTCTTGCTGGAGATTATCTTCTAATTTTGAGTATAAATTATGTGCGTGCAATCCAATCATCGCTAAAGAATTTCGTAATTGATGACCGACTCGATGAAGTATCTCCTCCAATAGTTGAATTTCCGATTTTTGTCTGTTATTTTCTAAAATAATATCTCTGTACTTGCTCAACAGCATAGCAGATAGGGTAATATAATTTTGCAAATTAGAGGAAAGAGGTTGATGGGCTATTATGTGAATATATTCAGGCTTTTGGTTGTTATACCCTATTGGGCAAATGTAAGAAATTGATTTCAAATCTTTGAGCTTTACCTCATGAAATGTAAAAGCCGGAGGGTAGTCTGTAAACCATTCTTCTGACCTCAAGTAAGCTAATTCTGTTTGAGAAAAAGGTGCTTGCGTTTTGGCGTAATTTATTACCTCTTGATGAACTTTATGCAAAGAACTATGATAGACAATACGAGCAAAAGAAATAGGATACTGAGTTGTTAACTGCTCAGATTGCAGTTGACATAAGCTTGCAATATCTAAGGAACTCGAATCATTAAACTTATTTGTTAGTTTTTGGAGAGAAAAGCCTACCGTCATCGCTTCACTCAGTTTTTCTATAATTATATTGATTATACAAGTAGGTGGCCGGCAAAATTTCTAACTATGTAACGAAAAATTAATCGGGGCAATTAAAATAATTCGTAATTCGTAATTCGTAATTCGTAATTAAGTTTTGTGACGTTCGCGGAGCGTCTCGTAGAGAAGAGTGCTGTTGTGGGGACGGTTTCCGACTCGCATTACTTCGGGGGATTTTAATTAGGCTAGGACTTACGCAAAACCACACGCCCTCTGGGGCAATTCATGAATTGCCCTAAGAAGAAAATCACTCTTTTCGGCTATTGTTTGCGTAAGTCCTGTAGGCATCAAAACGCGCTGCTTGATAGTTCTTGACCAGAGGTAGAACCTCTCGGAATACATTAAGAGTCTGGAGGCTCTTAACGAGCCAACACAAGCCTTTGGGCTTTACAAGCGTGCCATTCGATTTAGACCCAGCTAAAATTTTCTGAAAATCGAGTAATCAAGACGGTTGAAACGGTTTCGTGGGGTTCTCCAGGCATTCTTCGGATCTCCAAAACACCATCTAGGAAAGACAGCTGATATCCTGGGCAGTCTCCACGACCCAAGGTTTTTTGAGCAGATTCAGGCGATCGCCACTTACCATCGAGGCGGTAAAATTTTGGTGTTAGACCGGACGAAGTTAGATGCGATCGCCCAAGGTGAATACAATAGACCTCTTGCAAAAGTCCCAGATGCGTGGGACAAATAAGTTAGAGTTGGGTAGCATTAATGACCTACGAACAAGTAAAGATCCTAAAGCC
>NZ_JBALFC010000036.1:0-128762 GCF_036917755.1 Nostoc sp.
CAGAACACAAGGCTATTCGTTCAGAACACAAGGCTATTCGTTCAGAACACAAGGCTATTCGTTCAGAACACAAGGCTATTCGTTCAGAACACAAGGCTATTCGTTCAGAACACAAGTCCATTCGTTCAGAACATAATAGGACTTACGCACAAGAGATCCCCCAACCCCCTTAAAAAGGGGGCTTTTAAGGTTCCCCCCAATTTATCGGGGGGTTAGGGGGGATCTAGGTTTCAGGTTTTGAGTGCGTAAGTCCTGCATAAGTCTTTGAGACACCCTAGAAAGATAAGTTTAGTCAAAGGTGTGCATTGATAAGAAGAATTCAGAACTCAGGAGTCAGAATTCAGTATGAATTCTGTACGAGTGGGTGATAAATATTGGTTAAAACCTCGCCCCTGGCGATGCCCGTAGCGTGGCCGAAGGGTTAAGCGAAAAAAATTAAAATATTCTCACCTTAAAACTCTATCTCTTTATGGGTAGTGTATTCACCAATTCTGAATTCTGTATTCTGACTCCTGTTTTATGTCACGCAAAAAAAGTTCAAACTATTAAGAAAACCTATAGGTCGGTTTCTACAATAGCGTTACACTCTATAACGGACTAAGCCTTTATGTAGATTCTGTAGCGCCTGATGAACCTAGCCGATATCCTCAAAGACTCAAACTACAAACTGTCGCAGTTTACTGAGGCGGAAATTAAGCAGTTAGAGCAGAGCATTAATCTTAAAGCAACCAAAAGTGGCGAAGTGCCTTATATCGTTTGTTTGGTGCGTCAGAAGGCAATTAAGCTGACGCCAGAGGAAGCAATTCGGCAGCTATATTTACAGGTTTTGAATAAACGCCTCCACTATCCCCTCAGTCGCATTCAAGTCGAGTATGGGGTGAACTTTGGGCGGGAGGTGAAACGGGCAGACAAATGTATTGCACCTGAACACGCTGGACTATGAACTGTGGGATGAAGTAACCGAACAAGAAGAATGGGATAACATTTATAATGCTGGGTTCAAAGGGCTGAAACGGTTGCGACCAAAAGGAAGTAAAGATTTTCGAGAGTTTCAGTTTGATGTGTTGATGGCAAATCCGCCCTTTGCCGGAGATATCAAGGAACCGCGCATGATTGCCCGCTATGATTTGGCAAAGAAGCCGGATGGTAAGTGGCAAACCAAGGTGGGGCGAGATATTTTGTTTATTGAGCGCAATTTGAACTTTTTGAAACCGGGGGGTAGAATGGCGATCGTGTTGCCCCAAGGACGGTTTAACAATTCATCGGATAAGAATATTCGAGATTTCATTGCCGAACGCTGCCGGATTTTGGCGGTAGTGGGGCTGCATGGCAATACGTTTAAGCCGCACACGGGTACGAAGACTTCGGTGCTGTTTGTGCAGAAGTGGAATGACGATCCGAAGGTGGGCGCACTCTGCCCACGACAGGATGACTACAATATCTTTTTTGCGACGATGCGGAAATCAGGGAAGGATAATTCTGGGGAGAAGATGTGGCGGAAAATTTCATCGTTTACTTCACCGCCTGATGAACTTAGCGAATTGATGCCGCCTTCTCCGATGCAGCGAGTGGTGGGGGTAGAGGGCGATTTTTTGCAAGATGTTCACGGTCATTTAGTGGTGGATCATGATTTGTATAACCACGAAGGACTGACGGAAGACGGCATTGCGGAAGCGTTTATTGAGTTTGCCAAAAAGGAGAACCTCAGTTTTTTTGAACCCAGCCCATCTGTGACACCGTTTGATGCTGTGAGGTATCGGCGGTTAATGGATGGGCTGGAAGCAGTTGAATCTTGTTTTAGTCAATTAGAAAGAACTACCCGAATCGATTCTGAGTTCTTCAAGAAATATCATATTAAACTGGCAAATTTACTAGGTAATAAGGAAACTGAAGCACTTACTAAATTTGTTTATGTTTCTGATGGAAATCATCTAAAAATTAGTGATAGTTTCTCAGATGAAGGAATTCCATACTATAGAGGACAAGATATTCATACATTTTTCATCGAAAGATCAAATCCAATTTTTATAGATGAAGAAGCTTATAATCAGTCATTTATGATCAGATCGCATCTTCGTATGGGAGACATACTGTTATCTATAATTGGAACTATTGGTGCAGTTTCGCTAGTTTCTACTAATCAGCCTGCCACTTGTAACTGTAAGTTAGCTATTCTTAGACCTAAAAATCAAAAATCTGAATTTATTGCAACTTTTTTGAACTCAGAATTTGGACAGAGCCAGATTGATCGTTTTACTCGCTGTGCTGTGCAAATGGGACTACTTTTAGAGGATATGGATCAAATTATAGTTCCTGTCCTAAATGAAAATTTTAAAAAACTTATCACTGATATCATAAATTACTCAAAGCTGCTTCTAGATCAAGCAGATTTAACTTATCAACAAGCTGAGGATTTGCTTTTGTCGGAGCTTGGCTTGAAAGACTGGCAACCCACGGAAGAAACCGTTGCCGTCAAGAGTTTTTCTGAGTCGTTTTTGTCCTCCAATCGCCTCGACGCTGAGTATTATCAGCCAAAACAGCAAAAAGTAATGACAATCATGCATCAGTCTGGTCTTTGCATTGGGGATGTTGTCTCACTAGCAAAGCGCAAGTTTCAGCCCGAAAAACAAGGTACATTTAACTATATCGAAATTGGCAATCTCAGCGGAGAAGGCTTTGCTAATAGTGAAGTGGTGGCGATGGAAGAAGCCCCTAGCCGAGCGCAATGGTTTGTGAAACCTAACGATGTAATTACGTCAACAGTTCGCCCTATCCGCAGACTTTCAGCCTTAATTGAATCCGAGCAAAATAACTACATTTGCTCGTCTGGTTTTGCTGTTCTCAAACCAACCAAAATTGAGCCAGAAGTTTTACTGCTTTATTTGCGATCGCCCATTCTATGCGAAATTCTGGATCTTCATACGACTGCCAGTATGTACCCAGCAATCTCAACTGAGGGTTTATTAAAGATTCCAATCACTCTACCGAAAGAATCTACTCGTCAAAAAATCACAGAAAAGGTCAGAGAATCTCGCAAAGCACGGGAGCAATCTAAGCAACTGCTAGAAATTGCTAAAACAGGAGTAGAAAGAGCGATCGAAACCGACGAGGCGACAGCAACGACTTGGATCAATCAGCAACTTGAAGCGTTAGGAATCAATCTATCAAACTCAAACTAACCTAATGGAGGCACAATGTCTGAGATTACTATAAACCCAGATCAACTTAAGGAAATCTTGAAAAGCGCGATCGTCGAATTAATTCGTGACAATCGAAAAGAAGTCTCTGAATTTCTGGCAGAAATTATTGAAGACGTGGCAATGGAGCAAGCGATCGCTGAAGGTGAAACAACTGAACTGGTTAGCCGTGAGTCCATCTTTCAACTTTTGGAGCCGAAAGCGTGAAAGTCGAGTTTAGGAAAAGCTTTGAAAAGGATCTTGAAAAAATTCGGGATGGCGATTTGCTAGCAAAAATAAAAGCCGTGATTGAAGAAGTTGAAAATGCAGAAATTCTACTGGATCTAAACAACACCAAAAAGCTCAAAGCAGAAGGAAATTACTACCGTATCCGAGTTGGTAACTATCGAGTTGGCTTTACCGAGGATGAAGGTGTGATTACCTTTATTCGCGTACTGCATCGCAAAGAAATGTATCGATATTTCCCGTAGCTAAAGGTGGTTGCTATGATTCTGAACTTCAAGCTCAAGCTCGGAGAATTCTGGATGCGATCGCCTTTATTCCCTTTGAACAATGCCAACTCTTGACCCGTGATTTTGCGACCATTCCGGCTCGTCCTGGCATCTATGCAATCAGGCACAGGACTGACGGATTGCTCTACATCGGTAAAACCAAGAGCTTGCGGGGGCGTTTCAGTGGTGGGCACAAAGCTTTTTTGTGGGCGTGGCTCGATAAATATAACGATGAAGATGTGCGGATCGCAGTGCAATTAATTTCACATTGGGAAAACCCTACGTTACTATTGGAGCTAGAAGCCATTATTTTAAGAGCCACAGAACCCCCTTACAACGTCCAAATTCCAACCGAAAAGTAGTAAAGCGATGCAAGCCAAACTCCAAGAGCAACTTTCCCCCAATGATGCCGAAGTTATTTTAGGATGCTTACCTGAACGAATTCGCGCTGCTCTAATTGCTCGTGCTACTGAAATTGAATATCCAATCGAAGCAGTTATTGAGATGGCAATTGCGAGTTTTCTTGACACAGAGGCATTGGGTTTTGCAGATTGTAAGCCAGGGCGTGGACAATAAAACCGTCAACTAGCGATCGCAGGCGGCGGAACTGGCGAAAGATATTGGTGTGGATAAACAGGTTACTTGCAGCAGCTCAACCGGAACATTAAAAGCTGACGATAAACGCGATCGCTTAGAAGAAAAACGGAATTCGTTATGCTTCACGTCAAGTTATAATTTCTGTCACGACTGAAGTCTCAGCAGTGGGATGAATACAGAAGCCCAACTTTTCGCAGACTCTTTGCATTGCAGAATTTTCAGTCAGGATGAATTTGCTCAACTGGGCAGATTATAAGGCGATCGTTAGCCGCGCCAGCCCTCTCAATTTTTGGCGGCCACAGCGATATCATGGCAGCGCGTGGTACTGGTTTTGCCAGTTTATCTTCTAAAGAATTTACGCCAGCGATGATTAAAGCCGTCTTTGATACCTTCCCTACTCATAATATGCGAACATAATAAAGTTGTAGCTGACTACCTACACAGAGGTTTAAAATAGATACCATTGCAATCCCTGTTCTGAATCGCCTAGTAGATGCCACGGTAGAGATTCCTGTTTCTAAAAGTATTACCAATCGGGCATTACTTGTTGCGGCCTTAGCGCCAAGTGACTCGATTTTAGAAAATGCCTTATTTAGTGAAGACTGGCATTTACTGTCACTGGCTTAAAGGTTCCAGGCATTGTAATAAAAGACTCTGGTTGTACAGCGAAAACTTTTCCCGATTACTTTACTCGATTTTTCCAGATGTTAGAACAATAAAAGGTGAATTGCAATGTCAAATATTCGAGAAGGAATGCCTGTACTTATCCGTCATGAAGGAGATTGGGTAGGAACTTATACAGTAATTGATACAGCCGGAAAGATTCTCGACAAGTATGAATCTCACTTAACTTGTCAGTTTCCAGAAAATGGCCTTCATCCCTACTACCAAATAAATCGCTACAAGTGGTCTGATGGTAAACAAGAAGAGTATGAATTTCCAGGAAGCTATAAAGATAATAAGCTCTGGTTTGACACCGATCGCATACAAGGAAAAGCTTGGGAAGTTGATGATTCAGTTATTATTTTGTGGTTTGCTTATAAGACAAACCCAGAAATGACCATATATGAAATGATCTACATTAGTCCTGACAATAACAATCGTGCCCGCACTTGGCATTGGTTTAAGAATAATCAAATCTTTCAACGCACCCTAATTCAAGAAGAACGGCTAAAATAGTAATTTCTTCCCTCAGAGATAACCACTAATTATTCTCCAGTCCGCCTGCGTGGGTTATGCAGGCGGATTCCCTATGACTTTCATCTCAAATCTCAACTTAGTAAGGTACACGCATGGCCAAAGGTGACAAAATAAACTTTTCTACTCCTAGCGGTTTCCCAGAGTTTCTGCCTAGCGAAAAGCGTCTAGAATTATATTTGCTAGATATCATCCGTAGGGTTTTTGAAAGCTATGGATTTACGCCCATTGAAACACCTGCTGTAGAACGTTTAGAAGTACTGCAAGCTAAAGGGAATCAAGGCGACAATATCATTTATGGCATTGATCCCATCCTGCCACCAAATCGACAAGCCGAGAGAGATAAATCGGGCGAAACTGGTTCGGAAGCAAGAGCTTTAAAGTTTGATCAAACGGTTCCTTTGGCGGCTTATATTGCCCGTCACCTGAATGAGTTAACCTTTCCCTTTGCCCGCTATCAAATGGATGTAGTTTTTCGGGGAGAACGGGCGAAAGATGGGCGTTTCCGTCAGTTTCGTCAGTGCGATATTGATGTAGTTGCTCGTCGTGAACTCAGCTTGCTCTATGATGCTCAGATGCCTGCAATTATCACTGAGATATTTGAAGCAATTAATATTGGTGATTTTCTGATTCGCATCAATAATCGCAAAGTTCTGACTGGTTTCTTTAAGTCAGTGGGAATTGCTGAAAACCAAATTAAATCCTGTATTGGCATCGTTGATACTTTAGAAAAAATTGGTGAAACTAAAGTAAAGCAAGATTTAGAAAAAGAGGGTATTTTAGCAGAACAGGCTCAAAATATTATTGATTTTATTAAAATTGATGGTTCGGTTGATCAAGTATTAGATAAACTTAAGCACCTCGCAGAAAATCTGTCAGAAACTGAGCAATTGATCTTGGGAGTTACCGAATTAGAAACTGTAATTGCAGGCGTGCGTAATCTCGGAGTTGCCGAAAATCGTTTCTGTATTGATTTATCCATTGCCCGTGGTCTTGATTACTATACAGGCACTGTTTACGAAACAACCTTATTAGGACATGAAGCATTAGGTAGTATTTGTTCTGGCGGTAGATATGAAGAATTAGTCGGGGTATTTTTGGGCGAAAAAATGCCTGGTGTAGGTATTTCTATCGGCTTAACTCGCTTAATTAGTCGTTTACTAAAAGCTGGTATTCTTAGTACCTTAGCTGCGACACCAGCCCAGGTGATGGTAGTGAATATGCAAGATGATTTAATGCCAACTTATTTAAAAGTTTCTCAACATCTGCGTCAGGCTGGAATTAATGTGATAACTAACTTTGATAAGCGCCCCTTGGGTAAACAATTTCAATTAGCTGACAAACAAGGAATTCGATTTTGTGTAATTATTGGTTCTGAGGAAGCAGCAACGCAAAAGTCTTCGCTCAAAGATTTAAAAACAGGTGAGCAAGTAGAAGTACTACTAGTAGATTTGGCTGAGGAAGTTAAAAGAAGGCTTGCCTAATAAACTACGAAAGTTCTAAATTTTCCACCAGTTTTCATTTATTTCAACCACATCTATCGTAGGGGCACAGTCAACTTAAGCTCCAGCGAATGGAATAGAGCCTCCGGCACGCTGACGCGCTAAGCGAAGCTATGCCGAAGGCTTTACGCGGCTACACATAACAAACTTCTTTTCACGGTTCGGGCGCTCAGTGCGACGCATTGACCGTAGACTGAAACAAGGCAACTTAGGAAATCTTAAAAAAGGGATCAATCAAATTTAACATCATGGAAAATCCAATCAATGATCTTACAACCGTAAATGCTCAGGACGGCCAGATTCTGTCGGTGGTAGGTGATACCTACCGCCTAGTTATTACCGGTGAACAAACCAGAGGGGCTTACGCTGTCATTGATATGCTGGTGCCGCCGCAAGGCGGGCCTGGTCCCCACGCGCACGCCCGCTTTCAAGAAGCTTTTTATGTACTGGAAGGGGAAGTTGAGGTTAAAACTAAATCTCAAACTTATACAGCCCGGAAGGGTTCATTTATCAACATACCCTTGGGTGGGGTAGTGCATTGTTTTAAAAATAAGACGGATACAATAGCACACCTGTTGTGCGTGGTAGTTCCTGCCGGACTAGAGGACTTCTTTAAGGAAATAGGCACACCCGTGCCAGCCGGCACCTTTCTGCCTCCCCCGGTTATGAGTCAGGAAGATCAGCAACGGTTGCAGGGCATCGCCGAAAAGTATGGTCAGAAATTATTCCCGCCGGACTATCTCGACTAGCAAACATTGACTTTGACAAAGAGTTTGAGCCTTAACCCAAGCGTATTGCCTTATAAAAGACAGTTTACAGATTTTACTGTAGGTAAATATTTGATTAACTGACAAATCTTTTTCGTTGCAGCCTAACGAAGTTACTGGGACTTAGACAAAAAACACCCATAAAAAAGCCTCAAATCTATATACAGAGGGACTTTGACATCGTTTTACTTGGTTGATTGATATATCTGGGTTTGAGCCGTTTTTGAGCATTTGGTGTATTTCCCTTACCCTGCATGGGTTTGAGGCTTGTTTATCCCGAAAAAATGTTTAAGTCCCGTTAGTCAGTCAACCTGGGGTTAAGATAGGTTTTATGTAAAGAATTTGGATTGGGTTTCACCTTAATCAGGCAAAAATATATATATGACAATATGACAATTCTCAACACTCGTAATTTATCCTTAGAAGAAGTTCATCGTCTGTTTGGCTTTCAAAAACAGTACAGTGACTCATTTTCTAACTACTTATCTCTGGAACCTCTCACGGAAGCAGAACAGCAGGAACTCAAACAAATTCAGCATGACTTTGATAGATACCTGACAGCAGGCAAAGTTTCTGAAGGTCAGGTAAAGTTTCTTGCAGTTGCCCCTTTATTAAGATTAGCTGGTTTTTATCGCTATCCTATCGAGATTCTTTTGGAGGAGAATATTGCTGAGATTGAAGTTGAAGATGAAGATATCAAAATTAAAGGAAGATTTGATATTTTAGCTGTCAGTAAAGCTCAACATACAAAACCTCAAAGATATTTTTGGGTACTGTTAATTGAATCTAAAAATAGTCAGATTGATATATCAACAGGTTTACCTCAGCTACTCACATACTCTTATAAAAATTTGGATAATCAAAAATCAGTTTGGGGATTAGCGACTAATGGTAGAAGTTATCAGTTTGTCTATATCGAACAAGGAAATTCCCCGATTTATTACCTGTTGCCAGAATTAAATTTAATGGAAAGAGAGCGTTCAAGTCAGTTGCTACAAGTTCTAAAAACAATTTGTCAGCTTTAACAAGTAATTTAAATATACATTTAAGGATATTAATATTTGAATATTACAATATTTATTAAGTCATGATTTTACTGACAAAATACCTTTAATTTTCATCACCTTTATTCTAGATTAACAATTTAAATATATTTGATATTCGCTTTTTGCTCATCTCCCGCAAACCCCGAAAGTTTACAAGTCTCCACGCGAGAGAAGACACTCTACCCTCCGTCCCCTAATATAAACCCGAAACATAACCCACACTGAAAACAAACCACCTGATCCAACCACCTGATGGGTCACAGGCAAATGTCCCTGCGGAGAATTTGAGGTCAACTTCAGGTCTGAGTAAGGTAGCCAGCTTTCATTTCGCCATCCGACGCGATCGCCAAACTTTTCGTAGTCTTTTCCAACGCTTTCCCAAATCCGCTTTTGCACACTAAACCCAAAGTAGTGAAAAATCTATCTCTCGGTTATGGGCTAACGTAACCGAGAGTTTTTGTGCGTAGGCGTAGCCCGCCCCAGGCATCGCATGACTCTCCGGGTGCGAAGCACCCGGAGTCGCCTAACACGCAACTTGGGTTAGTACAGCTTGGCATAAATCCAGCTAACATCTCAATTAACAAGACTTGGCGTCAGACAAGTTGCTCAAGCCTCTTGTTAAAGGTAGGCAAACTTCCGCCTTGCGGTACTAGTGAGTATATATGTTTTTTTGCTGTTTGTGACCTACGACATTGACAAATAACAAATAACAAATAACAAATAACTAATGACCAATGATCAATGACTATGAAATTACTAATTAGCAACGATGACGGCATTTCTGCCTTGGGGATTCGTACCCTAGCCAACTACTTGGCAGAAGCAGGTCATGATGTGAGTGTAGTTTGCCCAGATCGAGAGCGATCGGCAACTGGACACGGGTTAACTTTACACCAACCAATTCGCGCTGAAATTATTGAAGAGATTTTTCATCCGGCTGTCAAAGCTTGGGCTTGCGATGGTACCCCTTCAGATTGCGTTAAATTGGCGCTGTGGGCTTTGCTCTCGACTCCCCCCGATTTGGTTCTCTCTGGCATTAATCAAGGTGCGAATTTGGGAACTGAAATTTTGTATTCCGGCACTGTTTCTGCGGCAATGGAAGGTCTAATTGAAGGTATCCCCAGTGTAGCGCTGAGTCTTAGTAGTCACACATCTAAAGACTTTCAACCTGCTGCTAAGTTTGCCAAAATTCTCGTAGACCAGTTAGCCCAAAGACCGCTACCAGATTTAATGTTACTCAACGTCAATATTCCTGCGGTCAAATGGGAAGAAATTGCCGGAGTTACTCTCACCCGTCAAGGAGTGCGGCATTACATTGATGTGTTTGATAAACGAGTTGATCCTCGTGGAAAAACGTACTACTGGTTAACCGGAGAGGTAATTGAGGATGTGGAACCCTCAACCGGATTAAATCTGCCTCAAAATGTACCGATAGACGTGCATGTTATACGTAAAAACTACATCAGTATAACGCCGTTACAATACGATCTTACCGACGCAAATGGACTAGATAAATTGTCTGAGTGGGAATTCAATTTTCCATGAATCATTTGATTTATCAGGAAAAAACTGGGGTGATTCAAATGCATCACAGAAAAAGTAGGCTATAACGTAGGGACATTCCTGAAATAAATGATACAGATCCATCCCAAAAACTGGAAAATTCTACCTGAGAGTATCTCATCCGCATTTACACAATCAGCCAGAAACAGGGTATGCTGTTTTACCAAGAAATCCTCCCTCTACCAAAATCGGTTAGAGAGCATAAACTTAGACAAAATAAGTAACAATTTTTCCAATTATCGCCCGCTCAGTCCAGCAAGCAACACCTATGTCTAGGATAGAGAACCAATTTACCGTACAATTTTGGGGCGTTCGCGGCAGCATCCCCACTCCAGGGCCAAACACCGTTCGTTATGGCGGTAATACCCCTTGCATATCAATGCAAGCGGGCGATAAACGCCTAATTTTCGATGCTGGCACGGGACTACACGTTTTGGGGCAATCTTTGTTGCGCCAAATGCCGTTAGAAGCTCACATATTTTTTACCCACTCTCACTGGGATCATATGCAGGGTTTTCCCTTTTTTACTCCAGGATTTGTCAAGGGGAATGACTTTCATATCTACGGCGCGATCGCACCTGATGGTTCTACCATAGAACAGCGCCTCAACGATCAAATGTTGCACCCGAATTTTCCCGTACCCTTGCAGATTATGCAAGCCAATTTAAATTTCTACGACATTCGACCGGGGCAACCAATACACATTGATGACCTTACCCTGGAAACAGCACCTTTAAATCATCCAGGTGAAGCCGTAGGATACCGCGTCAACTGGCGTGGTGGTGCTGCTGCTTATATAACTGATACCGAACATTTTCCCGACCGACTCGATGAGAATGTGCTGTGGCTAGCTCGTAATGCCGACATTCTGATTTACGATTCTACCTACACAGACGAAGAATACCACTCCCCAACATCCCCGAAAATTGGCTGGGGACATTCCACTTGGCAAGAAGCTGTAAAGGTGGCGAAAGCTGCTAATGTCAAAACTCTAGTGATTTACCACCACGACCCCGCACACGATGACGACTTTTTAGATCGTGTCGGGGTACAAGCATCTGAGAAATTTCCTGGGGCGATCATGGCACGGGAAGGAATGGTACTCCAGGTTCCCACCTCAGTTTCCTTATCAGAATCTTTTCCTGTTAGGAAGTCTTCTGTTTAAAGATTGCGATCGCAGGAATTGGAGATTTTAGATTAGATTGGTGATCAGAAGCTTTCAGCATGAGAGCATACCTGTTGGCTGCACGGTGAGACAGCGTTGCCCAAAGTTGTCAGAGCGCCGACCACAGGATCAGGGCGACAACAGGAGGACACACTTTATAGATTCACCAACACAGCCCAGACACCCACAGATCCCCTAAGATTGCGGCTGATGGGTCGGGGGTAAAACCTCGTTGCAGTCTCAGCACGAAACTAGAGCCTTTTTAGCTCTGGTATTTGGGGTTATCTGGACTTAGCAATTAGCTTGACAGCTAATTGCACAAGAAACCATCTTGGGCGACTTCCCGTGGGTTAGGCTTTTGGCTGATAGCTAAAAGGGGTGGGATCAACACCCTGGCTGATCGCACAAGACCTCATGGGCAGTTGGTGAAAGTTCAGACCGTCTACAAAAGCTGTACTCCTCAAGGCCGTTTACCATCAGGTAGCTTCCTGCTGATAGCTAAAACAAACCTAAAATCTCAGAATCCACGTGCTAAATTTGTCTCAAAATGGGTGTTCTGTGTGGCTTGCTTCTTCAAGCGAAGAGCTGCTAACGCCGACTGCTGTTGCCCTTGGCAAGTTTGATGGTGTTCATCTTGGTCATCAAAGGGTAATTGAACCAGTCTTGCACGCTGGTGGTCACTTGTCAGTAGCCAGTAGTCCGCAGTCAAATGAAAATGAACAACTAACAAATAGAGAATATACCTATTCAACAGTTGTCACCTTTGACCCCCATCCACACGAGTTTTTTACGGGGCAACCCCGGACATTGTTAACGCCACTGGATGAAAAAGTCCAACAATTGCGATCGCTTGGGGTAGAACAACTGGTACTACTACCCTTTGACAAAGAATTATCTGCTTTGACCCCCGAAGAATTCGTCGAAAAAATTCTTGTGCAACAACTGCGATGCCAGCGAATTAGCATCGGGCAGGATTTTTGTTTTGGCGAAAAGCGCAGTGGTACTGCCAAAGATTTGCAATTACTCGCCGCCAAGCACAATATCCCCGTTGCGATCGTTCCCTTACAAACTTATACAGGTAACTCGCCCACCGAAAGCAATTGCGTCAGTACGACTCCGACTCAGGATGCCCGTATTAGCACTTCATTAATCCGCCAAACCCTTGAGTCCGGCGACATCGAAAACGCAAATCTCCTACTAGGACGCCCCTACACCCTAATTGGTGATGTCGTTCAAGGTCAACAATTGGGCAGAACGATTGGCTTTCCCACCGCCAACCTCCAACTACCAAAAGAAAAGTTTTTGCCCCGCCAAGGAGTTTACGCTGTCCGCGTTTTCAATCTCAGTGAAACATCAGATGTCACGAGCTTGGGCGTAATGAATATCGGTAATCGCCCAACTGTAAATGGTACTTATTCATCTGCGGAAGTACATCTGCTCGATTGGTCTGGTGATTTGTATGGCAAAAAACTAGTTGTGCAGCTAGTTAAATTTTTGCGCCCTGAACAAAAATTTCCTTCTCTAGAAGCCCTGAAAACACAAATTCAACTTGACTGCGTTGTTGCTAGAGAAGTTTTGAGTGTTTAGTGGGAACAATAGATAGGACATGGGGCTGGGGCATTGGGCATGGGGCATTGGGCATTGGGCATTGGGCATTGGGCATTGGGCATTGGGAAAACTCTTCCCTTGTCTCCCTCATCCCCCTCATCTCCCTCATCTCCCTCATCCCCCTCACTCCCCCACTCCCCACTCCCCACTCCCCACTCCCCGCACCGCATGAGAGAAAAAATTGAAGCTTTAACACAAAATCTAGCTCTTACCATCGTTGGCAAAAGCGAGGCAATACGCTTAGTGCTAGTAGCATTGCTTGGTGGTGGTCATGCCCTCCTAGAAGATGTCCCTGGTGTTGGTAAAACCTTGCTCGCTAAATCTCTAGCTCGTTCAGTGGATGGCAAGTTTCAACGGCTACAATGCACCCCCGATTTACTACCAACTGACATCACTGGCACCAACATTTGGAACCCAAAAAGCGGCGAATTTACTTTTCTTCCTGGGCCAGTCTTTGCTAATGTACTGTTAACTGACGAAATCAACCGCGCTACACCCCGCACTCAGTCAGCTTTACTGGAAGTTATGGAAGAGCATCAGGTAACAGTCGATGGTGTCTCTCGTGCAGTTCCCCAGCCCTTCTTTGTCATTGCCACTCAAAACCCAATCGAGTATCAAGGTACTTTTCCCCTGCCGGAAGCGCAAATGGATCGGTTTATGTTGTCACTGAGTTTGGGCTATCCTTCTGAGGCAGAAGAACTCCTTATGCTGCAAAATCTCCAAAATGGTGTGAAGATTGCTGATTTGCAGCCTTGTATTACCTTGGCAGAAGTAGAGGAATTGCGTTACCTCTGTTCTCAAATAAAAGTGGCAACTTCCTTGCAACAGTACATCCTTGAATTGGTGCGGGCAACACGCCAAGATGAAGAAATCGCCCTTGGCATCAGTCCGCGTGGCACATTAGCATTACAACGAGCTGCCAAAGCGTTAGCTTTTCTATTAGGGCGTGATTATACCATCCCCGATGATGTGAAATTTCTCGTCCCTCACGTTTTTTGCCATCGCCTTATTCCTAGAGGAGGACGCAACGCTAGAACTGTTGTTGAGCGATTATTGCGATCGGTTTCTATTCCTTAAAGTAAAAAAGATATAGGACTCATATTTGATTTCTAAGATACAAGGGTGCGTTACGCTATGTGATAACACACCCTACATATACTTAGCCCTGTTTTGTCACTCTCGGAAAACAATAATCTCAGCCAAATTCTGAGACTTTGATTTAATCCAGGTTTGAGGCTTTATTTCCTAACAGAAACTAAAATTTATAGACAAAAAGTGAAAACTAAAGCCCCGTAACTATTTGAGCGATTGGATTCTCCCAAAGTGACAAATGAGGGTTAGATTGTTTCAAAAATCAAATTGGATTACTATCAGTGCCAGAAATTATACAGATTTGGGGAATGCTATAAGTCCTATTGTTCATGAATTCGCAAGTTGTCGGAAGCGTTGCTGAACTTCCTGAATCGAAAACAAAGTTTCAAACTTTAACCCAGTTGACTGGTACAACTCCCCTCCTCCTTGCTCGCGGTCTACCAGTGAAATTACTTGATTTACGGTATAACCTGCTTCTTTAAGACGCTCAACCGCTTTCAGAGCAGATTGCCCAGTTGTTACCACATCTTCCAAAACTACTACTTTTGCACCTTCTGGTAAATTGGGGCCTTCTATACAAGCTCTCGTCCCATAACCCTTGGCTTCCTTGCGAATAATCAGCGCTGGTATCGGTCGGTTTTCATAAACAGAAACTACACTCACTGCTGTCACAATTGGGTCAGCCCCCAATGTTAAACCACCTACAGCCTGTGTATCTACAGGTAATAAGGGAAACAGTAACCGTCCAACTGCCAAAGCACCTTGAGGATGGAGTGTTACCTGCATCTTATTCACATAATAAGAACTACGTAGCCCAGAAGCGAGAACGAAATCACCTTCTTGATAAGCAAGTTGGCAAAATAAATCTAGTAGCTTGTGGCGCAAGGTGGTCAAATCAGCAGTGGTTGCCCAAATATCTGAGTGGGTAAGAGTTTCAGTAGGATACGTCATTACAAAACATTAAAAGTTGTGCTACACCAAAGGTTGAACTGATCAGAGTTCTGAACTTAAGCATAAATTAAGATTGCCTAAAAATTGAGGAGTCAGAAAGGTGCGTATAAAATTAAAAACCCTTGGTAGTTTATTGGTGCTGCTTGCTGCTGGTATTGCTTTTCCCTCTGTTGCATCTGCCCAAACCCAAACACCCAATTATGAAACTACGAATGATGTATTTGAACGAGCTTTTTTTCGTCACGATCGCAATTTCTACGAAAATGCCAGCTTCAAGCGTCAGCTAGACTCATTTCTCGGATCTGGTTCCAGTTTCGGTGGTTCCTTCCCAGAAAATGAAATTGCCCACGATGCTGAGTTGGTTAACACTTTATATCATGATGTCCTGACTCAGCAAGTTGGCAACGATCCTTATATTCGCACTCCTGATTTACCAAATCCTTATGACACGTCGCTGATCATGTCTCCCCGTATGAATAGCAACAAACTCAAAGTCGGAACTGAATTTAGGTTTGAAACTTTGCCACCTCGGTAAGATTTGGGAGTGGGAGTGGGGAGTGGGGGGAGATGAGGGAGTGAGGGAGATGAATTAATAACCAATGCCCAATGCCCCTCTATTACTGCTTTTTGATGATTCAGTGCGCCCTGCTGGAATCGAACCAGCCTGAAGGCGAATTATGAGTTCGCTGCCTCCCCAATCGGCCAAAGGCGCTTGTTTTTGGGTTTCGGGTTCCTACGAGTCAATTACTTCAACTCTTAGGTCAACCTGATTTGTTAATTTTAGGGTGAGGAAGATATCTCATCCACTGCGTTTAGCCAATTCTGTAATTATAGCACAAATTTCCCGCCTGTGAATACTCGGCGATAATTTACCAGATTTTTATACTACATAGTTTAATCATGAAATAGTGCAAACTAATATTGATTAAGTTCCTTTAAGGATTGAGGTCAAAAGCTTCACTATTCTTAAATAGACCAGCATTCTTTTGTGATAGCTTGTCAGCGATGAAAATAAATTCTACTGTACTTCTTACTTTGATTTTGTTAATCCTGATGTTGGGAGCAGGTTCTGTGAGCGCGTTTTTGGGGTTTGAACTAGGGAGTTCAGCACTTAAAGGCGTTACCACACCCGATGGGCGTCCCACAACCAAATTTGCCAGCAGTAAGACAAATAGCTCCCAACAGACAGGGCTAGTGCTATTAAAAGAGGAAGAAATCCTGAAAATTGTCAAGGCGCGAATTGAGGGTAAGACCAAGGCGGCTAAATCGGAGAAGCTAGAGGAAGATGATGAAGAAACCAATAGCAGCAAGCAGAAACCAGAGGAAAAACGCCCACAAGTGGTTGAAGAAAAACTCCAGCCAGGTTTTCCGGTTACTGCCCAGAGTGAGGGTGTAACCATGTCTGTGCAATCTGTCCGCTACTCTGGTGGTGATTTGCTACTGAAAGTGCAAATGCAGAACAAAGGTAAGGATTCTGTGCGCTTCCTGTATAGTTTTTTAGATGTTACCGATGATAAAGGGCGAACCCTGAGTGCTAGTACAGAGGGTTTACCAACAGAATTGCCTGCAAATGGTCCAACATTTTCCGGTACAGTGAGCATTCCTACAGCTTTACTTGATGATGTCAAGAAGATATCACTGGCTCTCACTGATTATCCCGCTCAACAATTGAAGCTAGAAGCATCGAATATTCCTGTAGAAAGATAGATTGGGCATTGGGCATTGGGCATTGGGCATGGGGCATTGGGCATTGGGCATGGGGCATTGGGCATTGGGCATTGGGAATACAGAAGAGACAAGGGAGAGAGGGAGTAAATTCTCCCTTATCCCCCTCATCTTCCCCCACTCCCCACTCCCCATTCCCTATTCCCCTAAATGGAGGGCGTGAGTTTTACACGAGCTTTGGCGGTGAGTGGTTTTCCTAATTTAATTTGGACAGATGTAGCGCTGCGGTTGTTGTCAGTGCTACTGCTGATTGCCATAAATGCCTTTTTTGTGACGGCGGAATTTTCGATGGTGAGCGTGCGGCGATCGCGTATTCACCAGCTAGTTAAGGCTGGGGATATTCCGGCGATCGCAGTGGAAATGCTACAACGTAGTATTGACCGACTGCTATCTACCACTCAGTTAGGCATTACCCTTTCTAGTTTGGCACTGGGATGGATTGGAGAAAGTACGATTGTCGTGCTGGTGAATGCTTGGTTAAGATCCTGGCCTTTACCGATTGGGATGACTACCTTCCTAGCCCATTCCCTATCAATTCCCATCGCCTTTTTCTTGATTGCCTATTTGCAAATAGTGATCGGAGAACTATGTCCCAAATCCTTAGCTATGCTGTACTCAGAACAGCTAGCAAGGTTTTTGGGGCCTTCGGTAAAAGCGATCGTGCGTTTTTTTGGCCCCTTCATCTGGATTCTCAACCAATCAACTCGTTGCTTATTGCGGATTTTTGGTATCCAATACACAGGTCAAGGCTGGAGGCCGCCTGTAACTCCCGAAGAATTGCAACTGATTATCTCTACAGAATGGGGTTCTACTGGTTTACAGCGTGCAGAGCGAGAATTGCTCAATAATGTCTTTGAGTTTGGGGGGATCATAGCCCAAGATGTAATGATCCCCCGCACCAGTATTGTTGCGTTGCCAAAAGATGCTACCTTCCAGACATTACTCAGGGAAATGGCTTCTAGTGGTTACTCTCGCTATCCCATAATTGGTGAATCTTTGGACGATGTTCGCGGCATTGTTTATTTTAAAGATTTGGCACAACCTTTAGCTGTCGGAAAGCTAAGTTTAGAGACACAGATCCAACCTTGGATGCGTCCCGCCCGGTTTGTTCCAGAACATACATCCTTGAGTGAACTTTTGCCAATGATGCAGCAAGAGAAACCAGCTATGGTCATGGTAGTGAATGAATTTGGCGGTATCGTAGGACTAGTGACAATCAAAGATGTCATTGCCGAAATCATTGGCGACGCCAGCGAACCTGAAAACAGCGACGACTTACTGATTCAGATGTTAGATGAGCAGAAATTTTTGGTGCAGGCACAGATCAACCTCGAAGACCTCAACGAGATTTTACATCTCAATTTGCCCTTGACTAGAGAATACCAAACACTGGGAGGCTTTTTGCTGTATCAATTACAGAAAATTCCTGCCAAAGGCGAAACCCTCTGTTATCAAAATCTCGAATTCACTGTGGTGTCAATCGTTGGCCCACGCCTGCATCAAATTCAACTGCAACGGTTAGAAGAGTTAGGAGTTGAGAGTTAGGAGTTAGGAGTTAACGCAATGTGCGACTTATTCTTAAAACCCCGCTTACATTCCTCTAAGACAAAGGTCGAGAGGCTTTGATTCTTGCTCCCCAACCCTTGTAGGATACTGTTGGCGAATATCTGAGGGGTTAAACCCCCCAGCCCTAAAACCTCGGCTTTGGGTTGCTTTCCCGCCCTGCAATAAATTGCGGGCTAATAGCTAAAGTACGTTGAAACGCACTGAAATTAAAGAAATTAAGATGGATTGGGGCTGATGGGTTAGACCCCCTATCAATTCGCCAACAGTATCCTACAAGGGTTGGGGTTGGGGGTTAGGTTTGAGAGAAAGTTGCACACGGCGTGAGCTAGGAATTTTAACTCCTAACTCCCCACTCCCCACTCCCCACTCCCCACTCAAGAAGCATACGCCACTGGATCAACGAGTCCCAATTCGGCAAAAGCTGCTAGCCGCAACCGACAAGAATCACAAACCCCGCAAGCAACATCACCACCGGCATAGCAAGACCAAGTTAGCTCCCAAGGAACTCCCAATTGATTCCCCAGTTGGATGATTTCAGTTTTTTTCAAGTTGATTAGGGGTGCGACAATATTAATTGGTTGTCCCTCACGCCCTTGTTTGGTTCCCAGGCGAAAAACTTCCTGCATTGCCTGGATATAGTCAGGGCGACAGTCAGGATATCCTGAATAATCTAAGGCATTGACGCCGATATAGACACGCTCTGCTGCGATCGCTTCGGCATAACCAAGAGCAAAGCTTAAGAAGATGGTATTACGAGCCGGAACATAGGTGACAGGAATATTTTGAGACATTTCATCCAGCGATCGCTCCTGGGGTAAATCAATGGCATCATCAGTAAGTGCTGAACCGCCCCATTGTCGTAAGTCAAAATTTACCACCTGATGTTTTGCGATCGCAGCTTTTTGAGCGACGGTGAGGGCTGACTGTAACTCTCGTCGGTGTCGCTGCTGGTAATCAAAGGAAATAGCATGACATTCACAGCCATCAGCCTGAGCTTTGTACAGAATTGTGGAAGAGTCTAATCCCCCAGATAACAGAATTACAGCTTTCATCTCAGTTGCAGATTTTGGATTTCAAATCGCCAAATCAGACCTTAACAAGATGCCAGGAAGCAATGCCAAGGAGAATTTACATTTAGGTCTTACTGAATTTTTTAAAGTTAATAAAAAGACATATATTTTTTGGAGAAAGTGCAAAATCCAAAGCAAACCCGAACTATCTATACAAAAGATATCTGGATTACGGGAACCGATCACAAACTTTGAAATTCTTCATAAACATAGGCTCTATGTTACCATCTGGATGGTTTTAGACGGATCGTAACTGGCTTTCGAGTATAAACGCCAACGGCCGTAGCGTCTCTAAATTTGGTGGTTGAGGAGAGAATAATAGTGCAAAATAGCATGTCAGTGGCAGAACCGAATCCATATACACAGCGCAACCAGCCACGACCGATCCGCATAGGCGTGATTGGAGTGGGTAACATGGGACAGCACCATGCTCGCGTGCTGAGTTCAATGAAAGATGTTGAACTAGTCGGAGTGGCAGATATTAACGTTGAGCGAGGATTAGAAACTGCCAGCAAGTACAAGGTGCGTTTTTTTGAAGATTACTGTGATCTGCTACCCCTTGTGGAAGCAGTTTGTGTCGCTGTTCCCACCCGCTTGCACTATGCCGTGGGTATCAACTGTCTGTTAGCGGGAATTCATGTTTTGATTGAAAAACCGATCGCAGCCAGTATTTCTGAGGCAGAGTCCCTAGTAAATGCCGCAGCAGAGTCTGGGTGTATCCTGCAAGTAGGTCATATTGAGCGTTTCAATCCAGCTTTTAAAGAACTGAGCCAAGTTCTGAAAACAGAGGAATTGCTGGCGCTAGAAGCCCATAGGATGAGTCCTTACTCAGATCGGGCAAACGATGTTTCGGTGGTGCTGGATTTAATGATCCATGACATTGACCTACTTTTGGAATTAGCTGCTTCCCCAGTCACAAAATTGACTGCTAGTGGGAGTCGCGCCCTAGACTCTGGTTATTTAGATTACGTAACCGCGACATTAGGGTTTGCCAATGGTATTGTTGCTACTCTGACTGCCAGTAAAGTCACCCACCGCAAAATTCGCCGGATTGTCGCCCATTGCAAAAATTCATTTACTGAGGCAGATTTTCTCAAGAATGAAATTTTGATTCACCGACAAACGACTGCTAATTCTCTCACCGACCACCGACAAGTACTTTACAGGCAAGATGGTGTAATTGAAAAAGTCTACACCAGCAACATTCAACCATTGAGTGCAGAATTAGAACATTTTGTCAACTGTGTGCATGGCGGCAATCAACCCTCAGTAGGTGGTGAACAAGCTCTCAAAGCCCTAAGACTGGCAAGTTTGATTGAGCAAATGGCGCTGGAAGATCGAGTTTGGAATCCCTTAGACTGGCAATCGGAACCAAGAGTACAATCATTGACCCCGACAGCCTAGAAGAAGAGGGGCAGAGGGGGATGAGGGGGACAAGGTAAAATTTTCTTCCTCATCTCCCCCACAGCATCAACCTCAGAAGAAAACCCTAGAGTATGTTTTTAAATTTGTCATCAAATCTTTAGATCCTCCCTAGCCCTTTTAAAAAACCGACTAAGGGGGATCTAAATAATTAGACAACAAAACCTAGTGGTTCATTTCATTAATTTTCTGAGGTTCGTAGGCAGGGATTTATCACTCAATTTCAAGGTCTAGAGCTACTTAGGAAGGTGGATTAAATAAAATGCAAAACTTCATCCTGTATCTAGCTTCCCTCTCCAATATATCGGAGAGGGATTGAGGGTGAGGTAAGTCCGGGACATAAATCAATACAGTTCAGTTAAGCATTTCTTCCTTCTCTTCTTTGCGACGGCAGTCGCTACAACGGGGGGAACCCCCGCAACGCGCTGCCTCTCCTTTGCGTCCTTTGCAGTTCGTTAAAAAAAATGACTTTTACAAAGAGTTTTAGCCTTAACCCAAGCGTATTGGGACATAAATTGTATGTTATTTAATTCTTATTTCTTACGAACTTTTATAACCCTCGAAATTAATCAAACAGACCCCCTAGCTTCCACTTGTCTGACTCTGTTTCTCAGTTGCGATGCCAACTTTTACCTTTTAAAAAAGCTAAGGCTGAATTTAGTAACAAGGCTAGTGCAGTAATTTCAGGAATTGACTCAATGCTTGAATGGATAACTAATACTATCAACTATTTTGGTTATTGGGGAATCGCCCTACTAATGTTCTTAGAGAACCTTTTTCCCCCCATTCCTTCAGAATTGATCATGCCATTGGCTGGATTTACAGCAAGTCCATATCAACCAGGAGGGGCAAAGCTGAATATCATTGGTGTGTTTTTTGCAGGACTTTTGGGTTCTGTATTAGGCGCACTTATTTGGTATTACCCTGGTAAGTTCTTAAGTGAAAGGCGCTTGAAAGCTATAGCTGACAAGTATGGTAAGTGGCTGGCAATATCCAGCAAAGATATCGATAAGGCAACGCGCTGGTTTGACTCTCAAGGTAACAAAGCAGTTTTGATTGGTCGCCTTGTGCCAGGAATCCGTACCTTGATTTCTGTTCCCGCAGGAATCACCAATATGCCCTTGCTAGCATTTCTGTTTTACACAACATTAGGTAGCGCTGCTTGGGTGGGTTTGCTAACATACTCAGGATACGCGTTGGGTAGTCAGTATGAACTTGTGGACAAGTACCTTGCTCCTGTATCCAAAATCGTACTTGGTGGTTTGGTTTTAGCATTTGTTTTCTGGGTACTCAAGCGCCAGTTAAGACGCACCAGAAGGTGAAACACGCCGCTTTTGGTTTGAAAGTAGTGAAAGCAGGGGTTACATCTGGCCAAAATTCGCCTACACTATGCCAAATAATACTAAATATACGTTGGCAAAGTCCACCGGAGGTATCGCCGGAATTAATTTTTGGCGTATTTCTAGCTACACTTGACGCAACCTAGAATTTCTGGTTGCTCGCATTTTTGTAAGATGAGCATGACAACTTTTTACAGTTAAGTTTGAACTAGGAGCTTTGATGACAGACCAACCTTCCGCCGCTACCCCAATGAATGCCGCTGCTATACCGATGAATAGAGTGTCAGCATCGACCCCGATCAATGCTGTTAATCCTGCTGCCATCCCAGTCGCTGGTGGAAAAACTATTCTCAGTGTTGATTTAGGCAGAACTTCTACAAAAACTTGTGTGAGTCGCGAACCGAACAATGTGGTGTTCGTACCTGCCAACGTGAAGCAGATGTCAATAGAACAAGTACGCGGTGGTGTTTTTGAAGCCAGGGCTACTGATCCCTTAATGGATTTATGGCTGGAGTATCAAGGAAATGGATATGCTGTTGGTCAACTAGCAGCAGATTTTGGGGCAAATTTAGGAGTCGGCCAATCTAAGGTAGAAGCTGCACTGGTAAAAGTGTTAGCAAGTGCTGGCTACTTCAAACTCAAAAATGATATCTCAGTCGTACTGGGTCTGCCTTTTCTTTCCTTAGAGCAATTTGAAAAGGAAAAAGCACAGTTGATTAGCCAAGTAGGTGGCCCTCATGTGTTGAACTTCCGAGGCGAATCTGTATCGCTGAACGTCAGTAAGGTTTGGGTAATGCCAGAGGGCTACGGTAGCCTACTGTGGTCTGAAGCTCAACCGAAGAAAAGTCCTGGCAGTCCCGATTTTACAAAAATATCGGTGGCGATCGTCGATATTGGACATCAAACCGTCGATCTTTTGATGGTAGATAACTTCCGTTTTGCCAGAGGTGCTTCTAAGAGCGAAGACTTTGGTATGAATAAGTTTTATGAATTGGTATCTGCCGAAATTGAGGGAGCAGATAGTCAATCTCTAGCGCTGATTTCTGCTGTTAACAAACCCAGAGGTGAACGCTATTACCGTCCTAAAGGCGCTAGCAAGCCCACCAACCTAGATGATTTTCTTCCCAACCTCACGGAGATGTTTTCTCGCGAAATCTGTAGCCGTGTGCTAGCCTGGTTGCCAGAACGCGTCACTGATGTGATTCTCACTGGCGGGGGTGGTGAGTTCTTCTGGGACGACGTTCAACGTCTGCTCAAAGAAGCAAAGATTAATGCTCATTTAGCAGCACCTTCACGACAGGCGAATGCTTTGGGGCAGTATATTTATGGAGAGGCACAATTATCCTCCAATCGCGCTGCTAGGGCATAAATCTGATGTTCCAATGGTCAAAAAAGGTAGTTAAATCCGTCACGTTCAACCCAGAGCTTGCTGATGAAAGCTTGTTAGCGCAAGTAGAAAGTTATTTGGAAAAACAACCAGACAAGACTTTCAGTGACCTCTGTAAAGAAGCCTTGTGGCAGTCTTTATGTGTACCGGAATCTGTACAACCTGCTCCACAAACAGCAGCAACAACACCGATTGATCAACAAATTGGTGAACTGCAACGTCAAGTGGCTGGACTTGAGGAACGTTTTTTTGCCAAGGGATCTAATCGTTTGGAGGCGATGGAACATCATCTACTGCAACTTTCTCAACAAGTTGCACAACTGGCGCTCATAGTCAATGATCGATCATTCATTCCGTCTCCAAGTCAATTAGAAGTAGTAAATAATACTTCTTATACTGTTGCTACCCCTCCTCAAGAGGTTGACCCCGTAATCAGTCGCCTTAGTCAATTTCTCGATGATTTTTAAGGAACAATCAGCTTTGTGAGCAGTTTTTGCTCCTCTCAACAATCCTTAATAGTATTAACTATTAAGGATTATTAATTATATAGAGAATATTGGCATTATTGAGATTTACGTAGATGGGGCGATCGCACATAATAGCAAATCATCAGGATAATCCTAGTTGAACTATTCTAGTATTCTTCTTATTTGATGCCAAAGCCTAATTTACAAACAAATTTTGGGCTAACTCTTGATTAGATAACATAATGGCTAATTCTTACACTAATATTATTGTCAAACGACAAAATCAAGAAGTTTTATTTCCCCACAGCCCAAGCTTCCCCAGCAGCTATAATACGCAAATTTGCTAACTTTTATCTTGAATATTATTAGTACATATTTTTACTAGATTCTTTTTTTACTTTATACACTGTATGAATGCTAGAATCCTCAAGTAGACAGTTAGGATACCTAGATGCCAGTTGTAGCTAACTCAATCAAGTTTGGTACAGACGGCTGGCGGGGCGTTATTGGTGACGAGTTCACCTTTGAACGCCTAGCCTTGGTCGCGCCAGTTGCCGCAAAAGTATTATATGATACATATTTTTCTACGGTGGGTAGCCGGACAATAATTGTCGGTTACGATCGCCGATTCATGGCCGAAGACTTTGCTCGTGCTGTTGCCGATACTGTCACCGCTATTGGATTTGATGTGCTGTTGAGCGATGGCTATGCTCCAACCCCAGCTTATAGCTGGGCAGCAAAACAACTCAATGCTTTAGGGGCGCTGGTAATTACAGCCAGCCATAATCCTGGTACATATTTGGGTTTAAAAGTCAAGGGCTATTTTGGTGGGTCAGTACCGCCAGAAGTCACAAAAGAGATAGAAGAAAAATTGTCCGTTGGAGTAGTACCAGTAGCAGCTACCCCAGGCAAGCAAGAGAAATTCGATCCTTGGCCCAGTTATACCCAAGCGCTAGAGGGTAAAGTTGATATCGTCAAAATTCGAGAAGCGATCGCCTCTGGCAAATTGACGTTATTTGCCGATGTCATGCATGGCGCTGCTGCTGGCGGATTGGCGAGACTACTAGGCAATCAGGTCAAAGAAATCAACTCAGAACGCGACCCCCTATTTGGTGGCGGTGCGCCGGAACCCTTGCCTAAATACCTTTCAAAGCTATTTGAAGTCATCAAGACTCACCGAGAAACCGATAAATCAGGTTTAACGGTGGGGTTGGTATTTGATGGAGACTGCGATCGCATTGCAGCAGTGGATGGAGAAGCCAACTTCCTAAGTTCCCAAGTATTAATCCCGATATTAATCGACCACTTAACCCTACGGCGCGGCTTTACGGGTGAAATAGTCAAAACTGTCAGTGGTTCCGACTTGATGCCCCTTGTCGCAGCACTACATAACCTCTCAGTCTTTGAGACAGCAGTTGGTTATAAATACATCGCTGACAGAATGTTAGCAGCAAAAGTGTTGCTGGGTGGCGAAGAGTCGGGAGGAATTGGCTATGGCAGCCATATTCCCGAACGTGATGCACTGCTGTCAGCGTTATACGTCCTAGAGGCGATTGTAGAATCTGGTTTGGATTTAGGTGAGTATTATCGCCAGTTGCAGAAACAAACAGGGTTTACCTCAGCATACGATCGCATTGATTTACCCTTAGCAAGTATGGAAGTGCGATCGCGTCTTTTGCAACAACTGCAAAGTCAACCCTTAACGGAAATTGCTGGGTTAGCAGTAATTGATTGCCAGACAATTGACGGCTACAAATATCGCCTAGCTGATAAAAGCTGGTTAATGATTCGGTTTAGCGGTACTGAGCCAGTTTTACGCCTGTACTGCGAAGCCCCGACAATTGAGCAAGTACATCAAACTCTTGCTTGGGCGAAACACTGGGCGGAGTAAAATTAATTATTAGTCATTAGTCCTTTGTCCTTTGTCCTTGGTAAATGACCAATGACTAATGACCAATGATTAATGACCAATGACTAATGACCAAATTACTCGTAGTAGCTACAGGAAATCCAGGTAAGTTGCGGGAAATGCAAGCTTACCTGGAAAATTCTGGTTGGGAATTAACCCTCAAACCTGAAGAATTAGAAATTGAAGAGACGGGTGAAACTTTTGCTGCGAACGCTTGTCTGAAAGCGTCACAAATTGCTAAAGCCACAGGAAACTGGGCAATTGCTGATGATTCTGGCTTGCAAGTAGATGCCCTAAATGGCGCACCAGGGGTGTATTCTGCACGTTATGCCAAAACCGACTCAGAACGCATTGCTAGGGTATTGAAAGAATTAGGCAACGAAGTAAATCGGCAAGCTCAATTTGTTTGTGCAGTAGCGATCGCTCGTCCTGATGGTGCGATCGTATTAGAATCTGAAGGTATTTGTCGTGGCGAAATTCTCCACACACCTCGTGGTAATGATGGTTTCGGCTACGACCCAATTTTTTATGTGCAAGAGTTGCAATTGACCTTTGCTGAGATGACACGGGAGTTGAAGGGTTCAATTAGCCATCGAGGCAAGGCTTTTACAGCTTTACTTCCGCAACTGGAGAGAGTTAGGAGTTAGGAGCGATGCCCTGAGCCTACCGAAGGATTAGGAGACGCGATTAATCGCGTCTGTACGTTAGGAGTTAGGAGAGACGCGATTAATCGCGTCTGTTAGGAGTTGGAAGTTAGGATTTATGCTAAATCTTCATTCATTATTCCTGACTCACAACTCATAACTTTTAACTCTTAACTCATAACTTCTTTAAACTGCTTCTGTGTTCTTTTCGCCAGTGCGAATCCGAATCACTTGCTCAACAGGCGAGATGAAAATTTTACCATCGCCGATTTCACCAGTGCGGGCAGCAGCAATAACTTTGTCCACCACCATATCAACCTGATTATCGTCAACGACGATTTCCACTTTGAGTTTTTGCAGAAACTCAACGGTATACTCAGAACCGCGATACCGTTCAGTTTGACCTTTCTGACGTCCGAACCCCCGGACTTCAGAAACAGTCATCCCAACAATACCAGCGTTAACTAAGGCAATTTTCACCTCATCTAGCTTAAATGGCCGGATAATCGCTTCCACTTTTTTCATCTTCTTGACTCCTGACTTCTACTAGCTTCGTTTATATATCTAACCAGATCCGTTGTCTGAAGCTGTAACTAGCAGTGCTTTTCCTAAAACATATGTAATAATTACCACTTTTTTTAAAGTGTAGATGCTTTGCTTGAGGGTTTGGGACATGAGAACCAGCAAGGATTTATTAATTGGATAATTTTTGAGGTTCTAACATAAAGAAGTTGCTGTCAATTTAGCATTTTATGTAGCTTTTATAACCTAAAAATAGATCAACTCCGCCATTTAGCAGATTTGTTCGGATATTTAGATAGTGACTGTAGACAAATTGCACAGTAGCCCGAAAGCCTGCTGCTGCTGACTGTGGGAGTGTCAACTAACGTTTCTGATGTTCAAACAAAGGACGCACAACGAAATATCCAGCACTAAAGGCAGTCAGCATGATTAACAAGATGGTGATAATTAACCACCAGCCATTGAGTCCCTTGATATCTGGGTCAGTAGTGGAGTAATAACTTACTTGTTGCTCTTCTATAAAAACTGGTTCTGGTATCGGGAAATTTATTTCCATTACAGGTGTAGAAAAGTCTTGGCGGCGGCTTTTTTCGGGTGAGGCTTTGGGCACAACGGGTGGGCGCGAACCAGAAACCTGTTGACGTGGACGCGCTTGTGTTACTGGCTGTTTGGTGGCACTTTTAACGTCGCCAGAAGCTTGGGTAGCTTGGTGATAACTAGGCGTAGCATGGGAATCCACAAACTTTTGCAAGTGAGAAAAAGACTCAACAACTTTGATAATCTCTTTGCGTAGTAGTTGATTTTCTTGTGCTAATTGCTGATTTTGGGTACTGAGTGCATTTAGCCTCGCCTGTGTTGCTTGCAACTCTGTTGACAATTCCCTGTATACAGATAATGGTACAGAGGGAGGGTAGGCTTGAGTAGTTGGTGTTGGCGAATTCCTGTGAACAGAACCTATGGTTGTTCGCATCGGGGACTTGGTATTAGAAATCAAGGTAATTAGATCGTACAGAGATGCTAACAGAGATAGTCAGCCCTGAAACTATGCCCAAGAATAATAGAAAAATGCCGAAAGAGCAAAGATTTATTATGGAGCATTGAGTATTGGGCAATTCAATTTTGGATTTTGGATTTTGGATTTTAGATTTTGGATTAAATTTCAATCTAAAATCCAAAATTCTCACTCCTCCTCATCTCCCTCATCTCCCCATGCTCCCATCCCAATGCCCCAGATCCCAATCCCCATGCTCCCAAAAGCTTAATTTCGTAACAATGGGAAAAAGTGTCCTACAGGGCCTTGCCCTTGGCCAATATCTAGGGCGTAAGTGAGTGCAGTAGTCACATACTCCTTTGCCTGTTGCACTGCCTGCCACAAGTCTTTTCCTTTAGCCAGATTAGCAGCGATCGCAGCCGATAGTGTACAACCAGTACCGTGGGTATTTTTCGTCTCTACTTGCTGGCAAGTCAAAACTTCCAACTTGTCGCCATCAAACCAGATATCAACGCCACGCATATCTCCCTGCATACCTCCGCCCTTGACTAAAACAGCCTTCGTGCGTAAAGTCTTGTGAATAATTTCAGCAGCAGCTTGCATATCCTCCAAGGAATTAATTTGTAAACCACTCAAAATCTGGGCTTCGTAGCGATTCGGCGTAATGATAACCGCCTTGGGAATCAGGGCATGGCACAGAGTCTTCACAGCATCATCATCAATCAGTTGTGCTCCTGTACGTGACACCATTACTGGATCAACTACTAGATTAGGGATTTGTAAAGCTTCTACCTGCTGGGCAACAGCAAAGATAATTTCCTGATTGAGCAACATTCCCGTTTTGGCAGCTTGTACGCCAATATCCTCAACTACTGCCTGAATTTGCGCCACAACAGCCTCTCTTGGCATGGCATCAACCCTCCTCACTCCTAGAGTGTTTTGTGCCGTGACGCAGGTTATAGCGCTAGTACCGTGGACACAGTGAAAAGCAAAGGTGCGTAAATCAGCTTGAATTCCTGCACCGCCACCGCTATCGGAACCAGCAATGGTTAAAGCAATAGGTATTCTGGAGTTTATTTCAGTGTTCATATTATGAAGATTAAGTAAGGAAGAGCGCAATCAAACCAAACTATCTCAAAAATTGATCAACTAGGCTAAAATCCTCTTCCCTCCTGCCTTTGCCTGATCGAAACCACAAACATTTACCGAAACCTGACTTGAAAGTGCTGAGTCACCGTTCGCCTTTGGCATCTCACGCCAGTTGCTACAACGGGCGAACCCCCCTTCGGGTTCACCAGTCGCCTACGGCCGGAAACCCTTTCGGCAGTTCCTTATGGGGGAGACCCCCTCTGAGCGACTGCCTCACTACAGCGCTGGATTCACCGCAACGCAGTGGCTCCCCTTCTCTACCAGACGCGACGCGAAGGGAGAAGTTCGGATCATCGCGTCTGGTAGAGAAGGCATCGCTTCTTTAAAAATATTTATACAAACTTCATCAAATCCTTGCACAAATCGCTCTCCATTCCCATATCACACTGGAAATTAACAGGGCTTACCACGAGTTTTAGGTAAAAATATCGTTTTTTTTGTAAAATTAATAACTAGATTCAGCGTATTTGCTGATATCAAGTGCTATTTGTAAAGGTTAGTTTCAATACATAAGTCCACAAGGCTCAGTTACACCGCTTACAACAAGTTCGACTAAGTTCTTACATTAGTTCCCTTAAGTCAAGGGGTCAACCGACTAAACTTTCAACCAATTTAACTTTTACCACTGTAACTTTAAGTCCCTAGTTATTATCCAGGGGTGGATTTTAGCATGCTGATTTAGCAACTTTCTAACCTCAGACAACGGATAAAGTTCAGAGGAATTCCGATGCCGAATATGATCACCGTATCGAATATAGCAGATAAGAAAGCTAGCTCAAAAAGAGCAGCGATGTCTACGACGGGCTATTCGGCATCGCGGTTGCTACAGATGAAGATACGATTCAATTCGACTCCATCTAGCCGTAGTTTTTCAGACGATATCTGACGACAAGCCCGGAGGCGAAGCGTCCACACGCTAATCGTCCGATCGCTCTCAAGAAAATCCTGACGATTAACGGTATCGATATCCCTGGTTTAACCATCAACGGTTGACAGGAGAAAAATTTTTCAGTTTGACAACAACCTTTTTACAACCGATGCGATTTCAAATCGCGATCGGACAACTGTGACTGTCCTGAAAAGTCCAGACAAATCATCTATTCAAATAACTCCAATTCACCTTACACACATTCGGACTAAAACTATGGCTGGCAAAACATACTACGTTTCTGGAACAGGCAATGATAAGAATAATGGCTTAAAGGAAGGAAGTGCATTTCGCAGCTTGGGTAGAGCCGTGTATCAGATGAAAACAGGTGACACGCTCTACGTCATGAACGGAACTTATGACAAAGGCACTACACTTTTTAACTTTAATGGTTCAGCAAATAACTGGACAACAATCAAAGCTTATCCAGGGGCTACGCCTATAATCAAAACAACGGGAAGTGGGATTAATATATTTAGTTCATCCTACGTGCGGATTGAAGGACTTGATCTAGAAGGCAATCGGAAAAACATCACTCTAGCATATGCCTTACAACAGAAGAATAATCTCAACAATCCCTTAACCAATTCCACTGGAATTAATATCAAAGCCTGGAAAAATAGCCAAGGAGTGGGCGGTAGTAATCCTCATCACATTGTCATCTCTGATAACACAGTTAGTAACTTTCCAGGTGGAGGCATTGAATCAAGTGATTCCGACTACATCACAGTTGAGAAAAATATTGTATCTGGAAACGCTTGGTACACGCCGTATGGTGGTCAGGGTATTACAACACTTTTTGCCACCAATTCCGATCACAACACTACTGATTACAAAATAATTTATCGGGACAATATTGTTTTTGATAATCAAAGTTTGGTTCCCTGGAAACAAGTTGGTAAGATTAGTGAAGGGCATGGGCTAATGCTTGATAGTACTAATCAGAGTAGAAATGGAACACCTTATCTTGGCAAAACTTTAATTGCTAATAACATAGTCTACAACAATGGTAACTCTGGTATTGACGCTTTCCAAGCTAAAAATGTTGATATTATCAATAATACAGTTTACCAAAATAGCCGTAATGTCGCTAATACCGGTGAGATTAAAGTCAATTACTCAGAAAATGTTAGAGTCGATAACAATATAATGTATGCCAGCAACAATCAAGTGGCTAATGTTCTGAAATATTCTAAAAATGTCAACTTTAACCATAACCTTGTTTATAACTCTTCTCAATTTCAAGCTTCAGATAATCTAAATGCCATAGGATTGCAGAATATTTTGGGTAAAGATCCCCAATTTGTTGATGCTGCCCACAGGAATTTTGCGCTCAAACCTGGAAGTGCTGCGATCGATGCTGGTTCCAATGCCTTCAATAGCATCACTAAGAACATTCCCCAGGATGGCGATGGTAATGGCACCGCAGTGATTGATATTGGTGCATACGAAGCCCGCCACACCAGCCTCAGCTTCCCTAATGACTTGAACAACAACATTGTCGGTTTTGACAGTTCCAACGATGTGATTAATGGTCTAGGGGGTAATGACACTATCAATGGTTACGGTAGTAACGACCAACTACGTGGAGGTACTGGCAATGATCTTCTCATTGGTGGACAAGGCAATGATCTTCTCATCGGTGGTATGGGTGCTGACTCTTTCCTCTACAACACCAATGCTGCCTTTACTAGGGCTGCTGTGGGTATTGATACGATCGCTGACTTCAATCACTCTCAAGGTGACAAAATTGTTCTGGATAAGACCACCTTTAATGCCATTACTTCTGCTGTGGGAACGGGTTTTAGTAACGCCAGTGATTTTCAAATCACCAGTTTAGGGGCAGCTAGCAAAGCTGCAATTGTCTACAACCCTATGTCTGGGCAGTTACTATACAACCAAAATGGTAGTGCTGCTGGTTTCGGCACCGGCGGTCAATTTGCACAACTTACTGGTGCGCCGACTCTTAATGCTTCCGACTTCATCGTTCAAGCATAGTTGCGTCGGATCAACTGAGTGGAAGTCTAATCCAAATATGAATTGACTTTCAAAGCGGTTTTCAATTAAATAGATCACACACATAGGGGCACAAATATCTTGTGCCCCTACAATTTTGCAATGGTTAAAGCAATAGATATTGTGGAGTTTATTTCAGTGTTCATATTGTGAAGATTAAGTAAGGAAGAGCGCAATCAAACCAAACTATCTCAAAAATTGATCAACTAGGCTAAAACCGAATGGCACTAAGAAAAGCCCAAAGGCTTGTGTTGCCTCGTTAAAAGCCTCCAGGCTGGGAATGTATTCCCAGAGGTTCTACCTCTCGTCAAAAGAGGAGGCGGCAGTCCTCCCAGCATGGGCTGTATTTTAACTTAGTGCCATTCGGCTAAAACCCTCTTCCCTCGTACTTGATCGCAACGACAAACTGACTTGAAAGTGCTGTTAGCGGATAGCTAAGGTTTAGCCCGTGCTGAGTAACAAAATACTCAATTATTGTAGAGTGGGCGAGACACCATTGGTGTCAAGTTAAGGTCGATGCACAGATGTCAAGCGACCTTGAGGCGTTGCCTCGGTGTCATTGACGCACTGCCTTAACCAGTCCCATAGAAGGTTGATGCTCTACTAACCAACGAATGAGTTGTAGTAGTGGGTTTTGCAACAGTGCGTGATTGAAAAAATACAAGCTACCGTATTGGGCGTAGCCCGCCGTACCCTTCCCTACAGGACGGCAAGGGCGAACGGGATCTTGCTACGCGCAGCGTTTGGTAAAGAAGGCATCGCTTCTTTAAAAATATTTAGAGAAACTTCATCAAATCCTTGCACAAAGCGCTCTCCATTCCCATATCACACTGGAAATTAACAGGGCTTACCACGATGCTTAAGTAAAATTTTCACTTTTCCTGTAATATTAGTAACCAAATTCAGAGTATTTACTGATATCAAGTGCCATTTGTAAAGGTTAGTTTTAATACATAAGTCCACAAGGCTCAGTTACATCGCTTACAACAGGTTCGACTAAGTTCTTACATTAGTTCCCTTAAGTTAAGGGGTCAACCGACTAAAGTTTCAACCAATTTAACTTTTACCACTGCAATTTTAAGTCCCTAGTTATTATCGAGGGGTGGATTTTACCATACTGATTTGGCAACCTCCTAACCTCAGACAACGGATAAAGTTCAGAGGAATTCCGATGCCGAATATAATCACCGTATCGAATATAGCAGATAGGAAAGCTAGCTCAAAAAGAGCAGCGATGTCTACGACGGGCTATTCGGCGTCGCGGTTGCTACAGATGAAGATACGATTCAATTCGACTCCATCTAGCCGTAGTTTTTCAGGACAAGCCCGGAGGCGAAGCGTCCACACGCTAATCGTCCGATCGCTCTCAAGAAAATCCTGACGATTAACGGTATCGATATCCCTGGTTTAAGCCTCAACGGTTGACAGGAGAAAAATTTTTCAGTTTGACAACAACCTTTTTACAACCGATGCGATTTCAAGTCGCGATCGGATAACTGTGACTGTCCTGAAAAGTCCAGACAAATCATCTATTCAAATAACTCCAATTCACCTTACACACATTCGGACTAAAACTATGGCTGGCAAAACATACTACGTTTCTGGAACAGGCAATGATAACAATAATGGCTTAATCGAAGGAAGTGCGTTTCGCAGCTTGGGTAGAGCCGTGTATCAGATGCAAACAGGTGACACACTCTACGTCATGAATGGAACTTATGACAAAGGCGCTACGCTTTTTAACTTTAATGGTTCAGCAAATAACTGGACAACAATCAAAGCTTATCCAGGGGCTACGCCTATAATCAAAACAATAGGAAGTGGGATTAATATATTTAGTTCATCCTACGTGCGGATTGAAGGACTTGATCTAGAAGGCAATCGGGAAAACATCACTCTAGAATATGCCTTAGAACAGAAGGATAATCTCAATAATCCCTTAACCAATTCCACTGGAATTAGTATCAAAGCCTGGAAAAATAGCCAAGGAGTGGGCGGTAGTGATCCTCATCACATTGTCATCTCTGATAACACAGTTAGTAACTTTCCAGGGGGAGGCATTGAATCCAGTAATTCCGACTACATCACAGTTGAGAAAAATATTGTATCTGGAAACGCTTGGTACACGCCGTATGGTGGTCAGGGTATCACTACACTTTATGCCACCAATTCTGATAACAATACTACTGATTACAAAATAATTTATCGAGACAATATTGTTTTTGATAATCAAAGTTTGGTTCCCTGGAAACAAGCTGGTCAGATTACTGAAGGGCATGGGCTAATGCTTGATACTATTAATCAGAGTAAAGATGGAACACCTTACTTAGGGAAAACCTTAGTTGCTAATAACATAGTCTACAACAATGGTAACTCTGGTATTAACGCTTTCCAAGCTAAAAATGTCGATATTATCAACAACACAGTTTACCAAAATAGCCTTAATATCGCTAATACCGGAGAGATTAAAGTTAATTACTCTGATAATGTTAGAGTCGATAACAATATAATGTATGCCAGCGACAATCAAGTGGCTAATGTTCTGAAATATTCTACAAATGTCAACTTTGACCACAACCTTGTTTATAACTCGAATGTATTCCAAGCTTCAGATAATCTAAATGCCACAGGATTGCAGAATATTTTGGGTCAAGATCCCCAATTTGTTGATGCGGCCCACGATAATTTTGCGCTCAAAACTGGAAGTGCTGCGATCGATGCTGGTTCCAATGCCTTCAATAGCATCACTAACAACATTCCCCAGGATGGCGATGGTAATGGCACCGCAGTAATTGATATTGGTGCATACGAAGCCCCCCGCATTACCGTCCCGGAAATTCAAGTTCTCAATGGCACCGTTGACATTGCAGATGGCAGCACTACTGCGATTAACTTTGGCGATGTCACTGTTGGTAGCACCCTGATTAAAACCTTTACGATTCAGAACATCGGTACAGCTACACTCAACCTGAGTAATCTGAAACTTCCTGACGGATTTAGTTTGGTCGGTACTCTTCCAACGAGCGTGGCTACCAATGCTTCTACCACCATATCGGTGGCACTCAACACCACTACACCAGGCAGTTATAGTGGCACTCTGATTTTAAACAACAATGATAGTAATGAAAGCCCCTTTGACTTTGCAATTAGTGGCACAGTTAAACCCGTTTTATCCCCAGAAATTCAAGTTCTCAATGGCACCATTGATATTGCAGATGGCAGCACTACTGCGATTAACTTTGGCGATGTCACTGTTGGTAACACCCTGACCAAAACCTTTACGATTCAGAACACCGGTACAGCTGCACTCAACCTGACTAATCTGAAACTTCCCGACGGATTTAGTTTGGTCGGTACTCTTCCGACGAGTGTGGCTGCTAATGCTTCCACCACTATATCGGTGGGACTCAACACCACTACACCAGGCAGTTATAGTGGCACTCTGATTTTAAACAACAATGATAGTAATGAAAGCCCCTTTGACTTTGCAATTAGTGGCACAGTTAAACCTAAAATTCAAGTTATCAATGGCACAGCCGGCAATGACACCTTTATTGCCCAAGGAGGCAATAGCAATTACATCATCACGGACTTTGGCGGTGTAGGTACTAGCTCAAACCCTTCGGCTGCGGTGATTGCCAAAATAGACACCTTGCAATTTGTTGGGGCTGGCTTGACTGCGAAAAATCTGCAATTAACTCAAAATGGCAACGATTTAGAAGTCACCTTTGAAGATGTGGCCAATACCAAAGTCACTCTGCAAAACTTTAACTTAGAAAACCTAGACAACTTAGCCGCATCGACAACAAGACCTGCCATCGGTAATATCCTATTTGACGGAGAAGCCAGTGTTACCAAAAGCATTGATGTGATTAATGCCAACTCCACTCAAACGTATATTTCCACCGCAAACACCGTCACGTTTCTCAATGACTCGAACAATAACATCAGCGGTTTGTACACTTCCAACGATGTGATTAATGGTCTAGGGGGTAATGACACCATCGATGGCAGCGGTGGTGACGACCTGCTGCGGGGTGGTGCTGGTGATGACCTTCTCATTGGTGGACAAGGTAATGATACTCTTGTCGGTGGACAAGGCAATGATCTTCTTGTCGGTGGTATAGGTGCTGACTCTTTCCTCTACGACACCAATACTGACTTTACTACCGCTACTGTGGGTATTGATACGATCGCTGACTTCAATCACTCTCAAGGTGATAAGATTGTCCTGAGTAAGACCACCTTTAGTGCCATTGCTTCTGTTGGCGGAACGGGTTTTAGTAACGCCAGTGATTTTCAAATCACCAGTTTAGGGGCAGCTAGCAATGCTGCAATTGTCTACGACCCTCTGACTGGGCAGTTATCATACAATCAAAATGGTAGTGCTGCTGGTTTCGGCACTGGCGGTCAATTTGCACAACTTACCGGTGCGCCCACTCTTACTGCTTCCGACTTCATCGTTCAAGCATAGTTGCGTCGGGTGAACTGAGTCCAAGTGTAATCCAAAGATGAATCGATTTTCAATCCGGTTTTCAATTAAATAGATCACACACATCGGGGCGCAATATATTTGTGCCCCTACTTTTTGATCAGAAATCGCCGTATTATCTAAAACTGGTAGTTTAAGTATAACTACTGCTGTGGTTGCGATCGCAAGTCTTGTAATACCCCCTGCAAAAACTTACCCCATTCTGCTGCCAAGGGGATTTCTGTAAACGGAACCCGCACTGAGTTAGGAGATTCGGAAAATAAAAATTCTAACTCTATAGAACGACCTTTCTCCGGTATACTTTCCAAATCTACTTGTTTATCATCTACTAAAAGATAAATTTGCTTAACATCAAGCAAAGAGAATGTTTCTAGTTGAATAGGCCCTTTAGTCGTGGGTTTTCCCCAAGTTAGATTGTTGCCTTTTTGACCTAATACTGAATAAATATCGTACTTAGCTCGTTCAAATTGCTCTGCCCAAGCGCGATAGGCTTCAACTTTTTGATACTCTTTCGAGCCTTGCCAAGCCAACCAGAAAAACATTACTAATAGGGGCAACCACAAAAGACCACGTTCCATCGTTAAAAAAGTCCTGAGTGAAACTTGTAACTAAAAGTGCAAAATCTTCCAATAAAGGATGCAGATAAGTTATGGTAGTGAGCAATCTGGCAAAAAGCGGTGATGAGTTAATATGAGAAAGCTTATATTATTGTGCTTGTTTGTCATTGGGCTGGGATCTGCCATATTTGGTTTCCTGAATTTTCAGGGACTGGCAGCTAAAGGAGAGTTTGAGACGATTTTGCTTGATTTTCGGGAAGATATTCCATCAATTGTGGTGGAACAGGATTTGCAAGCGATCGCCAAACAATACAACGTTACACCCCAATTAGACAACAAGTTTTCCCAAAAAGATCATGTGTATATTGTCAAAGGCGATCGCCAGCGACTCCAAGAACTGAAAAAATCACAATTTGCCCAAGCTACAGAATTCATTGAACCGAATTATATCTACAGGACGATTCCACAACCAGGTAAAGCAGCTTGGCTGGGAGAATTTTTAAGACCCCAAGAAGATGAAGAAGCAAGTCCTTCATTAACTGGCCCCAATGACCAATATTACAGCAAGCAGTGGAACTTGCACCAAATCGGCATTGAAGGCGCATGGAGTCAAACCAAAGGTAGCGGTATCACAGTTGCGGTGATTGACACCGGGATTACCAAAGTGCGGGACTTGTATGAGACAAAATTCGTCAAAGGCTATGATTTTGTTAGCGATCGAGAAGAAGCCACAGACGATAACGGCCACGGTACTCATGTTGCCGGAACTATTGCCCAAGCCACAAATAACAAATATGGTGTCGCTGGAATTGCCTATGAAGCCAGTCTGATGCCCCTGAAAGTACTAAGTGCATATGGTGGCGGTACTGTTGCCGATATTGCCGAAGCGATTAAATTTGCTGCTGATAAAGGCGCAAATGTAATTAATATGAGCTTAGGCGGTGGTGGTGAAAGCAAATTGATGAAAGAAGCGATCGAGTATGCCCATAGAAAAGGTGTAGTTATTATTGCCGCCGCCGGGAATGAAAACACTAATGGGGCCAGCTATCCAGCCCGCTATCCCTACGTCATCGGCGTTTCGGCAATTGGCCCAGATGGCGAAAGAGCGCCTTATTCTAACTTTGGTGCAGGGGTAGATATCTCGGCTCCTGGTGGTAGTGAAGCTGGTAAGATTCTCCAAGAAACTATCGACGAAAAGGGCGAAGGCGTATTTCTGGGCTTCCAGGGTACAAGCATGGCTTCTCCCCACGTTGCTGGTGTTGCGGCATTAATCAAAGCTGCTGGCATCAAAGAACCAGATGAAGTTTTAAAAGTCCTGAAGCAGTCAGCACGAGTTATCCAGGATGATGGTTTGAACTATTATGGCGCTGGACACCTGAATGCAGAAGCAGCTGTAAAACTAGCCTTTGCGGGGCAAATCAGTTTCACAGATTTCTTCCGGTGGTTACGGGATAATGGCTATCTTAACCCCGGCTTTTGGATTGATGGTGGTGCGATCGCACTGTTACCCAAGATTTTAATGATAGTTGGTTCCTATCTGCTAGCTTGGTTTTTACGGGTTTACTTCCCCTTTACTTGGAGTTGGTCTTTATCCAGTGGCTTAATTGCTGGTAGTTCTGGGTTATTCTTCCTCAAGGGAATCTATATTTTTGATCTTCCCCAATGGCCTTTCCGGGTTTTGGGCAGTTCAATTCCCGAACTGGGCAGTACCCTCCAGGGAACTGATGCGTTGAATCCCCTGTTTGCTAGCGTACTGATTCCCATTGTCTTAATGGCATTGCTGCTGGGACATCCTAGTTGGAAATGGTTTGCCATTGGTTCAACTTTAGGTGTAGCAGCGTGCTTGACAGTAAGTGCGTTTTTCAACCCGACAGTTTGGGGTTTGGGAAGTGATTACTTAGCACGCCTATTCCTGATCGCCAATGCCCTAATCTGTTATGGGCTTGCTCGTTTAGCATTGAAAAACGAAGAAAAAATAGCGTAAATTCGCATGGGGCATGGGGCATGGGGCATGGGGCATGGGGCATGAATTTTTATAACTCCAAACTCCTGTACAGACGCGATTAATCGCGTCTCTCCCAACTCCTTACTCCCCCACTCAGCACTCAACACTCAGAACTGTTATGAGCATTACACTTACAGGTACAATCGAACGCCGTGATATTGGCACAGGCGCATGGGCGTTAGTCACAGAAGAGGGCGTTACTTACGAAATCCTCAGAGGGGCTGACAAAGACTTACTCAAAGCTGGACAAAAAGCAAAAGTTAAAGGACAGGTGCGTGAGGATGTCATGACAACTGCCATGATTGGCCCTGTCCTGGAGGTCAAATCTTTTGACGTAATTAGTTCTGATTAGTTGTGGAATTCAGAACCTGCTATATAAATACTAGACTTGTCTAGACATTTACTAGTAATTGATTTACATGTGGTGTGTGGTAAGCCTTCGTAGGTTTTCACCCATCCAATAGTAGGCAGTTTAATTGACTATAGAAGTCTAGGTTTGTCTACGTTATTGGCGGCTTAGGACAAGCTCTTGAAGACGGCTTCTAAACTCCCCTTTGGGATGACCTCCTTTTACTTCACCCACAATCTGAAATTCCCCTTCTGGAGAATTGCAGAGAATGTAAGTAGGCCATCCCATTTCTGATTTATCGGGATAGTGACTTAATAAAATCTTGCGATACTTGCGGTAAGCAGCCGTATCCTGCATTTTGACATCGATAAATTCTAAACCCAGTTCTTCAGCCACCTTTTTGTCATAAAAAGACATTTTGTGGCAAATGCCGCACTCTTCTGAAGAGAACTTAATTACAGCTAAACTCATGGGTTGGCGACTCTTTGATTTTAGGCAAAGTTTTTTAACATAATGCCATGAAATATTAGCATATAGCTGGTCATTAGTGTCAACTTAACACTGAAACCCTGATCCAGTATCGAATGGCACTAAGTTAAGATACAGCCCTTGCCCTCACTGGTTCTCTAAACAAAGTCTGCCAACATGGATCATATTCGACTATATTTATTTGAGCGATAGGTGAAGTTAATTTGATCTACATCGGTCGTGGTTGATTAAATCCTCTATTTAATTGCAATTCAAGCAATTTTATTAGTATATAATTATGGATCGTGTCGAATTAAAGCTAAACCATGCCTAAACTAAAGACTCGTAAAGCCGCAGCGAAGCGATTCCGTGCCACCGGCACCGGCAAAATCGTCCGTCGTAAAGCGTTCAAAAGCCACCTTTTAGAGCACAAATCTTCCAACAAGAAGCGTAGCCTGCGCCAGAGTACACTTGTACATGAACGCGATGAACTTAACGTGCGTTTGATGCTCCCATATTTGTAAGTATTTCAGGAAATAAGTTATGACACGGGTAAAACGCGGTAATGTAGCTCGGAAGCGCCGCAATAAAATTCTCAAACTAGCTAAAGGTTTTCGCGGTTCCCATTCAACTCTGTTTAGAACCGCCAACCAACAAGTGATGAAGGCATTACGGAGTGCCTACCGCGATCGCAAAAAGAAAAAGCGCGATTTCCGTCGCCTCTGGATCACCCGGATCAACGCTGCTGCAAGGCAACATGGCTTGAGTTACAGCCAGTTGATCGGGAATCTGAAAAAAGCTGATATCCTACTAAATCGCAAGATGTTAGCGCAATTGGCAGTCCTCGATCCAGCTAGCTTCGGCAAAGTTGCGGAATTGGCAAATCAAGCTAAAGGATAAAGGTGGCAACGGATGTATAACGGATGTAGCAGATGGGAAGTAATTACTCGGTTACATCTGGTATTATCCGCCACTATTTTTTGGATTTTTTGCTTTTCCATAGTGGGAACAGGATTAACTGCATCTGCTGCCGAAATGCCAGAAATTCAGCAGCGAGGCTATCTAACTGTTGCCGTTAAGGATAACTTGCGTCCGTTGGGATTTAGAGATGCTAATGGCAATTTGCAGGGCTTGGAAATTGACTTAGCACAGCGCTTGACAGTTGATTTGGTTGGGAAAGCCAAGGCTGTCAAGTTTAAACCAGTAGCGAATCGCGATCGCCTGTCTGTAGTCTTAGACCAGAAAGTTGATTTTGCGATCGCTAGGGTGACAGCAACTGAGTCACGCGCCCGGATAGTTAGTTTCAGTGTTCCCTACTATTTGGATAGCACTGTATTAGTTACAAAAGATGCCTCTGTGCAGCAGTTGAGTGATTTGGCAAAACAAAAAATTGCTGTACTAAATAACTCCAGTACCATTGCGAAAGTGGGGTACTATCTGCCAAGCGCCGAGTTAGTAGGAGTGAATTCCTATCAGGAAGCGCGAGAGGAAATAGAAAGTAATACTGCCGTAGCCTTTGCCGGAGATGCTAGCGTTTTGAGCGGTTGGGTGCAACAATATCCCCAATATCGGCTACTACCAACCAAGCTATCAACTGAACCCTTAGCTGTAGTCATGCCCAAGGGATTGCAGTACGATGAGTTAAGACGAAATGTGAATGGAGCGATCGCTCGTTACTTAGCAGAAGGTTGGCTCCAGCAACGCTCTCAATATTGGGGTTTACCGTAAGGGAGTTAGGAGTTTGGAGTTAGGAGTTTGGAGTTAGAAATTAAGATAATTATCCTGATCTCCCTCATCCGCTATAGGCTGATAATAGATACAGAAGCAACTTTTAATATTTATATTTGCAGCAATGGATAACAGTCTAGCCGTTGTTTATCTCTCAATTTTGGTAGGTTTGCTCACAATTGCAGCCGTGGGTGTTCTTCGCCAGATTTTCAAAACTCGCAAGATTGAAGGCTCCTTTGCAAGATTGCGAAAGAAGTTAGAGAAAGAAAAGGGTACGACTCAAGAATATTATGAGTTAGCCAGTATTTATTCCGAAAAAAAAATGTATTCCCAAGCGATCGCGCTATTTCAAAAAGCTCTCAAAGCTGCCGAAGAAGAGGGAGAAGAAGATATCGCCCGCATTTATAACGGGCTGGGTTATGTTTATTTTTCCCAAGAGCAATATGACCTAGCAATTCGTCAGTATAAAGAAGCCCTGAAATCTAAACCAGACTACGTGACAGGGTTGAATAATCTCGGTCACGCCTACGAAAAGAAAAAATTAACTACTCAGGCATTACAAAGTTACGAAGAAGCACTAAAATTTTCTCCAAATAACTCTACTGCTAAACGTCGTGCTGAATCTTTACGCCGTTTGGTTTCTGCATAAATAGCGCATTAGGCATGGGGCAATTCAATTTTGGATTTTGGATTGACGATTTGGGATTAAATTTCAATTCTTTAATCTAAAATCTAAAATCTAAAATTCTTACTCCCTCATCCCCCTCATCTCCCCCACTCCCCACTCCCCACTCCCCAACTATTAACAAATTAATTTGGCTTTAGCCTCTTAATTTATCGGTTTTCAATCTTAGGCTTGGAAATAGATAACTATAAGTCTTTTGTAAAAATGTAAAAGATGATTAAGCGGTTAAAGCGTTTTTTATGGCTAGCTATTGCCATCATTGTCGTCATTTCTATCTCACTCGGATTAATGGGAATATTAACGGCTCAACAGCTTTCGATTTCCCATCCTCTCACTTCGCTAACAGAGGCAGAAATTAGTACAGCTGTTTCGGTGATCAAAAGAGAAAAAACTTTGAGCGAAATGGCAGCTTTTCCACTGATTGCTTTACAAGAACCAGATAAAAAAGAAGTTCTGAATTTTACACCGGGTAAAGTCTTGCAGCGAAAAGCTTTTTTGGTAATCTCTGAGCGATCGCAAAACAAAACCTATGAAGGAATCGTGGATCTGACAAGCAAAACCTTAAGTTCTTGGAAAGAGATACCCTCTGTTCAACCTGCGATCGTTAGTTCCGAATATGAACTAGCAACTCAGATAGTCAAAGCCGATCCTCGATGGCAAAAAGCGATGCAAAGGCGGGGAATTACCGATTTCGATCAAGTCAAAATCAGTTCGTCGACACCAGGAATCCTGAGTCAACAGGAAGAAGCAACAGGTAATCGTCTCTGTAGGAGCTTATCTTACTATAAAGGCAAAGGCTGGAACTATTACGGTAGTCCGATTGAAGGAGTCGTAGCAACAGTTAATTTGAACACGGGTAAAATCGCCAGTTTTGTTGACACAGGAAACGTACCTTTCTCTAAGGAAAACTGGAACTACGATATCAAATCTTTGGGCAAATTACTTTCACCACTTAAAGCATTAAAGATTCTGCAACAAAATGGTGCAACTTTCCAGATTAAAAACAATGAAATTAGCTGGCAAGGTTGGAAATTTCGCTATTTAATGCATCCTCGTAATGGATTAATGCTATACCAAGTGACGCACAAGGACGGGGAAAATATTCGACCAGTTTTATACCGCGCTAGCTTATCAGAAATGGTAGTACCTTATGGCGATCCTCAGCCTACTTGGTCATTTAGGAATGCCTTTGATGTTGGAGAATATAACCTTGGTTTGTTAGCAAATACGATGGAGTTAGGTAAGGAAATTCCCGAAAACGGCCTGTTGCTAAATGCTGTATTTGCTAATGAGCAGGGAGAACCTGATAAAATACCAGGGGTTATTGGTATTTACGAGCGCGATAACGGAATCCTGTGGAAGCACTATGAGTATAATACTCAGCGCAATGATGTCCGTCGCAGTCGAGAATTAGTAATGACGATGACTGCGGCTATTGACAACTATGATTACAGCATTAATTGGATTTTTCACCAAGATGGAATTTTAGAAGTTCAAAATGAATTAACGGGTATTGTACTGGCACAGGGAACGGCTGCCGAAAAACAGTCTGAGGATAATTCCTATGGTCAGTTAATTGCTAAGAATATCTTCGGAGTAAATCACCAACACTTTTTCAACTATCGCCTAGATTTCGATGTCGATGGTCAAGCTAATTCCGTGATGGAAATGAATGTCAAAGCTTTGCCGATAGATGAGAAAAATCCATTAGGAAATGCGATCGCAGTTACAGAAACCCCGCTAACAAAAGAAACAGCTGCTGTCCGCGATTTAGACATAAAACACAGTCGGGAATGGATGATTGTTAGTGCAGACAAAAAGAATCCTCTAGGTGCTGCACCTGGATATATGCTGATGCCGGGAGGAAACTCTGTATTTTTCCCTGTGGAAGGCTCAAAAATCCGTCAACGGGCAGAATTTGCGACTCATCACGTCTGGGTAACAAAATATAAACCTGCTGAACTTTATGCTGGCGGCGATTATCCCAACCAGACTCAACCTGGACAGGGTTTGCCAAAATATATTGCAGACGATGAATCCTTGATGGGTGAAGATATCGTACTGTGGTACACAATGGGTGTCACTCATATTCCGCGATCGGAAGATTGGCCTGTGATGCCTGTTCACCGAGTAGGCTTTAAGCTAGTCCCTAGAGGATTCTTTAGCCGTAATCCAGCGATTAATTTACCAGAGTAAAATATTCGTTTTCTAAAGTTTCCTTCGTTCAGTTTTTTGGTAATCTGTAAACCTATAACTTGAATGCTGATAAGCTTATCGTAGGTCAAATTACTGCCAGTTTTGAAAATAGGATACCTTATGAATTTTCCAGAAATTAATATTCCCGGTGATGGCGCACTGCACGCTCGTTTAACTACTTCCTTGGGTGAAATTATAGTTCGTTTGGAGGAAGACAAAACACCCAACACCGTCAAAAATTTTGTAGGTTTAGCAACCGGCACAATCGACTGGAAAGACCCTAAAACAAATCAATCTCTGAAGGGGACTCCTGCCTACGATGGGATTCGCTTTCACCGAGTCATCCCTGATTTTATGATTCAGTGTGGAGATCCCCTGGCTCGTTATCCAGATATGGCCAACCGGTGGGGTACTGGTGGGCCGGGATATCAATTTGAAGATGAGTTTCATCCTGAATTGAAACACTCTAGTGCGGGTATCCTCTCAATGGCAAATTCAGGACGCAATACTAATGGTTCGCAATGGTTCATTACAGAAGGGCCAACGCCTCACCTTAACAACAAACACAGTGTTTTTGGTAAAGTTATCGAAGGTATGGATATAGTGAACCGCATCGCCAATGTGCCTACGACTAGAGATCGTCCAAATCAAGATGTAGTGTTAGAAAAAGTAGAGATTTTTCGGCAGTAACTAACACCTCTCTAGGTTAATTTCTACTGCCTCGAATGAACAAATTGCGCTAGTGTTATTCCCCCATTTTTTCTTTGTTTAAGGAGGGTTAGGGGGGATATTGATACAACCTGATTTTTTACAAACATCCTCTCAGAGGATGTTTGTATTTTTGGAGAAGTTGTACATAAAGTTTCTAAATTTATTGGTGATGGTTAACACACCGCCCCAAATTGAAAACAAATTTGCCGAAAAATTAAGATTTATTTTAAAAAAGCAACAGTAATATTATTAAAGTTAGAAGCTAGATTCCAATCAGGAACAAGGTTTGAGCGATGCCTACGCCTACACACCGCAGCTAAAACCCTTACAAGTCTTCACTTCATCAGGGATACAACTTTTGAGACAATCAGAAACGATTTAATAATAATCAAGCACTTATAGTCCACTCTTATCGGACTCCGGGTTATTTCTGTTGAAAAGGGAGAACACAAACATGAAATTGGCTTACTGGATGTATGCAGGCCCAGCCCACATCGGCACTCTGCGAATCGCTAGTTCTTTTAAAAATGTTCATGCGATCATGCACGCCCCCATTGGCGATGACTACTTTAACGTCATGCGCTCCATGTTATCGCGGGAGAGGGATTTTACCCCAGTGACAACCAGTGTCGTCGATCGCAACGTTTTGGCACGCGGTTCTCAAGAGAAGGTGGTAGATAACATCATCCGCAAGGATGCCGAGGAACACCCAGATTTGATTGTGTTAACTCCCACCTGCACCTCCAGCATTTTACAAGAAGATTTGCACAACTTTGTCGAGCGATCGCAGTTGGAAGCAAAAGGAGACGTAATGCTGGCGGATGTGAACCACTACCGCTACAACGAACTACAAGCCGCCGATCGCACTCTCGATCAAATCGTTCAATACTACATTGAAAAAGCCCGGAAGCGGGGCGAATTGCCAGAGGGCAAAACTGCGAAGCCCTCAGTTAACATTATCGGTACTACTACCCTTGGTTTCCACAACAATCACGACTGCACCGAACTGAAACGGCTAATGGCTGACTTGGGAATTGAGGTGAATACCTTAATTCCCGAAGGTGCTTCGGTGAACGACTTGAAAAAGATGTCCCAAGCCTGGTTTAACCTGGTGCCTTACCGTGAACTCGGTTTAACCACAGCTCGTTACCTGGAAGAACAATTTGGCACACCTTATATAGACATTACTCCAATGGGTGTAGTGGAAACTGCCCGTTGTATTCGCAAGATTCAGCAGGTAATTAACGCTCAAGGCGCAGAAGTTGACTACGAAAACTTCATCAATGAGCAAACCCTGCATGTATCTCAGGCTGCTTGGTTCTCCCGTTCAATTGACTGTCAAAACTTGACTGGCAAAAAAGCTGTGGTCTTTGGTGACAACACCCACGCCGCGGCCATTACTAAAATTCTGGCGCGAGAGATGGGGATTCATGTTGTTTGGGCTGGAACCTACTGTAAATATGATGCAGACTGGTTCCGCGAACAGGTTAGCGAGTATTGCGATGAAGTGCTAATTTCCGAAGATCATGGTGCAATTGGGGATGCGATCGCTCGTGTCGAACCCTCTGCCATTTTCGGCACCCAAATGGAACGCCATGTTGGTAAACGTTTGGATATTCCCTGCGGTGTAATTGCAGCACCAATCCACGTCCAAAACTTCCCCATTGGTTACAAACCATTTATGGGTTACGAAGGCACGAATCAGATTACAGATTTGATCTACAATTCCTTCACTTTGGGAATGGAAGATCACCTATTAGAAATCTTCGGTGGTCACGATACCAAAGAAGTAATTACTAGGGGAATTTCTGCTGATTCTGATTTGAATTGGACAAAAGATGGTCAAGCAGAATTGAATAAGATTCCGGGATTTGTGCGTGGGAAAGTGAAGCGTAATACTGAGAAATTTGCCCGCGATCGTGGTTTCAAGGAAATCAATGCTGAGGTGTTGTACGCTGCGAAGGAAGCTGTTGGAGCTTAGATTAGAGTTTAATTGAGAATATTGAGGGGTGAGGAGTTATGTATACTCTTTACCCCCATTTTTTTTGCTTTAGTGATAATAATTAAATTATGAGATATCATAGATGTAATATTAATTCTTATATATTTCTCTCAATAACTATTTAAAATAACCAAATTAAATATAATGAAAATACCATCAGGTTTAGTAATTCAAGATGAAAAAATCACTAAATACCTACTTGTTTATCAACCTAAAAGTGATAAATCAAGATATCTAGCTTTAGCAGGATATAATCTTGATAACTGGGAACTTCTTAAGAACGATATAATAAATGCTGTAGAAGGTTCTGAAATTGCAAAAGTTACCCCTAGTGATTGGGGGACTCAGTTTGAGGTTAAAAGCGAGTGGACTGGGCCTAATGGTCAATTAATTAAGGTAATTACTATCTGGCAACAAGATGAAGAAACAGAATTTGTTAGATTTATAACACTATATCCTGATAAATCACAGGAGACTTAAACGATGACAACAGCTAGTTTATTTCAGTGGGTAGAACTGAAGCACAATGTTCCTAATAGTCCTGTAAAAGCTGGCGATAGAGGGGTTGTGTTGGATCATCTGCGTCCTACTAAAACTCAGCAAGAGCCAGGATATATTTTAGAAATCTTTAAAGACAGTGAAACTCTAGATGTTGTTTCTGTGCCTATTTCCTGGGTCAACCCTCTACCTGAAACCTGGGGAAGTATTGAACATGATACAAAACAGACAGTTTAAAGCAGAAAAAATGAAACTCATGGCTGACTATGGATGCTATCCTCTATGGTGGGTGAGTTCTGATAAAATTGGCAACATTGACCCAGAGACATTGCCATTAAGTCAAGAAACAATCAAACGTCTAGAAAAATGGGAAGAAATTTATAATGCAAAGTTGAACTGGGAAGATCCTGCTAACTCATCAGGTTTCCTTAGTGAAGAAGCTGAAACGACTTTTGAAGAAGAAGGAATCAGCCTGTGGAAGCAACTGCAAACAGAACTTGCGCCTAATTATCAAGTTGTTTATTTCAGTGAGCTATTAGGCAAGGTTTTAACTCATCCTAGTGAATTAGAAGTTTTACGTGCTATTCAACAATGATTTCACCTAACAGAATATAAATCTAGTGCAGCACTAATAAATTTAATTGCGATCGCGGTTTCAAGGAAATCAATGCTGAGGTTTTGTACGCCGCCAAGGAAGCTGTCGGGGCGTAGGTTAACGGGTTAGCGATTTTTAATAATAAAGGGCATATCTTAAGGAATGCCTTTTATTATTACTTATTCTGATTTTAGTAGACGAATAAAGCCAGCTTGTTCAAAGTGGTGATCTGTGGTTAATGCCACTTTAATGCCAAGCTGTTGCATGACTATAAAAGAAGTGCTATCCACCAAAGACCAAGCTTTATCTTCTCTAGTTTTGAGTAGTTCCCAAGCTGCTGAATCTATTGTTGGTTCAATATAAATCAAGTTGATATATTGAACATGATACAAGACAGACAGTTTAAGACACAAAGAATCAAACTCATGGGTGATTATCGTTATCCTATAAAACTATGGACTCATCATACGTTGAAGTCCAATCAAAATAGGCTCATACTTTTCAGGTGTCAAACTCCCTCGATAATCAATAATACGGTTAACATCTAAAACCCTAACCTGATCTAATAAAGCAATAGATGGCGAACTTAATCCAGCAACTCCTGCTGCGAAACGTGGATATAAATCTGGTGAAGCGATTGCCCACATTTGCCCTCTATCAGTAGTCATGGGAATTACAACTATTAACGAAAAGCGGAGTGTCCCTAAGCGGTTTGGGAACCCGACAACAATTGCAGGTCTATAACCTTCTTGCTCACGACCTTGAGGGTTTTGTTGAGGAAAACGTGCTGTTACAACATCCCCAAGCTGTAAAGAACGAGTTGTCATTCTTGAACAATTACTACTCCCATTCCAGGAACATACTTAACAGGCGAACCCTTCTCTAGTTCGCCGGGTTGCCAATCATAAGGTTCATAGCTACCCAAATTTGATAAGTCAGTCTCTAGCCATCCCGCATCAGATTCTTCATCTAATTCTTCACTGATTATAGATAACTGAGATTCTTGACGATTCTCCTTTCGCCACTCTAGAAACTGTACAAAATCTAGAACTTCCTGCTGTGCATTTTCTGGAAGGCTTTCTAGTTTTTCCAAAATCTTTTCTTTGAGAGAATCCATACTTGCAGACACTATCTTTATTGAACAGTGTAACTCATAGTCTCTATCCAAATGATAAGCTTTTATCCCAGAAGTAATGTTTGACAGCTGCTATGCATCTACGATTCGTGACAAACCTTGTCTTGCAAAATGTTACCCTATAGCGATCGCTGCTGCAACCCCTCTAGCGATCGCATTCCTTAACCAATAAATTTACTGATAAATAAAAATTAAAATCGAATAAATATCACAATACAAAATTATTACTTTGGGGATCTAATAGGCAGAATAACCCACTAGAGTCTTAACCGATGTGTCTCCTGTAACGAAGTAAAAAAAACATCATTAAAGCCTCGCAATATCTCTTATATAAAAAAAGCAGATGCGTGTTAATGTTTTAATCTCATTGACTTTCCCTTAGCGTCTTTCCCTATGCATCTGCACTATTTACACCCCCAACACCTTGAAGAATTAGTCAAGAGCAGTGGTATAGACTTACACTTAGTGCAACTCAATTTTAGGTCACTCCAAGGCGTAACAGCTTATGAGTACCTATTGATTTCTGAGCTACTCCCCCGCACCAATGCCGGAATGGTGAAAAGTGGATGGTTGCAGCGTTATGCTCATATCACTGAAGGTGGTTGGTGGTGTTCGGGGTTAGACCCTTTGAATAATTGGCAAATGATGGAATGGGGATGCTTTAAGCCAAACCAACCCCGACAAAATCACAATGGTAAGTCCATCAAATACGAGCATCCCCCCAGCACGCCAACGCGAGTATTTTGTTTGCGGGTAACGCTGCAAGTGTGGCAGCAAGTCGCTGGACGTTACAACCTGGTCATGCCTGACAATATTACCATTACTCCTGATGGTGAAGCTGAAGGCTTTTGGCAATGGGTGATGCAACAGAACATCCCCCTGGTTATCTGCGAGGGTGTGAAGAAAGCAGCCACACTGTTGACGCAAGGATATGTAGCTATTGCCATTCCCGGAATTACCAGTGGTTATCGGGTTGTTAAAGATGAATTTGGCAAAGTTACTCGTCGTCAGCTAATTCCCGATTTAGGCGTGTTTGCGATTACAAAGCGCAGCTTTTACATTTGCTTTGATTTTGAAACTCAACCTAAGACAATTTCTGCTGTAAATCATGCTATTTCTCAACTTGGTTGTTTATTTCAGCAAAAAAATTGCACTGTTAAAGTCATTGAACTTCCAGGAGTTGAAAAAGGAGTTGATGAGTTTATCGTTGCGAAAGGTGCAAGTAGTTTCGATAAAGTTTATCGTCAAAGTCTTGATTTAGAAATTTATCTTGCTCAAACCAAACCCCACACCGAGTTAAGCATTCCTGCTGCACTCACCTTGAATCGCCCTTATATAAGTGAAATACCTTTCCCCACCTCTGGATTAGTAGGAGTCAAATCAGCAAAAGGAACGGGTAAAACTACAGCACTACAAACCGTTGTTCAGCAAGCAAAAAGCAGAAATCAACCCGTTTTGTTAATTACTCACAGAATTTTACTAGGACGATTTTTGTGTGAAAAAATTGGTATTCAATGGGGAACACATAAAGAAGATGGCGAGAAAAGGATTGATAAAACACTTACTCCGGCTCCTCCCATTCTCCGCTCTCTCTTTCCTCAGCAATCCCTCGGATTGTGTGTTGATTCGATTTGGAAACTTAACCCAGAAAATTGGCGGGGGGCAATAGTAATTTTAGATGAAGTAGAGCAATCATTGTGGCATCTATTAAACAGTAATACTTGTAAACACAAGCGTGTAAAAATATTAAAATTATTCCAGCAACTAATTTCCACAGTTTTAACAACTGGGGGGTTAATAATTGCCCAAGATGCTGATTTATCAGATGTGTCACTTGAATATTTACAGGGATTGGCAGGAATTAAATTAACACCTTGGGTAGTTCTCAACCAATGGAAACCTCAGCATGGTTGGGACGTAACTTTTTATGATTCGCCGAACCCAACACCGCTAATTCACCAACTAGAATTGGATTTACTTGCTGGACGTAAATGTTACGTTACTACCGATAGTCGTGCTGGGCGTTACAGTTGTGAAACAATTGAACGTTATTTGAAAGAACGGTTACAAAAATTACGACGGCAATTTCCCAAAACCTTGGTAGTTAGTAGCCACACTACAAACACACCTGGACACGAAGCGGTTGATTTTATCGCAGCTATCAATCAAAAAATCTCTGAATATGACGGCGTTTTTGTTACCCCTAGTCTTGGTACAGGAATTAGTATTGATGTCCAGCATTTCGACCGAGTTTATGGCATTTTTCAAGGGGTAATTCCTGACTCGGAAGCAAGACAAGCATTAGCGAGAGTGCGGGATGATGTTCCGCGTGTTGTCTGGTGCGCTAAACGAGGTATTGGCTTAATTGGTAGTGGTAGTACCAATTATCGCTTGCTATCTGATTGGTATCAAGAAAATCAAAAAGAAAACTTAGCTTTGCTGAGTCCACTACATAAAATAGACGTGGATTTACCTTTAGTTCATGACCCGATTCATTTGCGAACTTGGGCTAAATTATCTGCACGCGTAAATGCTTCTATCCGCCTCTACCGTCAATCGATGCAAGATGGTTTGATTGCTGATGGTCATCAAATTCAGCTGCGGAGTAATGCTGTCCACAATAATATTATTCGAGATTTACGTCTGGCCTTTTTGGCAACTGACGCTGATGATTTAGCTACCCGCAGAAGATTAGTTTTAGAAATTGTTAAAGTTCAAAAAGATTGGGTGCAAAGGCGTCAAAAAGCTAAAGAAATCAAACGCAAAATTAAAGATATTAAGCAGCAAAATCAACTCTCGCTAGCAACTGCTGTCGCTAATGCTCAAGATATCGATTATGTAGAATATGAGCAGCTATTAGTGAAGCATTCCCTGACTGATGGAGAACGCAACCAAATCAATAAATATGTTCTCAGACAAAGGTATGGTGTAGAAGTTACTCCTTGGCTAAAATTGCAGGATGACCACGGATATTATTGTCAACTGTTAATTCATTATTATCTAACTCACGAAAGCGAGTATTTTCACCTTAGAGATGAGCAAGAATGGCATCAGCAATTGTCTTGGGGTGAAGGGAAAGTTTTTCTACCAGATTTAAAAACTTACACGCTCAAAGTTGAGGCGATGAGAGCCTTGGGAATGCTTCAGTTTCTCGAAGCAGAACGAGAATTTAGCGAGAGTCATACAGATTTGATATTGCTTAAAAATGTTGTTTTTCAGCATAGTAAGCATATTAAAAGAGCGCTTGGTATTAACTTAGTCGGGGAGAAAGAGCAAGTTTCGGCAATAAAAATACTCAGCCGACTGCTAAATTTGTTGGGCTTGAAACTAAAGCGGGTAAATGAGGTTTATCAAATCGACCTAGAAACGCTTGATGATGGTAGGGAGAGAATATTTGCAGTTTGGCATCAACGAGATGAGTTGATGTTGGCTCATGTTAAGAGTGTTGGCTATGAGTTGCCTGATTATTCTTCAGACTGGAAGCTTGAAATTATCCAAACCAAGCCTTATGCCGCAGTGGTCAATATCCTACCCTAATATCTAATGATGCTGTCATACTTCTAAAATGCAGTATTTAGATCATTTTGTTTAACGAACCGCAGAGGCGCAGAGGGCACAGAGAAATCAGAGTTTGAGAGATATTTTGCGTAAGTCCTAAATTCGTAGCGAATTCTCTGCGTCCTTTTGCGCTTACCTCACAGTAACAGGTTAAAATAATTCGTAATTCGTAATAGAGCCTCCGGCACGCACTCGCGTTCGTAATTAAGTTTTGTGACGGGGATTTCAATTAGGCGTTCAATTCGTGCTGCCTGTCTTGCTGGGGAATTAAACTGAACATACTTTGTTAAATAAAATGCAAAACTTTATCCTGTCTCTAGCTTCCCTCTCCAATATATCGGAGAGGGATTGAGGGTGAGGTAAGCCAGGGACATAAATTGTATGTTATTTAATTCTTATTCCTTACCACTCAAAACTATATATTTTACCCCCTTAGCATCATAGATTAATTTTATTACTGGGAGAATAATTAAATTAAAATAAAACTTGTTCAGTATTTTTACCTTTCATTGCGGAAACCAGAAAGCTTAAACTGTAGCAGAAGTATTAGCCAAAACTATTGAAGCTAAGAGACAATGAGCGAAATTAGCCCCAGACGAATTGTAATTGGGGATGTGCATGGTCACTATGAAGGTTTGATGACATTGTTGGAGGCGATCGCCCCCACCTCAGAGGATCAAGTCTATTTTCTGGGAGACTTAATTGATCGTGGACCTCATAGCGCACAAGTAGTTAATTTTGTCAAGCGAAATAACTACCCATGTTTGCTGGGAAATCATGAGCAGATGTTATTAAACATTCTGACCAATCAAAGAACCTCCTCTCCGACGATGCAAGCATGGCTGTATGGTGGAGGGCAAGCTACCATAGCCAGTTACCACCAGGCCACAATCCCCGACGACCATCTGGATTGGTTCAAGAGTTTGCCTACATATCTCGACTTGGGGGATATTTGGTTAGCTCATGCTGGTGTTGACCCTTCCAAGTCGGTGACAGAACAAACTGCCGATCAACTTTGTTGGATACGAGAGGAATTTCATAGTATTGAAAAACCCTACTTCCCAGATAAGCAAATTATCATCGGCCACACCATTACTTTTACTCTGCCGGGTGTTTCTCCTGGTAAATTGGCACAAGGACAGGGATGGCTAGACATAGATACAGGTGCTTATCATCCCAAGAGTGGCTGGTTGACTGGATTGGATGTGACGAATAACTTAGTTTATCAAGTTAACATTTTTAAAAATTATCTCCGTGTCCTGCCCTTACAAGATGTAGTGATCAGAGTTGATCCAGCCAAAATCAAAGTCGATCGCCGCAATAAGAATTGAGCAATATTCGAGATGAGGGAGATGGGGGAGATGAGGGAGATGAGGGAGAAATGACTCTTGACCAATGGCCAATAGCCTCAAGACTTCGCTAATGGTCGAATATTAGCTTTATAACTAGCATTATCCAAGCCATAATTTCCATTACTAGGTTGAGAGTCAATTGCAAGTCTAAGGGCATCAATGCGATCGCTCGTTCCAGGGTGCGTACTTAAAAATGTCGGAGCAGAACCACCCTTTTTCAGCAGCTTTTGCATAAAGGAAACCATTGCAGACTGAGCATAACCAGTACGTGTCAAAGTTCTTAATCCTCTTTGATCAGCCTCAAATTCATTTTTACGACTGCGTGGTAAGTCTCGCGCTAACTGTACACCAATTTGCACCGCCGTACTCCGGTCTAAGCCAGCAGCTGTTAATAGGCCACTTTCGAGCGCTTTTTGCTGCATCTGTTTGACTACGTGTTTCCCGCCAATGTGACCAATTTCATGGGCGAGTACACTTGCTAATTGCGCTTCATTGTCTGCGGTTTTCAGCAAACCGGTGTGGACATATACATAGCCACCCAAGGTAGCAAAAGCATTAATAGTGTCATCCTGAACTACTTGGAAGGTATAGGGAAGATCGGGGCGATCGCTATTAGCTGCTAAACGCCGACCAACTTGTTGCACATAGCGATTAACTTCGGGATTGCGGTTAAGCCGGACTTGACTACCGACTAATTCCTGATTAATCTGCTTACCAAGATCAACTTCTTGGTTAGGGGATATATTAGAAAGTTGAAATGCCTGAAATCCTTGGAGTAGAAGAGGCAAGAAGTCTAAAGTTCTTCCAGGCAAGGGTGTACTCAGACACAGGCTCAGGGCGACTACCACCGAAATTAAAGGATAAAACCAGCGACGCGGCCACATACGGGAATTTGTCACAAAACCTTTCCAATTCAACATAATCTGCACTGAAGATAATTTTCGGAGAACATAAATAAAATGATGGAACAAATTATGAGACGGTTTTAGATCATTCTAAGTTGCATTCTTAACTCAAGACCAAAGGGGTTGTTATACAGCCAATGCTTACGCAAATCTACTGAATTGTGGGAGGCTAGAGATTCCCTCTAGGGATAGGCTTAAACACTAGATTTTACTTTCTGGATGCGTCAGTCTTAACAGCCAAAAGTTTGAGAGTCATCTGCCGCCACTCCGAACTTACGAACTCGTGATAAACTGTCGCATAACCGCAACTCCTAGCCGCTTTGAGTTATTACCAAATAGGGAAAATTGCTATTCCCATCGAAAACTTTCTTGCTACAATCAATTACTTCGCTATTACCTCGGAAAATTTTTTATGGCTATTTTAGATTCAAAAGGTCGTTTGTTCGGCAAAATCAACCTCCTAGATTTAGGTGCTGCGCTGGTAACTCTGCTAGTTATATTTGTCATCTTGTCTACCATCTTGTCTAGCTTTGGTCTTGCCCAAATTGGTGAGAAAATAGTACCCATAGAAGTAGACTTAGTAGTTCGTGGTTTGAATGTACGTGATCCTGAGCAATTATTTAACAATGGCTTAAAAAAAGGCGGGAAAACTGATGTAATTATCCGCAATCAACCCTATGGAGAGATTGGGATTAAATCTATTCAACAGCTACCTAGAACAGTCAATGTTTTCCAACCTGATGGCACTGTTAAAGAATTGCCAGATCCAAAGACTAACAATTTTAGTACAGATATGATTTTAACCTTAGAAGGTAAAGCCAAACGCACTGAAAGCGGACTAGTTTTAGGTAGCAGTAAAGTGAAAATTGGTATGCCATTTGAGTTAGAAGGCTTTAACTACAACTTCAATGCAACTGTTATTGATATCAGATTCGAGAAATAGCATTGACATTTTCTTTGATATATTTCCCCGTTTCTGACAGCAGAAGCAACAAAGAGGCTGATAAACCGAGTTTTCTGTAATCTAAAAAAAGCTCGGTTTATCAATACAGAATAAAGGCGTCAGTCGTCAGAATTCAGAATGAATTTTGACCGAAAAAGCAGATAGCGCAGCAGTAGCGAGTATTCGAGCGTCGCGTCTGAATGCCCCAGTGATTGATTCTGACTCCTGAATTCTTCTTCAACAGATTACTCAATTGAGGTTATAACTACTTCGCAGCTTTCGCTTCAAACATTAAATACGTTCCTCCCAACCCTTCTACAATTGTGCGTGTATTGGCAATCATCATTTTCTGATAAGTGTCCCCTTCGCTTCCTGGTTCACCAAGTCCCTTAGCATACAACTTCCTGTCAGAAATTTTCACTTCAGCAACTCTTGCTAGAGATTGAAGCAAATTAGGGTTAATTGTCGCCTCAGTAAAAATTGTTGACACTTTAGCCCGTTTTATATTTGTCACCAAATTTGTCACTTGTGCAGCCGTGAGGTTTTTGTCAGTACTAATACCTTGCAATCCCCCTGCTAATGAAAGACCGTATGCTTTGGCGTAATAACTCAGTGCATCAGAGGTTGTAACTAACTTGCGTTCTTTGGCAGGAATACTGGCAATTCTTGACTTAATCCAGCGATCTAGTTGAGTGAGTTCATTTGTGATTTTTTTGGTATTGCTGGTATAAACTTCTGCATCACTAGATTCTAATTTTCTCAGGTTACTATTAATTACCTCCACCATTCTGATCGCATTTTTGGTATTGTGCCAAAGATGAGGATCGGTTACATTCTTGCCGCCTTTCTGAAATTTTTGTGGCTTAGACACCGCAAGTTGCCCGACGGCTATTTTCGGTGCAGTGTTTTTAGTGGCTTTAATTAATTTGATCAGATTTGGTTCAAAATTGTAACCAGTATAAAGAATAAGATTAGCTTGTTCAATGGCTTTACGATCTTCCGGTTTTGGTTTATAAAATTGGGGGTTGGCTGTAGGGGAAATTAAGCAGGTAAGGTTAACTGTATTCCCGGCAACCTGTCTGGTTAAGTCACATAGCACGCTTGTAGTCGCTACGACTTGGGGAAGATTCTCATTTACCTGGGTGGTAGTCTGAGTGAATGCGGTTCTTGCAGCTTGATTTCCACACCCAACAAATCCAATCGTTAAGGCAACAAGAATAGCTCGGAAGGAATTATTTGATGGTAATTTTTTTGACATCCTCAACTCCTACTGGATGTATTGAAAAAATAATCATTATCAGTAACGGATTAGTGAAATAGCAGGGCGAAGCCTTCGGCTGGGAAAAGTCTAAAAGTTAAGGGAAGAGGAATTAATAGACTCTCTCCTTTCCCACTTTCCCCAGCCCACATCCAGCAATTTTTGCTTAGTGAACCACTAGTGAGATTTTTGCAGGCAAAATGTTAGTTAACTTCACGCGACAGACTCGAAAACTGGTAGAGGTAGAAGCACAATAATAAAGGCGATGCTGGGGAGCCTCCGATAAGGAGTGTAGTGTAGTTCTCTCATCGTCTGTTGAAGGGGCTATGCCATTGTGCTTATATGCCACAAAAGTCGCAAATTAACTAGGATTATCACGTTAAGATGTGGAACGTAGCAATGCTGGGGCTTATTGAGCATACGGGTTGATTTCGCAAACCGAGTCGTGAATCTAAGGCAATTGTAGCTGTGGTTTTGCGAGGTGTGGGCATATAGTTGTTACAGAATTGGCGAATTGGCGATTTTTTAGCCATCAGCCTTTGTTACACTAATTTTCATCTAGTAAAGCCTTTCAATAGCGATCGCGAGCATCATCTAACTGCTCTATATTGCCATAATCCCAGCTGTACTTTCTGCCATAATTTTTATCCTTTAGTTTCTTCATCATTAAATAAGAGCCAAGTCAAGTATATAGAACAATTCCTCAAAGCTGATATTGGTGAAGATAAACAATGATAATTTTAGTTATCCTCGTTAACACCCTGATTTCGCTGATACTACTCTATGTGGCTTGGCGGGTGTGGCAACTCAAGCAGCAGCTAGCATACATAGCAGATAGGTTAACCGTCTATGAAAGTTGTACCCACGCAGCACTGAATAAAGCACCCGAAAATATTTATCTCAGCCAGGAAAATATTTATAACTTACGGCAGAAAAATCAAGCGCTACAAATGCAAATCCAACAAGTCCGGCAAATTATCAGTCTACTTTTGCTAGGACGGCAAATCTGGCAGCGTTATTTTCGGAGGCTAGAGTTAACATCTGGGAAAAGAACTGTTGCAAAATGATTTATGTCAGGTTCATGAACATTTATAATTAGGGCTGATGCGACGACACCAAGATGTGGTGACACAAACAGAAGTCTAAGCGCCAATTTGGGGCACAGAAGCCCGTCAGAAGGCTTACCGGAGGCATAAAAACTTTGACAAACACGGGGAGTTTTGAATTATAAGTAATTAATGTTTTTAATATTTAATGAATAAAAGCAACATTTCTGGCTGATACTTTGTCACGATAGATTAACTGAATAAAATCAGTGGAGTCTTACAAGGAGAGAAAACCCACCTAAAATGGGTGTAAGGAGAGGAACAACAAGATGTCTAATAACCGTTCTGGAGTATTTATTGGCGGTTTTATGCTGGGAGCTACCATCGGTGCTTTGACTGGTTTGCTCGTGGCTCCGCGCACAGGGCGCGAAACCCGTAAAATTTTGAAAAAATCTGCCAATGCTATCCCAGAATTGGCAGAAGATTTATCAACTAGTGTGCAAATCCAGGCAGATCGTCTCTCTGCGATCGCACTACGAAATTGGGATGAGACTTTAGATAGATTACAGGAAGCGATCGCAGCAGGTGTAGATGCCAGTCAGCGAGAAAGCCAAGTCTTAAACCGACAAACATCTGTTGAAGACTCAGATTCTCTTCCCCAGGAATTAGAACGCTCATAAATGACACAACCGTGATTGAACCCCTGTTCTGGTTGGGACTTTCCTTACTTTTAGTCGCCACAAGTTTGACTGCGGTTTTAGTGGCGGCAATACCTGCTTTGCAGGAGTTAGCACGCGCAGCTCACAGTGCAGAAAAGCTATTTGATACCCTCTCACGGGAGTTACCGCCGACTCTAGAAGCGATCCGCGTGACTGGTTTGGAAATCACTGACTTAACTGATGATGTCAGTGAAGGTGTAAAAAGTGCCAGTCAAGTCGTGAAACAAGTTGATCAAAGTCTTGATAGTGCAAGAATTCAAGCTCAGAATCTGCAAGTAGGTACGCGCAGCATCTTTGTTGGCGCGAAAGCTGCTTGGAGAAACTTCACGCGCCAAAAACCCGCGAGGCGAATAAGCGATCGCACCCCAAGCAATGAAAAACTACCACTCACGTTGCGAGAACGAGAAGTGCTGAGGCCAGAAAATCACCGGATCAAAGCAGAAGTATACCGTGCTAATGACGATTACAACGACGCTGCTAGCTGGGAAACCAATTTCGATGACGAAGATTGACCAAAAAAAGGGCATTGGGCATTGCTTATCTTCCTTGTTGGGTGTCAAAAGGTACTATTTTATCAGCTTAAAAAAAGCGATTTTTATTTATGGATAAACTTTGGCATTGTATTCGGCAATTTGGTAAAACGGGTGAAGCATATTTTAATGAAGCTGTCTTTTTAGGAGAAATGTGCTTGTTCCCAAATTTCTGTCATGAACCAAGTACATATGAGGTTGTTTGCAAATTTGTAAATAGCGTGAATAGCATGAATAGCCAATATGAATCTTGGGATAGTTCAGGAGGAAATTTATTTGTATTTGCAAAACCTAGTGGATATCGCCATTTTGATAAAGGCTGCATTCGCACTCGTAATGTTGTCAATTTGTGTGACTTTGGCAAAGATTTATATCCAGAGGTAAGAAATATACTGGATAGACATTATTGGGATGAATTAGACATTTATCGTCGAGCAGAATATTTTAGTCAAGATAAATTTGAGAAGTTCATAAATTATAAGTTTAGGAATGAGCCTGATTTTAAAATTTTCTTTGAGACAATAATACAAAAATTGTTTCTCAAATCTAATCATGAAATTACTTTTTATTCTCTTGTTAATGACATGAACGAGAACACAGCCTTTGCACCATATATTTTAATTGGAGATAGCTGTATTTTAACTATAGCTAAACGATGGGTACTGTAAAGTTAATCATGCTGCTATAGCTCTATGCTGCAAATCAAACCCAAGATGACAGCGAGAAGTTTCTCACCTGTTGAATTCGCAAAAAGTCACTATCACTGGAAACGACAGTTAAATTATTTTGCAGTGCAATAGCAGCTATCCAAATGTCATTTTCATCAAAACCCAAATCAACAATTTTAGTTTTTCGCCGCTTATTTCTATCTTTGGGTGCAAATTGATTGAATAAAGCTGCTTTAATTTGACCGTAAATTGTTGCTGTTTATTCTATTATATGGTATATCCGAATATCTTCTAAAAATTCTGTCAAGCGAGCCAGATTATTTTCCTTGCGTTGGGATTTTTCCATCATGAATGTCAGTTTCCCCTGGACAATTACGCAAGTGGCAATGTTATTTTCTCCAACTTCATTCACGCGACGGATAACATTTGGCTCACCTAAAATAATGGCACTACAATGATTTGTATCAAGTAAATACATTATTCAAATAGGTTTTCGTCATCAAATTTAGCTTGACTACGGGTAGCATATACTGCTTGAAGGCATTCTTCAAAGTCGTCACCTTCCCAAGTACCAGCGTGTCGAAGGATGGAGCGTCCCGAAGCAGGACGGTATGTAAGTTGCTCTTGATCGCTAGAAGTTTCTGTAGAATCGCTTAAAGGGATAGGTTCAAGCTTACCTCGTTCCAACTCCTTTTTTATATAGTTAACCTTAATAGAACGTATCAAACCGAGTACTTCTGTTAGCAACTCCGGCGGTAAAGTTTCTATTTCTTGGATTAATAATTCTTTGTTAGTCATTTCTTACCTCTAATCATTCCCCTTTTATTGTATGGGGAACTCCGCTATGGCTTAGTCAATTTTGAGTTGTTAAAAACTTTGACGATAATGATAGGAGGTAAGCGTCGTTCGCCTTCTACCCCTCTCCCCAGCCACGATTATCATTTTTATTAAGGATATTTTGAGTATTTTAACTCATTGACAAAATAGGCTTTATCTTTATTTACCACTCCCCACTCCCAACTCCCAACTCCCCAAAAACCCTTTGCGTTGATCCCTTAGATTAGAGTAAAGTAAACAAGTGTAAAGAACTATCACTTTTCCAGTACTCTTTTAAAACAACTTGTTTACTTTTACCGTTGATATTTGTATAAAAACGTCTATGCAATCTTGTTTTTGGCGACGAATTCTGGTATCTATTGCAGTATTTTTCCTGGCTGGGTCAATTTGGGTCATGCATTCTCCCCCAGCACTGGCTTATGACAATCCCGATTTACTCCCTAACACCTTTACCCCAGTTGTAGACTTAGCAAAATCTCTTCCTGTGCTGCAAGAAGAAAAGCTTGTCAAAGAATTAGAGCAGTTTGAAACCGATACAGGCTGGAAACTGCGAGTATTGACTCAGTATGACCGCACCCCAGGTCGGGCAGTCATAAAATATTGGGGTTTGGATGACAAAAGCATTCTACTAGTTGCCGATTCTCGTGGCGGTAACATCCTCAGTTTTAGCGTCGGCGATGCTGTTTATGAACTTTTACCCCGGACGTTCTGGATAGAACTGCAAACCCGCTTCGGTAATTTGTTCTTTGTCCGCGAACAAGGCGAAGACCAAGCCATTCTGCAAGCCTTAGAATCGGTTAAAGGCTGTTTGCTCAAGGGTGGTTGCAATGTTGTCCCCGGACTGCCACGAGAGCAATGGATTCTCACGTTGATTAGCTCAGTTATTGGTGGGGTGATTTGTGGATTTGCAGGTCAACCCCGCGATAAAGGGCAAGCTTTCGCTTGGCAATGGGCTTTAATATTCTCACCTTTGTGGGGAATCTTGTTCATTGCCTTTGGTATTGGGCCAGTAGTGACACGCACAAGCGACTGGGTACCTCTAGTTCGCAATATCTCTGGGTTTCTCATCGGCGTCTTGGTTGCCTACTTATCACCTATTTTCAGTCGGCCTTCTTCTAGTAATGAGTTATGACTATCGAAGATTTGTGCTGCGGCTTAGGCCGCTCAAACTTCTCGCTGAGTTATGAGTTAATTCAAAATTTATAACTCTTAACTCCTAACTCTCTGAAGCTGATAAGCTGAAAGCTAATATTTGAGAAGCTCAACAAAAATGGAATGGCACGTAACTGATGCTCAAAGTTTAGCAATTATTGATAGCGAAATTGATAATCATGTATTTTCACCCGCAGAGTATGAGATTGTCCGTCGGGTAATCTACGCCACGGCTGACTTTGAGTATAAGTCTTTGATTCGCTTTTCTGAGCGTGCCTTGCAAGCTGGAGCCGCAGCGCTAGCCGCGCGTACCACGATTGTGGTCGATGTGCCGATGGTACAAGTAGGTATTGCCTCTGAGATTCAAAATACCTTTGCCAATCCGGTGTATTGCAGTATGGAAGCTCTGACACGCCCTCAAAAAGAAAAAACTCGCGCCGCATGGGGAATAGAAACCTTAGCAAAGCGTTATCCAGAGGGCATTTTTGTGGTGGGTCAAGCCCAAACAGCACTAACAGCACTGGTGGATTTAATTGAAGCTGAGGAAATTAGACCTGCTTTGATAATTGCGACTCCAGTGGGATTTGTAAATGTTGATGAAGCGAAGGAGCGCTTACGAGATTCTTTAGTGCCTCACATTACAATTGACAGTCGCAAAGGTAATGCAGTTGTAGCAGCTGCGATCGTTGATGGATTGGTAGACTTGGCATGGCAAGCCTATGGGCAAGATGGAAATCGGGGGAGTTAGAAAAGTCGGCTTGATCGTACCTTTTATGCCAAATACTATTTAAAAGTATTGAATATCCTGATATTTTTGTTAAGTAGTGCCGAGAAAGGAGCCTTTTCTTGTGGTAATTCAAGGTTTCAGTTTAAAAGTATATCTGGCAATTCCCGTGATATTAAGTCTTTTGGCTGGGGGAGAATGGATAAAAGTACATTTTGAAAACGCCCGTCAGGTATCCACTACCAGCCGCGAACTAATCAGCACTAACGCGACTCCGAAAACATACTATGTTAGTGGTGCTGGAAACGACAAAAATAGTGGAGTTTCTTCTTCATCCGCCTTTAGGACAATTCAAAAGGCGGCAGATATGACTAACCCTGGCGACACAGTATTGATTATGAACGGAGTATACACAAATTTACCCAAAGCTGGGAGTGTAGTAAATATTAAACGTTCTGGAAATGCCAAAGCATGGATTAGGTATAAAGCATATCCTGGGCATTTCCCAAAAATTCAGCACAATACATGGAACGGTATCCTGGTTTCAAATGGAGCTTCATATATCGAAATAAATGGGCTAGAGGTCATTGGGAACAATGCCAATGTAACCCTTAATTATGCGATGAGTCAGAAGACTAACAAACAAAACCCACTGACGAGCGGAAATTGCATAACCATTGATGGACGAACCAATGGTTATGTTCATCACATCCGTATTCTGAACAACAAAGTGCATGACTGTGGAGGAGCAGGTATTACAGTAATCGAGGCTGATTATGTGAAGGTGGATAATAACACTGTGTTCAATAATGCCTGGTACTCAGTTTATGGTAATAGTGGTATTTCGATGTTGAGCAATTGGAATTATGACAACAACCGGGGGTACAAGATGTTTGTAACTAACAACAAGAGCTACAACAATCGTATGTACATCCCTTGGATTGCAGTGGGAAAGATCACAGACGGTAATGGCATTATTATCGATAGTTCCAGAAATGATCATAACCCCAACTTGGCTGCATATACAGGACGTACTTTAGTTAAAAACAATCTGACATTTAATAATGGTGGTTCAGGTATTCATGCATTTTTAAGTGAGCATGTTGATATTGTAAATAACACTGCTGTTTTAAATAATCAGAGTCCAGAAATTAAAGGCGCGCAAATATATGCTCATACGTCATCTGATGTCAAAATTTTAAATAATATTCTCTATGCTTTTCCGGGCAAGGATATTAATATTAACATTAGAAATCAAAACGTTATTTATGATTATAATATCTACATTAATAGTTCTAAGATAAGTGTTAAGGGTCCTCACGATATTGTTGCAGACTCAGAGTTTTTAAGTAAGCATCCCACTCTAGAAAAAATATCTGGCGATTGGAAATCGCGGCTAGATAAACAAAATCCGCCAAGGCAGACTTATGTAGAGTCTAAGTCGGCAGGTTTTGTTTGTGGAACAGTAACTTATCGTTTGGAAGGAAAACTCATCAAAGTGGGATGTTCTCGTTAGCAAAAAGGCAGGAAGTATAGGGCAGAAAAGAGAAGCCCATACGGGAGCATCTCAATGAGTGTAAAAAGCCTTGTAAAACCTCACCCCAACCCTCTCCTTACTAAGGAGAGGGAGCAAGAATCTTTTTTCTCATCTGGTATATTTGCTTTCACTGAGATGCTCCCAGCCCATACTGATTACATCCTGCTGCCTGCTTCACTTCTTCAATCCTCTAGTCTACCACGCCGCCGACGCGACTTTTGTTCTTGGTCTTCACGCAAGCGCTGACCGATTTCATTAAAGAAATCTCGTCGCAGATAAGGATAATCGCTGACCCAGAGGTTACGAGTGGGAAAGTATATATCGCTGAATTCTTCAATACTGCTCAAATCTGGGCGATTTGACATCACTACCATTTCTGCAATTTGGCCGCGATTAATAACTTTGTGGGCAGAACGTAATGGTGCTACAAACTCAATCCTAAATCCTGTGTCATCACCCACCTCTAAGTTAATCTGTTTTTCTCGGTTTTCTACAATTACCAATTCGCCTTTGTTGTTGACTGTTTCGGTTTTACCCATCAACTGGTCTGTAATCCACCAATCTAGCACTCGACCACGGAAAAAGCCGCCGTATTTATAACGGCGGCATTGCAAATTCCGCATACTTGCTTGAAACACTGGATACCACAGCCAAAAAAAAGCGCTAACTACCCCTAGCACAAATACTATTGAAGCAAACTCAAGTTTGAAAACGAATGTTACAAGCAAAATAGCAACTACGGCAACTACAGAAATTAACAGCCGTTGCAAAAAATTTGAGAACTTCCCCCAGTAGTACTTGTACTGCAAACCAGTGGCAATTAGGGGGACAACTTGTTCAAATTTCTGGCGAGTCAGTGGTACTAACATGAGTGCTGAGTGATGAATGCTGAAGAATTGGTTTAAAGTATCTTTTCTAATCCATATACTAACGACTTTAGCGCTAAGACTTTGCGAATCGCTAATAGCACTCCTGGCATATAACAAGCGCGATCGCTGGTATCATGTCGTAAAGTATAAATCTGTCCCGGTGCGCCAAAAATAACTTCCTGATGGGCAATCAATCCTGGCAAGCGAATGCTATGAATTCTAATCCCTTCCTCTGCTATACTGCCTCTGGCTCCTGGTAATTTCTCCGTTTCTTTTACAAGAGCCGGGTTAAAAGTTTTACCCAATTCTCCTAGTAACTGCGCCGTTTGAATGGCAGTACCACTGGGGGCATCAGCTTTTTGGTTGTGATGCAGTTCGATAATTTCCACATGGTCAAAATATTTGGAGGCGATGATTGCGGCTTGTTGCAACAGCACCATCCCAATGGAGAAGTTAGGAATAATTAGACAACCAGTGCTAGCTTTGTCGGCAAAGTCTGCCAAGTCTTGAATTTGTTCTGGACTTAACCCAGTGGTGCCGACTACAGGACGAATCCCGTAGGCGATCGCACTACGAATATTGTCATAAACTGAATCGGGATGGGTAAAGTCTACAATCACACCTGGAGGAGACTGTCTATCGCCAGCCACATACCCTAACATCGGTTCTAATTGATTGGTAATTGGCACTTCCAGGGGTTCGCTTAAACCCGCCAACTCTCCAGCGTCTTTATCTTGATGTTCGGGACTGTGGTCAATTGCACCCACGAGGTTTAAGTCAGGTGCTTGCGCCACCGCCTTAACCACCTCACGTCCCATTTTACCAGCAGCACCGTTGACAATAACCGGGATAGGAGATTGATTCGTCATAGGTTGAGAAATACTTTTTGAGTCAACAAGGGAATTTTGACACTCGCCGCCAATTTATTGACGGCGATTCTAGCGGTTGTCTTAGCGGGGGATAAATCCACCCGCTAAGACGCAACACTTGTTAACGGACTGTCATTGACCGCACCCTCTACATCAACTGTAGCTATTGCAACTACAGCTTTCTGAAGACTCAGAGGGCATGAAAAACCTAACCATTGACCAATATTTTGACTAGCATTCCAATCAGCATTGCACCTATACCCATCAAAGCCCCGAAACCAATCTCCATTCCGTACTCCTAATACACCATTACGGTGATCAGATTTACTGGTATATGGGGCTGGTATAGACTCAACTGATATACCTGCACGAATCGCTTTGTATCTGGTAAATAATTCAAGCTGATAGAATGCCCAACTATCACGGTTATTGGCAGCATCAGATTTTGTTTTTTTCTTTTGCTTCATTGTCTGACGGCAACCAGACAAATCTTCAAACCGCAATCCCATTCCAAAGTCTTGGGCAAACTGTACCAATTGCTTTGAAATGACATGGTTAACATGGGTCATGATACGTCTTTCACGTTGCTCTAGTCGCTTTACTTCCTTAAGTTGTTTAGCATTTTGTAGTTTGCGCCGAGTGCGTTGAAACTGCCGTCTCAATTCCTTAACTCGACCACCCTTCCAAAACCTACCAAACCCTTTGGGTAATGCAGCAACAGCAATATTATTTTGACCTCTATCTACTCCAATCCAACCTTTAACTTCACCTGCATTGGGAACATCCATCGATACAGATATCAGTGCATACCAGATACCCTTTTTAGATTTACATAATTTCAGCGAACCAAGTTTAGCGGCTCCAGAAATAATCTTATCTAATGTATCCGTATGCGAAGCTGAATGAATATCAAGAGGTATTCGCCCTTTCCGCCCTCTTAACAAGTTAAAAGCAACGGTGTAGAATTTGCCTTGCTTGGATATTTCAAAGTTTTGGTTATTCACTTCTAGCCACATCCGCTTAAAATGCTTTACTTTCGTTTTAGCATTAGTGTTGCGGATTGTTTGATTAATCCAGGCTGAACCAATTTCTATATGACGAAAAGCAGAACTAGTTAACTTTTTACGTTCTTTTTTATCGACTAATAACAAATTGTTAGCAACTTGAGTGTTAACCATTGTCATACGTTCAAACTCAAGTGCTTTTATTTGGTTTAGTCGGTAAAAAGAAAGTTTTAGTGTTAGTGCTAGTTTTGCCATAAACTTATCTTACAGTATTAGGTAAGATATGGATAAATAAATTTATCCTGTTCGCTTATATCCCCCGGTTAAAAACACGGGGGCTTTACGCTTCACGACTCGTAAAGACTTTTTCGATGAACCTCTCCGTTGGCGTCAGCCTGCCGTTAGGCAAGCAGAAAGGGAGGAGCAACGAAAAATTCAGCTTTTTGCTCCCCTCTGGGCGTCGGAGAGGGGCTGCTCTTGAGAGGTCAAATAAGGCTTGTCGAGATCACGTTTTTTTAGTAGTTACTATTTACAGAGGTTTTCAAGGAAAGTGAAGTACACAACGATTCCTCTCAAAGTCAGGTATAAAGCCTGTTCTCCTGTTAGCGCAGGGGGGCGTAGCCCATTCTGATGCCTCGGCGGAGCGTCTCCGGCTCCGCTGCTGAATTCTGCTGTATTTAATCATCTTTGAGATGACTTTCGCTATTAGCCTGGGAATTCATTCTGAGGCGGGTAAGCGATGTCTACGACAAGTTACGCTGATGCATTTGACACTACTTGATCAGTAAGGCGATACACTAGAGAGCATTTGCCGACATTTGGGCATTGATCGGTCTCCATCAATTAATCGGTCATCCGAAGCGTCCCGGTTGGTGGGAGAATAAGGACGAGAAATGATGCAAGCCTTGTGTTATCTCCAGCCCAAAGGAATCTGTAGAAATGTGGAAACGAATTGTATTAATTTTGCTATTGGTGTTGAGCTTCAGCCTGAGTAATTCTGGTGTAGCGGCTGCGGCTGGACTCAAAAGCTTTGTAGACAGTAGTGATGGCTATCAGTTTTTATATCCTAACGGCTGGCTGCCAGTTAAAGTTGCCAACGGGCCAGATGTGGTTTTCCACGATTTGATTGAGGTGTCGGAAAATGTTTCCGTTGTGATTAGCCCAGTTCCAGAAGGCAAAACTTTGTCAGAGTTGGGAACCCCAACAGAAGTAGGATATAAATTAGGAAAAGCTGCTCTCGCGCCTCCTGACTCTGGTCGTTCGGCTGAATTAATCAATGCCGCACAGCGAGAAGTAGACGGTAAAATATACTACCTTTTAGAGTATGAGGTTAAACTCCCCAATCAACAGCAACGACACAACATCGCCAGCGTCGCTGTTAGCCGTGGTAAACTTTTTACCTTCAACGCCTCAATTCCTGAAAAACGCTGGCAGAGAGTTAAACGAATGATTGATGAGGTTGTCAATTCTTTTTCTGTTTATTAATTGGGGAGTGGGGAGTGGGGAGTGAGGGAGATGAGGGAGATGAGGGAGATGAGGGAGATGAGGGAGATGAAGAGAAATAAGCAATGCCCAATGCCCCATGCCCCATGCCCCATGCCCAATGTCCAGTTACCAAGTTTTTCAGATCATGAAAATTCCACCTTTTGTACTTGCCTCAGCTTCCCCAGCCCGTCGCCGCTTGCTGCAAACTGTTGGTATTGAAGCAATAGTTAAACCCAGTGAGTTTGATGAGTCGCAAATTGAACTAAGTGAACCAGCAGAATTGGTCAAAACTCTTGCACAATATAAGGCGGAAACTGTAGCCCCGCAGTTTGAATCGGCTTTGATTATAGGTTGTGATTCAGTTTTGTCCATCAATGGTGAAATTTACGGTAAACCACCAGACATCTCGGAAGCGATCGCCCGGTGGCAGATAATGCAAGGTAACTTTGGCGATTTGTACACAGGTCATGCCTTAATTGACTTAGACCAAAATCGCACTTTAGTCAAGTCTCAAGTCACAAGAGTTTACTTTGCTCAAATGAGCGATCGCGCCATTCAAGCCTATGTTGCGACAGGTGAACCCCTCAAGTGTGCTGGTGCCTTTGCCATTGAGGGTTTTGGTAGTTTCTTCGTGGAAAAAATCGAAGGCTGTCACAGCAATGTAATTGGACTGAGTTTACCCCTGCTGCGGCACATGCTAGACGAATTGGGATACGATGTCACTGATTTGTGGCAATAGTCATTAGTCATTAGTCATTAGTAAATGCCCAATGCCCCATGCCCAATCCCCAATGCCCAATCCCCTAAAGTGTTTGCTTATATTGCAGTCCATAACAGGTATGGCACGACAGGTTGTAGACTGGCCACTAGATCGCATTCCCAACTAGAATATGTCATTTACTTCTATGCCCTCGCTGCGTGAGCAACAACATCCCCTAATTCGTCAGCTAGCTGATTGTATTGAGGCAGTTTGGCATCAGCACCTGGATCTATCGCCCTACCATTTGCCTGATGAGTTGGGGTATGTGGAAGGTAGACTAGAAGGCGAAAAACTGACGATTGAAAATCGCTGCTATCAAACGCCCCAGTTTCGGAAAATGCACTTGGAACTGGCAAAAATCGGAAATATGCTGGATATTCTGCACTGTGTCATGTTTCCCCGTCCAGAATACAACCTGCCGATGTTTGGTTGCGATTTAGTTGGAGGTAGAGGTCAAATTAGTGCTGCGATCGCCGACCTTTCACCGATTCAATTAGAGCGTACCTTACCAGAAGCTTATACTTCTGCACTGACACAGTTAACAGTGCTTAACTTTTCCCAACCTCGTGAATTACCTGAATGGGGAAATATTTTTTCGGATTTTTGCATCTTTGTGCGCCCCAGTTCCCCAGAAGAAGAAACAATGTTTCTCGCGCGGGTGCGAGAATTTTTAGACATTCATTGCACCCAAGCGATCGCTTCACATCCTGTTTCAGTTGAACAAGTCACACAAAATCTCGCCGGACAACACAACTACTGCACCAAACAGCAGCAAAATGATAAAACCCGCCGCGTACTAGAAAAAGCCTTTGGCCCAGCTTGGGCAGAACATTACATGACCACAGTTTTATTCGACCTCCCAAATTAATCATCCCCCCATCTCCCTCATCTTCCCCATCTCCCCCATCTGTAGGCTCTGTTACGTTTTCCGATAACGGATAAATGTAGAATTCATTCAACGAGAGTTTAATGGAGTCCCAAAACAGCACCAGGGAGAATAGTAAGGTCTTTGAAGCGAATATCACAAAATGGTTTGTTGTCTTGATAGGTGTAAGTAACTAGAGACAGCTAACTCATTGACCAGAAAGTTAAGGAAACTCTAATGTTAGAAATGCTCAAGTTGATAGATATTTTTTAGTTAGTTAATTGTTGATTGACTTAAGGAAGACTCACTTTTGTAGCAAGATTGTATCCCACAAAGGCAACAGTCTATTTTTGATGTTTCTTTTCAATTTTGTGAATAACTATAGCTGTAGTGAATGTAGCAGTAAAGTCAATACGGTTCGGATAAGGTTTTTTGATGACACGCCCTAGATCGCAAAGACGCGATAAATCGCCGTCTTTACAATAATCAGTCCTTTGTAGAGACGGCGATTTATCGCGTCTCTTGCCTTAACCGAACCGTATTGGCAGTAAAGTACCGCATCATACCAATTTAGGATTTTGTGTAGAGACGTAATATATCGCATCTCGACATCTAGATTCATACTGCTTGTGAATTCTGCTAGCTCCCATTGCACTCATGTCTCAATCATACTCAGAGTTATTGAATAGCCAGCTATTATAGCGTTTCTGGGTTTCAATACAGACCTAAGCCCCTAACTCCTTCCCGTGTCGGGAAGGGGGAAAATTCAAAGTTTCTCTCTTTTTAGGAGAGAGATTTAGAAAGAGGTCAAAGTGTATTGCATACAAATAAACACCATTTGGCAAAGCCATAGTGTTGAGCGTTCATCACACAATGGATTTTAAGCCATACCCAGCTTTAAACCACTGTTGTTTGTCCTAGAGGGCTGGCTGTTGATTATTAAAAACCCTTTTATTTTTACTTCCATCAGCACAATTCAGATAAACGAGCAACATACTATGTCAAGGGTGACTGAAAAGCCAAAGCCAAGTGAGCAGCCACTTAATCATGAACAACCTAAGATTTGGTGGGGTATCGCTGTTGCTGTGCCAGTGGTAATCGCGGCTGGGATACTAGGTACAGCCAAAATCGAGCAGCTGAGAAAACTAACTACATCCGTACCCATAATGCCATCTACTAATAGCATTAGTGCTGTGGGGCGTTTGGAACCGCGAGGTGAAGTTGTTAAATTGTCTGCCCCATCATCAGGATTAGCACCATCGTCACGAATTCAGCAACTTCTGGTGAAAGAAGGTGAACAGGTAAAGCAAGGTCAAATTGTGGCAATTTTGGACAACCGCGATACCCAAATAGCCGGACTAGAAGAGGCAAAAGCCAAAGTGCAAGAATCCCGTGCGAATTTAGCGCAAGTCAGAGCCGGATCTCCAAGAGATATTCAAGCCCAAAGAGCAGTTATTGCTCGCCTACAAGCGCAGTTACTTGGGGAAAGGGATGCTCAACAAGCAACGATCGCGCGGATTGCAGCTCAGTTAAGTGGTGGTAAACTCGTCCAACAAGCAACCGTGAATCGCCTAGAAGCTGAACTTAGTGGCCAAAGAGATGTCCTCAGAGCGACAATTGGACGTGTCCGAGCCGAACAGCGCAATGCCCAAGTCGATGCCGGACGCTATGATTTTTTATACAAAGAAGGTGCGATTTCTCAGCAAGAGCGGGACAGAAGACGCTTGAGTGCAATAACTTCTAATCAGCAGGTTGCTGAAAGCCAAGCTACTCTCAAGCAGACATTGGCAACTCTACGACAGCAACTTGCTGAGGCTAGAGCTAACCAAATCCAAAATTTAGCAACTTTGCAACAACAGCTAATCGAAGCGAAAGTTAACCGTGATAAAACTTTAGCAACTTTGCAAAGACAAATCGATGAAGAAAAGGCCAAACTGAGCAAAATTTTAGATGTTAGTCCTACCGATGTGCAAGTAGCGCAAGCTCAAGTTAGTAATGCGATCGCAAATGTCAGAAAAGCCGAAGCAGAACTGAGATTGAGCTACGTTCAAGCACCAATCGCTGGAGAGATTTTAAAAGTTTACACCAAATCAGGCGAAGCGATCGGTGCAAATGGGATTGCTGAAATTGGCCAAACCAGCCAAATGTTTGTGATTGCTGAAGTCGCCGAAGACAGCATTGGTAAAGTGCGTATTGGTCAAAATGCTACTATCACCAGCGATAATGGAGCATTTAGCGGCGAATTAAAGGGAACTGTCACTGAAATCGGCAGAAAAATTGGTAAAAAAGATGTGCTGAATACAGATCCGGCAGCAGATGTGGATGCCAGAGTTGTAGAAGTGAAAATTGCTCTACCTCCAGCAGATAGCCAGAAAGTTTCTGGTTTAACTTACGCTAAAGTTGTTGTCGACATCAATAACTAATTCAGTTATTGATGAGCAGTAATACCAATTTGTGATTTGCTATTTTGGATTGAGAATGTTCTTAATTACGAATTACGAATTACGAATTATCTTAACTGTGCTTGGATGCCTAAAAAATGAATCAAAAAATACCTCTGTCGTGGCTACAACTGACAAGGGAAAAAACTCGCCTAGCTGTCGCTTTGGCAGGAATTGCTTTTGCTGATATTTTAATGTTTATGCAACTCGGTTTCCGGGATGCTCTGTATTATAGTAACGTTCGATTTCATAACAGCTTGCAAGGCGATATTGTTTTAATTAACAGTCAATCTAGCGCTGTACTGGCGATGAGAAGCTTTTCTCAACGTCGATTATATAAAGCTTTAGAGTTACCCGCAGTCCAATCAGTACATCCGATATATTTGGACTTTACAATTTGGAAAAATCCTGTAACAGGCCGTCCTCGTAGTATCCTTGTCTTTGGAATGAACCCAGAAACTAACCTAGTTAACTTACCTGGAGTTCAGGAGAATTTAGATAAACTTAAACTACCTGATGTAGTTCTATTTGACCGTTCTTCTAGGGTGGAGTATGGGCCAATTGCTGCTAATTATGAGCAAGGAAAGACTGTAACAGCAGAAGTGCGAAGGCGACGAATTAAAGTAGGGGGACTATTTACATTAGGTGCATCATTTGGCGCAGATGGTAATTTAATTACGAGTGATATTAACTTTATGCGGATATTTCCCAATCGTCAGCAAGGATTAATTGATATTGGGCTGATTAGATTAAAGCCGGGAGCAGATGCTAAAGTTGTCGCCCAAGAATTACGAAAATATTTACCTAGCGAAGTAAATGTTTTAACTAAGCAAGAATTTATTGATTTTGAGCGGAATTATTGGGCAAATAGTACAGCTATTGGGTTTATTTTCACATTAGGGACTGTCATGGGTTTCATTGTAGGGACTGTGATTGTTTATCAAATCCTTTATACAGAAGTTGCAGATCACTTAGCTGAATACGCTACTCTCAAGGCAATAGGCTATACACAAAACTATTTATTGACAGTCATTCTTCAAGAGGCTTTACTATTAGCAGTTTTAGGCTATTTTCCTGGAATAATATTTGCTTTTTTTATGTATGATAGTGCCAGAAAAGCAACACTTCTACCAGTTTTTATGAGTTTTGATCGCGCCGTAATGGTGTTGTTTTTGACTATGATGATGTGTATTATTTCTGGTGCGATCGCAGTCCGAAAATTACGCTCTGCCGATCCAGCAGATATCTTTTAATTAATTGAATATTAATTAAAAGATATTGTTAATAACCAGAGCTTACAATTAAGGAAAATTGATTTTTTTTTTGCAGTCACTCCAGTGTCGGAAATACTAACTTATAACTAACAAATTTATGATGAAACAAGAACCTGTAATTGCCATTAAAAATCTCAATCACTACTATGGCAAAGGCGCACTGAGAAAACAGATATTATTTGACATCAACCTAGAAATTTATCCTGGTGAAATTGTAATTATGACCGGGCCATCAGGTTCAGGTAAAACAACATTACTGAGCTTAATTGGTGGTTTACGATCTGTACAAGAAGGAAGTTTAAAATTTTTAGGTGAAGAACTCGTTGGCGTCAGTCAAAGCAAACTAGTGCAGATGCGACGCAACATTGGTTATATTTTCCAAGCTCACAATTTGCTAGGGTTCTTGACAGCGAAGCAAAATGTGCAAATGGCGGTAGAATTGAATGATCATATTTCTCAAACAGAAGCAGTGGCTAAATCAAAAGCCATGCTGGGGTCAGTTGGTCTAGAAGAACGAGTAGATTACTACCCAGACAATCTTTCTGGTGGACAAAAACAAAGAATTGCGATCGCTCGCGCCCTAGTGAATCGTCCCCCACTAGTGCTAGCAGACGAACCAACAGCAGCATTAGATAAACAATCAGGACGCGATGTTGTGGAAATAATGCAGAGTCTAGCCAAAAATCAGGGAACTACTATCTTATTAGTGACACACGACAACCGCATTTTAGACATAGCCGATCGCATCGTAGAAATGGAAGATGGTCTTTTAACCCGTAATTCCCCAAATACAGCTATTCAGTCATGATTCCAAAGTGAGGAATCATAACTCATAACTAAGCTGTGACGCAAATAAACATAGTCTATTTACTCATAAGGGTTATCCTACCTTGCACAAAGCTTCTATGTCATTGGTCATTTGTATCTACAAAGGACAAATGACTAACGACTAATGACAGCCATAATTATTATTTAGTCGAGCCTGATTTTTTCATTCCAGTTGGATTTGGCGGAGTTGGGGCATTTGGTTGGCGACTAGTACGAAAAGTCACATTCACCCCTTCATTCGATTGTTCCAGCACCAATAGAGGCGTAGGTTTAGCCTTTTGATCCCAATGCATGGTAGCAATCCGACCTTGAATTATTGGTTGCCAACTATCTTCGTTTTCTATCGGGCTTAGGTAAGTTTCTATACAGTCAATAATTTGACTAATAGTCGCAGAAGTTGCTTGTGTCGGTAACTTCGTTAACCGGACTTGAATGCGAAACAGCACTCGCTTGGCAGAGTTACCTGCACTACCAGTCTCATACTCGACATCAAAAATTTCATCTACTTGCCGTCCAGCGCTATTAGCAATTCCGACTGATCCAAGTTGTGCTTGATTTGGACGCAGGGCTTGAGTAATTTTCTCTTTGATCTGAATCTTCACTTGATTAAGGATTGTAAAATGAAAGACCTCCTCTGCCATCCGCATTCGCAGATAATCTAGGTTAAAGTCCCGTGAGTTGACCAAATCGGGATTAGTTTCCATTTTGCGAATTGTTTCCAGCGCCAGCTTAAATTTTTTCTCTAGTTCTCGCGCACGGAATTGTTCAAACTTAAGTTTTTTCTCCAGCTTATTGATCTGGAGCTTACTATACACAATCAAAGCAATCACGGCTAAAGCCAGTACTCCAGAGGTTACTACCATTATTGGTAGTATTTGAGGATTACTTGCTGGCACTTCCTGGGATGGCTTTTTAGTCTTTGTCCCGGAGGGTAGGGCAAGAAAGATCGAAGTGGGCATGGTTGGAAAACTGAAAAACTTGACTCCTGATGTTTAGGATGCCCAAATCTTCAATGCCATCTTGCTGTATGATTAATATTCTTTACAGCCTTTTACAAACCGCGTATGTCCAGACACCAGAGCCTCCCTGCCCTGTCTGAGATTTCATCTACTAGCCTGAGCAATATTCGGCTGATAGCCACAGATATGGATGGCACCCTAACTACGCGAGGAAAATTTACTCCCGCACTGCTGCAAGCTTTAGAGGATTTAGCAACAGCTGACATTAAGGTGTTGATTGTCACAGGACGTTCTGCTGGGTGGGTGAGTGGATTGAGTGCAATTATGCCAGTCGCCGGTGCGATCGCAGAAAATGGCGGTTTGTACTTTCCACTTGGGGGGAACCAGAAACCAGTAGTCTTAACACCCATTCCTGATTTAGCTCAACATCGCCAGCACTTGGCTACGACTTTTGAGAATTTACAAACTAAATTTCCCCAAATCCAAGAATCTGCTGATAATCGCTTTCGCATCACCGACTGGACTTTTGATGTAGCTGGTTTGCGTCAAGACCAACTACAAACCCTAGACAATCTCTGTCAACAAATGGGCTGGGGATTTACCTATAGCAACGTCCAGTGTCACATTAAACCCCAAGGGCAAGATAAAGCTGTGGGATTGTTGCAGGTATTGCGCGAATATTTGCCCCAGTATTCACCAGAAGAAATTGTCACTGTTGGCGATAGCCCCAATGATGAAAGTTTATTTGATCGGCGTTATTTTCCTATTTCTGTAGGCGTGGCAAACGTGCTGGAATATATGAATCAGTTAAAATATCAGCCTGCTTATATTACCACTGCTGCCGAAGGGGAAGGATTTTGTGAGTTATCTAGTTATATTTTGAAAAGCTTGCACATTTCAAGTTAGGGAGAGGTACATTTGTTCTACAATAATCTCGTAGCACTGATTTTACAACCATGACGGCTACTCTACCTGTTAGTGTCGAATCAGAAATTTTCTACCCCAGTGCTGATGGTCAACCAGTGGCAGAAACCTACGATCACCTTTATGCCTTGCTAACTACCTTGGAAGTCCTGAAACAGTATGTGGCAAATCGTCAGGCAACAGTATTGGGAAATCAATTTCTTTACTATGCACAAGGCTTTCCCAAGTTGCGGGTAGCTCCAGATGTGATGGTGATTTTTGATGTTGCACCCGGCGGTCGGGACAACTATAAAATCTGGGAAGAGGGTCAAGTACCTACAGTTATTTTTGAAATGACATCCTTTGGTACTAAGGGACAAGACGAAATCTTCAAAAAGACCCTCTATGAGCAGCTAGGTGTCAAAGAATACTGGCTATTTGACCCGAAAGGCGAGTGGGTAGAACAACAGTTACGTGGCTATCGCCTGCGGGGAGATATCTACGAACCCATACAAGATGGACGTAGTGAACCGTTACAACTGCGTTTGGTGGTTGAGGGAAGGCTAATTGGGTTTTATCGAGAGGATACAGGGGAAAAATTACTGATCCCTGATGAACTGGCAGAGGCTTTAGGGCAGGAAGTTTTAGCAAGACAGCAGGCAGAAGAACTGGTAGAACAGGAACGCCAACGAGCAGAACAAGAACACCAACGAGCAGAACAGGAACGCCAACGCGCAGAACAGGCAGAATTGCAGATAGAACAGTTAAAGGCAAGATTGCGATCGCTCAATGTAGACCCCGATAATATTCAGTAACGCCAGCGTATGAAAAAGAAGGGGAAAGGGGAAAGCTTTTTATAGTGAGTATTTTTTACTATAAATGAGCGTGGCGATCGCTGCTGAAGGCGTTTAAAACAGCAAGATTTTCATTACTATAACCATAGCGCTGCTCAATTGTTGAGTGGGCAACGCTATTTTCTCGCCCTCACTCTGTCAACCAACAACAACTCTTCCTAATAGGTCAACCTTATATGTCAACATAGTATGTTAACCTAGTATGGTTAACTAATCTCGCACATCTAAGAATTCGGGTGTTTCCAGTTGGGAAATGCACTTGGATGGAGGTTTAACCCGAATCGGAGTTAAAAAATATATGCCAGTCGTTTCATTGGCTCAAATGATGGAGTCGGGGGTTCACTTTGGGCATCAGACCCGGCGTTGGAACCCAAAAATGTCTCCTTACATTTACACTTCCCGCAATGGTGTACATATTATCGACTTGGTGCAAACTGCCCAGTTGATGGATAATGCCTACAACTATATGCGATCGCACGCAGAACAAGGGAAGAAATTTCTTTTCGTCGGCACCAAGCGGCAAGCAGCTGGAATTATTGCCCAAGAAGCCACCCGTTGCGGTTCCCACTACATTAACCAACGCTGGTTGGGCGGAATGTTGACCAACTGGGCAACCATCAAAACACGGGTAGACCGCCTGAAAGATTTAGAACGCCGTGAGGAAACTGGCGCACTAGATTTATTACCGAAGAAAGAAGCCTCAATGCTGCGTCGGGAAATGACCAAGCTTCAGAAATACTTGGGCGGCATTAAAACAATGCGGAAAGTGCCCGATATCGTGGTAATTGTAGACCAACGCCGGGAATATAACGCAGTTCAAGAATGCCAAAAGCTGAATATTCCGATTGTGTCTATGCTGGATACAAACTGTGACCCAGATGTAGTAGATATCCCCATCCCAGCAAACGACGATGCTATCAGGTCAATTAAGCTGATAGTCGGAAAATTGGCGGATGCCATTTATGAAGGTCGTCACGGTCAGCTGGATGCTGAAGAGTATGACGAAGATTACGAAGGCGGTGAGTATGACGAAGACTACGAAGAAAGCGAATATACTGATGCCGTAATTCCCGACGAGGAAGTTGAGGAATAAGTAAAGTAGGGGTGAAGCAAATGTCCGAAGGAGGGCGGTGGCTGGCATAATAGCAGCAAGCCGCCCTAGCCTGCGGCAACTCGTAGGCTAAGGTAGAGGCGAAAAAACTCATACCTTATAATTTCATTATTTTTTCTCCCCCAGCCCTGAGTAAGATAGAAATACTCAACACCCGTGAGACAATTTTGGATTTTAGATTTTAGATTGACCCCAGCAATTAAGTCAGTTGCTCTGTCATTTAATTTTGGATTTTAGATTTATTCTCGCGTTTAAATTTCGGGGGCTTCAGACTTTTTTAATTTTGAATCTTCAATCCAAAATCCAAAATTTAAAATCTAAAATTCGGTGAGCGATTAAAACTCGAGGTCAAGTTAGGAATTGAGGCAACATGGCGGAAATATCTGCAAAACTCGTCCAAGAGCTACGCCAAAAAACTGGTGCGGGCATGATGGACTGCAAAAATGCTCTGAAAGAGACTGATGGCAACATAGAAGAAGCCGTAGACTGGCTACGGAAAAAGGGCATCTCTACGGCGGGAAAAAAAAGCGATCGCATTGCGGCAGAAGGTCTAGTGGACACCTACATTCAGCCTGCTGGTCGGGTGGGTGTACTCATAGAAGTCAACTGCCAAACTGACTTTGTTGCTCGTAACGAGGCTTTTAAAGCCTTAGTTAAGAACCTAGCAAAGCAAGCAGCGACAGCTGATAGCGTTGAGTCTTTGTTGGCTCAACCCTATATTGATCATGAAAGTGGGACTGTAGAAGAATTCATCAAGCAAACTATTGCCACTCTTGGTGAAAATATCCAAGTGCGTCGCTTTGTCAATTTTGCAATAGCAGAGGGCACACAAGGTATAGTAGACAGCTACATTCACACTGGTGGCCGAGTTGGTGTATTGGTAGAACTGGGTTCCCAAACTGAGGGAGCGGCTGCTAATTCAGAGTTCCAAAGCTTGGCACGGAACACTGCAATGCAAGTTGCAGCTTGCCCAAACGTCGAGTATGTGAGTGTAGACCAAATCCCTAGCGAAATTGCCCAAAAGGAAAAAGACATTGAAATGGGCAAGGATGATTTGGCGAACAAGCCAGATAACATCAAAGAAAAGATTGTTCAGGGACGGATTGAAAAACGCCTGAAAGAATTGGCTTTGCTAGATCAGCCTTACATTCGCGATCAAAGTATTTCTGTGGAAGACTTGGTGAAGCAAGTGAAGGCGCAATTAGGCGAAGACATTCAAATTAGTCGCTTTGTCCGCTATGTACTGGGCGAAGGCATTGAAAAGCAAGAAATTAGCTTTGCTGATGAAGTCGCTGCACAAATGGGCAGTAAGTAATATTTAGTCATTGGTCATTGGTCATTTGTCATTAGTCTTTACCAAGGACAAAGGACTAATGACTAATGACTCTTTACCAAACAGGTCAAGCAAATAGCCTGACCTGTATTTTATTAGGAAAGACGCCAAATATCGCATTTAATTTAAAATCTAAAATCCTCTGGAAAGTTATACTAAAAGAAATTCGTACATTTGTACTATGTAAGAGTTCACATGGGCAAGAACGAAAAGATATGGCAAGAGCAATCGAGCGAATTGAACGGGATATTGCAGCACTCAAAGAAGCGATTCGGGCGATCGCAGTAGAACTACAAACCGCTTATGCTAGTTATCTAAACACCTTGGGGCTAGCTGTACGAAAACAGTTGATTTTGGCGAGTTACCACCTTTGTACTCAAGGGTATCCCGAAAACTTCCTGCATTTATCATTGAATCAGCGTCAACAATTGCAACAAGCCATCCGCAAGTTGGGTCAACTGGCAGCTGAGGAATTGCTCACTTATATTAAAAGTGAGGAAATAGGGGGAGATGAGGGGGATGAGGGGGATGAGGGAGATGAGGGGGATGAGGGAGATGGGGGAAATGAGGGAGAAACTCCTGTGATTTTGGGCACATCTATTCCTGAGCCTCTTATCGCCGACACCTCTAATCCTATAGAACTGGCAAAATGGCAACAGAACTTAGAAGAGGTCACGCAAGAGATACTGAAAAAACTTTCCCATGATGCTAATCTTTTATTACAAAAAGCTGGGATATTGCCCAAAAAATTGCCAGAACCGATTTTAGCAGCGGCGGCGGCGGCATCAGAAGCGTCTGGCGAGGTAATGCCAGGGCCACCCAACTTATTAAACTTAGTAATTGAAATTGAAAATGAGCAGCAGTCAGAAGATTCTGGACTGACGCAAATCATGGCTATTAACCTGCGGCTAGGGGAAATTGAATTTGCTGATGTAACACTCTCGTCTGAGCGCAGACAAATCCGCAGTATTTTACTTCAGCTAAACAAGCTAGGACGAGAGTATCAAAAGAAACATCGGGAAAGAGCGATCGCTGAAGCTGAAGCTGCATGGCGTGCTAGTTGGTTTGAGGATTAGTCATTTGTCCAAAGTCCAATTGTCCAGAGTCAAATGACCAATGACCAATGACCAATGACTAATGACCAATGACTAATGACCAATGACTAATGACTAATGAAAAACCAGACTGGATAAGATTGCACAAAGCCTTGGCAATAGAAGCCGAACATGGCTTTACAGACTTGGTGGGCAGACAGTACCGCTTCAGTGAATTTCTGAGCCTAACTTTGGGCAAATTCCCAACAGGCTTACCCCAAACTGAACGCCGCCGTTGGCAAGGACTAGCGGTGCAATTTGCTAGTTATCCACATCTAGCACTGGAACAAAGACAACACTTAGTAGCAGAGACTCGCAGGTATCTCTCCCAACTACAGCAAGAGGAGCAGGGGGAGCAGGGGAGCAGAGGAGCAGAAGAGCAGGGGAGAATTTATCAATCCAAAATCCAAAATCCAAAATCTAAAATCATCTCTGAGGTTAGTCGGAGGCTTGCACCGAAAATTGATCAAAAACTCAGTGATTTACCAGAAATAGGCTTTAAAAAAGCTGATAATTTGGCACGGCTTGGTTTACACACCGTCCGCGACTTGCTTTTCTACTATCCCCGTGACCACATTGATTATGCACGTCAGGTAAATATCCGCGAGTTACAGGCGGGTGAAACGGTGACAATAGTCGCTACAGTGAAGCGTTGCAACTGCTTTAGTAGTCCCAAAAATCAGAAATTATCAATTTTAGAACTAATCGTCAAAGATAACAGTGGTCAAATCAAAATTGGTCGTTTTTACGCAGGTACGCGCTTTAGCAGTCGCGCTTGGCAAGAAAGTTTAAAACGCCGTTATCCAGTAGGTAGTATTCTGGCGGCGTGTGGGTTGGTGAAAGAAAGTAAATACGGCTTGACACTGGATAATCCAGAACTAGAGGTTTTGGCAAATCCAGGAGATTCGATTGAGTCGCTGAATATTGGGCGGGTGGTGCCAATTTATGGACTGACTGAGGGCGTGGTGGCGAATACAGTGCGACAGGCGGTAATTGCGGCTTTACCAGCTGCGGCTCAGATGAAAGACCCTCTGCCAAGTGGTTTGCGACAGAAGTATGGTTTGATGGAATTGAAAGATGCGATCGCTAATATCCATTTTCCCAGCGATAGCGCCGCCCTGCAAGTTGCCCGTCGTCGTCTAGTTTTTGATGAATTTTTCTACCTGCAACTTGGGTTATTGCAACGTCAGCAGCAAGCAAGGGCGATTCAAACTAGCGCCATCCTTGTTCCACGCGGTCAACTTGTAGAGAAATTTCACGAAATACTGCCTTTTCAACTCACTGGCGCACAGCAACGAGTTCTCAATGATATTCTCAACGATTTACAAAAACCTGTGCCAATGAATCGTTTGGTGCAAGGTGATGTCGGTTCCGGTAAAACGGTTGTTGCGGTGCTAGCTATCCTCGCAGCAATTCAATCAGGCTATCAAGCAGCGCTGATGGCTCCCACAGAAGTTTTGGCAGAACAACATTATCGCAAGTTAGTTAGTTGGTTTAACTTACTGCATTTACCAGTGGAATTACTGACAGGTTCCACCAAAACTGCTAAACGAAGACAAATACATTCTCAGTTAGCAACTGGTGAATTACCTCTGTTAGTGGGAACCCATGCCTTGATTCAAGACCCCGTAAACTTCCAGCAACTAGGGTTAGTGGTGATAGATGAACAGCATCGCTTTGGTGTAGAACAACGGGCGCGTTTACAGCAAAAAGGTGAGCAACCCCATGTGTTAACTATGACAGCTACCCCGATTCCCCGAACCTTAGCACTGACGATACACGGGGATTTGGATGTCAGCCAAATTGATGAGTTACCACCAGGACGGCAAAAGATTCAGACAACAGTGCTATCGGGTCAGCAACGCAACCATGCTTACGACTTGATCCGCCGAGAAATTGCCCAAGGTAGACAAGTTTACGTGGTTTTGCCGTTAGTGGAAGAATCAGAAAAACTGGATCTGCGATCGGCTGTAGAGGAGCATCAAAAGTTACAAGAAAGCGTTTTTCCCGACTTTCAAGTGGGGTTGCTACACGGTCGCATGAGTTCAGCCGAGAAGGATAAGGCTATTACCAAATTCCGTGATAATCAAACGCAAATTTTGGTTTCTACTACCGTTATTGAGGTTGGTGTAGACGTACCTAATGCTACAGTAATGCTCATTGAAAATGCAGAGCGGTTTGGTTTATCGCAACTGCACCAACTGCGAGGGCGTGTCGGTCGTGGCGCGGCTCAGTCCTACTGTTTGTTGATGAGCAGTTCCAGAAGTCCTGATGCACAACAACGGCTGAAAGTGTTGGAACAATCTCAGGATGGTTTTTTCATTTCTGAGATGGATATGCGTTTTCGTGGGCCAGGGCAAGTACTGGGAACTCGTCAATCTGGAGTGCCAGATTTTACCTTAGCAAGTTTGGTTGAGGATGAAGAAGTTTTACTTTTAGCACGGCAAGCAGCCGAGAAAATTATAGAAATGGATGCAACTTTAGAGCGTTGGTATTTGATGAAAGAAGAGTTGAAATATCGGTATGAGCGATTGATGGGTGGGGCGATTTTGACATAATATAAGTGAGTAAATTCGTATTTAACCGAAGTAAAAATAGCTTAATGGCAATACCTTTTACAGATCGGGAAATGGAAAAAGCATGGTATCAAAATCTGTGTGCTTATAAAAATTCTCAGGAAACATCTCGAACTAATGCCCATCGATTACTCTTATTTTATGCCGTTGAATGTGGTCTTAAGACAATTTTAATGAAGAGGAAAGGGCATAAGCGTAGTGATTCGTGTACAGATATTGCTGAATGTCAACATAATATAAATAAGTTATTAGACTGTTTAGGTGCAGGAGGGTCTTTAAATATACCTGAAATATTTATTAGTGAAGTATTCGATACTAGGAATAATAAAGAAGAGAGAAAATTAAATAGTGGACAGATCAACCAAATGTGGCGGTACGGAGGAAAAGTAATTTCTATAGTTAGTCAAAAACAAAAAGCAAGCGATGAAGATATAGAGAATAAATTACTAGCAATATCAAAATGGATTGCGGGAGAAATTGAAAGACTATGAATGCACCAAAATCGCCAAAATTACTCACATGGCTTGATGTAAGGAGAACTATTGGACATAAAACTAACTATGGTACTAAATTACCAGAAGGGGTAGTAAAAATTCGCTGTTACTCAGATGCTTTAGAAATATATCTTATTAGTGATCAAAACAGAGAAAATGCTGAGAATGCTTTAAAAGGATGGTTCAAAGATTGGTATCAACAAGAGTCATCTATTATTTATTTTACCCTTGGTGATGCCACATTATCGGTAGAATTTTTTTCTGGGGAAGAAGTTTACAAAAGTGATATTGATGTGCGTCCATTCTGGGAAGAAATTGCTTATTTAGATAGTGAATCAGAAGCAGAAATGGTAATAGTCAAACCAGTTAAACTTCCAGAAGCATATATTGAAAAACCTACTTTAATAGCCTTCTATTCCTTTAAAGGTGGTGTTGGTAGAACATTGAATTTAGCAGCACATCTTTTTGCTTTACTAGATAGAGCTAAAGAAATAGATAAGTCTACAACTGTATTAGTTATTGATGCTGATTTAGAAGCTCCTGGTCTTACTTATTGGAACGCTTTTGAAAAACAACAACCAGCAGTTTCTTTCATTGATTTCCTCGAAGTTTACCACTATTCTCCTATCGAAAGAGAACAAGCACTTTCATTATTTGCACGGGAAGTTAAAAAATCTGCTAAGTACGAAGGTAAAGCAACAGTTTATTTTCTACCTGCTTGTCTTGAAGATAAAGAACTATTAGATACACCTATTCTGCCTGAACACTTGGTAAGAAGTCCAGATGGAGCTTGGGAATGTGGTAATGCTATTCATAGTTTAGGTAAGGCTGTTGGTGCTGACTATGTATTAATTGATTTGAGAGCGGGTTTAAGTGAAATATCAAGTCCTATTATTTTTGATCCAAGAATTCAACGTTTTCTGATCACCACAATCAACGATCAATCAGTGAGAGGTACAAGTCTTGTTCTGGAACAAATTGCTAGAGTAGCACCGTCAGAGGCAAGTGTAAATGATGAAAGATATTACGATCCGTCTTTGATCATTAGTATGCTAACGCCAGAATTGAGATTATTACCTGCGGTTGAAGATGCATTGGTGCGATTGCAATCTGCTTATTTACAGTCAGAAGAAGATAATTTATATGCTACAAGATTGGATATCAAAGAAACCTATTTTTCCCAAGAATTACTATACATTAATAATTGGGAAGATGCGCGTTTAAAACTAAGTCCAACTTCAGTGATGAATATAGCAAAGGAGTGGGCTAAAGAACAGTTGTTTATAACCAATGATCAGGAATTGAAGTCAAAATCTATAAAAGAGCATCAGGGAATTGTTGAGGTTTGTAGGCTCAGAGATTTATGTCAGCAATATGAGTATGCTGAACAAGGGCGGGGAGAAGATTTATTAGTAACAGAACCATTGAAGAATTTAGCGACTAATTTTCGAGATGAATTACCTCATGTTGTATCAATTGGAGCTAAAGGTGCAGGAAAAACGTTTAACTATATACAGTTGTCACGTTTTAAATACTGGGAAAGTTTTTTGAATCGTATAGATAATACAATTCAGGAATCACAGCTAAAAACATATATCTTCCCTTTCCTGGAATCAAGTAATATTAAAGATAATGCAAAAAGTGTGATTAACGAAGCTAGAAACGAGGCAAGATTAGCTTTGGGAGACACTGTTCCTGAGTTTCTACCTTCAGAATATGTGGATAGAATTAAAAGAGCAATTGCCGCTGAAAACTGGAGTGAACCAGAATGGACGGAATTCTGGATTGGTCAAATTGCAAAAGCTATAGGTGTGAATCCTGAAACACATAGTCCTAATATTCTTAGCATCATAAATCGTGATTTGAAAGATAGAGGCTTACGTATTATCTTTCTGTTTGATGGATTAGAGGATATATTCCCAAACATTGCATCCAGCAATCAAGAAAAAATTGCTTTAAAAGCTCTGATTGATGATTTGCCAAAGAGGTTATCGGAAATTAGGCAGTCTAATCTTGGGATAATAATTTTTCTGCGCCGTGATTTCCTGCGTTATACAATTACTCAAAACTTAAAACAGTTTGAAAATCTTTACCTTTCTTATGATCTATCTTGGGATCAAGATTCTTTTCTGCGTTTAGTCTTTTGGATATGTAGCCAGTCTCAAGTAATAGATGCCTCGCTAGCAGAGATTAGCAGTTTAAATAAACAGAATATTATAGAGCGATTAGAAAAATTATGGGGTAAAAGGCTAGGTTCAGATAACTCTAAAGAAGCATATACAGCTTCCTGGATATTTGCAGCTTTGACAGATTTTAATGGTAGGCTTCAGGCCAGAGATATTGTTCGTTTATTGTACCACGCAGCCGATATTACTGTAGAAAGAACTAAAGAAGTACAATTTGAAAAGTGGTCTACGAGTCGTATTTTACCTCCTCAAGCTATTCGCCGCGCTCTTAAGCCATGTAGTGAAAAGAAGGTGGAAGAAGCCAAGGAAGAATATCCATCTTTCAAAACTTGGGTTGAGGTAACACTACCTAAATATCCCCCTTCTGAACGAAAAATTCCTTTTGGAGTAGAACAGTTTGAAATGGATCAGCCGACAGTAAGAATGCTAGAGGAAATGGGGGTTATTTACGAAGATAAGGAAAAGGATAGCGAGGCACGATTTTATATGCCAGAAATCTTCCGCGAAGGTTTAGGTTTTTCAGGTACAGGAGCAAGACCTCGGATACTGGTTTTGAAGCGTAAGGTATTAGGAAAAGGGATTTTGTAATTTTACTTGTGTGTTATACCTAACTCTGTACTCCTTACTTTTGAATCACGATACTTGCTGCATTTCGGCATAAGCTTGATAAACACTGTTCACGTTGTACCAATTGAGAAAAATTCGGGCGATTTCTAACGCTAATTGCGGTTTACCTAAATTAATTAGCCATTGCAAAAATGGAGCCATTGTTCTTTCATTTAGCGCACCATTGAGCGAAAGAATACCCCAAAGTAAGCGATGCAGCCAAGTCATTTGAATCATCATTCGCACTTCCCGTATGGGATGCTTTTGATAAAATAAAACTCCCATACGTCCGCGTTGAATTTCTTGGTCAATCAATCGGGGAATTTGCTCTAAGTTAAATGGTGGATGCCAGTGATATCCTACCGCTTCTGGACATTTAATTAGTGTCAAACCTAGTTTTTTTAGCCTCACACCTAATTCTAAATCTTCCCAGCCATAGAGTTGGAAACTGGTGTCAAAAAGCCCGGCTTTCTCTAGCCAATGTCTAGGTATTGCTACATTTCCCGTAGCAAAAAAAGCTGCTGAAAAATCTGTGACTTTGTACGGTTCAGCAGTTGGGTTATTGAAATTACAAGTATTAATAACTGCTCCGTAAGTGAAAAGGCGATCGCTCCTCAATTTCTCCTGTCCCTGCATTAGTGCATCCGCATGGGCTTGCAGGAAATTTTGCAGCACTATTAGATCGCTATCAATAAAGATAATTGTATCTCCCTGCGCCTGTTCTACCCCCAAATTTCGAGCCGCAGCTGGGCCAGCATGGTCTTGTTGAAACCAGCGTACATGGGGAAACTCCTCTTTGTGTTCTGTCAACCAATCCAATGTGCGATCGGTAGAACCATCATCCACCAAAACAATCTCGTAATTAGTAATCGAACTTGGCTGACTTAACTCCTGCATCTCTAAGGCGCGGAGGCACTTTTCTAAAATTGGTTGGCGATTATAAGTCGGTATCACAACGCTGAAAAACACACTATCACCCACAACACTATTTATCCATCTCCAGGATAGGACAGATAGGACACTGACACTGTTCCTTACTTGATTCTGGTTACAGAAATGGTGAATCTGCCGATGATGCAATTTTATAAATATAGGACTTATACATGAGTTAGGGAATAACGAACCGCAGAGGCGCAGAGTACACACAAGAGTTGTCGGAGCGGCGGCTTCCGTCGTTGGCGCAGCCCGCCGCAGGCATCTGAAATTCGCTGGAAATCAGAGTTTCAGAGATATTTTGCGTAAGTCCTAAATAGCTACAACCTCATTGATGATAATGATGAGCTAGAGAGTTAACTATGTAGTCTTCTTTGGATATCAAAAATTTATCGCTCATGTTGACCAGCGATCGCGTTACTTTTGAAGATTCAACTTAAATTCATCAAACTTCAACACTTCCGAATCAGGCTTGCGGGTATCAAAGCGATAACTACTTATTGTACCTGTCCCCGTATCAAAAATACTGAAAACCGTAATATCATTACTCGTAATATAAGGCATTGGCTTGCCATCTTCACCCAGCAAGGGAGAAATTGTTGGCACTATCGGTTCTAAACCATTGGGATCACCAACCTTAACATAATCCTCTTGATATCCAATTGGCACTTCTCGCTTTCTGTCACCCCAAGCAGCACCGTAAGTATTGCCCACATTAGATGTTTCCAGAAAGTGCATTCCACTGGAACTAACAAAGCGGTTCCACAAATGGGAATGTCCATAGAATACCAATTGCACATTAGCTGCTTCAAGTATTGGGACAACATCGCGGATAATATAATCTGCGTCTTTGGGGTACTCGTAACGCACTGCTTTGATATTGCTGTTATCCCGTTCAATTATCTGTACTGGTTCTGTATAAGCCGGAACTATATTATCACCCAGAGTATGAGGCGGATGATGAAACATCACAACTTTGTATTTTGCTTCTTTAAACTCAGGGCTGTTCAGTTCTGCCTCCAACCAATTGTACTGCTTGCTGCCTTTAGCAATTGGCTCATAAATCAACTGTCCATAACCCCAATTTTCAGGATTATTTAAATCCTTTTCTGCTTCTTGATATCTACCCTTACGCTTTCCATCTAAGTTGGGAGTGCGCCACATATTCGTAGCGTACAGCACGACCAAACGCACATCACCAAAAGTAACTGCATAATACCTTTTTCCACCCTCTTTACTTTTTGGTAAAGAGAAAATCTCTTCGTAGGTATTAGTATTAAAAGAATTATCTATTAAAGATTTGTCTTGGTAGATTTTTTGAGCAACGACACGCGGAATCGTATCATCAAATTCACCATTTAAACTTCCCGTCCTAGCAAAGCGCCCCATAACTTCATGATTGCCAATGCAAGTAAACATGGGTGCGTGTTGAATTATTTCTCCACCAGTGTAGGTTGTCTTAACACCGTCGTGCGTCATTTCATATTTGGCACGACCTTGTAAACCGGGAAACAACGCCCCACCACTATGATCATCAAACCATTCTGAGGCGCGATCGCTAACATTGACCAAATCACCGGCAAACCACACCCCATCAACTCGTCCAACCGTTTCTACCACCTTTTGCAGATTTGCCGATGTCATTGGCTTTAATTGATGGTCAGAGGTCAGCAGAATTTTTAATGGTGTATCCGGTTTTGGAGTAGCTGCGAGGCTAAAAACATCACTGCTAACACTCTCGCCGTCTTCTCGCACACTCGTGACAAGATAGTTTACCCGCAAACCAGGAGTTAATCCAGTCACCTCAGTTTCATGTCGCCAAATATCACGCTGGACGGGTTTTTGATAAACTTGACCGTCTTTGGTTTGGTTTGCAACTTTTGACTCTTGGTCTTCACGCGTGCGACTGAGTTTAGTAGTATCTGCCTTAGCAGTGTGTTTGAGATTTTCCCCGTAGGTTACTGTGTGATTAACACCAGCAAACTCAGTAAACCAAACTACTCGCACTGAGGTTTCAGTTGGCAGTTGCAAAAATGGATCGGTGAGTAGTTGGGGTGCTGATGTCATAATTGTTTGCCCAAGTGAACGCACACTTACCAGAGTAAAGCATATAACAAGCACAAGCATAGCCACCAAGGATATTTTAGGGCGGCTTAAGCGTCTGAGCATAAGTAACATCCCAAAATTTTTTAGGTGTCCGTGACTTAACGCAATTTTATTATTAGCCTTTTTACGGGCAGGGTTAAAATTTTTTTCTCCATCAAGCCTCTAGTTTCAGCATTAGGCTTCATCTGTAGGCTTTTCCAGTTTTTATCTAAACAGAATTCAGGAGTCAGAATACCCAACTGAATTCTATTTGGATAAAGTATAAATACTTATCAAAATAGCCCGTTTATGGCGAGTAGTGCAAACTTTTAAAAAGATTTAACAGTGATTTAACACTGGCGTTTTTTAAGGTTTATCAACTAAAAATCGGACAAAAAGAGCATAAATAGCATTTTATTCCTCGCTATCATCGCTGTTTCAGATCACAACCAACTTCTGAGGAGATAGATAGATTGACCTCACGAAGTTTAGTGAGATAATAGAGTTGTGAGGGACAGAACGGACGCAACTTGATTATTAAGGGGGAAAATTATGAAACTCCAGCTATTAGCGGCCATGGCCTTAGCAACTCCCCTATTGTTCACTAGCTCGGTTAGAGCCGGGAATCCGCAGGACTTACAAAAGCTGCTTTCAACTGGGGAATGTATTAAGTGTGATTTAGCGGGAGCTAACCTCAGTGGCGCTCATTTAATTGGTGCTGATTTGAGAGGCTCGAAGCTCCAAGGAGCCAACCTTGTAGGGGCTAACCTCGAAGGTGCTGACTTAACTGGTGCAAACTTGGCAGGTGCTAACTTAACATCCGCTTATGTAACCAATGTGAATTTGAAGCAAACCAATCTCAACGGGGTAAATTTTACTCGCGCTACGATTAACGATTCTAATGTTTATCAAGCATCAATGAATGATCTCAATCTGACTGATGCAAAAATATTTAACACTGGAATCGGTATTGGTGGAGAAGGAGAAGGTGCCGTGATTCCCGATTGGAAATAGGCTAAACTGAGTAGGCAGGTTAAATTGAAGAAGAATTCAGAAGTCAGAATTCAGGAATCAGAATCAATCAGTCGGGGATTGGGACCCGCCACTACGAAAGTTGACCACCAAATCTACGATTTGGTGGGGGTCTAAAAAGAGTCTATTCATCCGCTTTTTCGGTCAAAATTCATTCTGAATTCTGACGACTGACTCCTAAATTCTGTTTCGATAAACACAACATAGGTTTTTGCAAGTTTTAAATCAGAGAAACTGGTTTTTTGCCAGCATTATCCTTAAAATCTGCCTATACAAGAATAAAAAATGAACCCTCTCTGGCTTGTAATCACTTTACTATGACGAAAGCAGAGGGGGTTTCTTATGGGGATTGAGCCGATATTCACGCCAAAATCATCCTCTTCCTAATCTGTATGGAATTGCAGATGTCAATACAGTAGGATTATCCAGGTAGCAACTACGACGACAACAGTAGGTGTAGAAAATCTACTGCTAAGGTGAAGGAAATTGATGTTGCTGCCACAATAGAATTAAGCCGCTACTCCAGAATTCCTTATGAGTGAATCTATCACCTTGACAGACGCTGGCTTATTACCAGAAGATTTGTTACCAGATGTTAGTCATCTGGTGACAGAGGACGATGAACCCTTGGATAATCTACCATCTGAAAAACAACAAAGATTACTTACAGAAACCCTTTACAGTTCTTGGAACGGGGCAAGTAATGCCCAAGGGTTTCTCGTGGCCGCCAATGTGGGGTTGTTTCCCAGTAACAAGCAACTGCCGATTGTGCCTGATGTATTCTTGAGCCTGGATGTACAAGTAGCTGAAAACTGGTGGGAAAAACGGCATCGCTCTTATTTCTTCTGGGACTTTGGTAAACCGCCAGAGGTGGTGATTGAAATTGTTTCAAATCGAGAAGGCAATGAAACAGGACGGAAAATCTTAGAGTATGCCAGGATGCGGGTAATGTACTACATTATCTTTGACCCAACTCGGCAACTTGGTGGTGAAGTTCTACAGATGTATGAGTTGCAAGGGCGGCAATACATACCCATGAGTGAGCAATGGCTAACTGAAGTTGAGCTAGGTTTATGTTTGTGGGAAGGCGCGTATGAAGGTAAGCGGGATATTTGGCTGAGGTGGTGTGACGCCACAGGGAATATGATTCCTACTGGTGCAGAACGAGCCGAACAAGAACGCTTACGAGCTGAACAAGAACGCTCACGAGCCGAACAAGAGCGAGAAGCCAAAGAAACTGCCCTGCAACGGGCTGAACGCTTGGCAGCACAGTTACGAGCATTGGGTGTTGAGCCGGAAGTGTGAGGAAACCCCTAAAAATAAAAAACCCGCCGTAGCGGGTTACACAACAAAACTATGAACATTGAAAACTTGATTTAGCTGGAATACCTCATCTCAGCTTCTAGTTGACGAATCAGTTGTTCGTCGCCCTTTGCTCTGGCTACTTCCAAGCGATGCTCTAGGCTTTTTTGAATATTCGCTCTGTGAGCTTCTTGTCCTTTGCTCACACTTTGTAGTCTATTTTGACTCATAGTGATTACCTTTTTTAATTTTTCACTTTATGTCTTGTATTCATAACATAACACATATTTTGTAGCTGTTGTTACAGAAAAGTATTTTTTTATAGAATTAATTTGATTAAGAATTATGTACAAGAATCAGATAAATCAACAACCACTCGTGACTTTACTGAGCGATTTTAGCGATCGCAATGTTTATGTCGGCATAATGAAGGGAGTCATAGCCCAAATTAACCCTAGACTGACGGTGGTAGACTTAACACACCAAATTCCGCCGCAAGACATTGCCGCAGCCAGGTTTTGCCTGATGAATGCTTATCCCTACTTCCCAGTTGGGACAGTGCATCTGGCAATAGTAGATCCGGGTGTGGGAAGCAAGCGACGAGCGATCGCAGTAGAATTTGCTCAAGGATTTCTAGTAGGCCCAGATAATGGTATATTCAGTGGCGTACTCAGTCAAAGTCCAGCGATCGCAGCCGTCGAACTCACAAATTTTAATTATTGGCGAACTCCTCAACCAAGCAAGACTTTTCACGGTAGGGATATCTTTGCACCAGTGGGAGCTAGTCTTGCTAGTGGTGTTCTTCTCAAACAGCTAGGACAAGAAATAGATCCAGCAAGTTTGGTAAAACTGGATGTAGGCGAGTGCAAACAGACAACCACTGGTGTAGTAGGTTGCATTCAATATATTGATCACTTTGGTAACTTAGTGAGCAACATTCCAGGGAGTTATGTCCAAGGCAAAACTTGGTATGTGCAAGCCACACTTTTGAGTATACCAGGCTGTGAAACTTATAGTGATGTTGAGGTTGGAGAGGCGATCGCTTTAGTTGGCAGTCACGGCTGGGTAGAAATTGCCATTAATAGCGGCAATGCTCACTCTCAATTGCAGTTAGATTGGCAAGAAACACTTCAAGTTGTGCTAACTTAAATACCGCATCTTGTGAGTGGCGCATCAAGAGAAACATCAAAATTATATCCTCTTTCCACAGTTGGCAGATGTCCTGGGGGGAAAGTTTTAAAGTTTGGTTCCTTACCAGGTTTATACTCATATCTTTTAGTTTGCTGATTATAATTCCACTGAATCAGCCACTCACCTGTTAACGTTTGCCATCCAACCGCGTCATACATCTTGCGATAGTCGTTTTTTTGTTCCCTCAAAATCTTTTCTTGAGCGCTAAAGCCCAACTTACCATCACTGGCTGTACTCCAAAGCCTGTCAATGGTTTTTAAATCAACACACGAAAGTGCATTCATTTCGTCTTTGGCAATAGCACCCTCGGCTTGTGCCCTAGTCCCTGCAACATCTAGCATTCTCAGGTAAGTTTCTCGGTTAGCCTCTTGCCAATCTTTACTTTGCAAATATTTCTGCAACTGGCTGTAATCGACATTGCGGGCTGTGGTAATTTCTACTTGCTTTAATGAGCTAGGCTTAGTAGTTGTGTTAACTAAATCAGTGCTTCCTGGGCTTTTAATCTCGGACTTAGACCGCGTTAAGGAATATCCAATCCAGCTTAAAACAGCAAATATACCTATAAGACTTGCTGTGATTAATAAGGTTAGTGCCAGAACAGTCTGATTATTCTTTGCCATTTTGGATGCTTCTGATTACTTTGAACGCCCCAGATCGAATTTAGTCTAACCGCTACCACATAGATGTATATCTTACCTTTTTGTCAGCGATCGCATTCGGGACTTGTGACATACCCACACTCACTCTTAGGAGTGTGGGCTTCTCAGTGACTCCTAATCACGACTTTAAGAAAAAAATCACGACTTTAACGAAAAAATCGTGATTTTAAGAGAAAAAATTCTGCATTTAGGGGAAAATCGCAAGTTTAGTAACGATAGCTTCTATATTTAGAGTGAAAACTGTTTCTGAGTGAGTCTTATATCTCTGGGACTAAGCATTTTCTAATCCAAAGATATAAAATCATAGAAACCTGGAGAAAACTATGTCATTAGAAACAAAGACACTACAGGCGACAACACCAACTTCTACCTTAGAGACACTTGAGGAGAAGCAAGAATTTAACTGGAGACAATGCTGGTATCCCGTCGCCTTCGTGAAAGACTTGCCAGCTAACCGCCCTTATAGCTTTTCCTTGTACGATGAACCCTTGGTTTTGTTCAAAGACCAAAATGGACAGTTTATCTGTTTAACAGATCGTTGTCCCCACCGTGCAGCTAGACTTTCTGATGGACAAATTATTGACGGTAAAATAGAGTGCTTATACCACGGTTGGCAGTTTGGCGATAATGGTCAATGTCTGCATATTCCTCAGTTACCAACCGATGCGAAAATTCCGGTAAATGCTTGCGTTTCATCCTTTAAAGTCTTGGAACTTCAAGGTATTATTTGGATGTGGGCAGGGGAAGCCGAAACAGCTATTGATGAGCTAATTCCATCTCTACCAAATTGGGAAAAGCCGGAATGCTTCAGCTTAGATTATGTACGTGACCTACCTTACGACCAAAGCTATTTTATTGAAAACGTTATTGACCCAGCTCACGTTCCAATCAGCCATGATGGCCTCTTGGGAAGTCGAAAAGATGCCCAAGCGCTGGAAATAGAAGTCATTGACAGCAACATTCAGGGAATTAAGGGAAGGTGGCGGTATACACGCACACCTAATCAACCTTGGATTTCATTAGATTTCATTGCTCCTAATTTGATTCTCTACAAAAGATTGGGTAATGAACAGCAAGGTAGGTTTGGAGGCACAGCCTTATATTCAATTCCACTAGGTAAGGATAGATGTCGGATTCTACTCAGAAATTATGGTAACTTTTTTCCCCCAAAAATAAAGCTGATGCCTCGCTGGTTAGATCACATCTTGATCCGAAACAAAATCTTGGAAGGTGATTTGCAATTAGTCGTTGAACAAAAGGCACAAATTGAACGTTTGGGACAAAATCTTAAAGAAGTGTATTTACCGCTCAAAACATCTGATACTTTGGTGGTTGAGTATCGCAAGTGGCTAGATAAATTTGGGTCATCTTTGCCGTTTTATCAAGGTTATTCTACCTGTAAAAATGTCGGTAGTAGCGAGTTTACTCAAAAGTTGATCACGTTAGACCGATTCTCGCAACATACACTTCTTTGTAGTTCTTGCAATCGAGCTTATCAAGTTACAAATACGGTCAAACAAAGTTGTATAGGGATAGCGATCGCTCTAGCTTTTGTAGCAATACTTGCAGATAATTCTAGAATCCGAATAGCAGCAATATCGGTTTCTATAGTAGCAGTTGTAATGTCCGCGATCGCTCAGACACTCAAAACTCACTTTGTGCGTTCCTACACTCGGCACTAAAATTTAGTCATGATCAAGTTAGCGGCTCTGCGCTAAAGTAAAAATATTGGGATAAAAATCTCTGGCAGTAAGTTCAATATACCCCTAATCCTTACCACTGCGGCGATCATGTCTCAAGAGCATAACGAATCACTCCAAATTCAGGAGATCACCAAACTCAAACCGAAACACTTTGCTGATTTAGTCAGATCAGCACAATTGGTTTTTGACCCCACAGCCGGAGTTTCGGGAAGAAGTATCACAGTTGACTGGGAACAATTTGGAATTCCCCATGATGTGGCGGATAATCTCAAATCACTTGGTCAGCAGTACCAATATGCATCTCCTCACATCCCTGTTGAAGACATTTGGAGTAAATTAACTCCAGAAACTCGTATTTGGTTTGTTGAAAATAAAGATCGGTTGTGGCAGATTGAGGAAGCTTTCCCAGCCCTTGACGAAGATTAAACGGCTGAATGATTGAAAGGAATACAAATTATTTGTCGGGGCGCAGTGATTATTGTGCCCCTATCCTCTCTCTATAGGCATTTTTGTTGGAATACAACACGCGGTAAATTTAGACTTAGTTATCTTGGGCGATCGCATTAGTTTGAGTACATAAGTTAAATTAATAAAAAAGCTTGTATCGATGAATCAAAGTGTAAGTGTTGCTCCCAACTTGGAAGAACACACTCATGAAAATCCTGTTGTTACCAAACAACAGCTATTTGTAAAACAACTAATTGTCCTTGTCTTGGAAATGCTTCTGGCATTACCTCTGGGTTTAGTCCTGGCAAAATTCCAAATTGGCAGGATTGCCTGGATATTTGGCGGGATTGCAGCTGGTACACTGGTTCTTCAAGGGTGTGGAATTTTTTATAAATATTTCCCGCAACCTAACCGCACTGCTAGAAAAGTGGGAATGGCACTTGTAGGCTTAACTGTCGGCGCTTCCAATGCCCACGCTAATCTAGCTAGTGTTGCTTCTGGTATTCCTATTTTTATTTTTCTGACTTTGTTTATGCTGCTGAGTGGAAGCTGTATTGGTTACATTTACTCCCGCGTCAGCAAAACTAACCTAATGACAGCAATGCTGGCTACAGTTCCCGGCGGTGTAGGAATTATGGCAGCGATCGCCGCCGATTACAATAAAAATGTTAGCTTGGTTGCTCTAGTTCAGGCGATTCGCGTCACCTCAGTAGTTTTTCTAATTCCCCTCATCGCTAGGACATCAGCTGGTAATTACTATCCCCAAACCCTGCCAATCAACGGTGCTTGGCTCAATTTGGATCCATCTCAACTAGGATTACTCTTGTTAGTACTGCTAATCACTGGATTAGTAGTTTATCCAGCGATATTATTTAAAATTCCTGCTGGCGATTTCTTTGGTGCATTGTTGATTGGTATCGGGTTTAATCCTTTGCTACATTTGCTGCCTTTTATGGGTGATATTAGTTTTAGTCCGCCGCCTTTAATTAACTTATTGGGTCAAATGCTCCTGGGAATTACTATTGGTGAATATTGGGGAGACAAACCCAACTTTAGGAAGCGGACTATCGGCTATGCCTTGATGTCTGTGGCGATGACTCTCATAGCCGGAGCGATCGCTGCTATACTTGCGATGCAATTAACCTCTTGGGACTGGTTAACTTGCCTGCTAGTCACAGCACCAGGAGGATCAGCAGAAATGATCCTGGTTTCTCTGGCATTGAATCATAATGTTGAAATTGTCACAACTGGTCATTTAGTGCGACTAATTGCGATTAATAGTTCCCTACCGTTTTGGGTGTTTTTGTTTCGGCGTCTGGATGAGAAATTTTCTGAACCAGTTTAATTATGGTTGATCGAATAGCCCAAGAAAACCTCACCCTGGTTATGCTACGCAAAACCTGTCCCTCTCCTTAGTAAGGAGAGGGATGTCCGTTAGGAGAGGGTGAGGTTTTAAGGACTTTTAGATAACCGGAGATAAAACTCCTAACTCCCAACTCCCCACTCCTAACTCCTAACTCCTAACTCCTAACTCCCAATTCCCAATTCCCCACTCCCAACAGACGCGATTAATCGCGTCTCTACTCCCAACTCCTAACTCCCAACTCCCTTTCAAATACAAAGGATACTTTAGATGGTTGCCCAAATTCAAGAACTTGAAGCCCAGCACTGGGTTAAAACTCGTTCTTCCCTCGACCCTAGCGAATCCACTTTCCTAATTTGGAAAGGTAAAATTTACGCTTTTATCCCCGGTGAAAAAAGACAACTCCTGTTTAAGATCCTGGGATTGAGCCTTAGCCGATGTATTCCCACAGCAGAAGGTAGCTGGGATTTTACTTCTAGGGAACTGACTTACTATCTCAACCCAAAAACAGATGAAGTCTTACCCAAATGGGAGAATCCTTGGACAGGCGAGACAGTTCCAGTAATTCACGTTGCTAATAATCCTGTGCAGGGTAAGTTTGAGGGAAATTTCCCCGCCCAAGTAGATGGTGACAGCACAACTTTCGTTTTTGATATATTTCCCTATTACCCCAATCCGTTAGCAGACGATCGCAAATTTGCCGAATACAGCCCAAATCCAATTTATCAGGCAGCCGAATTGTTTAAATTAACAGTGCCAACCGCAGATTTATTCAACCCAGCACTTAAATCAGTTTCTGAACTCAAACTGAGTTGGGATAGAATTGGTCAATGGCTTCCCTGGATGAAAATGAGCGATCGCCCCGGTCAACTGATCTACAGTGCTGTTGGTAGCAAAGTCAATGGTTTAACAGAACTGCCCCCACTGCTGCAAGACGAAATTAATAACCGTATTCCTTTATATAAACAAGCCCCAAAAGCATTGACAGATGGGGAAGATATGACTTCCTGGTTATACTTCCAAAAACACTTTGAGGCTTACTTGGCTGGTGAAATCTTCCCGCTTCCCCAAGCAGAAGAGTTGTAAACTAGCTGAAAAGAAATATCGAACTCTTGCCAGGAGATCGCTGATGGTGATCCGAGAAGCAAACTTAACCGATGCATGGGCGATCGCCAAAGTGCATGTAGACGCTTGGCGGACAACCTACAGCAACTTAATGCCAGCAAAGTTTCTGGCAGATTTATCCTATAAAGAACGAGAGACAAAATGGGTAAAAATTTTGAGCAATATAGCTCAGGATAATTTCACCTATGTTGCTGAGGATGAAATTGGGCAAATAGTTGGTTTTGCCAATGGAGGTCAAGAACGGACAAGCGATCGCCTTTATCAAGGTGAGTTGTATGCTATCTATATTCTGGAGAAGTACCAGCGCCAAGGTTTAGGGCATCGCCTAGTTTCCAGCGTAGCAACAAGGCTGCTTCAATCAGATATTAGTTCAATGTTAGTGTGGGTTTTGGCTGATAACCCCGCAGTCGATTTCTATCAAAGCCTTGGTGGTCAGCAGGTGAACGAAAAGCAAATAGAAATTGGCACAGTGCAGCTGGTTGAGGTTGCATACGGTTGGACGGACACGCGAAAAGGGATAATTTAAAATTTGGCGATCGCTAAATTGGAGATTGCGGACTGGGGACTGGGGAAGAGTTTTCCAATGCCCAATGCCCAATGCCCAATGCCCTCTTAACCTGAACAATCAAATAGATGTAAACCTAACCGTTGGGAAAGTTCTTCACACACCTTGACCCCCCGCACACTGTTACCACGCACATCCAGCAGGGGCGAAAAAACTCCAATGCCCATCTTATTGGGTACAACGGCGATAATCCCGCCACAAATACCGCTTTTCGCCGGAATCCCAATTTTATAAGCCCATTCACCTGCAAAGTTGTACATCCCACAGGTATACATCACACTCAGAATATCTTTGATGTAACGCTTATCCACCGCCTGTTCTTTTGTAATCGGGTTAATACCTCTGTTAGCAAGGGTAGCCGCCATCACCGCTAAGTCTTGGCAATTCACCATCACAGCACACTGCTGGAAATAAAGATCCAGCGACTCTTCAATGTTGCGGTCAATCATGCCAAAGTTGAGCATCAGATGCGCCATTGCGCGGTTGCGATGCCCTGTACTCCGTTCTGAGGTAAAAACGGAAATGTCAACGAACACGTCGCGGCCAATATATCGCTGGAACATATCCAGCATTCGGTTGAGGCGTTCCGTTGGCCCGGAACCTTTAATTAAGCTGGTGGTTGCGATCGCACCTGCATTTACCATCGGATTATAAGGTCGCTTCGATTGCTCATCCAAAATAATCGCGTTGAATGCATCCCCTGTCGGTTCCACGCCAACTCTAGTCAAAACGTAATCCAGCCCATGATCTTCTAAGGCAAGTCCATAAGCAAACACCTTGGAAATTGACTGAATCGTAAAGAGTTGTTCCCAGTCCCCAACTTTGTAAACCTGACCATCTACTGTCACAATACAAATGCTGAACAAGTCCGGGTTTACCTTTGCCAGTTCGGGAATGTATTTCGCTACTGCACCCTGCTGCACTGATTTGTACTGCGAATGCAATTCGTTGAGAACAGCCAATAATGGCGATGGATTTATTTCTAAATCTCCTTGATTTGCTTGGTTTGTCATTAGGCTGATCGCATTTCCCAAAATTCCTACTATATATAGTAGGAATCTACATCTTTACATCCCTACAGTTGCAAATATTTTTGAAAAGATAGCTTGCTTTCAAAAATCATCCTTGAGCAATTACTTAGAATGAAAAAAATATACCGTATTTTTTGATACGTCTAAATTGTTATCTCCAAGCGATCGCGAAGATTTCCTAATTTTTTCATTATTAATCACAAAAAATATGAAGTTGAGTATTGTTCTTTTTTTATACTCAGCACTACTGTCATGCCAAGTTACATTCATCACTAGTTTCAGTCTAGTTATGGAGAATAAAAGTCATGATTAATCTAAGTAGAAAAAACTTGGAAAAAAAATATTACGCTGAAACTAATTTGGATAATTATCTCAGATGTAACTCCGATGACGACTTATTCATAGTCAAATCAAAATATTTCATTAAATAAGGGATTTTAAGTATTTATGCCGATGATATTTAATTAAAGTTATATTATGTCTTTAGAGGAAATACCAAAATAGATGTTATCTAGAATACACGGGTAGGTGCGAGCCTTTATAACTGACGTCAATAGGGTATGTCACTTTGGTGTGCAATCAGCGTAAACTTTTTTTAAGAAATTTTTGACTTGCCGAAAAAAGCGTTACATAGCCAAAGTCCCCATTTGAAAAAGGTTTCGCCCTTAAAATTGGAATTATAATTTCAGGAGGTGGCCTAAAATTACGCTAAAACCCTGATCCCCAAGCCAAAAGGTTCATGTTAGTCTGTTGCAGTTATAAATAACAAAAGTGAAAGCGGAACGAGTTCGAGTTTTTCAGAAGGGAAATCACTTTTACAAAGTGAGAAATCCCACGAATCATAAAACTAAAGTTCTACAGTCGCTTTAAAAACGAACGCATGAATCAAAGACATTTGTGGACTATTGTTGCCCTGTTTATGACTGTTTTGGGAATACCCACAGTCGGTTGCACTCAAACGACCAAGGGAAATCCGCTAGCTTCCCAAAAATCACCTGCCCCTGATGTAGTGAAGGTGGGAGAGTATCAATCAACAGCAGGGAAACAAATCTTGGATGCTGTGATTACAGAAATTCATTCTCACAACATCGGAGGACGTAAGGCAGCAACCCTTTTTATCAAAAATATTCCTGTTCTCACCTTTTTGAGTTCCGTATCAAATGCGAGTCCTGAAACTAAAAAAGTTGGTACAATTGGAAATTCTGAGGGCATACAATCGTATGCCCTTATTGCTAGCAATTCACTAAAGGCAGTGAATACTGGGAACGTAACAGATGTGAGTAACCAGATTAGCTCTGTTGACAATGACCCAGTTCAGATAGCTGGTGTTATAGCAGCTAAGATCAACCAGTTGAATCGGGAAAATGTCGATGCAACTAAGATTACCGTAAGTTGGAAAGCAGGGGAAAAATCTACTGCCAATCAAGCGCAAAACAAAAGCGCCCCCCTCCAGCAAAATGGCGATCGCTATATAATCAAAATTAATGGCGAAGAATTGGTCGAAATCAACGAAGGTACGCGATTAGCAGGTACCACTAACAATCTGGCGCAAGATGCATTGCAAGCAACCAATCGTCTGCGAAGACTACTAGGCAATGCATCTCCCTTAAAAGAAATTGCGAATTTACCAGTATCAATACCCAAATTGCCACAACAGATTTCCATCGGCGGAGTGCGAATCTCTTTTGGAGGCATAGCTTCCTATTACGGGTATGATGGTTCTGGTAATAGTACTGCTAGCGGTCAGAGGTTCAATCCAGAAGGCATGACTGCCGCCCATCGTAGCTTACCCTTTGGTACAAAAGTTCGTGTAACCAACACCCGCAATGGTCGTTCTGTAGTGGTGCGGATTAATGACCGGGGTCCATATGTTCGGGGTCGAATCCTTGATCTGTCTGCTGGCGCGGCTCGGATTTTGGGAATGATGGGTAGTGGCGTAGCACCAGTACATATTGAGGTCTTAAAGTAGTTATTAGGGAGTAGTTATTAGGGAGTAGGGAGTAGGGAGTAGGAAGTAGGGAGTAGGAAGTAGGGAGTAGGGAGTAGGGAGTGGAAAGTTAGGAGTTAGGAGTTAGGAGTTAGGAGTTAAGAGTTATCTATCTCCCTCATCCCCCTCATCCCCCTCATCCCCCTCATCCCTCTCATCTCCCTCATCCCCCTCATCCCCACTCCCCACTCCCCACTCCCCACTCCCCATAACAATTCCCCTAGCTCAATCATCTCTTCCTTGTATTTCAGATATACACTAACGGGGGAGGGATCGATAAGAACTAGGGGTATTTTTGTGCGCCTGCTGACAACAGTCGCAGCTTTACGCTGCTATTTAACTAAACGCTGCTCAGAAAACAAGCTGATTGCAGTTACTGAGGATCTGAGACTAGATGAGATGACTGGATGGTATCAGACGGCAGTCGGTCTGGTGCCAACGATGGGAAATTTGCATCAAGGTCATTTAAGCTTAATTCAACGGGCGCGGCAAGAAAATTCTACGGTGATTGTGAGTATTTTCGTCAATCCCCTGCAATTTGCTCCCAATGAAGATTATCAACGCTACCCCCGCACTTTCGAGCAAGACCAACAATTTTGCGAACAAGCTGGGGTAGATGCCATTTTTGCACCGACTCCTGAAGAAATGGCAGTTCCCCAGAAAAGTATAGAAGAATCAAGGGTTACACAAGTTATCCCACCATCTGCTATGATAACAGGCTTGTGTGGTCGTTCTCGGCTAGGTCACTTTCAGGGTGTCGCTACGATTGTGACCAAACTTTTCAACTTGGTACAGCCTGACCGTGCCTACTTTGGTCAAAAGGATGGTCAGCAACTGGCAATTATTAAACGCTTAGTAGCTGACTTAAATTTGCCAGTAGAAATTGTTGCCTGTCCAACAGTGCGGGAAGCTTCGGGTCTTGCCTTCAGTTCTCGTAATCAATATTTGACTGCAACGGCAAAAGAGCAAGCAGTGGTATTATATCGCGGCTTGCGACGGGCTGAAGCTGCGTTTAAAGCAGGCGATCGCAATAGCAGCAAGTTGATAGCAGTGGTACAGCAAGAAGTGGCAATGGTCAGCACGGTTTTAGTGGAATATATTGAATTGGTTGAACCGACTACGTTGATGTCTTTAGAAAAAGTTGAGGAGGAAGGAATGTTGGCGATCGCAGCTCGTGTTGGTGCTACACGCTTGATTGACAATACCATATTGCGCGATCGCCAACCCATTATCGCCATTGATGGCCCAGCCGGTGCTGGTAAATCTACAGTGGCGCGTCAAGTGGCAGCAAGCCTGGGTTTAGTGTATTTAGATACAGGAGCGATGTACCGTGCTGTTACTTGGCTAGTACTGCAAAAGGAGATTGCTATTGATGATGAGTGTGCGATCGCCGAATTAACTAACCAGTGTAAAATTGAACTTACTCCTAACCCCGATTTACAATCGAGCGTGCGGGTTTGGATTAACGGTACTGATATTACCCAGGTAATTCGCACCATTGAGGTAACATCTCAAGTATCGGCGATCGCGGCACAAAGCGCTGTACGTCAAGCACTGGTTAAACAACAGCAAAACTGGGGTAAAAGAGGTGGTTTAGTAGCTGAAGGCCGGGATATCGGTACTCATGTATTCCCCGATGCCGAAGTGAAAATCTTCTTAACCGCTTCTGTAAGTGAACGCGCCCGTCGTCGCCAGCAAGACTTTAACAAACAAGGTCAACCCGAAGTGAGTTTAGAGCAGCTAGAACGGGACATTGCCGAACGTGACTGGAAAGATAGTACACGCAAAGTTTCGCCTTTACAAAAAGCAGCAGATGCGATCGAAGTTCAAACCGATGGTTTAGACGTGTCTGAAGTCACGGCACAAATCGTTAACTATTACCAGCAGCGTTTATCTCAGTGGTAATCACCACTATTTGCTGTTAGTTTTTTAGTTTCAAAGGGTGGTCAAAGGGTGGTGGGTGAGTGATTATTCACTTACCATCCTCAAAACTGCATTTGAAGAAGAATTCAGAAGTCAGAATTCAGGAGCCAGAATCAAGACCTCTAAATCTCCGATTTAGTGGGGGTATTAAACCCGTTTATTCATCTGCCAGCCACACAGAATTCAATTCTGAATTCTGACTCCTAACTCCTGAATTCTGTCTGATAATTTTACTATTGGCTATCTTTATTTAAAATCAAGCCTTGTACTAAAAATATTAGATTATTTAAGTATTAAATCATCTTGCTTTCGAGTGATTTTTCATATCGCAATTAATCCTACTAAAGGTAGAAGTATGAAAGCTTTAATTCCTTAATGCTAATTAATTATCCGTCTCTGGCGGTGAAATATTAGCCATTTTTATTCCTATTCATGAATTCATAGCTATTTGACTTATCATTTAAGTACTTTATTTCCCTCTTCACTTGATCTTCACTTTAGTAGTAGAATGACGATGTTAAGTTTCATGTTTCATCATTAAAGGCATAAAACTGCCAGAAACAAAAGCTGTTAATTTCCTAAGCTTCTGCAATAGTTTAAGACTGAAAACCCATAAAGAGAGGATTACACACAATGGCATTTGTACAAGAACCACTACCCTTTGAGAAGGATGCTTTAGAGCAATATGGCATGAAAGCTGAAACTTTCGAGTATCACTATGGCAAGCATCACAAAGCTTATGTAGATAACCTGAACAAGCTCACTGAAGGTACTGAACTTGCCGATAAGTCTCTGGAAGAGGTGATCAAAATTTCCTTCAAAGACTCCTCTAAAGTGGGAATCTTTAACAACGCTGCTCAAGTTTGGAACCACACCTTCTTTTGGAATTCCTTGAAACCCGCAGGTGGCGGCGCACCTACAGGTGAAGTCGCAGCCAAGATTGATAAAGATTTTGGTAGCTTCGATAAATTCAAGGAAGAGTTCTCTAACGCCGCCGCAACTCAATTCGGGAGCGGATGGTCTTGGTTGATTGATGATGGTGGTACGCTGAAGGTGATTAAGACACCAAATGCAGAGAACCCTCTAGCTCATGGGCAGAAGGCACTCTTAACTTTGGATGTTTGGGAACACGCCTACTACATTGACTACAAAAATGCCCGTCCAGCGTTCATCAAGAATTTCCTAGAAAATTTGGTGAACTGGGACTTTGTTGCTGAAAATTTGGCGAAAGCTTAATCAATTGCCAATTTTGAACTGGTTGCAATGCTTTTTGGCAACCTGCTTTGCGTTTACGTGGCTTGTGCCAGATATGTAAAGTAAAAACAATCAGTTAATTGACCAATCTTGTTAGCAGTCACGAACTAGTATCGTGGCTGTTTTTGGTTGGTTTTGTGTCACGAATTGTAAAAGAGCATTTGGATCGCAACTTGGACACACTCTATTTACCCCAGGTTATTAGGACTTACGCAAAACTACACGCGCTCAGGGGCAATTCATGAATTGCCCCTACCTAAAAATCATTCTTTTCAGCTATTGTTTGCGTAAGTCCTGGTTATATCTGAAAATTTTGAAAACTGGACTTAGGAGTAAAAACAATGGTGCAAGCTGTACAACAAGAACTGACACTAGAACAGGTAAATAAAGCTATTGAGGCAATCCTGAATGTTTTGGATGTTCCCGAACCCGGAAATGATTTACACGCCAAGGCTTTATCTGCCTTTGCAAATGGCGATTACCAAACTGTAAAGCGGTTAGCCTCGACCAATTTATCTGATAATTATGTTAAGGCACTGGGTTATTTAGGTGGGGCTTTGAAGCTAACGCCAAACACTGACATAATTCTGGCAGAGTCGGCACGGTCTGCGGCTGATTTTGCACGAGAGAGAACATTACGTAAACTTGGGGATGCGTTGGCGAAAGCCTTGTCGTAGACATCGCAGCTGCACTCAACTAATAATTTTTTTAGAGGTTTCTTTCTTACTGACGATAGAATTGGAGTTTCAGGCTTTCCTAGAATAGCGTCGGCGTAGCCCATCGTAGACATCGCCACTTAATAGTTCATCTGAACTATAAATTCCAAATAAAAAAGGAGATGAAAAATTATCTAGGAAAGTTGAAACCCTTATCAAATATAGATTTTATTAAATTCGAGCAAATGTCAAAAAATGATCGATCGCACAGTAGTAAAGAACTAGCGCAATACATCGAAGCAACGAATAGCATCACTAAACCTTGGCTATTGGTACAACTGCGCCTCAAAAAATTGCAAGAGCGTCGAGCCACCCTTACAAACGATGTCTATACCAAAGAATTAGAAGATATTTACCAAGACTTGATGAATTTGGGAGAATGGTGGCGTGGTATTGAAGATGAGGTATTTTAAACTCAGGAGTTATGAGTTTTCCTAACTCCTAACTCCTAACTTTTAACTTAAAACGCAACCTGATGGCTCAAGCTCTCGATCAAGTCGATTACGATACTCTCGATGCCGCAAAACGACGCTTCATCGATGCCGCAAAACGCACACTTGGCTTTGCAAGCGCTTATGGCATCGTGCCTGCGTCGGGTCTGGGAGCAAGCGCTAACGCTTTCAGCTTTAACCTCGCTCCGTTTCTAGAGGCGGGGGCTAGAGAACTTTCTATGACACTTGTCCCCGAAGGACTGGGCACCGCAGACGATACCCGGCCTGACGACCTTTCTGAAGAGGAGCTTCGACGATTCTGGTGGAACATCGGTATCAAGATTATCTCGTGTCTTACGAACGACGCGGCAACTTCTGGGATGCAGACTATACTTCTGGGTCTTTATCTGCCGTCGAGTACTCCTGAAACGATCTTTACCCCCGCTTTCCTTGATGGGTTTCTGGATGGAGTAGTTGAAGGGTGCAAACGAGTCGGGTGTGTCTATCTCTCAGGGGAAACTCCTCAATTAAAAACTAAGATGATTCCAGGCCGGCTCGACATTGCCGGCTCGGTTTTTGGGGTTATGCCGGTTGGTGTCGCTCCTATTGATAGCTCGCGTCTGGATGTCGGAAATACCATTGTTCTTGTCGAGAGTTCGGGACCCCACGAAAACGGCTTTACCCCACTGCGAAAACTTGCCCAGTCGCTCCCTGAAGGCTACAGAACAAAACTTCCGAGTGGGCAGGAGTTCTGGGAAGCAATGAATGCCGCATCATATCTCTACACGCCGCTTGTACAGGCGGTACTTGGTGAGGGAATTCGTCCCACAGCGATGGAGAATATCACTGGTCATGGATGGCAAAAGCTGATGCGCTCGGTGAAGCCGCTCCGGTATGTCATCGAAACGATGCTGCCAGTGCCGGAGATATTTACGTTTGTTGAGGGTCATCTTGAGGGCGGGGCAACGACGATGCTTTCTGTGTTCAATTACGGTGCAGGATTTGCATTTTATACAGAGTCGGAGCAGGATGCAGAGAGGATTGTTCTATTGGCAAGAGAACATCAGCTCTCGGCCGTGATTGCCGGAAGGGTTGAAGCATCCCTTAGCCGAGAGGTGGTGGTAAAACCGCTTGGAGTCACCTTGAAGGGAGATTCTTTTGGGATTACACGAGGGGTATAATCAGCCGCAAGCGTAGGCATAGCCCGTCGTAGACATCGCCAGTTTTCTGGGAGCTATTGTAGACTCACAGGATTTTCTGACTTTTGCGATGCCTGCGGCGGGCGTAGATGCAGCACAAGTTATTACTGGTTAGATAAAACTAGTGAAATTATTGAGATAAATAATATTTTTTACACAAAACATAGAGTTGCATTTCCGACTTATTAAAGATAATTACTCTACTAAGCCTTTAGTATTTAAGTAATTTAACACAGATCCTACAAGTGGATTTATGAAATTTTAGATGCAATATTTATTACTACTTAAAAACAAAGTAGTCGAAAATACTCATGTCCACTTAGATTAAGATTTGCTAACGTAGTCTTAACATATTGAAAAATTTGCTGACAAAGCTGAGAAAGTAGCAGCCAACACTAATTTTTATTGTTGGGTGTTTCTTATCTGTAGATGTAGCGTTTTAGTGTGTTAAAATATACATTTTTGTTCCGAGGGGGTTATGGTTGTAAATTTTGCCCAGACTACTGCTTCAGCAGAACTTTTGAAGCAAGTATTTCATAACATTGATGCACATAGTTGTCCAAGGTTATTCAACTTTCATATGCACACTGTTTACTCGGATGGGAGATTGCAGCCGAGTGGATTGATGGAGCAGGCGATCGCGATTGGACTAAAAGGGTTAGCGATCACCGATCATCATGGTATTATCGGCTATCAAGCTGCACTTGCTTGGTTAGAAGATTGGAAGTGGAGTAATCCTGGTGCAAGCACTCCTCACCTGTGGAGTGGCGTGGAAATCAATGCCAACCTTTTGGATATAGAAGTTCACATTTTGGCTTACGCTTTTGAAACAGAACACCCTAGTATAAAACCCTATCTGCAAAGAAGGGCGACTACAGGGCAAGAATATCAGGCAAGTAACGTGATTGCCGCCATTCATGAAGCTGGGGGATTGGCGATTTTGGCTCATCCCGCTCGTTACAAGCGATCGCATTTCGACTTAATTCCAGCTGCGTCCCAAAAGGGTATCGATGGCGTGGAAACTTTCTACGCCTACAATAACCCTAACCCTTGGAAACCCAGCATAGTGGAATCAGAACAAGTGCAAAAGTTGGCTAATGAATACTTTCTTTTCAATACTTGTGGTACTGATACCCACGGTTTGAGCCTGCTACAACGCTTGTAAAGCAATACCTTGTCCTAAAAGGACACGCTACGCGAATGCCAATTTACGAGGCTTGGGAATCGGGTTTAAGCCCGTCTTAAAGGTCAAACAAGAAAAATCGCTTGGTCAAATTAATTGACCACAGGTGGAGCGTCTCCGGCTCCGCAAAATTCTTCTGCGCTGATTGTCTCTTTGGCAGCTTTTTCCTTACGTTCACTGTAGCGGTCTGTGAGCAAGAAATTAGTCTGTCTGAGCGGATTTATGTGTGTCAAAAATGTCAGCACATTGCCGACCGAGATTTAAATGCATCTCAAAATTTAGAAAAATATGCACGGAAGGCTTTACCGTGTCTGGACGTTGAGGGATAACCGCTCTCATGCTCCCGTTGAAACGTCAAGTAATGTCTAGCTTTTATGTAGCAGATAGTCCGCTTTATCACGCAATAGCAAAATAAACTTCTAAAATATCCAATCAATCTGGTTTTTCATAATGCCAGAAATCTGACCGTACAGCTCTGGGCTAGATCAAACTTGCCCATTTCTTTGATGGTGGCGATCGCACACTTTTCCAGCAGCATCTAGTTTGCCCATCGCGTTGTGCCATTACTAAACGTAAAATCAAAGTTACATAATTGACGTTTCTCAGTAGGTAGTAATCACCTGTCTGTAATTTATTAGTTACGTTTATTACATTTTGGATAATTATGTTTCTCAGTATAAAGACAGATGAAATGCTTGTATATATGAGTAAATAACAAAAAACCTAAGTTTCCTCTGCAAAAATTACATAGAAATGTCATAGTTGCAGTCAAAAAATAACAGTATATTAGCTGGTTACAATCTAGCATTAGCTTCAATAGAATGTAATAAATTAGACATTATTTACTACTCAGGTAGTGGGTTTTGAGCTAATGACTATCAATACAATTACCCTCGCCCCTCTTATCTTCCCTGATCCGAATTAGTTGGTTGCTAGTTGGCAATTGAATTTGTGCTTTCAATACTTTGATATCCCTGCAACAAAGTGGGAAAGTTCCTTTCGCTCTAATATTAAACATTGAAATTGAGTGCAATAAACATGCAAAAAGTACTAGCGTTGATTCAACAAAAAAAACAAGAATATGCTCAACTGCCCTTGTTTAATTTTATGCAAAACAAAACTATAAATCCCAGACAAAGGTTAGCTTGGGCACCATGTGCTGCTCATTTTATTATGAATTTCGGAGAACTGAATAAGTATTTTTTGCGAGTAGAACCAACTAGTGACCCAATTCAGACACTAATTAACAAGCATACTTATGAAGATGACCATCATTGGCTGTGGTTTTTGGAAGATTTGAAGAACCTAGAACTTGATAAATCATTAAAATTTAGTGAGGCATTAAAATTTCTTTGGAGTGAAGAAACTAAGAATGCTCGCTGGTTAAATTATCAACTCTATCGATATAGTTCACAAGCTACTCCCATTCAGAAAATCATAGTTATTGAAGTTACCGAAGCGACGGGTAACATAATGTTTTCAATGGCAGCAGAGATTGGCAAAGAAATTAAAGCAATTACCCAAAAACCATGCCGATATTTTGCCGATTTTCATCTGGATGTTGAAACTGGTCATATGACAGGTGGATCTGGAATAGAAGAAATTGTCCAACATATTCAACTATCAGAAGTAACTCGACAAGAAGCTTTTGAATTGGTTGAGAACTTATTTACAGCTTTCACGCAATTTACAAATGACCTTTTGGTATATGCTGAAACCGATAAAATCGAGCAAGAATTGAAAGCTGCATAAATTCTTGAACAAGCTTTTTGAAATTGACTTCCATACTTAATTTGAGACTTAAAAGGGAACTTTAGATATGTCAAAGCATGTACAAAATGTTGTAATTGTTGGTGGTGGATCAGCAGGTTGGATGACAGCAGCTTATTTGAGTAAAGCACTAGATAGAAATATTCATATTACTCTGGTGGAATCATCTAACATCACAAAAGTTGGAGTTGGAGAAGCAACTTTTAGTACCATCAAAGTATTCTTTGATTTTCTTGGACTACAAGAATATGAATGGATGCCAAAGTGTAATGCCACATATAAGATGGCAATTAAGTTTGTCAACTGGAATGCGAAAGGGCAAGACTTCTACCATCCTTTCCAGAGATATGAGGTGATTGACGGCTTTGATCTCTCTGAATGGTGGCTGAAAATGAAGAAAGATCAAGAAGCATTTGATTATGCCTGCTTTCTAATTCCCTGGCTGTGTGACCATCAAAGTTCTCCTAAATATCTTGATGGTAAAGTCTTTGATAACAAAGTTCAAAATGAATTTTCTCAGGAGCATCTTGTCAAGAAAAACATCCTGGATAATTTAAAGATTCAGTACCCCTATGCCTATCATTTTGACGCGAATCTACTCGCAAAATTCATGAAAGATTATGCAATGGAAAGGGGAGTGAAGCAAATTGTTGATGATGTGGTGGATATCAATTTAACTGAAGATGGGAGTATAGATAGCCTCACAACCAAAGAGCATGGCATTCTCAGTGGCGACCTTTTCATTGATTGTACTGGTTTCAGTGGTCTTTTAATCAACAAAGCGCTTGGTGAGCCATTCATTTCTTATTCAGAGTCGCTGTTGTGCGATCGCGCGATCGCAATGCAGATACCAACTGATCTCAAAAAAGATGGCATCAACCCTTACACCACAGCAACTGCACTTTCGTCTGGTTGGGTCTGGAATATACCTTTGTATGGCAGAAATGGTACAGGGTATGTTTATTCGAGCGCATTCATTTCTCCAGAGGAAGCAGAACAGGAATTTCGCCAGCATTTAGGAGCCGTTGCTGATAATCGTAAGGCATCTCATATCAAGATGCGGATTGGACGTAACAGAAACTCATGGGTGAAAAACTGTGTAGCAATTGGTCTTTCTAGTGGATTTGTGGAACCACTAGAATCTACTGGCATCTTCTTTATTCAACATGGAATTGAAGAGTTAGTTAACCACTTTCCCAGCAAATCTTTCAATGAAGAGCTAATTCACAGCTATAACAAAGTTATCGCTAACTGCATAGATGGTGTGCGAGAATTTTTGACACTTCATTACTATGCTAGCGATCGCACCGACACAGAGTTTTGGAGAGCAACTAAGAACAATATCAAAGTCTCAGAAGAACTACAGGAAAAATTAAGATTATGGAAAAATAGACTGCCAAGCAATAAGAGTATCAACCCGAAATACCACGGCTTCGAGTCTTACTCTTATTCGGTAATGTTGATGGGGCTAAACTATATGCCTGAAAGCAGTCTTCCCATTTTAGAGCATATCGGAAATCACAATGCCCAGGCTGCATTTAGGGAAATTAAGGAAAGAGCCAATTACCTAACTTCAACCTTGCCGTCTCAGTATGAATACTTAACTCATATAATTAAGTCACAAGAACAGTCGGAGTATCTAAGCGTGGTTAGCGATCAGCCACAGCAGATTCCTGTACCAATTTCATAATTTAGGACAACCCAAGATGACAGTCAAACAAGTATGCGTGATTGGATCTGGAGTTAGCGGATTAGTCTCAGCAAAGACATTTCTTGAGGAAGGTTACGAAGTTACATTGTTCGAGAAACGGCAGGGACTTGGTGGTGTGTGGGAAAAGTCGAGGATTTACCCAGGACTGTTGATCCAAAATCCCAGAGACACATATGCTTTCTCAGATTATCCGATGCCAGCCTCTTATCCAGAATGGCCTTCAGGAGAGCAAATATGCGCTTACCTTGAATCCTATGCCCAATACTTTGGCGTAGCAGAAAAAATTCACTTCGGTGCGAAAGTAACTAAAGTAGAGCGTAAATCAGGAAAAACTCCTGGATGGATCGTTAGTGTTAGCTTTCAAGAAGATGGTAAGGAGATCAGAAAACAAAATTACGAGTTCGACTTTGTGATTGTGTGCAATGGCATTTGTGATATTCCCTACATTCCGAACTTGCCGGGAATGGAAGAGTTCATTGCCGCCGGAGGTCAGATAATACATACTAACGACTTTAATGACAGCTCTGTAATTGAGGGCAAGCGAGTGGTTGTTGTCGGTTTTGGCAAGTCAGCCACCGATCTTGCAAATCTCGCAGCTAGCAAGGCCAAAGAATGTACCCTTGTGTTCCGTCAAGCGCTGTGGAAAGTTCCCAACTTCTTTCTCGGTCTGTTAAACATCAAGTATGTTTTCCTGACTCGGTTTGGAGAAACTTGGATGCCCTATCATAAACTTCGAGGATGGGAAAAGTGGCTGCATAGTTTTGGGAAGCCACTTGTGTGGGTATTCTGGCGACTAAATGAGATTATCCTGCGCTTACAATTTCCGCTTGATGCTTGTGGGATGGTACCCAAACAACCGATGAACAAATTGATCGGCTGTAGTATCGGCTTGGTTCATAAAGGCTTTTTTGAGTATGTACGCTCAGGTAAAATTCGTGCTGTTAAGACAAAGATCAACAAGTTTTTTGCTAGTGGCGTAGAATTGGATAACGGTGAGCAAGTACAGGCAGATATTGTGATCTTTGGCACAGGATTTCTTCAGGATATCCCCTTTTTAGAAGAGAAGTACCACAAGCACGTATTTGATCAGCAAGGCACTATCCATCTTTACCGCCATCTGATTCACCCTCATGTTCCACAGATGGGTTTTGTTGGTTATAACTATACTTTCTGTGCCCAGTTATCAGCAGAAATTGGTGCTAGGTGGTTATCAGAGTATGTCAAAGGAAGTATACCTTTACCATCCCCGCAACAGATGCTAGAGGATGTAACAGCAGAGTTGGAATGGAGGAAGAAAGATAGGCCGTATGCTTTCGTTAGTGGAGCATGTATAATTCCTTTTACATTCCATTACATTGATGAGTTGCTTCGGGATATGGGTCTGAGAACCCGGCGTCAATCAGGGAACTTGCTTGAGGAGTTTCTAATGCCAATAGATCCATCTGCCTACAAGCATCTGGGCCAAGAATTACAGGTAAAACAACATCCATCTCTCAATGATTCGGCGATCGCGGCAAGTGCAGAGGTGAGAAGCGATCGTTGATATCTTTTTAATACCAATTTGAACAATGATTGCGACGATTGCGACAAATGGAGCGTCAAAAAGCGATTACCAGCGACTCTTCCACAATCCAAAATCTAAAATCTAAAATCTAAAATCTAAAATAGTATAATCCGGTTCGGTGAAGTTCTCAACCAAACCGGATTGTAAATTTTCCAGTATAGGCAGCTTGTCTCACTGTTGCATTGGAATCTCAATCACAAACTCAGTCCCCTTTCCAGGAGTGGAATAACAACTTAACTGACCCTTGTGTTTCTCCACTACTTGATAGCTAATTGACAACCCCAAACCCGTACCACTTCCTATTGGTTTAGTGGTAAAAAAAGGATTAAATATTTTCTCCTGCACCTGTGCAGTCATGCCGTGACCGTTATCAGCAATCCGAATCTTCAGCGTGTTTAATTCTCCTAGTTCAGTACGAATATGAATCTGAGGATTTTTGCTTGGAGAATCTCCTTCATTATCGTACTCATCTAAAGCATCGATCGCATTAGTTAAAATATTCATAAATACTTGGTTGAGTTGACCAGCATAGCAAATAACATCCGGCAGTTGTGCGTATTCTTTAAAGACCTCAATTTCCGGGCGATGTCTATCGACAAGCCGCTTTGCCTCTACGCTCTTTTCCTTGAGTCGGTGCTGCAAAATCATTAGGGTACTATCGATGCCTTCATGAATATTTACAGGCTTCATTTCCGATTCATCTAGACGAGAAAAGTTACGTAAGCTCAGAATAATATTTCGGATACGGGAACTTCCCACCTTCATAGAATCGATAACCCTTGGTAGGTCTTCTGTCATGAATTCTACATCCATTTCCTGGATTTTTTGCTCCATTATTGCTGAGGGATGGGGATATTCTTGCTGATAAATATTAATCAAATCTAGCAATTCTTGAACATAGTCACTTGCGTGAGTAATATTACCATGAATAAAATTGATGGGGTTATTAATTTCATGGGCAATTCCTGCTATCATTTGCCCTAACGAAGACATTTTTTCACTTTGAATTAATTGACTTTGAGTACTTTGTAATTCTTCTAATGCTTCTTGCAGATGTAGATTTTTTTCGTTAATTTCTGCTGTTCTTACTACCACCTTTTCCTCTAGTATATGACTGTATTCCTCTAAGTGCTCATTAGCTTCAGCCAAATTTTTGTAGAGAATGGCATTTTCTAAAGAGATTGCGGCTTGGGTAGTTAAGAGTTTTATAACTTCTAGACGATCGCGTGTAAATGCTCCTGTAGTTAAATTATTTTCTAGATAGATAAGCCCCAGGAATTTGCCTTGATTAAGCATCGGAATACATAATATGCTCTTGGGTTCCTCACGGTTAATATAGTTATCTACCGCAAAATTAGCTTGAGTTTTGATGTCATCAATTACTAATATTTCTTGGGTTCGTTTGACATAATTAATCAAAGAAATCGGAACAAGATCGCTGAACTCTAAAGGAATAGATAAAAACTCAGTGTGAGTAGCTCCAAAACTGGAACCAGAACTAATTGCGGTAACAGTTAAGTCTAAGTTATTAGCTTCACTCAATATCAGCACACATTTAGAAGCTCCTGCATTCTCCATTACAACTTCCATTAAAGTAGAAAGTAGTGCCTCCAGTTCAATCTCTCCAGACACTGCTTGAGAAGCTTTAATGAAAGTTGCCAAATCTAACATATCTGAAATACTAGTGTTGGAACCAATGAAACTTTCATTCGGAACCAGAGTAGATTTAGTGCTAAGTGTAGATAGGTGTATGCTCAGTTCAGGTAGGTTTTTTTCATTGTAAGAATGGCTAAGTTTTTCTTGCTGAATCATGGGGATAAGTAATTGAGGATAGCGTTTTTGCAAGTCATCAACTTTGGCTAATGCTCCCCAGCGAACATAGCAATTGTAGGCATCAGTGAGGTAGAGTTGGGCGATTCTTTGTTTACCCCATTTGAGATAAAATTTAGCCGCTAATTCGTAAGCAAGAGCTTCTTCGTTAATGTACTCATTTTCTTTGGTCAGGGAAATAGCGTACTCGTAATTATCTATCGCTTCAAGATATTGACCAAGAACTTGATGCCGTTCCGCCTCTACTAAATGAAATTTATGCAAGTGATTCATCGGAGCGTAAACTGCCCAATTTTGCATTTTTTTCTGATTTGCTGTCACTCTATCGAGGATTTGTTTTTGTTCAAATTCCTCGAAATCAGAATATACTGCTAGATGCGTCAATGAATCGTAGAAATAGAATTGAGTAGTAATGAACATACCTATAACAGAATATAAGTACTTTTCTGCCATTACTGTGTTTTTAAGAGCTTGAGAGTAATCACCCAGGAGATAACATAGGTGAAGTTTGCAGAAATATAGGAAAAAAAGCGCTCCTCCATCTTTAGCTTTAAGATGAAGTGGTAGCATTTTATCCTCATCATACACTTCACCAATTAAACTCTGCGGATTTTTAACATTTCCTAGAAGATTCAAGATTGTCTGCCGAAATATTTCATTCCAATAAAATACTCTTTCTTGCTTTATTTGCCTAATAGTATGGCTATATGTTTCTATCTCTTGTTCAAGTTTTACTAGTTCTTGTCCTATAAAATATGCGTGTTGGCAGTAACCATAAAGAGCATAAGCTGCAAATTCCATATCTCCTACTTCGAGATTAGTAGTATAAGCCTCAAGGAAAGGTTTCAATGTTTCCTTTAGATGCTCTTTCCAATGTCTAATAAGATGATTAAATGTTTCCATAACCTTGCCAGTTACTTCTCTTGTTTGGAAATTAACCAACAAACTCTCAGCCAGTTTCCCAAATTTATATCCAGAATCAATGTCTCCTATTACTGCACACAACATTACTCCATACATCACATATGCAAAAGCAGACAGAGGAGAATTACCAAATTTGATAGATAAATTGATCTGTTTCAGAATAATCAACACTAATAATTCCGGCGCAACTGTATAAGCAAGAGCAATTCCACTAGATAGAATACGCATGATTATCAGTGGCTGGGCTTCTGTAGTTTGCGGCAGTTCAATTAAGTTTTGAATAGGTCTATTAGCCAATTTTGCAGATGTTGTCTCTATTTCTAACTGAATATCTAATTGGCTGGGATTTTTCGGAAACTCTACTCCCAAAGTTTTCAAAAAGCTTTTTGCAATATTGACAGCTTCCAGTTCTTTTCCTTGTGCACCATAAGACTGTATTTTGACTTCATAAGCTTTAACTTTATCCAGTGGAGTTTTCGCTTTTAGCAACACAACCTGGACAAATTTTTCTGTATATTCAAAGTCACCACTGAGATATGCCGCTTCTGCTGCCGTATTATATAAAGCTAAGGTGATATCGTATTTACTATCCCAACTATCATCTGCTAGTAGCTCAATTCCAGTAATTAAATACTTAAGTGCCGATGAATAAGCTGTTGATACTAAAGCTTTACGTCCAGCAATCAGACTCATTTCAGCTAGTTCATTACGTTTAGCTTGATCGGTGATGAATTCAACTGCAACATTGAAATGATTGACAAGCTCAAAAATATTTTCTTCCCGTTCAGCGACTGGGGTATTTTTCAAGAGAAGCAGCCCAATTTTTAAGTGTATTTGCTTGATTTGGTCTTGAGGGATTAGAGAATAAGCTGCTTGCTGAACTCTGTCATGTACGAATTTATATTTGGGTAATTGGGAATTAGTAATTGATAAATTTTCCGATTCTCTAGTTGAAAAGCTTAATAGTTGTCTATCATTTTCTGCTGCAAAGTTATAACCATCTTTTTGAGGTACAATCAGCCCTTCAAGTAATGCTTGCCATAAATCTGATGCAGTATCTCTTACAGACTTTTCATTAACAATTGACAATGTTTTTAAGTCAAACTCATTACCAATACAAGCAGAAATTTTTAATACATTTTGTACATTTTTGGGCAGTTTTTCTATTTGAATGCCCATAAATTCTACTACATCATCTGTAAGAGATAAGGTTTTTATTTTGGTAATATCGTACTGCCAATGACCAGCATAAAAATTTAATTCAATTAGTCCATCATCATACAATAACTTGAGAAATTGAGATACAAAGAATGGATTACCTTTAGTTTTGATAAATACCATTTGAGTCAGAGGCACAGCAATGGCCTCTACACAACGCAGCGTATCAGCAATCATCTGGTTTAAGTCAATCTGACTTAAAGGTGAGAGTTTAATTGTCTTAATTACTGCTCCGGTTTCGGCCATTTCTTGTAGTGTCAAATATAGCGGATGTAGATTTGACACTTCATTATCCCTATACGCGCTAATTAGTAGCAAACTACCTTTACTCTCAGATATATTCTCTTTAGCCTTAGTCAGGCGAGAAGAAGTTCCATCCATTAATAATTGAATAAACTTCAAGGAAGCCGTATCTGCCCATTGCAAATCATCCAGAAAGATTACCAGAGGATGCTCTTTAGTAGTGAAAACCTGGATAAATCTCTGGAACAATAAATTAAAGCGATTTTGAGCAGCACTACCAGCAAGTTCAGCAGATGGAGGTTGTTTGCCAATAATTATTTCAAGTTCAGGAATTACATTAATGATTACCTGAGATTGCGTACTCAATGCCGATAAAATTTTGGTTTTCCACTGTTGAATTTGGGTATCTGTTTCGGAGAGTATTTGCCCAATTAAATCCCGCAAAGCTTGCACCAATCCTGACAACGGGATGTCACGTTGGAATTGGTCAAATTTCCCTTTGATGAAGTAACTACGCTGTCTTGCAATGGGTTTGTGGACTTCGTTGACTACAGCAGTTTTACCAACCCCTGAGTAACCAGAGACTAAGATCATTTCCGTGCTTCCGCTTGTCACCCGGTCAAAAGTAGTGAGTAGAATTTCAATCTCTTTTTGACGACCATAAAGTTTTTCAGGAATGGCAAAATGGTTTGAGATATCCCGAATGCCTAATTCAAAGACTGTAATATTTCCTTTCTCTTGCCATTGGTTTTGACATCTCTCCAAGTCATACTTGAGTCCATGAGCGCTCTGATATCGGTCTTCGGCATTTTTCGCCATCAGCTTGCTGATAATATCAGATAAGATTGTGGGAATATTGGAGTTAATCTGGCTGACTTTTGGCGGTTCTTTGGCAATGTGAGAATAGATTAATTCCATCGGTTCAGTGGTACTAAAGGGTAACTGCCCAGTCAGAAGTTCAAAGAAGGTGATACCCAAGGAATAAAAGTCGGTACGGTAGTCTATACCCCGATTCATGCGTCCTGTTTGTTCAGGGGAAATATAAGCTAGAGTACCTTCTAGGACGTTAGGATTTATGAGAGATTGAATTTCTTTTGGTAATAAAGTAGCAAGACTAAAATCGATGATTCTGGTCTTACCTGTTATCGGATGAATCAGAATGTTGGCAGGTTTGATATCTTTGTGAATGATGCGATAGCGATGTAGCCCTTCCAAAGTTGCACTAATTTCAATGGCAATATCGAAAAATTCACTCAATGAAACAGAATTTTTTCCTTTTTTCTGCTCTTCTTGCTGCCAAAGATTAAGGGCAATACCACCAAAGTCTTCCATTACTAGAATATATCTATTGTGGTGTTTTTCTAGGCTTATTGGTTTGACTATGCCCGGAATTTCAAGATTTTGGGTAATGGTGTATTGATTGCAAAACTGATTAATTTCAGCGAAGTTAGGATCTTCATTACGCATCAATTTTAAAATAAATAATTGCTGATCTTTTTCTCTGATAGCTCGATAAACTAACGTTTTCTTACCTACGTATAATTGCTTAGTAATACTATAGCCAAGTATAGGAAATACTGTATCTGATACTACTAACATTGCATCTGGTTCTCATAATTTTCTTTCTATGATTTAGTGTACCCAGGACATAGTTACTACTATCATCAGATAGTAACTTTTCCCGTTAATTGTGAAAAAGCTTTACGATACTCAGTGCTGAGTGCTGAGTGCTGAGTAAATTAACAAGTACGGCTGACTTATGTACTTATGTACTTGGGTTTTAGTACACCCTACGAACTAATGGGACAATAGATATGTGGAAAGATGAAATTCTTGAAGAGATTTATAGAATTCGAGAAGAGCATGCAAAGTCTTTCAACTACGACTTACAAGCAATTTGTGATGATTTGCGACAAAAGCAAGCTGTAAGTAATCGGCAGATAATTTCACAGCCACTCAAACAACCCAGTCGGCAGCATAGCAAGTCGCTCCACCCAACTAGCTAAAAGTTATCTGTTGGGCGTTGCGGTCTATCTGGGGTGATTGGGAAGGTTATACAGCTTCAATTTGTTTGTGTGACAATAGTCTCAGCCTGTTTATCGATGTTCCGCGTCCAGTCTAAATCTACATAGTTCAATAGTAAGGAGCTTGTATTCATGGCGGCGTTTCTGAAACCTGTGGGATTGATTTTTGCCTTGCTAACTGTTATCGCTGTGTTGATTGTCATTCCAGCCGCACAGTTTAGAATCGTAGGAGACTGGAGAGTAGTCTTTTTATCAATCAGCTATTTCATTTTCTTCCTGGGAACAATTTGGCGAGTTATTCGGTATGGTCAGCTAGGGAGTCGTCAAGAAGACCGCCAAGTTCAAGCCACTTCTGGGCGCGTAGCCTCGCTGATTATAGTTGTTGGGTTACTGGGCGTACACTGGCTAACGCTATACACCTTTTCACTTCAAGACCAGGCATTGAATACAAGCGTTAATCAATGCTTAACTGTAATTGCCATTGCCTTAGTTTGTGCTGCAATTTTTGTTAGTCAGGTTGCGATTAAAACCTTAGGCAAATTCTTTGACCGTCTTATAATTAAATCAGATCATCAGTTAGTTGCTGACGGTATCTACAGTTTAATTAGACACCCTATCTATACGAGTTACATTCTTCTATTTCTTGGATTTTGCGTCATGTTGCAGAGTTTATGGGGTTTAAGTCTGTTGTTAACGGTCTGTGTGGTTTGGTTTGGTAATCGGATTGCAATTGAAGAGCAGATGTTAGAAGAGCGATTCGGCGAGGAATATCAATCGTATTGTCAGCAAACCAAGCGCTTATTTCCATACGTCTATTAGCACCTGCTGCATAACACTGCGCTGAACCGGAACAAAGCATAAGTTATCGTTAATTTTTTCTTTAATAGCACTGCAATACGCAAAAAGACGTAAGTATAATTCATGGATTGTACTTACAAAGAAAGGCAGAGGGCAGACGGCTTTTATGAAAGAAGTATTAATAAAAACTTTAGTTGTGGGTTATTGCCCAAAGCGTATAAAAAGATTTGTGTCGAGCGGAAAGTGCCACGAGACACAAGGGAGCCAGTGCGGTCTTGGGCTTTGCCCAAGTGGAGCATCTGGCGTCGTCCTTACTTCAATCCCACGTTTTTAAACGTGGGTTCCATAAGTGCCTTCTGCAAGAACTGCCTTCTGCCTTCTGAAGTCTTTTTTACTCTTACAGCAGATTTCAGGTTGGTGAAGTACACAAGCTAAGTCTCAAAGTCAGGTATAAAGCCTGTTTTACTTCTGAATTCTGACTCCTTAATTCTGAATTCTGCTGTATGTCTAATGAACTGTCCCTCTCAATGATTCAGCATCAAGGGGTTTGATTAGGTAAGTCTGCAATAGATGCCCAACAATGGAGGCTATCAAGGGTAATTTTTGGCAGAATTTGACAATTGGTAAGCGATCGCTGCTATTAATCTCTGCTATTTTCAGATTAAAGTCAGAACACTGCTCTAACCGTCGGAAAAACTCTGGGTGATTTGTATTCAAAATCAGAGGAAATGCCCGTGCAGCAGTGTTATTCGTCTCTTCAATGACTCTGGTATTATATTCGCGCGGATCTATCCCAATGGATTGATAAAACGTAGCGCGTTCAAATACTGTCAATGTGTGAGTAGCAAAAACACTCAGCAAAAAGAAACGCACCCACAATCTAGCTCTCCAATTGTTCCATAGTTGAGGTTGCGATCGCAGCAGCGCGTTAAAGAAATCTCCATGTCGATTTTCATCCTGACACCAACTCTCAAACTTGCGAAACAGTGGATAAATTTGGTGTTCTGGATGTTTTTCCATGTGGCGATACACCAAGATGTAACGCCAGTAGCCAATTTTCTCCGATAGGTAGACTGTATAAATAATCCACTCTGGCGGAAAGAAGGTATAAGTGCGATTTTTGGTTAAATAACTTAAGTCAAGGGAAAGATTAAAATCTGCCATTGACTTATTCAAAAATCCCGCATGGCGTGCTTCATCCCGTGCCATAAAATTAAAGGCTTCTGCCAGAATGGGATTGCGGTTTTTCAGACGACGCGATAATTCTTTGAACAGCAGAAATCCCGAAAACTCTGAAGTGCAAGAACGTTCTAAAAAGTCAATAAAAGCGACGCGTGTTTCTCCGTCAATGTGATTCCAACACTGTTTAAATTCTTCATCACGTACAAAGTGATCGCGGTTATAGTCTGCTCGTAACTCCTCTACAATTGCCAGTAACTCCGCTTCCTGCGCCGAAATATCCAACTGCGCCGCAGCTTCAAAGTCAGTGGTGTAAAACCGGGGTGTTAATAATGTTTCCTGAACAGGCGCTTTTACACCTGACTTCAGCAACTCAGGTTCGGGGGTTTCCAGAGACTTAACCATGAGAATCCTTTGATTATTTTATGCCTCAAAATTTATATAACCATAAATAGGTGCTTGAGGACATCAGTTAAATTATTAAAAGTAAATTGTGAGAAATAAGCTTACCGCCTAAGCTAGACTTTATGCATAATTTGTACATAATTAAACACACATAATTACTTTTGCTAGATACAAATACCTTAACGATGAATATTCAAAAGATTTTACGTGACCGACGAATTATTCACTCTGATCCAGAGATCATGAGCGGAACTCTAGTCTTTGTTGGAACGAGAGTTCCGTTACAAACATTTTTCGATTACCCTGAAGGTGAAGCAGGTTTAGCCGAATTCTTAGAAGATTTCCCACATTTGCAGACTCAGGTATTGCTAGTTTTGGAAGTGATTGCAAAAGCAGCCCAGATTACCTACTACCATTAATTATTCATATTAACGGCTTACTGCAATCTTTAATTCCTGGCTCAGTTACATTGATTTACGATGCAGGAAAAGTTACAAATTTCAACCTTGGTACTGGTTAGAAATAGAAATTGTGTATTCAGACTCCTGGCTCGTCAAACAATAAATAAATATTAATAACTTAATAGTTATGCAAATATTAATAGTTAAATAATCTTAGGAGAAATAAAAATAGCTGGGATTTGCATCGGCAGTGGTACTTGCTGGATATAGTGATGCAGATCCTCTCTAAACCTAGAATAACAATTTTTTAGCTGGCCCTGGCAGGCATCCTGAGTCGGTGACTGCCCAGAAACCTTGCGCTTGAACATGAAGGAAGCAACAATGAGTAGCAATCTAGCCATCAAACTGCGCTCTGGAACTCAACAAGCCCACACATCGGCGGAAAATGTGGGATTTATGAAATGTTTTCTGCAAGGGGTTGTGGATAGAGACTGCTTTGCCAAGTTCTTAAGCAACTTGTATTACGTCTACAGCGAACTAGAAGCGGCATTAGAAAGCCATGTCGAGCATCCTGTGATTAGTGCAGTTTATTTTCCCGAACTTAATCGCCAATCCTCGCTCGAAAAAGACATGGTGTTCTATTATGGGGATAATTGGAGACAGCAAGTTACACCCTCGCCTGCTGCCCAGACCTACATTGACCGCATTCGGGAAATTTCTGTTCGTGAACCAGCCTTATTGCTAGGTCATGCCTACACTCGCTACATGGGCGATCTTTCTGGGGGTCAAATGCTACAAAAAGTTGCTCAGTCAGCCCTGAAGCTTTCTGGCTATGAAGGCACGTCCTTTTACAATTTTGAGCAAATTCCTGATAAAAAGGCATTTAAGGATAAGTATCGTCAGGCATTAAATGCATTACCCATCGATGATGCAACAGCAGAACGGATTATTGCAGAAGCTAATAACGCCTTTAGGTTCAATTTACAGATGGCTCAAGAATTAGAGGGAAGTTTAATTAAAGCGCTCGGTCAAGTCCTGTTTAATAGCCTAACTCGTTCCCAGAATTCAGGTAGCACTGAAGTAGCTTAGTCATTTGTCATTTGTCATTTGTCATTTGCTCCCTCATCCCCCTCATCTCCCTCATCCCCCTCATCTCCCTCATCTCCCTCACTCCCCACTCCCCACTCCCCACTCCCCACTCCCCCATACATTCATTGGAAAGCAACTCAATGGTTTTTCTATTACCTGGTGTCAAGTTTGATCTGGATCTGATTCAAAAGTACGACACTCGCGCACCTAGATATACCAGTTACCCGCCCGCTACAGAGTTAAGCGAAACATTCACCAAAACTGATTTTAAGGCCGCGATCGCAGCATCGAATCAACGCAAAACTCCTATGAGTTTATATTTCCACATCCCATTTTGCCAAAGTGCTTGCTACTTCTGCGGCTGTAATACGGTAATTTCCAACAATAAGAATATTGCTAAACCTTACCTGGAGTCTTTAGTTCAAGACATCAAAAACACCGCAGCTTTAATCGATCCAGATAGAAAAGTGCTGCAAATTCACTGGGGAGGGGGTACTCCTAATTACTTGGATCTTGATCAAGTAGAATTTTTATGGAAAAACATCAATCGCTATTTCAACATCGCTCCAGAAGCAGAAATCTCAATTGAAATTAATCCCCGTTATATCGATAAAAACTACATTTTCTCTCTGAGACAGATCGGATTTAACCGGATTAGTTTTGGCATTCAGGATTTTAATCGCCAAGTTCAAGTAGCTGTAAATCGTGTCCAGCCAGAAGAAATGCTATTTGATGTCATGAGTTGGATCAAAGAAGCTAAGTTTGAAAGTGTGAATGTAGACCTAATTTATGGTTTACCTTATCAAACCCGCGAGACATTTCAAGAGACGCTGAAAAAGACTATTGAATTAGATCCTGATCGAATTGTTGTTTTTAACTTTGCCTATGTACCTTGGCTCAAACCTACACAAAAAAATATTCCTCAAGAGGCGCTACCCCCAGCAGAGGAAAAGTTAGAGATTCTGAAAATGACCATTGAAGAATTGACAAATAACCAATATCTATTTATTGGGATGGATCATTTTGCTAAAACTAATGACGAACTAGCGATCGCTCAACGTAATGGCACTCTCAAACGCAATTTCCAGGGCTACACTACCCACGCTGAAACAGAACTCTTTGGTTTTGGCGCTACATCCATCAGTATGCTAGAAGATGCTTATGCTCAAAACCACAAGGAATTAAAGGATTATTATCAGACAGTTGCAGTCGGTGCTTTACCTGTTAGTAAAGGTATCAAGCTTACTCAGAATGACATCATCAGACGGGATGTGATCATGGGCATTATGTCTCACTTTCAGCTTCATAAGCAAGACATTGAAAACAAATATCATATCAGTTTTGATGAATATTTCTCTGAGGAACTAGAGGCGTTAAAACCACTAGAAGTCGATGGTTTGGTTAGTTTATCAAAAAATAAGATCCAGATTACAGACATCGGTAGATTACTAGTCAGAAATATTGCCGTTATATTTGATACTCATACAAGAATGCGAGAGACAAAATTCTCCCGCGCTATTTGATATCACTTCTGCAAATGTTGGCTAGATGTTATCCCCTCAATCTACCTTGAAAATAACGGTTGAGGGGATTTAAACAATTACGAATTACTTTAACGCATCTCCAAAAAGTTAGATAACATTTTCCATCTTCAGATAGATATAAAAAACATATATTTGATAATTCCTGATTTATCTGGTAAAACTTTCGTTTAACATTTTTATGCTAGAAATGCCAATATTCCTCCAAATCTTGATGTAAACTTTTTTGTCTAACTTTTGGATTTAGCATTTATCCCATGTGGTAGAAAGAATTTTGAATCAGAGTTGATAACTTAGATACAAGTGAGATTGTTGAGGCAGTTATGAGTATTATTGCTTGGATAGTTTTAGGACTTTTGGCAGGTGCGATCGCTAAAGCTATTTATCCTGGCTATCAAGGTGGTGGAATTCTCTCCACAATGATTTTAGGTATCATTGGTGCTTTCGTCGGTGGAAGTCTGTTTACCCTACTGCGAACAGGAACTCTGCAAATTACTGCGGCTGGCGCTGGTTTAACTCTTCCTGGTATTTTAGTGGCTGTGCTTGGTGCAATTGTTGCTATTTATCTATGGGGATTAATCAGAAGAAACAGCAACATCTAATCGCTGATTGCTGTATTTTATTGGTCTTCTAGTTTACCAGATTGAGAAGCTATCAAACATCAAATTAGCTCTATCTGGAAAATACTTGCAGACAAGTCGATCCCTTCTGTAACAAACATCAAATTTTTGGAAGTGTAAATCTATGTTTTTTCACAAGAAAGACCCTATTCATGCAGTTAACGTTAGTGAAGCAAATCCTCGTTTTGCTCAGTTACTTCTAGAGCAGTTTGGCGGAGCTACTGGAGAACTTAGTGCAGCTTTGCAATATTGGGTTCAATCATTCCATGTAGAAAATGCTGGAATTAAAGATATGCTCCAAGATATTGCGATCGAGGAATTCGGCCATTTAGAAATGGTTGGTAAACTCATTGAAGCTCATACGAAAAATGTGGATCAAACAGAGGCTTATAAGAGTACTCTCTTTGCAGTTCGAGGGGCTGGACCTCATTTTCTAGATAGCCAGGGTAGTGCTTGGACTGCAAGTTACTTGAATGAAGGTGGAGATGTAGTGCGTGATTTAAGAGCTAATATTGCAGCTGAAGCTGGCGCTCGTCAGACTTACGAGGCATTGATCAAATTAGCAACCGACTCAGGAACTCAAGAGACTTTAGTGCATCTGTTAACACGAGAAATTTCTCATACTCAGATGTTTATGAAAGCTCTAGATTCACTGGGTAAGTTGACAGATCCATTCTTTGGTAACATTAAGCCAGATGAAACTGTTGCTCTCTACTACAACCTATCTACAAACGGTGATGGTAAAGATGAGCGTGGCCCTTGGAATTCTGAGCCAACATTCAAATATATTGCTAATCCGCTAGAAAGTCACTCTTAATTCCATAGATTGATTTGAAGCAAAGAGATTTTTGGTAGATTCTGGAAAACTCCCAATTATCCGGTGGGAAAATAGCCCACTTTGTTTAGCAATTGTTGGGCTGTTTAGCTACATCTCGTGAACAAAAAGATTCCCGACTTCTTAAAAAAAGTCGGGAATTTCATCTGAGTATTTGGGTATTACACTCAATTGAAAATAGCTATAGCTTTTTTCAGCTAAATAGACCACGCAGGGGCACAGCAATGCTCATTGGTGTCAACTTAACGTGAAAGCCAGCCTAGAAACAGCATTTAGCAGATTATCTCGTTATCTCGAAAAGAAGTCTCCGAGTGGGAATGCCCCTCATTGAGACTCCGCCTCCGTAACTTGCGGCAGAGACACCAGGAGCTACATTTCCAGCAAGAAGCTGGAAACGAGATTTTAAATCAGTTTTGGCTTAAGTTGACACGCATGAGCTTTTTCTGTGCGCCTACGACAGATGTGGTTCAAATAAATAAAAATTGTTGTAAGTTGTCGCCGCCATATTAAAGCCCCCAGATGGGGGCTTTTTGGTATTAGAAAATTTTCTCCAGCATTCACTCTAGAAATTTGCTCACCCATACTTGCAAATTTTCTCAAAGGCAAAAAAGACAAAGGTTAGGACTAGAGTGTATTTTCAAACTACAATCACAAAAAAATCTAAGCGATCGCTAGCATAGCTGTATAATTTATGGCAAATTTTTCATATCGGCTAGGAATACGCCAAAATTGCTTGAGCCGATTGTTCGCAAGTTTTTCAGGATATAACGAGTTTGAAAACACGCCCTACTTGCCCTCTCCTAACTGCTAAATACGCACCTAAGTCAGGTATAATTACAGATGATTTTATATAAGTAGTATTGCTATAAATAAGATGTTTAACAAAATCTCAAAAATAAGTTTTTTGTGCATTTTAGGACTTACGCAACTGGCACAGCGCGATCGTAATCTAATAGTACAAGAGTATTACAAAGAGAGAATTTCTGTCATCGGCTCTTGCTCGAATTA
>NZ_JBALFC010000037.1:0-12667 GCF_036917755.1 Nostoc sp.
GATGAAAATCCGCAACTGCTGTTTGAAGATGCAGCTAGAGATGACTCCACCTATATTCAGATGGAAACCACAGATCAGACTGTGGATGAACTAGCAGCTAGAGAAACTTCTCATATCAGTTTTGGGGAAACTTCAGATTTAGTATCACCCCAAGTAGAGCCAAGTGATTTGTTCGGCTCTTTCGATGAAAACACCGATGAGAATTCACAACTGCTGTTTGAAACGGTTATTCAGGAAGATGTAGAAACCCATTTGTGGGAGCTAGGAGAGACATCTGAAGTTGCACCAGTATCAGAGGGAGAAAATGCTATTATTGCCCCGACTGAAGAATTGGCAACCATAGAAACCATTGAAGAAGATGAATTTGCAGACTTGGCAGCATTACTAGGAGAGGAAGTAGCACCCATCCCCAAAGCGAAGGAGATACCAGAAGTAGATTTTGCTGCCCTGGAAGAATTGCTAGGTACAGATAACGATGAGGCAGATGTTATATCTAGCGATGTCTACGACGGGCTACGCCAACGCCAGCCCCTCAACACTCAACCAGTCTTGGCTAAAAATGCCATTCCATCACCAGCTACAGATGAATTTGGTGACTTGGAGAAGTTGCTGGCAGAAGCAGATCAAACAATATCCCATGCCCCAGTAGTAAAATCTAACGCCAGCAAAATTATACGCCCCTCTACTCGTCGGGCTGCCAGATTTGAAGAATCGATGAAGGTTCCAGTTAAGCAACTGGACGATATGAGTAATTTAGTTGGGGAGATGGTGGTAAATCGCAATACCTTAGAGCAAGATAATGAACGGCTGCGGCAGTCACTAGATAATTTGCTGATTCAGGTACAACAACTCTCGGATGTGGGCGCCAGGATGCAGGAGTTGTATGAGCGATCGCTACTGGAAGCTTCTCTGTTAGCCGGACGCAAAAAGAAAGACACCGGCATTCAAGGGCCTGATTCACATACCGACATGGGTTTTAGTGAGCTAGAAATGGATCGCTTTACTCCTTTCCATACACTGTCCCAGCAGATGATTGAGCGCATTGTCCGCATCCGGGAATCATCTAGTGATATTGATTTTGTTACCGAAGAAACCGAGCGAGTAGCAAGACAATTCCGCCAAGTAACCACCCAGTTACAAGAGGGATTAACAAGAGCGCGAATGGTGCCTTTTGCTCAAACTATCGATCGCTGGCGGCGAGGAGTGCGTGACAATGCCATCAAGTGTGGTAAACAAATAGAGTTGGTGATCGAAGGTGGTGATACCTTAATTGACAAGATGATTTTGGATCATCTGACCGATCCGCTAACTCATATGCTGAATAATGCGATCGCTCACGGTATTGAAACGCCAGAAGAGAGGCAAGCTGCTGGTAAACCACCCGTGGGAATTATTACTATCCGTGCCTTCTACCAAGGCAACCAAACTATCCTTTCTGTTGGGGATGATGGTGCAGGTATCGATTCAGCAAGGATTAAAGCTAAGGCGGTAAAGATTGGCATGATTACAGAAGCGCAGGCAAAAGCCATGTCTCGCCTAGAAGTCTACGATCTCCTATTCCAGTCTGGTTTTACAATTAAAGACCAAGCAGATGAAATTTCTGGTCGTGGCGTGGGTATGGACGTAGTGCGCTCCGAAATTAGCGAAATTCGGGGGACAGTCACCACCGATTCGACAATCGGTAAGGGAACCACCTTCACAATTCGTCTGCCACTGACTCTGAGTATTTGTAAAGCTCTCTGCTGCGTCTCGGATCGATCTAGAATTGCTTTCCCGATGGACGGTGTAGAAGATACGCTGGATATACCAGTCAAAAATATTCAGCACGATGCTAATGGGCAATCATTTATTTCCTGGCGCGATACGGTGCTGCCATTCCGACCCCTGAGGGAACTTTTAACCTTCAATCGCCAAATCAGTCGCGGCAATGTCTATGGCGGCACCAGAGATGATGATATGGTTTCTGTGGTTGTGGTGCGATCGGCAAATACCATGATTGCTCTCCAGATTGACCTGGTGTTAAGCGAACAAGAAATTGTAATTAAGCAATTTGAAGGCCCAGCGCCTAAACCCATTGGTGTAGCTGGTGCTACAGTCCTGGGTGATGGTCGGATTATGCCTATTGCTGACGTGCTGGAAATAATTGACATCTTCCAGGGACGGATTTCGACACAACTTGGTGGCAGTTCTTGGCAACAGAAAGCTACTCCCCCAGACACCTCTGTTGCGAAGATTGACCCGACAGTGCTGATCGTCGATGACTCAATTACAGTTCGAGAATTGCTATCCCTGACGTTTAACAAAGCAGGTTATCGGGTAGAACAGGCGCGTGACGGCCAGGAAGCTTGGGACAAACTCCGCTCCGGTCTGCCTTGCGATATCGTATTTTGCGACATTGAAATGCCCCGTTGCGATGGTCTGGAGTTACTATCTCGCATTCAGAAAGACCCAAACCTCAACCACCTACCGATCGCTATGCTCACCTCACGGGGTGCAGACAAGCACAGACAAATTGCCGCTCAACTCGGTGCTAGTGGCTACTTTACCAAGCCCTATCTCGAAGAAGCTCTACTTGAAGCTGCGGCGCGGATGTTGAAAGGGGAAAAACTTCTTAGCACTACAAGTAATGTTTAAGCTGAAAAACATCTAAAAAAGCATAACCGAATTAAACATAACTCTTGTGGGGTGGGCAACATGGGATTAGTGTCAACTTAAGCCAAAACCCTTTTAAAACCTCGTTTCCAGCTTTTTGCTGGAAATGCAGTTACTGGTGGCTCTGCCGCAAGTTACGGAGGCGGAGCCTCAATGAGGGGCATTCCCAGTCGGAGACTTCTTTTCGAGATAATGAGATAATCTGCTAAAAGCTGGTTCTAGGCTGGCTTTCACGTTAAGTTGACACCAATGGGCAGAGCCTGGGAACGAGGCAAGGCAAGACTTTTATCTGAATAAGCTTGGCAGCAGAGGTTTTCCGTCAGGACTTGAAACAAAGTTTCGAGTTTCCAACGTTTGCGATCGAGTTGGGCTATCAAAAGCGCATCTATAACCTAACGCTTTTTCTAAAAGCCTACGAACCATTACGGAAACTGGACTTTCTTTTAGAAATCGCTCAAACACCTGCCCTAGCAACATTTCTATTCTCCACCCAACAGAGTTTCACCTATGCATGAGCAAACTACAAATCAAGCCATTACACAACACCTTGAAAGGGCTAGTCCTAAAATCCTCAGGAATGCTCCTCCAATATCAGTGTAGACTCAGCAGTACGCCCAAATTCTTCTGGTGCATATTGCAAGTGAACTTGGGCACCAGGCCAAGAAAATGTCCCAGGAGTCACAGAACGGACTAAGTAATGCAGACTATAAACTCCTGGTTCCAGGTGGTCAGCATAGGCGATAATGCGATCGCGGTACACATTCTTAAACCCAAGTTCCCAGTTATCGGCTTTTGCTTGTAATGCAGCTGTGGTAGTTTGAAAACTTGTATCCACCGCTTCAAAACCTGATGGTAGCGGATCTTTAATCACCAGATGATCCACAGCATGATCAGCGATGATTTCTAAACCAATATCAAACACCTGTCCAGAGGCTAAAGTCAAGGGTTTATCGAAAGCGTAAAGACCTGTTTTTTGTAAAACTTTCTCTTTATTTACTTGACTAATTTCTCGTGTTATGCGTAAGCCGTTAAATCTGCCTGATTGATTTCCTTGCAAACGATAATTATAAGCAACCAGATAGTGCAAAGTGCCATTACCTGATTTTTGCAGCGTTAAATCATTACGACCACGAGGTAATTTATTCATCGGCACATTTAGCTGTAAACTAGGATTTTGATAGCCTTCAAAGCGATTTTCTCCTAACTTATTACCAGCTAATTGCACTGTGGCAACAAAATTAGGTGGCGTGGGTTGCAGTTGGCTATATTCTACCAAAGCTGTTAAGGCTTGGGCATTATTATAGTTAGTTTGCCATGTGCCATCCCGTCGTAATGCCAGAAGACTTTGGAATAACTTATCTATAACTTCGGGTTTACTCTGCTTGGCAATAAATAATCGTAAAGCTTCCGCCTGCGTCGCGGTAGATGAACTCATCCATCCCCAACTATCTGGTAAACTTACAACTGCTGTGCGACCAGTTTCATAGATATTCTGTTGCAGCTGGTTCACCAGTTGTTGAGATTCGTTTTGCCATTCTGGGAATTGAGATAAGTATCGCGCTAGTTTAATTTGAGTTACGACATCAAAGTTATTGCGTTGTCCATAAATATCTGCGAGAAAAGTATTGCGTTTTTCCCCAATTTGTGCAAGTGCGATTAAAGCATTAAGTTGCAGTTGCCTTTTACATAATTGCTGTTTGCAAAAATCGTATTCTCCAGGATTCGCCAGAACTGTTTGCAAATAAGCTTTCAGGCGAGACAGCATTGCAGAATCGACTAAATTAGGGAATACCTGACTGGCTTTAGCCAAAGATTCACCCGTGTATGAAGAAACCCAAGGGTCGGATTTTTCTTGTCCGGGGAAAGTAGTAAAACCACCATCTGCTATTTGGAGTTTTTGTAACTTTTCAATTGCTTTACTTGCCTGTTGGGTGGGATTAAATTCTGCAAATGCCTGTCCATATTTTTGGGCAATAGTTTGCAGATTAGCAGCAATTATTAACTGACTTGCAGCAGGTTCAGTAAACGGCAAATCATCATCTTCTAAAACCTGCTTTGCTGGTGCTTGAATCTCCGTTATCAAAGTACTCGCCAACTGAATATCTAAACCTCCCACATCTGGGAAGGTATTTTTATCAACATTCAGGGGAATCTTCACCTGTTTTTCAGTGACGCCAGTTTCAACGACTTGTTCTGTAATTTCAATTGGCTTAATTTCCAAAGGTACTTCAAAAGCATCTGCGGCTGTATTTAGCTGAGTGGTAAAGCGAACTTTAGCAATTCCCACACTATCTGCCACCATTGGAAAGCGATAAGCATGAGTTGCAGATTCAGCTTTGGTTTGCAAAGCAGTAGTTGTGGGGTTTTTCTCAGCAAACTTCACAGTACCGCTAAGTTCGCCATTAATTGAGAGATTTCCTGTATTTCCAGTGTTGTTAGTTACGGATAAGCCAGCGAGGATGCGATCGCCTGGACGGGCAAACTGTGGCAAGATGGCATTAGTTAGCAGTGGCTTTGTGGTGATAAACGTCGCGTCCCCATTCCCGAAACGCAGATTCCCATCGGTGGCGACAGCCATCACTCGCCATGTAGTTAAGTCATCCGGGAGTTTAAAGGTTATCTTTGCATGACCATTTGCATCGGTGAGGACAGAACCGTTGTAGTAAGCTAAGGCTTTAAAATCAGTCCGAGTGCGAGTATTTGCTGCACCAGTTGAGAAACCACCGCCATAACCCCAACCTTTGGGTTTAGCTACATCTTGTGGTTGTAATATTACATCCGCGCGATTATCGTTAAAGCGGGTAGATATTAGCTGTTCTGCATAAACTGTATCTACTAAATCTGGCGGACGATAACCAGAAAGTTGTAACACCGCCTCATTTACCACCATGACTGTGAATTGTCCTTTGGTGGGGTTTCCTTGATTGTCCTTCAATTCCAGTTGTACTGTTTCCTCTGCACCAGGTTCTAATGATGCTTGCACCGGCTTAACTTGCAGTTTTAAATACTTATCTTCTAAGTTAACTTTAAAAGGCGTAAAACCAATCTTCACCAAATTATCTAAACTTCCCGCTTCCACTTGGTTTATGGGTTTACCTTGTCTGACTAACACAGCTTCGATGGCTGCATTTGGCAGCATTTCTGGCGTAACTTTAAACTGAATTTGTGGTGCGCCTCCCTGAACTTTGATAATTTGCTGATAAAGGGGTTTGTCTTTAATCACAGCAAAGTATAATTCTGCATCTGGATAGGGAGATTGAATTAGTGCAGTAGCGGTTTCACCCGCTTTAAACTCTTTTTTATCTAATTTAACTTCTAAGACATCTTTTTCTCCCGAACCCCAAAATACTGAATTTCCTCCAGTTGCCCAAATTTGTAAATCTGTGGCACTTAATTCGGTTTTCGCATCACTAAAATTAACTCTAATCCGATATGAAGCAGATTCCGGTGCTGTCAAATTTACCGATTGCGGATTGCTAGCAGATGTAATTTCTGCTTGTCCGACTGTTTTATATTCAACTTGATTTTTTGGGGTTCGGCTACCTTCCACCAACTGCGTAACGCTGCTGTATTTAATCTGTTGTAATTCCAGGCGCACCCGTTGACCTGTTATCGGTTTTCCTGTAGGATCAGTAACAATCACTTCAATAGGAAAAGCCTTACCAGCATCAGCGATAAAATTGCTTTTTAACCCGATGAGGCGATTACTCGGTAAGGCTGTAAAAGTTTTGAAATTAGCTACAGATAGATTAGAAACATCTGCAACTTGCACATCTACCCGGTAAGTCATCGAATATGGTAAATCATTAGCCACATTCACCGTTTGACTACTTTTACCATTAGCATCTAGCTGGGCATTAGTTTGCAAGACATCACTAGATATAGTCGGAGTTTCCTCCGGCCATAACCATTGTCTACCAAAAGCAAATTCCTCCCAACCTTTAGGAATAAAATTAGCCTGCTGACGAGTAATAAAGTATTTTGCTTCTCCACCTTCTACAGGCGCACCAAATAAATAATTACTTGTAGCATTAATATCCACTTTCTCGTCAATGAGAGCAAATTCTTTCTCTAAGTTGAGTTCGACTTTAAAATTGGGTGGCTTAAACTCAGCAACCCGAAATTCTCCAGAAATTTCTTGCCCGTTCTTTCCCTTCGCCTGGATTGTATAGTAGCCTAAACGCTGAGTAGTTTTAATTGGCAGTTCCAGAGAAAATGTGCCAAATTCATTTGTAGTTTGCGTACCTAAGTTGGTCTTTTGACCATCAGGATTTACCAAAGTTAATTGGTAAACAGAATTTTTATCTTGCTGGATTGCACCATTTCGTAAGAAGTCGGCGAAACCAGTCAACCAAGCTTTTTCTCCTGGTTGATACAACTGTCTATCTGAAAAAATTACCCCGCGTGATTCTGGCTTACTATCTTGCCAACCTGCATCAATACCATATCCATAAACGCCGCTATATTCTTCAGTTCTGGCAAACGCCCAATCTTGATTTTCATGGGCAATTACTAATAATTGTGGTGATTTACTAGAACTTTCATTTCCAGAATAACATTGCGGTAATCCTTCACGAACAATTCTAAAAATTCCATTGTCATCAGTTTTACCTGTTGCACAAGGTACTGGTTCCGGGCGAGATTTCGCCTGTAATTTTGATTGATAAATTTCCACAGCAGCCGCTTTCACTGGCGAACCATCTGTAAGATGATTGACGCGAATTAAGCCTGATTCAGGAAACCACTGGGTAAATACGCCCAAATTCGTCAATTCAACTAAACCGTAAGTTGTCGGTTCTCGCCACAGTTCCTTACCATTCTCCTGATATTTATTAGTGCGGGCTTGCACTCCATAAGCTAACATTCCCGTAGCAGCACTTATTTTTTCTCGGAGAGGAACCGCAATGTCAACTGATTGATTTTTCTTACCCGATACCTGAAAGCTTTGCCAATCAGAAGGTTGTGGTAATAAATCAATACTATTATTAAAATAAACTAAATCTATCGGTTTAACTACTCGATAAGCTGCTTTGTATTTAGATTCTGGCAGATTTCCCACACTAATATTTAGCTGTAAATCTTTACCTGTGGGAAAAATATTCAAATCTGATGGTACCCAGATATCCCCAGCTAAATCTCCAGTATCATATTTAACTGTGACAGGTTTACCCAAAGTTTGTCCAAACTTATCTTTGAGATTAGCACCGATAGTAATTGTATAACTTTTGGCAGGTTCTAGCGCATAAGGATTAATCCCAATAATTTTATCTTCATCATTTATTTGAATAATTCTCGAAATCTCTTTTGGTGCTGGATTAATGGTAATATTTTCTTTAGCTGAATCTGGCATTAAGACATTATTAAATTCTAGCTGCGGACTGCCTTTAAGAAATCTTCCAAATGTTCCCCCCGAATCTGGCTGTCCGTAAAAGTTAATTTTCTGAAATGCCAAAGGCGAATAAGTTGCTAACTTAGTGGCAAATTCTTTTTCTGTAGGTAGATTGCCATAAGCCGGACGTATTCCGGGAGAAAATACCAGGCGATAACGGGTTGATTTTTCGAGATTTTGCTGTGGGATGAGGTTATAAATCCAATTCCGTGCCGAAGGGTCAAATTTTTCTAAAGGGTCTTCTTCATTTTTTAATGGTTTTTCTTCTTTGTTGAATTCGACTTTAAAACCTATACCTTTATTTTTCCCTTCGGGAATTAATTGTAAATGTTCTTGTACAGAAGTTAAATCCAATTCTACATTTGAGGTAAATTGCAACTTCTGTTGTAAATCAATTGGTTCAACATCAGCCTTCTCAACGGGATTCACACCAGGGAGATTAGTCAGGTTGATAGATTCAGTATTGAAAGTCCAAGGTAAATCTTTGTCTAGGCGATGATTTTTTAAATCGGCTAAACCTGCCTTGATAGTAACTTGAAATCTTGTCGCTATTGGCAAGGCTTTATCAGCTTCAAAACCCACCATACGCGGTGTTAAAAAGCGAAATTGTCCGGGTAAAGGCGGCGAAATGGCAAATCTTTGTAATATTTTTTGCTGTTCTGGACTGTCAAGACTTTCAACTGGAATTAAAGCTTCTTTGAAACGGATGCGGATTTGGTTAAGAGATTTCGCATCCCCAATGGGACTAATTTGTTCAATCCAGTCTGGTAGTTTCGGCGGTGTGAGTGAGGAAACTGTTGGTAGTTGTTCTTTAGCTGAGTTGATACCAAAAAAATTACACCCTGCCATTCCTAGCATAAATGTAAAGAGAAGAATAAACTGTATTTTTCTCTTGCGCCTTGAGGAATGCCTAATTTTTTTTAACAAACCGCCAAGGATGTGTTCGCGCAGCGTCTCGTTGGCGCAGCCTCTCGTAGAGAAGAGAAGGACGCGATAGAGAATTTTATGGTAGTAACGGAGTAAAACTCTGATAATCATATTTTTAGTAATTCATAAAAATTCGTAAATTATAGTTATAGTGAACAAAACTTTGCATTACTTTATTAAGTGGGCAATACCAAGACTAATAAAGTACGCCAGATGACTAGTTATTTGTACGCAAGCTTTGGATTTAGCTATGTTTATTTACATTGATAACTAACTCAGTGTGATTGTTCCAAAAAATAACTACAATTCTTAACTACAAAGAAGTATTTACAGCATTTTGCATCTAAATGAAGTACATCCTTTACCCCCCTTATAAAGGCTACGGTGTACACACAATTCTTGAAATCCCACCTAAAACTTGGTTTAGTTGCCCTAGTACAGCAAGGCGGAAATAAGCAGACCATTAAAAGCTACGAAAATTTGATTGATCCCAAGACTTAAAAATGGTATGTGTATTTACGCCGCACAGTACTAGCTCTAAAAATTAGCGGCATAAATGGAGTCTCCAGTTGCCCAAAATTTGGGTATTTATGGGGCTGGAAGGGTTGGAACCCTTGCGGCCTATACTTGTGTGTACACCGTAGCTTTACTAAGGAGAGGGAAAGATTTACCCTTGGGTAATCTTGGGTGAGGTTTTGATTTGTGGGTTGTAGAGTCAATTTGGATAAGGTTTTCCGACTTGTGTGTACACGGTAGCGCTCGTAGGGAATGGGCTGTTCTTGTTAGGTCTGTATTGGACTCAACCCAGAAGCACTATAGTCTTAGCATTACGCTTCATCTGTAGAATTATCCAGGTTTTGTAAATTTTTAGACAATATTTTTATTAGTCCAGTAATTACACTGAACAAAAGATCGCATAAGTCAATTAAATTTAATTTGTATCTTTGTATAAAGATACTACTTCTAGAAATATCTCATTAGAGATTAATTAATTGTTTTTAATTTAGAGGTATAGAACAATTTAAACGCAGCAGATTTTTATCTGACTAGCGGCAATTTATCATGCTTTCAAAATTTTGGAAATACTGCAAAGTGTAAGCTTCGTGGTCAGAGTTTACTGTGCGGTTTTTGCTAAAAATACACAAATTGTAAAAATTTTATATTTATGTCTGTATTACAAGTGCAAGAGTCTATCTTGAATTCACTCCAAAATCTGAAAAGCCTTGATGCACTCAAAAAATTCTTTTGGAGTCAATTGAACTATGAACGAGTAAATAAAGAACTTTCTCATAGAAAATTGACTGATGTAGTTGCTAACGAACTTAGAGATGCTCCCTTATTATTAGCCTCTGGTGGCGCTAATAATGCTTTTCACATTATTTATGCACATTTGCAATTATAAGAGTTGTCAAGACAAAGTGAAAGAACAGTTGTGGAGGCTCTTTTGAAAGAACATCCTTATGCACTATTTGTATTTTCTAATAAATTGCGATCGCAGTGGCACTTTATTAATGTTAAATATGATAACACCCTTGAAAAACGAAAGCTATTCCGGCGCATTACCGTTGGAGAAGGCGAACAATTACGCACAGCCACAGAAAGAATCAGCCTGTTAGATTTAGAAAAATATTCTAATGCTTCAGTCTTAGAAATTCAGACACTTCATGATGAAGCATTTGATGTTGAAGCTGTCACCCAGGAATTTTTTAGAGAGTATCGTAAAACTTTTGAGAAAGTTGAAGAATTAATTGACTGGAAGACAGAGAAGGAACGTAAACGGTTATTCACCCAAAAGTTATTTAACCGTCTAATGTTTATTGGATTTATCCAGAAAAAAGGTTGGCTAAAATTCCAAGGAAGTATAGATTATCTATCAGCGTTGTGGGAAGCTTATTTAAATATACTCGGAATGCTTCATGAATTATTAGATTTGCGTCAATGTTTATTTGCTAACAAAGGTCTAGATGCTAATACTGTCTATCAGCGCAAACTAGATATTATTGAAAATAATCTTTACGGTGTAGATATTGACATTTTTGCAGTCAATATTGTCAGATTACGGTTATGGCTATCGCTGGCTGTAGAGTATGAGGGGGATAATCCGCCACCACTACCGAACCTAAAATATAAAATTGAAGTAGGAGATAGTTTGATTGCTCCAAGTCCTGCAACAACGGGAGTTTAGTTCTTCCTTTGAGAAACAATGATACCTTTTTACTGAATGCTTACGAAGAACTGCTGTTATCGGAAAATATGCAACTACTTCCTATCAATCAATCTGTGCTAAGACAAGCTGCAAGGCTTCGGGCTACTACCAATCTTAAAACACCCGATGCTATTCATGCAGCTACAGCCTTATCTGTTAATTGCAACCAATTTATAACCAATGATAAAGGCTTTCGTAATGTCCCAGGCTTACCAGTTATTATCCTCAGCGAAATCTTAAATAATTCATAGTTCATAATTCATAATTCATAATTTAAGAGTGTGAGTGTGAGTAATAATAACTTTGTTTCAATAGATGAGAGAACGAAACAATTTGCAATTAGGATTATTAAAGCTTCTTGCTTTCTCGATGAAAAAGCTGAAGTTTGCCGGACTTTAAGTAAACAATTGTTAAGGAGTGGAACTTCGGTAGGTGCTAATGTTCGAGAAGCTCAAAGCGCTGAATCTAATGCTGATTTTATTCATAAGTTACAGATTAGCTTAAAAGAGTGTAGAGAAACTCAATATTGGCTAGAAATATTAATTGAATCACAAATGGTACATACAACAAAGTTTAGCTCCTTGCTACAAGAAGCTAATGAAATTGGCAAAATATTAGTCGTTTCCATCAATAAGCTAAAGCAAAAACCCAAATCATGAATTATGAATTATGAATTATGAATTATGAATTATGAATGATATTATAGATAACCGCAACCAAAAATTAGTAGACCAAATCAACTGCATTCTCGACTCATCAGCAGCAGCCCATTTTGCAGTAGGTTACTTTTTCCTTTCTGGGTTCACCGCCATTGCAGAACGCCTCACAAACATTAAAGAACTACGCTTATTAATTGGTAATACCAGCAACCGCGAAACCGTGGAACAAATCGCCCAAGGATATCGGCGACTAGAATTAATTGCAGATAAAGTTGAAGCTCAAAAATATCCCAAACGCAGTGAAGAAAAACGGATGGCGAACGATACAGCAGCCAATATCCGTTCTAGTATAGAACTAATGGATCAGACAGATGAAGCTGAAACACTGGTAAAAAATCTAGTGCAGATGATTGAAGAAAAACGGCTTCATGTCCGAGTTTACACCAAGGGAACTTTACACGCCAAAGCCTATATTTTTGACTACGGTACTATCTATGATGGCAAAGGTAGAGTCTTAGAACGTGCAGAAAAAGGTATTGCTATTGTTGGCTCATCAGATTATAACCAAGCTGAAGAACAAGATTTGATAGATGTATTACGTCAGGTGTCTGGTAAATATGACTTGGCGGATTTTAATGGACAGAGATTACAACAGCATATTGAGCATGATATTAACATACTCAAAAAAATTCAGGCGTTAGTTGAACCAATTGCACCTGATAAAGATGCCAAATTACAGACTCTGACTTTTCCCGTTAAGTCTCAAAAAGCTTGCTCAGATAGGATTGTGGAAAAAGCACAGCATACAAGGTACAGTAATTGAAATTCGGTATT
>NZ_JBALFC010000038.1:0-9783 GCF_036917755.1 Nostoc sp.
TGGTATCCAAGTTCTGTGGCGAGGTTGGTTAAAATTGCATGACCTGTGTGAAGGTTGGCAACTTGCAAAACAGACTTAACGGGAAAAGTCAGATTACAGACTCTGATAAATTGGTTAGATAAACCAATACTCAAAGATAAAAAACGGCTGATTTTTACTCAATACGCTGATACTGCTAAATATCTGTACGAGAATTTAAACCCACAAGGTAAGCAAGATGATATTGATGTTATTTATAATTGGTGCAAATTTACCGACAACATAATATGCACGAATGGCTGAATAATAGTTTACCTAGATTGTTGGAGCCAATTCCGATTATTATTTGTAGTGAAGCTTTGGAATGATACAGCAGAAATCAGGAGTCAGTGGTCAGAATAGGGTTAGGGAGGGGTATTTTTGTACTTCATTAACTTGCAAAATGCTGTATATTTCGCAAACATTAATTTACATCTTCTAGGTTAGTAAAAATGAATTATTAAGGATTTGACATATTTACTGATGTAGATGTAAGTAACTCTGCGGGAAAATTAAGGTAAGTTTTCTTATACAGGGGATTCCCTGATGAAACTAATTTCACGATCGCTAACCAAAATTAAGCATACTAGTAAAGTTATCCTAGCTGTGCTGCTAATCTGTCTGATTGTACGCCTATTACCATATTTTGCGCCCATTCGTGCCACAGATATTGCCCAAAATCAGTTGGCAATGCAATTTAGCGATCGCAATGGTTTACCATTAGGAACATTGCTCACCCGTGACCAAGAGCATACATCAGTAGTACCACTGAATCAAGTTTCTCCCCAGTTTATCAATGCTATTTTAGCCGCCGAAGATGGCAGTTTTTACCATCACGGGGCGTTGGATATGAAAGCTGTTATCCGCGCCAGCAAAGAAGCCATCCACGCGAAAAGATTTGTTTCCGGTGCTTCTACAATTACTATGCAATTGGCGCGGATGTTAGATCCCCTCCCCCGCAGCTTCTCTGGTAAACTGAGTGAGATTTGGCTATCTTGGCGGTTAACAGCAGGGATGAATAAAGATGAAATCCTGGCTGCATATATCAATCGGCTACCGATGGGAGGGAATATATATGGCGTGGAAGCAGCCGCGCAGACTTATTTTTCCATCCCAGCTAGTGAATTGAATCTTGCCCAAGCTAGTTTGTTGGCTGCTATTCCCAATAATCCCACATATTTTAACCCTTATGAGCATTGGGAACGGCTGAAGCAGCGACAAAAATACGTCCTTAATCGTATGGTGCAAGAAAACTATATTAGTGCGTCTTCGACGATCGCAGCACGAACACATACCGAAAAAGTCGTGTTTCAGTCTCGCCAACGGGGAATTATCGCCGCAGCACACTTTTTATTTTGGTTAGCCAATCAGTTTGATAAGACGCAAACAGAACAAAATTCCCCCATTCGCACCACTATAAATCGCCCTTTACAGCAGTTTGTTGAAGCACAGGTGCAGCACGTAATTTCTTCCCTAGCCGCTAACAATGTCCATGATGCAGCTGCGTTGGTGATTGACAACCGCACTGGTGAAGTTTTGGCTTATGTCGGTTCGCCTGATTATTTTAATGAAGTCAAACTGGGACGCAATGATGGAGTACAGGCACTACGTCAACCAGGATCTACCCTCAAGCCTTTTATATACGAATTAGCTTTAGAAAAAAATTTAATTCGCCCAAATACCATTTTAGCAGATATACCCGCCCATTATGCAATTCCCGGCGCAAAACTTTACAGCCCCACAGATTACACCGAAAGGTTTCTTGGCCCTGTGCGCGTGCGAATCGCTTTAGCAAATTCCCTAAATGTACCCGCAGTGCGGGTGTTAGAAAAAGTAGGTGTGCAAACTTTCTTAGAACGACTGCATCAACTGGGATTTGAACACCTCAATCAAACCCCAGAACATTATGGTTTAGGTTTGACTCTAGGTAGTGGCGAAGTCAGCCTCTGGGAATTAGCCCATGCCTACCTAACCATAGCACGACAAGGAGATGCGACCCCTTTAGTAAGCATATTTTCCAATTCCCCAATCCAAAATCCAAAATCTAAAATCCAAAATCCAACAATATGGCAACTCATCACCAACATACTCAGCGATCGCCATGCTCGTGCAACAGCATTTGGTGTAGACTCAGTGTTAAATTTACCCTTTCCTTCTGCGGTTAAAACTGGCACTTCTTCCAATTTTCGTGATACTTGGACAGTTGGCTTTACTACCGATTACACCGTTGCTACTTGGGTAGGCAATTTCAACGGCGAACCGATGCGACAAGTTTCAGGTGTGACAGGGGCTGCACCCTTGTGGAATCGGATTATGTTACACCTGCACGAACATCAAGAACCAGCAGATTTTCCATCTCCAGAAGGTTTAGTGCAACTACCTGTTTGTGCAATTTCGGGGTTACGTCCAACACCAGACTGTACCTCAGTGGTGCAGGAATATTTCTATCCTGAAGATAAAAATAATTACGAACGTGAAAATCAATTCAATTTACCACCAGAGTATGATGAATGGTTAGCAAAACAACAGCAATCGAATTTTAGTTCTACCAATTTGAGAATTTTATCTCCGCATCATGGCGATTTATTCTTAGTGTATCCCGGTGAAGAAGCGAAGCAAAAACTGGAATTTAAGCTAGTGGGAAATAAATCTGCGCCTGTTGAGTGGTGGTTAAATGGTGAAAAGTTAGATACACAGTCAGCTAATTCTTTATTTTGGTATTTGCGTCCTGGTAATTGGACTTTGTCAGCGAGAAGTGGGGAAATGAGCGATAAGGTAAGTTTTCAGGTGGAATTGGCTAATCTTAAACCCACGCGTCGGGGATTTTCTATTAGTAATTCTCCGGTCAAGAGGAATCGCCCATAATTAACATGACTTACGCAAACAATAGCCGAAAAGAGTGATTTTTCAGGTAGGGACAATTCATGAATTGCTCCTACAGCATGTAGTTTTGTGTAAGTCAAGCTTGCGTAAATTTACTAACGTAATTTTACTCTCAACTTTTTTTAAAGAAAATTTAAATATTAGTGAATATACGAGTTACGTTTCACTTTTATCTCAATAGGATGTAAGCAAATATAGCAATCCGACTGGAATTGTAAAAGCATACTGAGACTCAAAGTTTTGTCCAGGAAAACTTTGACCTTAAAAAATTTTTATCAATCAAACCGGAGTTCTATATATGCTAGTTAAATCTAGGTAAGAGCAATATTAATCAATAAAACCTACAATTCCGAGATATTCGGATAAGAATTAGACTTTTTCAGAAATTAATAACCCAATCTATGTAAGGGTTTTAGACAACATTTATCTGTCTTTAAATAACGCAGCTAGTAATGAGTATTGCATATACTTACTGATAGTTTATAGGCAAAAATTAGTGCTGTTTAATTTTGAATAATTGCCCAATTTCGGATGTTATTTAATCCGCACTAGCCTTTTCGAGCGTTAAATTAATTTGAGTCAACTGAGATAGCATTTTATTTACTTGGCTTATGCCAATTGAATATTCGGAGATGTCTATAAGCTTATGTGCTTTACTTTTCCCTAGTGTCTCCTAACTAGAGAGGGATGTACATGGTTTCAAACACCTTCTTACGGATGATTGTAATTAGTTCTAGCTCAAAGTGATTTTATTTGCAGGTTAAAGCAATTTTATTTGCAGGCTAAAGCGTTGCTGGTTGCTACAACTAAAGCTCTAAACACTGTCTTAAGTGTAGTTATCTATTTTACTATCCACATCAAAAGGAAGTTGAAAATGTCAATGTCAATTCTGTTTGCTCTACAGCCAAAACAGTGGCTCGGACGGATAGTATCTGCGCGGCTAGTTAGCTTACTCGCCCTGCTTACTACTGTGATGCCCTTCGAGGTTCTTTCCACCCCAGCGTTAGCCATTCCACCTGCTGCGTCTGTTGACACTAAGATTAACGTGTCTAATACGATGAGCTATTGGCCTTTCAATGTTAGCCATTACTTGAAAGTGCCGCCCAACTTTTCCATCTCCGTTTATGCTCGCATTCCGAAAGCCCGCTTTATCGCAGTTGCTCCCAATGGCAATCTTCTAGTGTCGCAGCCGAGTACCGGTAAAGTACTGATTGTCAGGGCAAATGGCAGCAAAGACCCAATTATTTCTGACTTCGTGACAGGTCTACGCAACCCGCAGGACATTGTGTTTCACACGATTAACAACATCACATACATTTATATCTCTGAGAGTAATCAAATTAACCGCTTCATCTACAAATCTGGAGACATAACCGCCCAGAATCGCCAAGTTGTCGTCACTGGCTTACCAGACAGCAGCAGCCCGGAACTCAAAGGTGCTTACGGTCACGAACTGAAGAATATCGCAGTCGATACCAACCACAAACTATATGTGTCGATCGCCTCGACATGCAACGCCTGCGTAGCAGATACTGTCAGTAACCCACGGCGCGGTGCGATTTACCAGTACAACGCTGATGGAAGCAATCCGCGGCTTTTTGCCCAAGGTTTTCGCAATGCAGAAGGACTGGCATTCGTCCCTGGCACAAATGACCTCTGGGTAGCCGTTAATAATCGAGACAACATCGCCTATCCCTTCAAGGATGCCACTAATAACTACGGCAAGGTTGTCCCGTCCTACGTGGATAACCACCCGCCAGAGGAGTTCACGCGAGTCCGAGATGGCGGTAACTACGGTTGGCCATTCTGCAACCCCAATCCTGACACGTCAAATCGCTCCTACTATATGCCCTTCGACCGCGACTATCAGTTCAATGCTGATGGACATGTTAATTGCAATGCGATGGACAAGATTATCAGAGGTATTCAAGCGCATTCGGCTCCGTTGGGACTAACCTTCTTACAAAATACGAAGTTTCCCAGCCTGTACTCAACTGGGGTATTGGTAGGGCTGCACGGCTCATGGAATCGGCAGCAGAGAACAGGTTATAAAATAGTTTACTTTCCGTGGGACAATACGACAAAGATCCCAGGAGACCAGATAGATTTAGTCACGGGCTGGGTAATTCCAGGAACGCAAGATTTCTGGGGGCGACCCGTGGATACGGCAGTCGATCAGCAGGGCAATTTGTTAATCTCGGATGACTACAGTGGCACCATCTATAAGCTCACCTACACGCCGAGATAAAAATGATTTCCAGATTTCATCCCATTTCACACAAACCCTGATACATATAGATTTCTCGTAGGTATACAGCATTGCTGTGTCCCTACGTATTTGGATCATGGACACATCTTCAAGGGTTTTCAACGAGCATTCTGATAATATGTAGTTACCCTGCCAAATTGCTATTTCAGGGGCATTACGGGTAAGATTGTGCGTCTAGTCGTAGCCGATTTGAATCCAGTCACAAATGATGATAGCGATGTCTCCGGCGAGGGCAAAGCCCAACGCAGTCTGCGATGTAATATAGGCTTACTATGAGCCAGTTAACCAAACATTCTTGAAGTTGCAGTCCGATTCGCGCCTCAAGGTATTTACCAGCAAAAGTGTTTATGTTCGCCTATTTCAATCGCCTGTTAGCTTGTGCTACACCGGCGCACCTACTTTTGATACCCTGGAACTAACTCGCACACTTGCACATGAAACACTCGATCGCTGGTTAACTTGGGTAGATGCAGCTGAACCTGTGCCAGAAGATGCACGCGATGCTTTGGCAGCTCGTGATTTGTCGCTCCGCCGGATCAGTGCTGAACTTGATCCAGGCAATAAATTTGCTGCACAGATGTTTGGATCGGAATTGACAGATAGACTTGTGCGATCGCTCTGGGGTGGCGTAGGCGTAAGCCCGCCGTAGGCATCGCATTCTCTGAATTGGTCATTTGTCCTTTGTCAGTTGTCCTTTGCTAATGACTAATGACCAATGACTAATGACCAATGACCAATGACCAATGACTAATGCCACAGTGTACTAATCCGATCACAGACTCTCGTAGGTTAATTCCGCATTTGCCCAGTTGGTTTCTGCCAGAAATTCCCTGAATGTGGTCAGAAGTCCAGGAAACTCCTCTTCTCGTAAACGCTGGACATCGGCTTGATAACCTTGTTTGCGATACCATTGAATCAAATCGAACAGTTCCCTTTGCAGCAAAAGTAAGAAAATCCAGGCGGGTGTCTCTTTGTAGACAACTTTCATCCCCTGCGCTTGGGAGAATGCCTCTGCCATCTGAAGAGGAGTCAGCACATCGCCAGCTAGCTCAATTTCTTGACCAATATACTTGGTGGGATGTTTGATTACGTAGGCAGCAACGCGCCCCATGTCCTTGGTTGTAATTAGATGAAGCGGCTTATCTTGCTGAATAGAAAACGGGAAACTACCTTTGAGGATGGAAGGTCGCGTGTACTTCTTCCAAAACTCCTCCATAAACAAGCAGGCTCGCAACATAGTAGTCGGTAAGCCAGCTTGTTTGAGAATTTTCTCCACTTGGTACTTTTGCTGAATGCGGGGGATTCCTGAATTCCTGTCCGCCCCACCTGCGGAATTGTAAACAAAATGCTTAATGTCAGCTTGCTTGCTAACTTGTGCAACTCGCCTTGCTCTCTCCACCTCTAGCGGGTCAATTTTAGTGGAGTCCGCAGAAGTAGCGTGGCAGTAAACAGCCGAAATCCCTGCAAAGGCTGCTATGAGGGAGGCTTCATCGTCGAGGTTGGCTTTTACTAGTTCAACTTTGGCATCATTGAGCTTTGCAAGAGTTGGGCGATTAAGGTCAATTTCTCTAGTGATGACTCGCAGGTTAGTAACTCCCTGTTCGAGAAATCCCTTGACGACATTTCCACCTGTGCCGCCAGTAACTCCGATGAGTAAGACTTTATCGGTGTTTGACTCTGTGCGATCGGAGAAATTTGACATTCTCTCTTCTACCTGGAGTTATTGATTTAAATTAAGTTTATACAAAGACAGGAGAAGCAAACAATAAACTTGTACGATCGCTCTGGGGTGACGTAGGCGTAGCCCAACCTAGGCATCGCTTTGTCCTTTGCTAATGACCAATGACCAATGACTAATGACCAATGACGACTAATTTAGAATCCTACCGCGCTTTGGCACTGCAAGTTACTTGTCATGCAGTCAACCAAACAAGCGATCGCCACGAAGCGCGATCGCTCATGCAAAACTCCATCAACCGCCTAGCTCAACAAATTGCTGCCAGTATCGCTTTCATTGGCTTTGATTGTCGTTTAATTGTATTGCCAGAATATTTCCTGACTGGTTTTCCGATGGGAGATTCTCTCTTAGGATGGGCAGAAAAAGCCTGTATAGAAATGGCTGGGGCTGAGTATGAAGCACTTGGTAAAATTGCTCAAAAGCATAAAATCTTTTTAGCTGGCAATGCCTACGAAGTTGACCCCAACTTTCCCGGATTGTATTTCCAAACCTGCTTTATCATTGACCCCTCTGGCTCAATTGTTTTGCGATATCGGCGGCTAAATTCTTTATTTGCTCCCACCCCCCATGATGTTTGGGATAAGTATCTCGACTGCTATGGTTTAGAGGGAGTTTTCCCCGTTGCCAAAACGGAGATCGGTAATTTGGCAGCTTTAGCATCAGAAGAAATTTTGTATCCAGAAGTGGCGCGGTGTTTGGCGATGCGAGGAGCGGAGATTTTTGTCCATTCAACCTCGGAAGTATACAACAAAAACCTCACCCCCAAAGACGCGGCAAAAATCACTCGCGCCGTCGAAAATCTGGCATACGTAGTTTCAGCCAATACCGCAGGTATCGCTAATATTGCCATTCCCATTGCTTCGGCTGATGGTGGCTCTAAAATCATCGACCATCGCGGAATCGTTTTAGCTGAGACAGGTGCAGGTGAGAGCATGGCAGCATTCGCAGAGATTGACCTAGTAGCATTACGGCGCGATCGCCGCCGACCAGGGTTAAATAATTTACTTTCACGCCAACGGTTTGAGCTATACGCCGAAAGTTACCAGCAATCACACTTTTACCCAGCTAATACTATGCTGGAAACAGAAGTAGACCGCAAACACTTCCTCCAAACGCAGCAAGCCACCATTGAGCGGTTAGCTAAATTGGGGATAATTTGAATTGGGGAATGGACATTGGGCATGGGGCATTGGGCATTGGGCATGGGGCATTGGAATACAAATAAAATAACTCCTAATTCCTAACTCCTAACTCCTAACTCCTAATTCCTAACTCCTAACTCCTAACTCCTAACTCCTAATGACAAAACCAATAGAAGTCCGCAATCCCCGAACTGGTAAATCTGACTACGTAATTATCCCACCGCCCGCAAAGCTGCTGGTACAGCAATGTAAGCGCACGCGTCGGGCGCAAGTTCGTTGGCAGCAGTTGGGTTTAGAGGGGAGAATTGAAGCTTTACAGCAGTGGAAGAAAGCGATATTATCTGGACGCGATCGCTTAACGGAAGCTTTGGTAAATGATACAGGAAGATTGTCAGTCTCAGTATTAGAAATAGATTCTTTCCTCTCTAGCATCGATCGCTGGTGTCGGTTAGCGCCAGAGTTGCTGCAAGAATCTGCAAAAAATACAGCTATTCCGTTTATCGCCTTGCAACAAACATCCGTTCCTTATCCCCTAGTTGGGATAATTAGCCCGTGGAATTTTCCCCTGTTGCTGTCTACTATTGATACCATTCCAGCCTTGTTGGCGGGTTGTGCCGTGATTGTCAAACCCAGTGAAATCGCTCCCCGCTTCGTAGCACCAATGATTACAGCACTCAATGCCGTCCCCAAACTGCACGATGTATTAACTTTTGTTGAAGGAGCAGGCACAACCGGATCTGCTTTGATTGAAAATGTAGATTTGGTATGTTTTACAGGCAGTGTAGCCACGGGGCGAAAAGTAGCAGAAGCGGCTGCTAAACGGTTTATTCCAGCTTTTTTGGAATTAGGAGGAAAAGATCCGGCGATCGTCTTAGAATCAGCCAATTTAGAATTAGCAACCTCAGCAATATTGTGGGGTTCCGTCGTCAACACCGGACAGTCATGCCTATCAATTGAGCGAATTTATGTTGCTGAATCGATATTTGAAAAGTTTTACCATCAACTAGTAGCCAAAGCACATCGCCTTGGGCTAGCCTACCCGACAATTGAAAGTGGAGAAATTGGCCCGATCATCGCCGAAAGACAAGCAGCAATTATTAGCGACCATCTCCAAGATGCAGTTGAAAAGGGAGCAGTAATTCACTGCGGCGGTGTCGTTGAAGACTTAGGTGGGGGTTGGTGGTGTCGTCCGACAGTTATCACCCAAGTTGACCATTCCATGAAAGTGATGACCGAAGAGACTTTTGGCCCGATTATGCCAGTGATGCCTTTTTCCACAGTAGAACAAGCAGTCTCTTTAGCGAATGACTCAATTTATGGATTGAGTGCTGCTGTGTTTGCCGAGTCAGAAGCGGAAGCCTTAGAAGTTGCCTACCAGATAGATGCAGGTGGCATCAGTATCAACGATGCTGGACTCACCGCCATGATACATGAGGGAGAAAAAAACGCCTTTAAATTCTCTGGTCTGGGAGGGTCACGCATGGGTGCGGCGGCGCTGAAACGGTTCATGCGAAAAAAAGCTATTTTGATTAAAACTAACGCTACTAATGATCCTTGGTGGTTTGAGAATGGGGAGTGACCAATGCCATCATCACTCTGTTCAAAATATTTATTTTACTAGAGGCGATCGCCTCTGCCTTCGTTCAGAACACAAGGCTATTCGTTCAGAACACAAGGCTATTCGTTCAGAACACAAGGCTATTCGTTCAGAACACAAGGCTATTCGTTCAGAA
>NZ_JBALFC010000039.1:0-59893 GCF_036917755.1 Nostoc sp.
TCTAGTTCGAGTTGGCGAGGTTTGTCTGGTGGGAGTTGCTGGAGTTTCTCTAGTTCGAGTTGGCGAGGTTTGTCTGGTGGGAGTTGCTGGAGTTTTTCTATTTTCAGCTTCCGAAACTGGTGGATTTGATGGAATACCTGTTGGTAGTGGCGTTCCTTTTCCCAGTTTGATTTCTTGACGGCGGTTCCAAGGTAAATTACCGACTGGAACTGTAGGTGTGGGTTTTGGAGTGGCTGTAGGTTTTGGTGTGGCTGTAGGTTTTGGCGTGGCTGTAGGTTCTGGTGTGGCTGTAGGTGTCGGCGTAGAAACTCTCTGTTGCTTAAAAGGTTTGCTATTAGGTTGAGAGGCGTAAGTTCGGTTCTTTTTCTGGAGATTATCCGCAGAATTTATTAGGCCAAAATCTTGATTTCTGGGCGGAGTTCGTCCTGTTTGTGGTGAAGGTGCTGTTACAGACTTTTGAGTTGAGGATAGTGGCTTTGGCGAAACTGTTTTGGCTATTAATTTTGATTTTGTTTTGGGAGTAATGTCTATCAATTCAATGGGAACAGCAGATTGACTTTGCTGGGGAAACCACAGACTAAATGCATTAGATGAGCGCATCAGCCAGAACGCCAGCAAGTGCAGAGAGACTGAAGCTATAACGACAGAAATCCACAGACCGGGTGGGTCGGTGTGTCGTCTCCAGACCTTGGCTGGAATTGGAGTTTTGTCTGCAACCGATGGTGTCATATTATCGAAACTGGATATGATTAGGCACTCTTATTCATTGCTAATGCTTTAAAATACCAGTTTAAATTTTAGCGATTAAAGATTATCTCTGGTTTAACAACGAAAGTCAAAACTGTTTCATCTACTCCTTTAAGTTCTAGCGGACTACCTTTAGTAATTTCTTCTTCCTGCAAATAATCTGCCACGGCAGCAGAAACCAGAATAGTACCGGGAAGAGCGGCAACTTGCAACCTTGCAGCAATATTCACACTTGGGCCGATGGCAGTATAATCGGCACGTTCAGCGCTACCAAACATCCCCACAACAGCAGTACCTTGGTGGATACCGCACCGGAACTGTACGCCAGTAAGTTTGTCGCCATCGAATACACCTTGATCTCGCCAGCGCTGGTTCAACTCAGTCAGAGAGTGGTGCATTGCTCTAGCTGTATTGATGGCACGACGTACCTGTTCATTAGGGGTTAGTTCTTCTGGCGCTCCGTATAAAGCTAAGATAGCATCTCCCATAAATTTATCTACAGTGCCGCCATTGCTAAATACAACCTTGGTCATGGCTGCTAAATATTCATTTAGCAACTCTGCTACTCGCCGGGATCTGAGAGTATTTGCTAACTGTGTAAAACCGACGATATCACTAAACAAAACTGTAATTAAGCGTGGTTCTGGGCGCAAATCTAAGGTTAAATCTCCGGTTGCGGCTTTTTGCACTAACACAGCCGGTAAAAAGCGCTTTAGCACCGATTCTGTTAGATAAGTATTTAACTCCACGATTCGCCGTTCATTTTCCTTCAATCCTAAAAGATTCCGAACTTCCGCCAAAAGTTCCCGGTCATTGAATGGTTTTGCTAAATAAGCATCCGCCCCATGTTCTGTACCTTCGATGCGGGTTTCCTCGTCTACTTTCGCTGTCAGCAGAATGATTGGTGTTCCTCTCAACTTGTCCTGATTGCGGATCATCTGAATCATCTCAAGTCCGCTCACCAAGGGCATCATTAAGTCAGTCACAATCAAGTTGGGTATAATTTCCTTAGCGATCGCATACCCTTCAGAACCGTTACGAGCTGTATGCACATGATAGCCGTTGCGGCGGAAAATCTCAGATACATAGTTTCGCAGATCCGGGTTGTCATCTACAACTAAAATTGAGGAGCCAGCCGTCTGCAGGGGTTCCCCTTGTTGAGCGGTCTGGCGTTGCTGGGTCTTAAGTGTTAAGTCTTGAGTATCAATAGTGGGGGAGAAGTTTCTTGTAATATCTTCAATATTGTCTGTTGTTGACTCTACCAGTTCTAAATCAGCCAATTCTACGCTAGCGCGGCTGGTGTTCAGTTCGATAGACGTTTCTAGTACTTGCTGTGCAGGTAAATGAGCATTTCCAGTCACAAGCCATAAACAAAAGGTAGTGCCTTCGCCGTAAACTGATTCTACAGTGACTTGACCGCCATGTAATTCTACCAATTCTTTAACTAAAGCTAAACCCAAACCACTGCCTTCATAGGAGCGGTTTGCTGAACCTTCAGCTTGGCGGAAGCGCTCAAATAGATAGGGAATTTGTTCTTTAACAATGCCAATTCCAGTATCTTGTACTTGCAATATGCAACGATTGCCCTCAGATTTTAGTCTGACGGCGATCGTCCCACCTTCAGGAGTAAACTTCATGGCATTTGACAGAAGGTTATAAACCACCTTGTCAAATTTTTCCATATCCAAGTACACCGTAGGACATTCATCTAAGTAGGTAGTCAGATGCAGTCCTTTTTTCTCACAGTAGGGGCGAAAAGACTCGACAATTTGGCTGACAAATTCGACTAAATCGCAGGGATGGAAACTAGGCTGCATTCTCCCCGCATCCAGACGTTGTAAATCCAGCAGTTGATTTACCAGTCGCAGCAGGCGGCGGGAGTTACGCAGGGCGATCGCACTTTGGGAGTAAGATAATCCCTCACCAGCCGCCACCGCCGACTCTAAAGGCCCTTGAATCAAGGTGATGGGAGTGCGAAACTCATGGGAGATATTTTGGAAAAATTCGGTTTTTTGTTTATCTAATTCCAGTAAGCGTTCAGCTTGTTGACGAGTTTTTTGATACAAGTGTGACTGCTGGACAGCGATCGCGGCTTGAGCTGCTACTGCTTTCGCCAAATCAATATCAGATAACAGCCATCGGCGGACTTTGTTACCTTCATGCAGGGTAATACTACCGATACATTTACCATCAGCCAATAATGGCACAAACATTAGCGATCGCCCTGGCATTTTCAAAGGCAAATCAAAACCCTGCACTCCTGAGAGAGAATGGCTGACATTACCAATTACCACTGGTTCATGTGTCTTTAGCATTTGTTGGAGGATTGGATTCTCCTGTATAGATGCTTGAGAGTAGGGTATTCTCTGAGTTAATAAGTTCTTATTGCTACTTAAATTTTTCTCTGGGACTGGCAATGCCTGGGGTGGGCTGTGCCTACGCAAATTTTCCGGTTGTTGAAAACTGTCATACAAGCCCACACACTCGGCAAACTCATCTTCCTCTGTCCACAAAGACAGGACACAACCATCGACTTGTAAAGCTTGTCCCAATTGCTGGGTAATCGCCGCAAAGATATCTTGGGGGTCTAAGCTAGAGCGAATCGCGCTAGTAATCGTATTAATTAGGGCTTCTCGCTTGGCAAGTCCACGTACTTGTTCGTAAGCATAAGCTTGAGACAAAGCTAAAGCTGCCTGATCCGCTACCATCAACACTAACTGCACCTCATCATCCCCCCAGAAGCGAGGTACAGAACACTGATGCAATGCCAGCACTGCCATTAGTTCTTGTTGGCAGATCAATGGCACAACTAAACTAGAACAAATGTTAGCAGCTGCAAAAGCTGCCTCACGTTGGCGCAGTTCGGGAGTATTCCCGTGAATACGCTCATCATCGATCACATCGTGAATCACCTGGACTTCGCGGGTTTCCCACACCGTCTGAGCCAAAATAGGCAGAGGGCTGGGGATGCTGGGACTCAGATCCCCCTTTGGGGAGAGAGGGGAAAGACTTATTGCAACTTCCCCTGCTTCTTCAGAAAGAGCTTTCTGATAAATGAATCCCTTATCCGCCAACTGCTCATCTTGAAAGGGACGCAACAGACATACATCCACCTCCAACATATGGCCCACTGTGTCTACAATTGCCTGCAAAATTTGGCGATAGTCTAAAGCACTGCGAATCGTATTTGTTACGGTATTCAGCAGCGATTCTTGTCGGAGTGTACGGGTAAGTTCGCGGGTGCGGGCTTTGAGGACATTGTGGGTATCCAAAGCTTGGCGTACCACTGCTTTGAGTTCCTCTGCTTCCCACGGTTTAGTGACATATTTGAATACCTTACCAGCGTTGATTGCTTCCACCAAGTCTTCCACATCGGTGTAGCCAGTTAAAATAATCCGAATAATATCTGGATATTGAGTTGCTGTGAGACTCAAAAATTCTGTACCGCTCATCATCGGCATCCGCTGATCGGAGATGATCACTGCGACCTCTCCCTCTTGAGCCAGCAGATCAAGTGCCGCAGGCCCAGAGTTTGCCCTTAGCACCTTATAGTCACGATAGAAAGTGCGGTAAAGCAAGTCAAGGTTGTCTGGTTCATCATCGACAACCAAAATTTTCGGCTTACTGTTTGCTGGGGATTTCATGCACCGCCTTCCTGCTGCAACGGCAGTCGGATAAAGAATAATCTGATCAGGTAAGGATTTTTCTGAGTCAGGTAAGAGCAGAGCATTTTGACCAATAAGGCTGTTTGGTTACATGACTGCTGAGTGTAGGAGTGTTTACTCACAGTAATTCGTCTCAATGGCTTATGCCCATTACCGTTTGCTTTGGTGCAGTGTAATTGCTTTCATAGTCAGTTTTAGGGTTACAGAGTCGATGCTTGCTTGCCAAATCTTCTTTCACCTCCTGTGAGCAATGTCTGATATCACATACAGCGCTCATAGCTAGCTGAAAAATCCAGATGATAGCTGCATACTAAGTTTTCCCTCCGCAGCCGTTTTACTAACACTTGCAGGTAAATTTTATTTTTGGTAGTCATGGTAGAGTCAGTAATATTAAAACAATAAGATTTAAAGCCAAAGTATACTATTAGACAAATACCTCTTTCTAATTTAGCAATCAGAACTATCATTAAGACAAGTCGTAGTGGTTAAGAAGTTAGGGATTAGGAATCTTGCAGATTCTTCCCCAGTAGCTGTACAGCCTGTTCCCATAACCTAGTAGCAAAGTCCTGTTAGTGTAGTAGCAATTGCATAAACAAGTTCAGTACTGCAACCAAAGGTGGCTTGCAACCAGAGTTTGTCGGTGGTGTACTTACTTAACAATTTTGTAGGTTATGCCTACGGACAGGTTATGCTATTTATCTACCCATTCACCTAAACCTGTACGGTACGACTTTACAGATGTTTTTCTGGTGAACACACTGATATCCTCCTTACCTAAAGCAAGGGAAAGATTGTAGATTTATGAAGCTGTAACTTCTAAGACTCTTTCAAAAATCCAGGCTATAAAGCCCCAAACTCAAGTCTAAAACTTTGTATGCTCCACAGGCAAAAGCACATTAGCAATCTTAGATCAGTTCAATCTCCTGGGTAGATATGAAGTTTTTATTCAGTTTAAATGGTGTTTGAGGATATTTGAGAACATTTTCGTTGAATAAAATCAATACTAAACTCGCCTTGAAATATCGGTTTTTTCATCCATACCAGCAACAGCCAATCGATCCAGCTTGCTGCCAATTTCAAATTCGTACAGCTACACCTGCTGATTTAATCGGCGTTGCCCAAATTATTGCTGAAAGCTTTCACTCCCAAAAGGGTATGTGGGGATGGGCTTTTCCATTGCTACGTTTGGGTATTTATGAAGACTTAAGGCATCGCATGGCATCACCTTTGCCGCGTCATATTTGTTTAGTCGCCTTTGAAACTAGTACTGGCGCGGCTAATAATTTAGTGGGAAGTGTGGAACTAGGTGTACGTTACAGTGATTCGTGGAGCCAGGTTGGTATGGGTTTTCCTTACTTATCTAATTTAGCGGTTCACCCAAAATACCGTAGACATGGTGTGGCTTCAGGGTTACTGACTAGCTGTGAAAAAGTCTCTCGCGAGTGGGGATTTCAAGACTTATATCTCCACGTTTTAGAAAATAATCATCAGGCAAGGCAACTTTATTTCAAGGCGGGATATCGGGTGGATAAAGTGGAATCCAATTGGAATACGTTTTTACTAGGACGCTCAAGCCAGATGTTCTTGCACAAGCATCTGAGTGCTGATTCCACTATCTGAATTTTATTTTGGCAATTGTAAATTTTTATGTTGTAATTAGTTTGGAGAAAATCTCTCACCAATATCGATAATCAAAGTACAAATTAATCTAGTTAAGAACTCAGTCAATATTAGCTAAATATAGCTAAATAGCTAGATATACAGCCTTAGATAATTCTTTTAAGGATATTTTATTTAGAGTTTTTATTATTCATAAAAGTATAACTTTGGAAAACTTAATTTAAATCATCAAACGTTATATTATGTCTTTTTTTATTTGTCATTAAATAATAACTATTTTAGTTGAGAGTATTTTATATAGAGAAATAAATAAATTATAATGGAAATAGCTTTACAATTAATTTAGAAAATCAGCAATCCCTCATAATAACTTTGTAATTAAGATATTTATCTTTATAAAAACTTTAAGAAAACACTCTCCGAATTTGGAGACAAATCTAGTTATATCTCATAAAATATGATTACTCAATTACCAAACAATGCCTGTTTATTACTATCTTAGTTAAATTGACTAAAAGACTCTTGATAATAAAAGAATTCAAAAAGCTGATTTAACATAACAACTAGTTACGTTTTGAAGTGCATACTACTACCAAATTCGTTGAAAGTTTAAAAAACATGGATAGCGAACAGCATCGACGCTATCAGACCTCTATGATATCAACTTATTACCCTGAAACTAGTTTCCTTGACTCTGTTGTCATGGCAGATGGAACTGAGCAATCGCAAGGCTCGGATATCCTTACACGTTTACACAGTGGAAAAGTTTTCATCGTCAATAGTCGTAGACGAAATGGATTAATACTTTTTAAGCGCTACCATGCAGAGTTTGCTGGTCCTGGGGCTGCTGTGGGTGGGGATTACGATTGTGATTGCCAAAGGGCATTGCCCATAGGTAATCTGTCTTTATTAACTCCTGAATGTAATGAAGAACGTCAGAAGGCTTACTTGATTAGGCGACAGTGGATTCGATTGATCAAACAAATTACAGAAAACCCAGTGCCTGGGCAGCGAGTCCAAAAGATTCTCGATCAGTTTGAACAATACTTTCCACCAGAAATAGTGGCTCTTCTGCCGGATGTTGCTTTTGCTTTTTTAGTAGGTGTGCTGCCACAAACAGTCGGAATAGTACGCCGTTTGGGTAGTGAGGTGGACAACCGATTTCATTACTAAGTCAATTGCTAAAATTCCAAATTTGCCAAAGCAGCTTGGACTCGATTAACGGTGCGGGCGTTTTCCTCTATTGTCCCAACAGTAATTCGCAATCCTCCACTTATGTGTCGCACAAGAGTGCCGAGTGTTCTAAGTTTCTGGTGGAAAGTTTTTAATGCAGCATCTTGTGAATTAAAGCCATTTGGTTTCAGACGTAGGTAAATAAAGTTAGCAGCGCTGGCAGTAATTTGTAGTTCTGGTTGCTGGGACAAAATTTCGATGAGTTTGGCTCGTTCACTCAAGGTTTGGGGAATTGACTCTAGCAAGAGTGTACGGTTTTGTAAAGCAACTAATGCTGCTGCTATGGAAAAGCTGGGGAGATTGTAGGGTAAGCGAACTTTTTCTAAGATGGCGATCGCTTCGGGATGAGCAACGCAATAGCCAACACGGAGAGCTGCCAATCGGAAGGCTTTAGAAAAAGTACGTAATATTACCCAATTAGAGCGTTGTGCTAATTCACCTACTAGGGTAGTTTCGCTGAATTCAAAGTAAGCTTCATCAATTACTACCAAAATATGCTCGCTCAAACTTCTTAACCATGCCAACTCTGCCGTAGTTAAGCTATTGGCTGTCGGCGAATTGGGATGCACTACGAAAACTACGCGAATGGGGGGATTTTGAGTTTGTTCGATCGCAGACTGTGCTGCTTTTAAGTCAATTTCAAAATTTGTTTCATTTCTACCCACCGCCACTACAGGAATACCCAAAGTTTGTGCCAAAATTCCGTACATAGAAAAAGTCGGATTGGCAACGAGAATTGAACCTTCTCCTCCTAGACAAGTGGCGATTAATAATGAGCGGATTAGTTCATCTGAACCATTGCCAACAGAAATATTGGCAGCAGTAAACAAGGACGATGAGAGTCCGGCTGATTCATTGACGTACTGTGCGATCGCATCCTTAAGTGTTTCATGTCCGCCATCGGGATAACGATTTGTTTCAATTACTTGCTGATACGTCCAGGACAGCTTCTGTTTTAACTCAGGTGGTAAATCGTAGGGGCTTTCATTTGTATCCAGCCGATCGAACTGCGCCGGGACAGATGCGGCTGTATCGCTACTGGGGTGGGGTTTATAAGCGGTGAATTGTGCTAAATCTGACCGGATGAAGGGAAGCATAATTTTAGTCATTAGTCATTGGTCATTAGTCATTGGTCATTAGTAACTAAACAAAGCGCAAATGACTAAGAACATTAGTTATGTGTGAGTTTTATTTTACAGCTTTAAGGTAACTGGCAAAAGAGGCGAATTGCCTGCCAAATTTCTTCCATAACGTTACCCAAGGCGTGGTTACTATCGAGTTCGACTAACTCCACCCAAGGACGCGAACGCGCAAAGTCACGACTGGCTTCGATGGGGATGACTTCATCATTTTTTCCATGCAAAATCAGTGTGGGGATGGGACGTTGCAAAAGCTTTTCTTGGTATTGCGCGGCATCTGTAACGAAATCGTAACTTAAAGGAAGCGATCGCTGCTCCCCATAGTGGTAGATCATGATATATTTTTCTTGCTGCCAACTCTGTATTTGCTCACCCCCTAACTTGGGTAGCCAATGGGATAAAAAACCAAAAGCTGGTGCTAGCAAAACTAAGCGTTGCACTTCTAAATTTTGCTGTCCCAAGTGAGCAGCAGTCAAACCGCCCAAGCTTGAGCCAATGAGTGTTACTGGTGTAGAATCATTATTGAATTGGGCGGCAACTTGAGTTAGCTGACGAGTGATTGTCAACTGGGAAAAATCACCAGCATTCAAGTCGGGAATTTTCACCTTTGTCTGAATTTGGGTAAAGCGATCGCTTATATCCCGCGCTTTGGCAGAATTAGGACTGGAAGCAAAGCCGTGAAGATATATGTAGTGCAAGGCAAAAGATAGTTAGGAGTGAGAAGTTAGGAATTTTAAATTTTAAGTTATGAGTTCCTTTCTTAAACTCATGACTCATAACTCCTAACTCCTAACTTTTATTACCGCATTGTGACAAATTCCTCTGCGGCTGAGGGATGGATACCGACAGTGGCATCAAAGTCTTTTTTGGTTGCGCCCATTTTAACTGCGATCGCCACACCTTGGATAATCTCTGCTGCGTTTTCACCTACCATGTGAGCGCCTAGCACTTTATCAGTGTTGCTATCAACCACCAACTTCATCATTGTCTTCTCTTGCTTACCAGTCAAACTATGGTACATGGGGCGGAAGCGAGCGCGATAAATTGTTACAGCATCGCCAAATTTCTCCCGTGCTTCGGTTTCTGTCCAGCCGACTGTCGCGGCTTCTGGGTTAGAAAATATGGCCGTGGCTACAGTTTGGTGACTGAATTCACGGCGGTTATTCCCGAATTCACTATCGGCAAAGGCGCGACCTTCACCAATGGCTACGGGAGTTAAATTAATTCGGTCAGTGACATCGCCAACGGCAAAGATATTCGGTTGACTAGTTTGACTATATTCATTGACTGCGATCGCACTTGTGGTAGGATATCCAGGCCCTTCGATAGAACTAGCGACAATATCAACCCCAGCGTTTTTTAAACCTAGTCCATCTACATTGGGAGTTCGACCGGTCGCAACTAAAAACACGTCGGCAATTAGTGGTTCTTGGTCGTCCCCTGATAAAGTTAGTTTAAACCCTTCTGGTACGCGTTCAATTGTTTTTACCACATTATTCTTAATCAGCCGAATTCCGTGGTTTGTCATGCCCTCTTCGATTTCTATGCGAATGTCATCATCAAACCCGTTCAAAATCTTTTCACCTCTGGTAATTTGCGTCACCTCAGAACCTAAACCGCGCATAATACAGGCAAATTCTGTGCCAATATAACCAGCGCCAATAATAACTATGTGTTTTGGTTGTTCTTTTAGATGAAAGATTTCGTTAGAGGTAATGCCATATTCCATCCCTGATAAATCTGGCTTTACAGGATACCCACCAACAGCAATTAAAATTTTGTCTGCTGTAACTTTGCGTCCATCAACTTCTACGGTGTGGGGGTCTACCAATGTAGCGCGACTAGGAATTAGTTCCACACCCGCTTTTTCTAAAAAGCTGATGTGTAGTTGCGACAGTCGCCGAACTTCCTTATCTATAGATGTAATGAAATATTCCCAGTCAAACTCTACATTACCCACTTTCCAGCCATAGCCTGCGGCGTCACTGAACAGTGCAGGAAAGTGAGAACCATAGACCATGAGTTTTTTGGGAACGCAACCGCGAATTACACAAGTGCCACCAACTAAATCATATTCAGCGATCGCTACTTTTGCCCCATAGCTAGCCGCCCGTTTGGAAGCCGCCAAACCTCCAGAACCCGCACCAATTACAAACAGGTCGTAATCAAAAGTCATAAATTTATGTATCTCTTTAGCAACAAGTTAGTTCCTGGGAACTTACACAGAATGCGATTGAACTATATTAGGATATCCGGTAAATCCTGTGTAAGTCCTGTCCTTGAATTAATCTAGCGTTAGCAGATGCTATCTCGTCGTAGGGAATATCACTTTTTGCTTTGGTGGCTGTAAAGGCAGTAGTTAACACTTGTTATAATTCTGCCTCTAGCGCTGAGTATAAATCTATGCAGCTGCTACGTTGGAAAAACTAAGTTTATAAAATATTCCTACAAGTCTGAAAGTCCTAACAAGGTCAGGTAGTTTACCCTGTCCTCAACAATGAGAAATCAACTGATGAGACGTTCTAATACAAGTTACCTCAGCAGTTTGATGTGGTTGATATTTCCGAATAGTCTGAAAGGGGTTGCTGTTCCCGTTTCAGTGGGCGTCTAGTACTTCGGTTCTGGGAGAGTTTCAGGTGGTTGGACGCACGACTGGAGGAATTACTGGAGTAATGACTGGAGGAATTACTGGAGGCACGACTGGAGGAATTACTGGAGGCTCGACTGGAGGAATTACTGGAGGCACGACTGGAGGAATTACTGGAGGCTCGACTGGAGGAATTACTGGAGTAATGACTGGAGGAATTACTGGAGGCTCGACTGGAGGAATTACTGGAAGAGTGACTGGAGGAATTACTGGAGTAATGACTGGAGGAATTACTGGAAGAGTGACTGGAGGAATTACTGGAAGAGTGACTGGAGGAATTACTGGAAGAGTGACTGGAGGAATTACTGGAAGAGTGACTGGAGGAATTACTGGAGGCTCGACTGGAGGAATTACTGGAAGAGTGACTGGAGGAATTACTGGAGGATTTACCGTCCTATTAGCGTTATTTTTCCCAGGACGCTGCTGAGTATTTGAAAGGACTTGTCCTGCATCCTCAAAGGAATTTAATAGGGAATTATCTTCAATAGGGTGGACTGGGGAATCGTTTGTAATAATGTGGTTGGTGGAGGAAGTTGAAGGACTAGTAGTTAGGTCTGCAAAAGATGGGTTTTCAACTACTCCCTGACCTGTTATTGGCGACTGTGCATTCAAAGCCGCAGCAGTTTCAGCTTGAACGCTAGCGATCGCGGGGTCGGACTTAGGCGTAAGATTTTGTTTAGTCAAATCAAATCCCCGAACCAAATCGCTCATTTGATAAAAATTTCTGAGATCAAAATCGTATAAGCCCTGAAATTTGCCTTTAACTATAACCATCATCTGTCCTGCTTGCAGCACCTGAGTTTGAGAAGCTTCCTTATTAGAAACTTCAATGCCGCTATTTGTCAGCGCACCCACAATCGTGGTATCTGTTTGTTGGTTGTAGCGTACAAATAATGCTGAACCACGAATTGCTGCTGCTGCACTTGGCGTTTGTATACGTGTTTGCCCCCTTCCAGGTGGGATAAGCAGCAATGCGGTTCCATTTGATAGTCTAAAGCTGCGAGTCTTTGGTAAAAATTCAAATATTGCCTGTTCCCCAACTCGTGCCAAAGAGCCGTCGTTAAAACGCAAGTCTGCGAGGGAAGCTCGACCAGTTGACAACCCATCCCCAGGAATCATTGCATCTGATTTGCGTGCAGGACGCTTCTTCTGTCTATCTCTGGGTATCAGTTGTACCAAGTTGCGGAGGTTCTGAATCTCTGCTCGCGTCAGAGGAGTTATGGCATTTACCCGGTTTGGCAAAGGCAGTACTATAACTCCCCATAAACCAATCACTAATAGTGGAAACGATTTATGAAACATAGTTTGAGAATTTGGAAATTTCAACTAATACCAAAAAAGTTAAATTTTTAAGCTGTTGCTAATTGTTAGAGGAAGTTTTTTAGGTAAAATTGTTTGAATTTTAGTTTACATTTAATGCATAAAATAGATAACAAATAAACTATGTGTTGAGTTTATTTAAGTTTTTCTTCTCAAACTGACATAGTATGCAATAAAATCTGTGACAGATTTCAAAGTTAGTACTTGATATAAACAATTAAATGAGCAGTACCTTACAGGTAATCCTTTCTCATCAGATCAGCCACAGGGTCATCAGTTATGTGGGAAAAGGAGTTGTTTGGGATCTGTTGTGAAATGAATCACTGGCTGTATTTCACTAAAGTTCAGCAAAAATTGGATCGGAGCATCTCAGTTTTGCAAAAAAATCTCGGAAAAAATCCGAAAAGCAGCAATTTGAGTTTGTAGTCTCAGTATATACCTACAAAGCTAAAATAGATGCACTCAATTGTATATTCTGAGTCGGAACTTCCGATAGAGCTTGTAGGTCTACATTTGCCAAACGCGATCAACGCGATCTAATCAGATGCGACTCAAGAACTGGAAGAATTTGTTTTTTTGTATTTTTTTAGCGTCCAGTGGTGGAAGTTGGTGTTGCATTAGAGTAGATGCGGCAGAATCTGCAAATACAGATATTTGGCATCCTCAAAATTTAGCAAGCACACAGTTAAATTATCAGCAGTTATGTCAGAAGTTGGAGCAAGAGGTAATTAACTCTTTGTGCAAGCAGGCCAGTGAGTTGCATCCTTTCGATTCCCAGATGCCGTTAAATCTGGCACAGCAAACACGAGAAATAACTCAAGCCCCAGGCACAACCGGAAAACCTGAAGATACTCAAAAGCAAGATGACCCGCCACAGCTAGAATCGCAGCCAAGTAATTTGCCTACATCTCCTCCAGACTCAAAAGAGCAACTATTAAATACACCTGAGATAAATTACTCTCAAAGGCTAGAGAGGCTAATACAGCTGCTACGATCGCCAAAACTACAACCTGAGTCTGATAGCGATCGCGAATTGGGGTTGCGTGTGCGGTTACTACCCTTAGAACAGCAGCCACTTCCACCAACACAACAACCTGTAGTTCAGTTTAAACCCATAGGCTCTCTACAAGCCCGTGTAGGCTACTTCCAGACAAATAACATTTTTTCCTCAAATCATAGTCCAATAGAAGATGGTTTTGTTATTTCTGGACTGACGTTAGCCTCTGCATATTTCCCTTTAGGATCTAAGACTTATTTAAACGGCTCAATTGATGGCAATCTGATTCGTTATCTAAATCAGTCACAATACCATTACAACCAAGTAAGATTCAATCTCAGTATTTACCAGCAGCTATCCCAGCGAATGTACGGAGAAATCAGTTGGAGTAATCAACAGTTATTTTATGCCAATAACAGCGATCGCTTGGATAGCTTTAAAGCAGGCGATCGCTTTTTAAATGAGAATTCCCTGGAACTGTCTTTGGGACGGCGAGATTCCTTAACTCCAAAATTAACCCTAGATAGCTTCTACGAATTGAGTGTAAATTTTGCTGATCCCCTAAGTCGTAATCGGATAATCAATTCCTTTTGGGTTTCTCTAAACTACTATTTGCAAAAGCCTCTCCAGGTTGGTATTGACTACCAGGCGAACTTCTCTGACTTTACACAGCGCGATCGAGAAGATCAATTCCATCGCCTATTCGGGCACTTAAATTACCAAATATCCGATACCACTAATATGAATGTGCAGGCTGGAGTGAGTTTAGGTAGTTCAACCGACGAAAACATTGATTTTGATGGCTGGTTCTTCAGTATTAATTACAATTTGCAATTAGGTCAGTTTTGATGAAAGTTAGGAATTACAAAAATTAACTCGTTTTTAGCCAATACCTTTGCCAAAATAAGAGCCTACAAAAATTTCGGCAAAAATGGCAAAATCACCCATACATAAGCGTTTAGTTGACAACGGAGCTTGGATGCTCAAACCCTTCATACTGCAAGCAATACGTTAAAAAACACTTGCGGGAAAACTTGAAGGAATTTTTAGGACTTATTATTTTTGCCAAACCTTATAGACAAGGGAGTTAATACATCAACTCACCCTCGTAAATTGGCGAAGGTATTGATAAGTAAGTAGAATTAAATCGCTCATCAGAGTTTACAAGTCGTTTATGGACAGCATTGGGTAAAGCAGCAGCTTGCATGGGGGTTTAGTTGAAATTTGATGATTTAGTATCAAGAGCTGATGATGAAATACTACAAATTTTGCTTGGTAGTGCAGCAGTCCGTTTAATTAAGTTACTAGACCCTAGCGCAGTTACTCCTACATACCTGCGAGAAATTTTGATGGGTTTGCATACTCCTGAGAGCCTGCTCCTATCAAAAGACAGTCGTACCCTGCTTTTGGATTTGTTGCGTCCAGAACAAGCCAAGATTCTAGCTACAATTATGCAGGTTTCAAATACTGGTGATGTCTTCCAAGCTCTCAATGAAGTACAAGTGCGTCGTGGTTCTGACCGGGAATGTGCCCTTTTTGAGTTTTTTGAACTCACTGTGCCACAAATTGAGGAGTCTATCGAAACTCTTTCATCAGAATTAGTAGCTTCACTGTATCCTTTGTTTGTTCATCAACGCATAGCAGCCCGAAAAGTCAAACAGCACCTTAAACAAGAACCACGGCGAGTGCTGCTGCATATGCCCACTGGAGCAGGTAAAACGCGTACTGCCATGAATATCATTGCAGATCACTTGCGTCTAAACGAACCAACTATAGTTATCTGGCTGGCATACAGTGAAGAACTATGCGAACAAGCAGCAACCGAATTTCAGCAAGCGTGGAAATATCTGGGCGATCGCCAAGTATCGATATATCGCTTTTGGGGCAATCACAAACTCGATTTGGATGAACTACAAGACGGTATAATCATTGCTGGGCTTTCTAAAATCTACAGCCGCACAAAACGCAGTATCCAATTTATCAACCAGTTGGGCAGATGTTGTTCGCTAGTTGTCATTGATGAAGCACATCAAGCTATTGCCGAAACTTATAAACTAGTTCTAGATTCCCTAGTCGTACCCTATCAATACACAGGTCTGCTTGGGTTAACAGCCACACCCGGTCGGACTTGGGCAGATATTAAGTCAGATACAGAACTTTCAGAATTCTTTGCTAAACGCAAAGTTACCTTGGAAGTTCCAGGTTATGACAATCCTATAGATTACCTAGTTTCAGAACAATATCTAGCACGGGCAATATACCGTCCACTTTTTTATCAAAGCGGGTTGAGTTTATCTGGAAAAGATTTACAACTAATTCAAGAGGAACTGGATTTGCCCCAGAAGATTCTAGACCGCTTGGCTGAAAACGAAAAGCGAAATCTTCGCATTCTTCTAGAAATCGAGGATCTTGGTCAGCGTCACCAACGAATCTTGGTTTTCACTATCTCCGTACAGCACTCAAACCTTCTTGCTACGGTACTGCGAACCAGAGGATGGCAAGCCTATTCCGTAACTGGCAATACTCCCCCACAAGAACGCTCTCGTATAATTAACAGTTTTAAAGATGACTCTGCTAAAACTCAGATTATCTGCAATTACGGTGTTCTTACAACTGGATTTGATGCACCAAAAACCAGTGCTGCTGTGATTGCACGTCCTACAAAGTCGCTTGTTCTGTACGGTCAGATGGTAGGACGCGTCATTCGTGGTGTCAAAGCAGGTGGTAATGAAACTGCTGAGATTGTGACCGTTGTTGATAGTGACTTACCGGGATTTGGTTCTGTTGCAGAAGCATTCAACAACTGGGAAGATGTTTGGAGCTAATAGGGGGGAAACTGCTAGGGCTTTGCTCTGCCAATATTAGCAGTTTTTTTACATACAAAATCAAAATAAATACTAAGGCAGGGTTTTAGCGAAGTATAACTGTAATTGAGATTGATTATACAAATAACTAAATGTATGGCTATTAATTCTCATGACATAGTTCCGGCACATCTAGCAGTGAGAGCAATGCGAGACAACGGTTACAAAAATGCCGCTTATGCGCTTGCTGAACTCATAGATAATTCCATACAAGCCGGAGCCACTCAAGTTGAGCTTCTTTGTGGTGAGACGCAAATGTTAATAGAAGAAAGGCGACGGACACGCATTCATCAAATAGCCGTTTTAGACAATGGTAATGGGATGGATTCAACTACTTTGCGTTTAGCACTCCAATTTGGGAACGGAATGTATTTAGAAGAAGAAAAGCATACAGGAATTGGGCGTTTTGGCATGGGATTGCCATCTTCTTCAGTTTCTCAATGCCAAAAAGTAGAAGTCTGGAGTTGGAAGAACGGTGTAGAAAATGCTCTTTATACTTACTTAGACCTAGACAAAATTCAAAAAAAGATTCAGACTGAAGTTCCAAATCCAGAGTTAAAACCAGTTCCCAGTATCTGGAGTAGAGTTAGCAATAGTTTTGGTCAAAGTGGAACATTGGTCGTTTGGTCTAATATTGACCGTTGCATATGGAGAACCGGAGCTACCATTATTAATAATTCTGAACTACTTATTGGCAGGATATATCGCAGATTCTTAGAAAGCAATCAAGTTTCTATTCGGATGATTTATTTTGATTTTCAAAATCCAAGCAACGTCACCGAAAAGTTCGCCTTACCCAACGATCCTGGTTACTTAATCGCAACAACTTCTTGCCCTAAGCCTTTTCATGACACTCCAATGTTTCAGCCTTGGGAAGGAGAAAAACATTATGAAATTACTTTAACAATTGATTTTCGCGGTCAACAACATTCAGTGAAAATTAGCTTTTCTTATGCTAAAGAAGAGGCGCGTCAAGCTCCCGGCGGACAAAACCCAGGAAGTCTTCCTCACGGACAACATGCTGCTAAGAATGTTGGCATTTCGGTAGTTCGTGCGGGTCGCGAACTTGAACTAGATCAAACTTTAGTCAATGCTAACCCAACAGAGCGTTGGTGGGGAATTGAGGTAGAGTTTCCTCCAGCACTTGATGACTTATTTGGTGTCACCAATAATAAACAATTTGCTCGTAATTTTGCTGAATTACTAAATCCTGATATTGAATTTCTTCTTAAAGAGGGGAAAACAATCAGTCAACTCAAAGAAGAGTTTAGAGAAGATGACGATCCTAGAGGCCCACTGCTAGATATTGCTCAAAAGATAAGGTCTCAGCTTGGTATTATCCGTCGTTTACTTGAAGCACAAACCAAAGGTTCTCGCAGTGGTGGATCGAAACGATATGAAATGACTAAAGCAGAAGAAGTAGCGACTGTAGTTACAGAAGAGCGGAAAAGAGAAGGTCATAAAGGTGAAAGTGATAAACAAGAGTCTTTACCAAAGGAAAAGCGCCAAAAAGGTATTGAAGAAACTTTAAACGAGCAAGGTGTGACAGAAAGCCAAGCAATTCTACTAGCAGCAAAGACTGTTGATGATGGCTTAAAATACGTTTTTGCTGAGGCTGATTTAGAAACAGCTGCTTTCTTTTCGGTCAAGCCAAAAGGCGGTGCGATTATCGTTACCTTAAACACTAATCACCCTGCATATAAAAACTTGGTTGAGATTCTAGAAAAGGATGTTGAGGGAGTCGATGAAGAAACGCTTCGCTCTCGTCTAACAAATTCTCTGGAGGGGCTAAAGTTGTTACTCATGGCTTGGGCGCGATATGAGGACGAACAACCTGATGGTAGACGACGGCAAATGGCTCAAGATACCCGTGTTGATTGGGGACGTATTGCTCGACAATTCTTGGAGCAAGAAGAATAAGTTTCTGGCACTAAAAGGAAGATGAGAATAATAACTATAGACTAATTCGTTAAGTAAATAATTGTGCGATCGCACAGTTAAAATCAGGCAATATCGGTGAACTCAATTCATCACCATTAAACAACGTAGCAACTAACTTTAAACTTGCTTGTTCGCGTCGATATACTTCCACCTGTTGCTTGCGCCAATCCACAATCCAATATTCTCTCACACCTCTTGCTGAGTAAAGCTTTAGTTTAAGTTCCCTGTCCCGCTTTTCATTTTCACTACCATCAGATAGCACCTCTACAACGAGTTCTGGTGCACCAGTCAAATGCCCGGCCTCGTCTAAAAGTAGGGGCAATCTTTCATTGCTAGCCCAAACAACATCAGGAATCACATTATCATTATCGCCAAAAATTATTCCTGGAGCAGTCACAACTTCTCCCAAAGAAGTAACTTGTGACCAATTATCCAAGGTAGTACAAATTCTGGCACAGGCTTTTTGATGATTCCAGTGAAGCGCTTTAGTTACAAACAATTCCCCGTCGATAATTTCATAGCGATTCCCGTTATCTGGAAACAATTCTAAGTCGGTGGTAGTCCAGCGCACTCTCTCAGATATCGGCTGGTTCATAAATCATCTCTGTTAGAGTCAATACCTTCGCCAATTTACGAGGGTGAGTTGATGACGCTTTCACTATTAACTCGCTGTTCTCGCTCGGTTTGGCAAAAACAATAAGTCCTAAAAATTCCTTTCAGGTTGACCACAAGGTTTTTTTAACGTATTGCCCACAGTATAAAGGTTCTGGCAGTCTCAGCCACCTAGGACGCTAAATGCTTATGTATAGGGAATTTTGCCAGTTTTTGCCGAAATTGTTGTAGGCTCTTATTTTGGCAAAGGTATTGTTAGAGTATTTACCTATTTTAGCCTGAGTGGAAATTGAAAATTAGTTAATAGTGAGGAGTGAGGAGTTATTATTCACTCTTTCCTCCCCTTGTTCCTCATTCTCTAGTCCAGTACGGCGTAAATAAGCCGCCCATTCATTTTTAATGCCTGAAACCCTTGCTAAAACTTAATTACGAATTACGAATTACGAATTACGCAAAGCGCTACTAGCCCCTACACTACTACCTTTTCTAAGAGCAGCTTAGAACGCTTCACTTGCTGAGGAATCGCTACGGGATAATCTCCGGTGAAGCAGGCAGAACAGAAACTATTGGTGTCTTCTCGTGTCGCTTCTAGCATTCCGTCCCAACTAAGATAGGCGAGGCTGTCTACTTCCAGTTGCTTGGCAATTTCCGCTACTGACTTGGTAGCAGCAATTAGCTGATCCTGAGAATCGGTATCGATGCCATAGAAGCAGGGATGAGTTACAGGCGGAGAAGAAATTCGCATATGTACTTCTACTGCACCAGCATCACGCAAGGTTTTGACTAGTTTACGGCTGGTAGTACCCCGTACAATCGAGTCGTCTACGATGATCACTCGTTTACCTGCCAGCACGTCTTTGAGGGGGTTGAGTTTCATGCGGATACCTGACTCGCGCATCATTTGGGTTGGTTGAATGAAAGTTCGCCCAACATAGCGATTTTTAATCAGTCCTTCGGCGTAGGATACACCAGAAGCTTGGGAAAATCCGATCGCAGCAGGTATACCAGAATCAGGAACACCAAAGACAATATCGGCATCTACAGCAGATTCTTTAGCTAGTTGCCGCCCTAACCGCATTCGGTAGCTGTACAAACTCTCGTTGTGCATGATGCTATCAGGGCGGGCAAAGTAAATCATCTCAAAGATACACAATTTCCGCTCGGACTTTTGACTCCAATGATAGGAAGCCAAACCTTCTTCAGTAATCCAAACTAATTCACCTGGTTCTACGTCTCGCAGGTATTCGGCTCCAATGATGTCTAAACCACAAGTCTCCGAAGCCAAAACGTAACGGACTGGATTACCAGCCAAAGTGCCAATTACTAGGGGGCGAATGCCATTGGGGTCACGGACACCCATAACACCAATGGGAGTGCCAATGACTAAACTAAAGGCTCCTTTGCAACGGTGAAATGCTTGAGTTGCACCTTCTAGCCAATCTGCGCCAGCATTGACGGCTTCTGCGATCGCAAAAGCGATCATTTCTGAGTCTGTTGTCGTGACTAAGTTACATTTATTCTCAACCAACTCTTGACGCAGTTGCACAGTATTGACTAAATTGCCATTATGTGCCAATGCCAATGAACCTAAACGAGTTTCCAGTACTGCGGGTTGGGCATTAACTTTGCGGCTAGAACCTGTGGTGGAATAACGAGTGTGACCAACAGCAAGGCTACCAGGTAACTGATCCAAGATGGATTCATTGAAAACTTGAGACACCAAGCCCATATCTTTGTAAAGATGTACTTGTGTTCCCTCAAAGGTGGCAATACCAGCTGATTCTTGACCCCGATGCTGGAGGGCATACAATCCAAAGTAGGTCAGTTTAGCAACGTTTTCTCCTGGGGCGTAGATGCCAAAAACACCACAAGCTTCTTCTGGCTTGTCAGACTGATTTTCATGACTATTGATTGGGTTGTTGGTCTGATCGGGGTATTCATCCGAAGTGACAGAATGAATAGAAATCATGCTAGCTTTGCTCCTGGTGGGGGGGTCAATCAATTTTGGATTTTAGATTGACGATTTTGGATTGATCGCACCATAGTAGGGATGCGGCTTGGGATTTGAGACTGGCTATTTTAGATTTGTTTCGCCCACTAGGAGCAAGACATGAACCAGAAGCAACGCCACCAATCCAAAATCTAAAATTCCAAATCTAAAATCGGTAGTCAAGTCACTGGGATTATCTGGATAGATGGTGGTAGAGTTCTTAACAAATCTTTAACCATCTATTAAAACAGTACCGTAATTATGCTCAGAGACGCTAATAGTTCTGAGTAATGAGTGATGAGTGAAGTCTAAATACTCAGGATTCAGTATTCAGAAGTAGTGGTGGGCATGGCGAGACGTCTGGCGATCGCATGGGAATAGCGATCGCTCATATCTTCGATACTAACTTTGATTAAGGCTTGGTTATCAGTGGTGAAAACCCCCAAATCCGTCTCAAAATTAGCAACAGTACCTAGTTTTTGCCACTGTTGACCGAGATGTTCCTGTAAATATGATTCCCAAATTTCTTGTTGTGCTGATGCTACAGAAACTAAAATTCTGGCACCACCTTCGGCAAATAGCACCTCATCGAGGCGATTTAACTGCGTTGGTGCTATTTCTAACTTGATTTCGGCACCAAGGTTGCCAGCAATGCAACATTCGGCGATGGCGATCGCTACTCCTCCCTCAGCACTATCATGGGCTGAACGTACCCAACCATTACGAATTCCTTCACGACAAACTTTTTGGACACGGCGTTCTAAGTCAAAATCTACCCGTGGCGGTTGTCCGGCAACAGTACTGTGGATAGTAGCTAAATACTCCGATGCTCCCAAACTGATTTGGGATGTCAGAGGCAATCCGAGAAGATAAATCACATCGCCGGATGCTTGCCAACCTTGACCACAAATTTTGGTTATATCGGGAATCAAGCCCACCATACCGACAACAGGAGTGGGATAAATGGGTTGTGGAATGCCTTGGGAATCGAGGGTTTCATTGTACAAAGAGACATTTCCGCCTGTAACTGGTGTTGCCAATTCTCGGCAACCTTCCGCCAAACCGCGACAAGCTTCTGCTAATTGCCAGTAACCAATCGGTTTTTCTGGAGAGCCAAAATTCAGATTATCTGTCACCGCCAGAGGTTCTGCACCCACACAGCTAAGATTGCGTGCAGCTTCTGCCACCACTGCCTTAGCTCCTTCATAGGGGTCAAGATAAACATAACGAGGGTTGCAATCTACCGTCGCCGCAACTCCTAATTTTAGATTTTGGATTTGGGATTTTAGATTGGGGATTTGTTCTAGGGGGCGCAAACGGATAACAGATGCATCTGCACCACCTGGGAGTATTACGGTATTATTTTGTACTTGATGGTCATACTGACGATATACCCAATTTTTAGAAGCGATCGTGGGTGTATCGAGCAAAGTTAACAGAATATCATTCCAGCTTTGCAGGTGTCCTTGGAGTTCTATTCCAGCAGTTGTGCAATCAGGTAAGGAATCAGCAGTCCATTCCCAAGCTTGACGCGCATATTCTGGTGGCTCTGTCAATAATTCCCGGTGATAGAGTGGGGTATTCTCCGCCAAAGCCTCAGCCGGAATTTCTGCTGCTACTTTACCCTGGAAGAAAATCCGCACGATAGGTTCAGCGATAACTGTACCAGCAACAACGGCTTGAAGTCCCCAACGGTGAAAAATATCGATTAATTCCTGCTCACGCCCTTTATGAGCAACAAACAGCATTCGTTCTTGAGATTCCGAAAGCAGATATTCATAGGGAACCATCCCCGTTTCTCTGACGGGAATCTTATCTAAATCTAGTTCAATTCCCACACCGCCTTTAGCCGCCATCTCTGAGGTAGAACAGGTGATCCCCGCCGCTCCCATATCTTGCGCGGCGACAACTGCACCTGTCTTAAACGCCTCCAGACAAGCTTCAATTAACGACTTTTCCAAAAATGGATCGCCCACTTGCACAGCAGGGCGATCGTCTATTGACTGATCGCTCAATTCTGCACTCGCAAAACTCGCGCCTCCCATGCCATCGCGCCCGGTGGTGGAACCAACATACAGCACGGGGTTGCCTAAGCCAGATGCTCCAGATTTGACGATTTCTGCTGTTTCCATCAACCCTAGTGCCATAACATTCACTAGAGGATTACCAGAGTAAGCAGAGTCAAAGTAAACTTCGCCGCCAACGGTGGGTACTCCAACGCAGTTACCATAATGTGAAATTCCCGCCACTACGCCTTGGAACAGCCTTTGAGTTTTGGCATCTTCTAAAGAACCGAAGCGCAGGGAATTTAATAGAGCGATGGGACGCGCACCCATTGTAAAGATATCTCTGAGAATACCACCTACTCCCGTTGCGGCTCCCTGAAATGGTTCTACAGCTGAGGGGTGGTTGTGGGATTCAATCTTAAAGGCTAGTTGGAGTCCGTCGCCCAAATCTACAACACCAGCATTTTCACCAGGCCCCACGAGGATGCGATCGCCTGTCGTGGGAAACTGTTTTAATAATGGGCGTGAATTTTTGTAACAGCAATGCTCAGACCACATCACCCCAAACATTCCCAGTTCAGCTTTGTTGGGATGACGTCCTAACCTGCGGACAATTTCTTCATATTCTTCTGGCTTTAAACCTTCTGCGGCGATTTCTTCCGCAGAAAAGGCTGGTTTTGAGGTTGCAGTCATGGAAGTAATGCACTCTGGGGGGATAGAGCATTATTCTATCGATTTCTTAGTCACTAGACTTCTTGCATAAATCAAAAAAAGAACCCCACCCCGCCTTTGACTTACGTCAAATTCTCCCCTCCCCGCAGGCGGGGAGGGGCTGGGGGTGGGGTGTTAGGGACTTTTGCAAGAGGTCTACTCTCGAAATAAGCTTATTGAGGCAGTTACGCCTAGAGGTTGACATTTTTGCAGTGCTAAAGTACTAGTACTGTGCGGCGTAAATACAGATACCATTTTTAAGTCTTGGGATCAATCAAATTTTCGTAGCTTTTAATGGTCTGCTTATTTCCGCCTTGCTGTACTAGTATCTTCAAGCCTCCTATTTGATCATGAACACCATTACCATCAAAATTCCCGATGAGCGTTTATTGAAGCTGCAAGAAACCGCCAGAAACCTTGGCGTATCAATAGAAGAATTAGTCCTAATGGGTATTGAAGAAGTACTAAATAAACCAAACGCATCTTTCAAAGGTGCGATGGATTACGTACTCAAGAAAAACACTGAACTTTACAAGCGGTTGGCGTGATGCGCTATCTCACCCTAGAAGAGGTGTTGGAACTCTATCATCGCATAGTTGAGCAGTCAGGTGGATCGGCAGGTATTTCCAATATGGGTGGATTAGAATCAGCGATCGCTCAACCACAAATGACATTTGCTGGTGAGGAACTTTACCCTACAATAGTTGAAAAAGCTTCTGCCCTGGGTTTTTCCCTAATTAAAAACCATCCTTTCATGGATGGTAATAAACGCATTGGTCACGCGGCGATGGAAGTATTTCTAGTGTTGAATGGTTTTGAGATTAACGCAGCGCTGGATGAACAAGAGCAGGTAATTTGACAAGTTGCATCTGGTGAGTTAGGACGAGACAAGTTTACCGAATGGCTTCGTAATCAGATAGTACCAAAGCCAGACTTTCTATAAGTCATCTGAAAATAGGTTTGTGTTTAGGCGATGCCTACGGTGGTAACAGAGCGCGGTCGAAGTGCTGCAAGCTACGCACTTCTACTTTTCTGTAAATTGAAGCGCCATGTTTAAAGATAATTTTACTAAGTAATTTAACTGCAATTTATGAGACTATACGTTGCTGAAATATACTGTAAACCAGAGATTATTTGAGTATATGCAGTTTAGCTGTAACAATCAAGTGACGAGAATCACATTTATGTATGATTAGGATCGTCTCTCTGCGATCGCTAACTAGAGATAATTAATGACAACTGAACTCTAGCCGAGTCATTAATAGGGAACACACTTAATTGCCGACAGCCTTAATCAAGGACTGTCGGTTTTTTGTATGTATATGTCATTTCGCCTTTGAGCAATGCCCAATGCCCAATGCCCATAAAATTTCCCCACAACTGGTTGATAACTTGACAGAGATTTTGCCAGAGTCACTACCAAATGTGGGGAAGGTATGATCAAATTGGGGATCTTATGTCTAGCGAGTGCTAAGATATTGCACTCACTCTAGTAGACCGGAAGTATACTCACAGAACCAGCACACACTTTGTATGTATTAAGACATCGCTTGAATGATGTAATCAAAGTAGGGTGCTGCTTGAGCAGAGTCTTCCGCACTCAGTAAGCCAAGGGAGGCTGTTTTGAGGGAATTGATCGCCTCTACCATTCCAGGCACGGGAACGCCCAATGAATTGTACATTTCCCGCACGCCAATCAAACCAATTTTTTCAATTGGCTCTTTGTCACCGGAAAGCACGCCATAAGTAATTAGACGTAAGTACCAGCCAAAATCACGGATACATAGAGAGCGTTGGCGTTCTCCGTAAGCATTACCTCCGGGGGAGATAAAGTCAGGACGCTTCTGCCAAAGTTGTTTGGTTGCTTCCTGAACTATCTTTTTTTCGTTTTCGGCCAAGGTAGCCGCAATCCGTGTCCGTTGTACGCCGGTTTGCAAAAAGTCTTTGATATTTTTAAGTTCGCCACTGCTGGGATAACGCAGTTCGTCGTCGGCTTTGAGAATAACTTGGCTAATTACAGTCATGATGATTGAAATCACCTGAAATATTATCTGTTAGTTTAGCGAGTCGGAGGTACACAAGTGAAGAGATAGGAGCTACTTATGTATTGAACTTATCTTTTTGGGGGGAGTGGGGAGTGGGGAGTGGGGAGTGGGGGAGATGAGGGAGATGAGGGAGATGAGGGAGATGAGGGAGAAATAACCAATGCCCAATGCCCAATGCCCAATGCCCAATGCCCAATGACTAATGACAAATGACCAATGACAAATAACTAATGACTAAAATAATTTGGCAACAGGGTGAATTAATTGAAGTGACGATCGCTAATCTGAGTGATACAGGTGATGGTGTGGGACGCGCTGATGAGCGTGTTGTGTTTGTCCCGGATACTGTACCAGGCGATCGCGCGATCGTCCGCTTAGTACATGTTAAACCCAAATACGCCCACGGGAAGCTCCAGGAGCTATTGGAACGATCCCCCCACCGGATTAGACCTAGTTGTATTGTGGCGGATAAGTGCGGTGGTTGTCAGTGGCAGCATATTGATTATAGTTACCAGCTAGCAGCCAAGCAAAATCAAGTTATCCAAGCTTTGGAACGCATTGGCGGTTTTGTCCAACCACCGGTAGATCGGGTACTCGCCGCCCCTTCTGCTTTAAATTACCGTAACAAATCTACATATCCTTTGGGTACATCGGCAACAGGACAGGTACAAGCTGGATACTATCAAAAAGGTAGCCACCAATTAATTAACTTAAATCAATGTCCAGTCCAAGACGCCCGATTAAATCCTTTATTAGCCGAAGTTAAGCAGGATATTCAACAACGGGGTTGGCAAATTTACGACGAACAGCGTCACCAAGGGAAAATTCGCCATCTCAGTTTACGCATTGGGCGACACACTGGGGAAATGTTGCTGACTTTGGTGGTGAAGGACTGGAATTTATCAGGAATTGAAACCCAAGCCCAGGAATGGTTAAAGCGCTATCCCCAGTTAGTGGGAGTGTCGCTCAATCGCAACGGCGATCGCACAAATGCTATCTTTGGATCAGAAACCCGTTGCATCGCTGGAGTACCACACCTGCGTGAAAATTTTGCTGGACTGGAATTTCAAGTGCGCCCAGATACATTTTTCCAAGTGTATACAGAAACAGCAGAGGCACTATTGCAGGTAATTCAATCAGAACTCAATCTTCAAGGGCATGAGTTGCTAGTTGATGCCTACTGTGGTATTGGGACTTTAACTTTACCCCTCGCCAAAAAAGTACGTATTGCTACAGGATTAGAAGTGCAACCAGCAGCAGTAGACCAAGCTATTTTGAATGCCCACCGCAACGGAATTGATAATGTGACATTCCAAGTCGGGGCAGTAGAAAAATTGCTTCCCAAAATGGACACAATACCAGATGTAGTAATACTCGATCCGCCACGTAAAGGGTGCGATCGCGCTGTCATCGACACTTTACGGCAATTGAAACCATCTCGGATCGTTTACGTCAGCTGTAAAGTATCTACCCTCGCCCGTGACCTGAAATTGCTTTGTCAAGATGGGCAATATACTATCACACGGGTGCAACCTGCTGATTTTTTTCCTCAAACTGCTCATGTTGAAGCTGCCGCCTTTCTTGTGCTATCACATTTGGACAAGGGTAGTAATTCCTTTAAAAAAACTGAAATTTGAAATTTTTAGTCTACTGCATACTAAAGATGCTAAAATTAAATTAAGCTAAAAATAGAAATTCATTTTGTTTAAAGAAATTCAAGTTGCATAGGCTCTTAAAAATGTGAAATTGGATTGTCTAAATGACAGATCGGCAATTAACTAGAGTATGCCAATACTCTCTGAAATTACTAGTATCTTTTTAAGATGCTGACTTCATTATCAAATTTATTCCAGCCGCTATATATCTAAACAATCCCAACTCATACATAAAGCCAATGCTCCCTAGCATTTTCAAAATTTAGTTTTAAAGACGCAAGTTTGAAGGCAGCATGACCACCTCAAGTTTTATCAGGGTGCCTGTAATAGCAAACTGATGTCTAGCTAACTGAAAGCTATGGGGTTTCTCTTGTGATTACTATTTCACTCCGTCCAGTTGGACGCTATTGGGGCACTATTAGTTTTGCCTCAACCCTCTATCTTTGTCCCATATTAGATTTACTGTTGGCAGAAATCCCAGCAAAGTTACAAGCAGAATTGCGGTTAGGACTTCAAGAAGCCCTAGTAAACGCCGCTAAACATGGCAATAATCTTGATCCAAGTAAAACAGTTGTAGTGCGTTTTTCCTTAATAGATAATCAATATTGGTGGATAATATCAGACCAGGGTAGCGGCTTTACTCCTTCATCTAGTAGTGATGAAGAGTCAACAGACTATCTGCCACCAGATGAGGCAGAAAGTGGTCGTGGTTTATCTCTTCTCCATCAAATTTTTGATCAGGTAGAGTGGAACCGCAAAGGCACAGAATTGAGGCTTTGTAAACAAATGGAAAATCGCCGGGGATTATCTCTGCGGCGATAAAAGGGGAGTGGGGAATGGTGAGTGGGGAGTGAGGAAAGTTATTAGTTGATTGATTTTTTATATTCCCTACTCCCTACTCCCTACTCCCTACTCCCTACTCCCATGAGTTGGACAAGGAGGGGCAGAAATAGAGCGATCTAACCAACCAACTGCTTGTTCTAATCTAGCTTGAGCTTCTTGTGGCTGATTCTTTAAAAGATACACAATCGCTGCTGCCACTTGTTCATTAGCGCGGGAATTGCGGTTAGACTTGAGGCGATGCCAATCATTAGGGGAGATACTCAGCCTTTCCATGAGGACTTGAGCTATTTCCAGAGTACTAAGTTCATTCAGTTGACTGGTTTTCGGCAGCTGGGTAGATTGAGACATAATTATGAGTGCTGAGTGCTAAGTGCTGAGTGCTGAGTCAAAAACTCATAGTTTTAATTTTGACTATTGGCAGACTCGCATTTAATCTTAGTTTACTACTTGTATATGAAGTCGTCTAAACAATCACAACCGCCAGGGGAAAATCCCGAACCAGATTTTGAACAAGAACTAGAAGAAGTAGAGCGATCGCTCCTGTCCTTAAAAGAGCGGTATGATCAAGTACAACGCGATCGCCAACAACAGGCACAATGGCAACAGCGTCGGGATCAACAGAAACATAATAAATCTCAGACACCAGAAATCAAAGCAGAGTTACGGCAAATTCAACAGCAGTTGGAAATGCTAGAACAAAACTTAGAAAGCCAGTTATTTTCTTGGCGTAGCCTCAAAAAACCTTTCTGGCAAGTCGTCCGCTTTGGTGGAATGGGCGTTATCATAGGCTGGATATTAAAGTCTTATGCTGGGTAATCTCAATTTTGGATTTTGGACTTCGGCTACGCTCAGTCGAACGATTTTGGATTTTGGATTGGGTGAAATCGTTAAGATTATTTAATATCCGTACTCCTGACGTTGACGAAATACAAGCTGTAAAATATGGTAAATCGACGGATTGCAGAAATATTGCGAAGTGGTCAACCTGATGAGTCCCTCCAAGTTCAAGGCTGGGTGCGGACGAAACGCGATTCCAAAGGGTTTGCTTTTATTGAAGTCAATGACGGCTCATCACTAGCTAATTTGCAAGTCGTCATTAATCAGGATTTGTCAGATTACGAAGCTACATTAAAAAAACTGAATACAGGTGCTGCTGTTGAGGTGACAGGGGTATTAGTGGCTTCTCTTGGTAAAGGACAGCGAATTGAGTTGAAAGCCGAGACAGTGAAAGTTTACGGAGAAGCTGATCCCGATACATATCCCCTGCAAAAGAAACGCCATTCCTTTGAGTTTCTGCGAACCATTGGACATTTGCGATCGCGGACTAATTCTTTTGGTGCAGTTTTCCGCGTCAGAAATGCTTGTTCGACAGCAATTCACCAATTTTTCCACGAAAGAGGCTTTTTGTGGGTACACACACCCATCATCACTGCTAGCGACTGCGAAGGCGCGGGTGAACTGTTTAGCGTTACCAGTTTAGATTTAAAGAATATTCCCCGCACAGAAAACCAAGCAGTAGATTACAGCCAAGACTTTTTTGCTAAACCCACATATTTAACAGTTAGCGGCCAGTTGGAAGCGGAAGTGATGGCGATGGCGTTTTCTAACGTCTACACCTTCGGACCTACCTTCCGTGCAGAAAATTCCAACACCTCCCGCCACTTAGCAGAATTTTGGATGGTTGAGCCAGAAATGGCTTTTTGTGACTTAGAAGGCGATATGGATTTAGCTGAGGCGTTTCTCAAACACATTTTTAAATATGTGTTGGAAACTTGCCCAGAAGATATGGAATTTTTCAATGAACGCATTGATAAATCTGTGTTGACAACAGCCGAAAATATTATTAATAATCAGTTTGAGCGCTTAACTTATACAGAAGCGATCGCACTTTTAGAAAAAGCTGATGTTAAATTTGAATATCCGGTGAGTTGGGGTTTAGATTTACAATCAGAACACGAACGCTACCTAGCTGAACAATTATTTAAAAAGCCTGCGATCGTCACAGATTATCCAGCGCAAATCAAAGCTTTTTATATGCGCTTAAACGACGATGAAAAAACTGTACGTGCAATGGATATTCTCGCACCGAAAATTGGCGAGATTGTTGGCGGTTCCCAGCGAGAAGAACGTTTAGAAGTTTTAGAACGCCGCGTGTTAGCGCAAGGATTAAACCCAGAAGACTTGTGGTGGTATCTCGATTTGCGTCGTTATGGTACTGTCCCTCATGCTGGTTTTGGGTTGGGTTTTGAACGACTCGTGCAATTTATGACTGGTATGGGAAATATTCGTGATGTGATTCCGTTTCCGCGTACACCGCAAAGTGCTGAGTTTTAGTTTATATTTTACACCTGGCAATTGGAAATAGCCAGGTCTTTGACTATTGTGGATAAAGAGAAATCCAACAGAACATATTTATCATGAATCTACAAGACCAAACCATTGGTAAAATTCGGCAAATGCCAGAATCTTTAGTTCAGGAAGTAAGTGATTTTATAGACTTCCTATTTAATGAAGCATAGCAGTAATAACTGGGAATTATGGCTTCAATTTAGTGAGTCGGTGGAAATAGTGGAATCAGATTTTTCTGACTATTTATCTAATTTAGAAGATTATGAAGAACGCTTGGCGCGTGGGAAAATTCAGTGGTAGATATCACATAAAAACTTTGAAACCCGCGATTGCGGGTTTTGCTTGTATAGCCGTGTATTTTATAAAGCGATTAGTTAAAATTAAGATTTTTGAATCTCCTCTTGTAAAACTTGAATTTGCTCAATAGATAATTCCGTAACTTGAGCAATTTGTTCTAAACTCATTCCAATTCTCAGCAAATTTAAAGTCAACTTTCTTGTTGTTTCAGCTTTGCCTTTGGCTTCGCCTTTGGCTTCGCCTTCTTCTAGGATTTCTTGATAAATGACTGATTCGCGCATAATCTCACTCCTGAAAATCTTCCTAATTACATCTTTCTTTAACACCAGACCTGCTAGAATGCCACTGGCAGCAGCTATATTTCTTTGTAGTGGAGGGAATGTAAGACTTTCTAGAACTACGCAGTTCTGGAGGCTATTCCTGATGAATTGGGAAGCCCCGTCCGTCTTACGGCGAGGTAGTTCACTTCAGTGGTCTTAAATCAGTGGAGAGTTCAGGAGCTACCACTGATTTAAATTAGGAATTATTAATCATAAATTATATTGACTCTTTTTGAGTATTGATCAGCGCTAGCTCAACTGTATTTTCAGATGGCTGCGTTATTTGAATTTCCAATCCAGGACCAAAATAGTTGGTCATTTTTTCCTGCTTTTTTTGCCACACATCAATTGGTATTAGCGGCGAATCAAATTCTAAAATTAGGGCATAGCCCCCATTAACTTCTGTTTCTCGCAACCCTGTGACTGTTGGCCGTTCCTGGTCTGTGGGACTCAAACCTAGAAAAGAAAGTGTTGTATCTAGATGAGCATCTTGACCGTAGCGATATCGGGTGATGTCTTGGCGAATTTTATTTTGAGTCTCAGTTGCTTGCTGCTGGCGCAGTATCAATGCTGACGGTGACGTAGTTTCGCTAAATGGTATTGGCTTAAGTTCATTAGCTTTCAGCGCCAGCCCTCCCAACAATAGAGGAATTCCGTAAAAAAATCCGACAAGATTGAGTGTGGCATTATTAGCAGCATAGGCGACAAAGCCAATGATGGTTAAGATGCCGCCGATAGTTAAACCGAGTGTTCCCAAAGAGATTTGGCGTAGCATGAGCTTAAATTAGTATAAATTATTAATACCTCAGTTTTATTATCATCGGCTATGACTAACAAATTAGGGAAGAATATTAACTTAAGTCAGTAAGTAGGTGGTATAAATAAACAAAATACATAGATACCCGACTTCTCTAAGAAGTCGGGTATCTATCTCCTGAGCATTTGATGTTTAATTAGGTTGAGCTACTTAGTGCCCCAGAATGTTGGATTTTGAGTTAACTTTAAATTTAGAGGTAGTTAAAGATGGGAAAAAATAATGGATATACAGACTATAAAAGAACGAATTGTCGCAGTTCAAAGTAAACGCGAGTACCTATTAAGTCTACTGGAACAACCAAACCTGGGAACTTTGAGAGTTGACGTAAATCAGGCTTTGGAAGAACTGGATGAATTAATTGATGAATTTAGACGCACCATTCCGGTAGAGTAGAGATTATCAAAAATTGCGTCGGTTTAACCGTAAACTTCAGGGTGTACCGACGCTCCTCAGTACTATCACGTCCTCAAATCCCCAGAATTTAACTCAGGCTGAGTTGGCGATCGCAACATAGCTGTATAATTTATCCTGCAACTGGAGCATTTCCTGTACGCTGACCCAACTGCCTAACTAAGGCAATAAGTTCCCTTGTCGGTATATCTTTCTTGCAAACGTCATCAAAGCTAGACATTGCCTTTGTCCCCTGAAAATTTACATCTTCCACTGAGGAGTAAGCAAGGATTTGGGTGTTCGGAGATATAGCTTTAATGTGACTAGAGGCGCTCCAACCATCCATGACTGGCATTTGTAAATCTAGAATAATCACGTCAGGATGGCAACGTTTAACCATTTCTATAGCTTCTTCACCATTACTGGCTAAACCTACTACTTGAATATTTTCCTGGCAAGAAAAAACTAATTGTAAGGTTAAACGAGTCAGTTCGTGGTCATCAACTACTAGAACACGCAAGGTAGAAAGCTCACAGGATAACATTAACATTGAGGGGAAAGACGAAATTATTCAAAATAACCTCTCTAGTTTATGGGAACAAGTGCCAACACTGACTCTATCCTATGGTTGAATAAGTTGTTTGAACCGATGACAAACAACTTAGATAACTTCTCAAAAATTCAAGTTTTCTAATAAAACTAAGTTGAGCTAGTTGTCAAGGTAGAAGTAACTTATTTTTTAATCAATCAGGTTTGAGGCGACACCAGTTGAGCGTAATGCCATATTCATGATAATTTTTTGTGAATTAGCTTCTGGAGAATCATCATAGGGACGCCGTTGAATGTAAGTACCATCGGCTTGTAATTCCCAAGCTTGGCGATTATCTGCGAGCATAATTCCCATGATTTCTTGCAAATCTTTGGCGATGTCCGGGTCTTTAACTGGGGTAATTACTTCCACTCGGCGATCTAGGTTGCGGCGCATCCAGTCGGCACTGCCGATATAGATTTCCTCCTGTGTGTTGTTATGAAAATAAAAAATGCGAGAGTGTTCTAAAAAGCGACCGACAATGCTGATTATGCAAATGTTTTCACTAATGTCTTTGAGTCCTGGGCGCAAACAGCAAACGCCCCTAATAATTAAGTCGATTTGCACTCCGGCGCGGGAAGCTTCATATAAAGTAGCGATAATTTCCGGATCGACTAGGGCATTCATTTTGGCAACAATGCGTCCAGTAAATCCATTTTGAACATTTTCGATTTCGCGGTGAATTAGTGCCAAAAAGCGATCGCGCATATTCACAGGTGCAACCAGCAACTCTCGATAAGACTTTTGCAGAGAGTATCCTGTCAAGAAATTAAATAAATCTGTGACATCAGCACCCAATTCTTCACGGCAACTGAACAATCCTAAATCTGTATACAGCCGTGCCGTTTTGGGGTTATAATTACCGGTACCAATATGCACGTAGCGACGTATCCGGTCTTTTTCCCGCCGTACCACCATGACGGTTTTACTATGGGTTTTCAGCCCTACGAGACCATAGACAACATGAACTCCAACTCTTTCTAGTCGTTTTGCCCAGTAAATATTATTCTCCTCATCAAATCGCGCCTTTAATTCCACCAGTACAGATACCTGCTTACCATTTTCGGCGGCGGCAATTAAGGCGTTAACGATGGGGGAGTCACCAGAAGTCCGGTAAAGTGTCATCTTGATGGCTAACACATTCGAGTCATAGGCGGCATGGGTAATAAAGCGCACTACTGTAGCCGAAAAGGATTGATAGGGATGGTGTACTAGCAAATCCTTTTCCCGAATCACAGCAAAAAAGTCTTTTCCTTCGTCCGTCTCCAGCGTATCTGGATCTAAACTCGGTTCCCTCAGCCTTTGCAGACGTAATGGTACAACAGATTGGCGTGGTGGATCTTTGAGTTCTGGCAATGGCAAGGACATAAAATACATTAAATCCCGCAGTCCTAAAAGACCGTCGACTTCGTAGAGATCAGTTTCTGTTAATTCCAAATCATGTAATAATCGCAATCGCACTATTTCAGGAGTCTGGGACTGAATTTCTAGCCGGACTGGACTTCCACCTAGCCGCCGTTTTCGCAGTTCCTGTTCGATAGCTAACAACAAGTCATCTGCTTCATCTTCTTCTAAGACCAAATCAGCGTCACGGGTAATACGGAACGGATGATATTCTTGAATGTTCATCCCTGGAAATAGAGATTCCAAGTTATGAGCGATCGCTTGTTCTAAAGGCACTCCCGTCCAATGGGCAGGTTTTCCCTCGTCCACAGTTCCCAACTCAGGCGGTATCGGCAAAAATCGTGGTAGAACACTGGGGACTTTAACTCTGGCAAAGAATTCTTCTTCGGTGTCTGGGTTCTTGACGACAACAGCCAGATTCAGACTGAGATTAGAAATAAAAGGAAAGGGATGACTAGGATCAACAGCCAAGGGTGTCAAAACTGGAAAGACTTGTTCCTCAAAATAACTGTTGAGATGAGTCCGCTGTTTTTGATTCAAATCTATGTAATCTAGGATATGGATGCCATGATTTGTTAGTAGAGGTCGAAGTACTTGCTCAAAATGTTGGTGCTCTTTCTTGACCTGGGGACTGAGGCTAGACTGAATATCGTCTAGCTGTTGTTGTGGCGTGCGACCATCGGGAGTTAATAGGCTGACTTTTGCCTCTACTTGTTGCTTTAAACCAGCAACCCGCACCATGAAAAACTCATCTAAATTAGAACAGAAGATTGCTAAAAACTTCAGGCGTTCCAGAAGGGGCGTGCGATCATCACAGGCTTCATGTAACACCCTGCCATTAAATTCTAGCCAGCTTAACTCTCGGTTAAGATAATATTGTGGATCGCTGAGATTGATGGGAGTAGCGCTTTTCTTAGATTTTGCCATAATTACCTAAGGGCAGGCAGATGTAGCCCATTGAACTGGGGGACAATAAACATATTAAGTTAAATGGTGCTTGAGCGGAATGTTGAGGCAACAGTTAATAATAGCTAAGTTTTACAGCAGCTTTCAATCATCTGAAATACAGGTTTTTCGAGAGACTTAGATCCCGCAAACCATATTTCTGTTGAAGAAGAAGTCAGAATTCAGGAGCGGAGCCGGAGACGTTTCCGTTGCTCCGGTCAGAATCAATCAGTCGGGGATTCAGACCCACGACTGATTGAAGACCACAAAACAAGAAAATTTTGGGGGTCTTAAACCCGATTATTCATCCGCCAGTCGCACAGAATTCATTCTGAATTCTGACTCCTGACTCCTGAATTCTGTTTGATAATGTTGCAGATATCCTCAAAGGTACTAACCCCGGTATAAAAGCTTTCACCATTGATGATGCAGCAGCTATTATCAAGTTAGCTGCTGGCATTAACGAACTAAAGTAGACTCAGTAGTGCTAAAAATTAACTGTAGCTGTAATGGAATCTATATAAGTTCCAATCCTGACATTTTGCCTAGCTGGAATGATGCCATAAATAGTTACAGTATTTTTTGGATTAGGACTGATATAGTGTTGGCTATCTATATTATTGCCCCAAATCGATTGTCCTGATGCGTCTAGATAAAGATTATAATTAAGAACATTAGTTCCATTTTTCAATTGCCGGGGAGTATAAGATGGAGCATTACCTTTGCTGAGGTCAATAGTAATTGAGCTAGGAGATGGAATTGCCGAAGAACAATCATAATTTATAGTGCCAGTAGTCGTTGTGGAACTATTATTAAAAACATCGTATGAACCAAATTTTACACTATCAACGCTTACATTGCATTGGGATAAAGCAGGTAACGCAGTAGTGCAGTTTAAAATAATTCCGAATATTAATATAGATTTCTGATTCTTCATAGTTTGCTACTTATTTTCCAGAGTTCTGTATACATTTTAAGCTTCCTAAATTAACTATTTTTTGGTTAGACTGCGGAATATTCAAATCAAAAGTACACACACCTTGTCCATATTCTACATTAGCTATGTAGCGACCAGGAGCAAGATTTTCTAAATAGAATTCTCCCTGATTACCAATAGGTGAATCTGCTTGTTTATCATTTATAGTTACAGTTAACTGACCATAAACAGGAATTATAGTTTTTCCTGATGCTTCTATAGAAATATTGCCGATTATAGTCTGAATACGTAGTACAGCGAAGCGAACAATTGCTCCACTTCGGAAGCTAGGCGCAATTACTTTTTCGTTAGCATCAACCCTATAGTCTAGTGGAATATCTTCATCTTGAATTCTTAGATTATTAGCATAGTATGGTAGCAGGTTTGGGATGAAAAGGTTGCCGCTGGAATTAGTTCGCCCAATTTCTTGATTACTCATATAACCCCGCACTCCTCTAACTCCTGGCACTTGAATGAGTGCATAGCCCTCTGTGACAGGACGGGCAAAGAAGATATTGTTTCCTATTGCTACAATGCTACCGGAAGCATTGAGGTTAGTTGCATTTCCGCCGTTGCTGTTGTGATCATAATTTAACTCATAAATACCAAAGGGAGCTTGATACTTTAAGCTACCGTTACCTGGTAGTTGTTCCTCGCTGGGACTCAACTGCAAGCGGTAGCCAAAGCCTTCCCCAACAGGAGGAGATTTTTGCAAAGATAAGGTAGTTACAGGTTTTTTATCATTGATGCTCTGATTCACGTTGGCACTGGCGTTACCCAAAGAATAATTAAACCCAATAAATACCTCATTTATTGAAGACCCTGTAGGTTGAGAAGAACGGCTAAGATTTATAGATAAGTTTGCCCGATCGCTGACTCGAATAGTATTGAATAGAGAAATTCGATTGCTCTGTCCGCGATCGCGAAAATCAGATAAGGCATACTGTAAACCTAAGCTCACATTACGACTTAGGGTTGTAGAAATAAAGGCATTAGTTTCTAAGTTTGGTCTATCGTCTAACGCACTTAAGCTTAAGTTGGCATATTTGTCACTGAATAGGCGCAGGGAACTACCGAAACCAAAACTTCTACCGGAGTAACTATAGGCTATTGATGCAGCCGCACCCGGAACTCCTGATTCACTACTGGCGGCTAAAGATAGTTCTAGCGCACCAAAAGGCAGTGCAGTTGTGAGAGTAGAACCACCACTGATTAAATTACTCGAGACTTCTAAACGCCCTCCTAATGTTAGGGATTTACTTATACCTTGAGTATATTGACCCAGGAAGACAGGAGATCCATAATTCAAGCTATCAGAGTTCAAATTCTGCCGACGAAAGCCCAGGTTAAAACTATAGCTAGATAGCCCCGGCTTGAGAAGCCCTGTAGACAAATAGAATGGTGAGGTAATTACCTGTTCTCGACCAAAAGCATCGCGGATAACAAGTTTTGTAGAACCGTTACCAACAGGTAATACTAAATTATTTAGTTGAAACTGACCGGGGGGCAATTCTTCCTGACGCACCCGTTGACCATTGACAAAAATCTCTAATGTAGAAGGGTTGACAACAGCACCAGATAGTGCAAAGGTTGGTTGGCGAACGAAATAAGGATTAAGTTCAAATTCTCGTGAGAAGCTAATACCTCCCAAAAGCAGTCCGCCCCCTAAATTCCCAGTATTAGCAAAGGTATCCCCAATTACCAATCGATTCAAGTTTTTGGGACTATCTATAGTAAGATTTGTTAATCCTCGCAGAAAGGAGCCGTCTCCTTTGCGCGAAAAGCTGCTAAATAGCAGGTTGCCGTTCAAACTTAGCCCAGCCTCTCCAGAGAAAGTATAGTTATTAAATGCTTGCCCATTGAACGGCACATTGAAGGCATAGTTAAAAAAAGCACTCGTGTCTTTGCTATAGACAAGATTTTTTGGTGGTTCTTGTCCTAAGTTTACTGAGGTAGAACCTAGTAATTGAGGTTGGGCTGTTATCCGCAAAGCTAGGTTATTCTCATCATATTCATAGCTAACATTAGGAGCTAGTGAAACAAGAGAGACATAAATTTCATTATTTATGGTTTCCCGAATACCGGAGAAACCTTGTAATCGTGCTTTTTCTAAGTCTGACGTGCGAACGAGAATATCGCTCTGCCGTAATATAACAAAAATTTCTCCTTGGGAAACCTGGTTAACAGTTAGTTCTAAGATAGCTTTTTGATCTTGTGCTGCCACCTGAGAGCAGATTACAAGGCTAGAACCTAAAAAAAAAGTGAGGCTACCAAGAAACTGTAATGAATGCCAATTTCTCATTAACTAAATAAGTTTCTCTAAGACGATGTTTTAAAAGTCTTTGGCGAATAGAATAGAGCCTCCGGCACGCGGACGCGAACGCTACTACACAAACAAAGTCCACCTGCGTGGGAAGCAGGAAAAATTAAGAGTTTCATAACCTGCGGAGGCAAGTTTTGTCTGTATAGCCTAAGCCAGTGCGGTCTTTTTCCAAGTGATGGGGAAACACTGCGTTGGGCGGGTTCTTCCTATGAGCAACTGGCGCGGGATTTCTAATTGCCAGGATAGATAAAAATTAGCTTTTCAAATATCCTCTAAAATTAGAAGCATTTTTTGAACGATTTAATTGTGCTAGCCTCTGGATAACGCTTAATTTGATGCACTACAAGCATCTTTGGGCATTTCCCGCTTTTCTGTAAACATTTTATTATCTGTTGTTTTGACCTCAATTACTAAAGTTCGAGTTTTGCTACACTCCTGTTGAGACATTTTTAGATCATAGGACTGAGATGAATCAGCAAGAACATACCAACCATTTCGTTGGCGGTCAAAAACACTTTTATCGGACTCATCAATACCTTTTATCCGCAACTTCTGAGCAATAAAGTGAACGTTGCCTCTATTTTTGACCTGAAAATTTATCTGATTTTTGCTAACAACAATATTTTCAATGCCTCCATCTACAACTTGCTTGGTAGGTTGAAGAAAGATAGGAATTCCTAATTTTGTTAAGATGCGGACTACATTTTGCTGTTGATTAGGTTTTGCTTCTGGGGGAAGTTCTTCTATAAAAATGCGGTAGGTTTTTTCGATAGAACTGACAGGAGTTAATGTGCCAACACGCACGAGGCGATTTTGTCCAGGTTTTAAGGCAAATAAGCCAGGAAAAGCTACTAGGTCTTGTGTAGCATCAAGCTGCATCTCACCTTTAGTATTTTGCTTCCAAGCATAGGTGTGAAGTTGAAAGCGTAAAGTCTCATTACTGTCATTGTGTACCGTGAGAACTTTACTCGATACCCTGGAAGAAAGTGATACTGTAATCGGAGAGACTCTGAAGTTACTCGCCCCAGCTTTCTCTGGTATGACCAGCCCCATACTCAGCAGTAAACTCAAAATTATTGAACTTTTTTTGTTAAAGAAAAACATAACATTACCAATTTTGTTTAACACTGCAAATTTGTAGCAATATGGGATAGTCCCATTTGCCTTCTCGCCAGGGATGAAACCCTGAATTTTTATTTCAAATTATGAATTATACAAGTCTGTAATCTAATGAACAATATACTGAATTGGCATTAGTGATAATACTGAAATAATTAATAAAAACACTGTAGAAATTAAAGTTTTTGTAAATAATGAATGAATTGTTGAAATATTCCGCTTTAGCCAGACTCAGGCGCAGCCATAGCAATTTTATTTGATTAGAGGCTCTGCTTTTAGGAGAGAGGAATGGAAGTGAAATCAGAGTGTATTGCATAAAAACGAGAAGCGCTATATAGCAATTTTCATTTGAATGAGATACAGGGTAGGGGCGCACATCTGTGCGCCCCTACTCCAAGCAATTGCAAACTTCTATGGCTATCCAACTTAGGCTTAAATTCATCAAGAGCGATAAAATCAGGGCTTTTGATTTTTACATGAACCAAAGTGACAAAAGCTGTTCATGGGCAAACACCGCTATGATTGAAAAAATCAAGTTTTTTTTCGAGAGTGCTGACACTAGAGCATCTAAAAGTATTTGGTGTTAGAAGTTGACAGTAGCTACTACAGTATCAGCGTAAGTACCCACCACAATGCCCACTTGGCCAGCTGGAACTCGACCAAAAACAGTGGTAGTTTGCTCTGTACCGTCGTCAGCAACAGGGTCTATACCACCGCTTCCCCAAATAGGTCCAGTAACTGAACCTGAGTGGAGGTTGTACGCCAAGTAGTCGGTGGTTCCTGATTTCAAGCGACGTGCAGGGACAAGAGCAGATCCAGTAATATCATTTAAACCCCGACCTAAGCTAATGTTCGGTGTAGAACCACTTGTACAAGTTGTTTTCACATCTGCTGAGACATCTAAATCAAGAGTCTTATTAGCTACTAGTGGGTCATAGTCACCGAAATCCAGGGGATCAGCAGTGATAGTGCAACTATTAATAACTGTAGCTCCTACAATAATGTCAGCAGGAGCTGAACCTGCCATTGCGGGAGCAGCAGAACTAGCGATTAGTAAAACAGAAGCTAAAGCAAAACGGCGTAACATCATATACTTAATTCTCCAAATAGCTGATATGCTGGTTGACAAATTGGCATCTATCCTTAATACCGTGTCCGTCGAATTCATAACATCCAACCCTAACTCCTCAGAACTTGTTTTGATCTGAGATAAAGTCTGCCTTTGACGGGTTAGAGTGGCAGGAAATTCAAAGTATCTGACACGGCATTAACTACGAATATTGCTTACCCTTTTCGGTGGGCTATGTAATCAACGATACGGGTTCTAGCGCAGGATGAGTTCAGTAAGAATTCTGAAACTTATAATACAGTTTAGAAAACGTGCATAGTATAATTCGCTATATAAAATCTTATCTACATACGCATACTTAATAAAATAACCCGTGTAGAAAAACAATCACAGGGTTTCTGGTTGCTTGATTGTGCTACTCTTGCAGACGCTACCGCGATCTTTCCATTCGCAATGACATTGTGTAATTAATTATGAGGATATTCAGTTAAAAAGTCGGTGAAAAAATATGTTTCAGGCTACTCGTCGCCGTCTTGCAATTTGGTACACTGCCGTCACTGCTGTATTACTACTACTGTTTGCCAGTGGCGTTTATTTATATGTTCGTAGTACCCTAATTGAGCGGATTGATGATACCCTTAACCATGTAGTGGAAATAGTCGAGCGATCTTTGGTGATTGAGCCAATCAACAACCATGCTGATCGATTCCGAATTAATGTAGAAGCTAGTTTTCGTGACAATACCGGCACTGTAGAAGATGACCACATTGACCTAGAGTGGTTTAGTCCAACTGGTAAGTTACTTTGGTCAACTTTATCCGAACCTTTAAATATTCCCATTCATGGCGATCGCACTGGTGAAACTGTGCGGGTAATCAAGGGAGATAGTGAAAATTCCCCACTCGCCACTCGCCACTCCCCACTGTTATTACGCCAAGTCACACAACGGGTAGAAGTGGGACGGCAAGTATTAGGATATCTGCGTGTTAGTCATCCCTGGTTTGAAGTCACTAAACCCAGTCGCCAGTTAATTTTTGATTTGGCGCTAGGTATTGGGTTAATGGTGCTTTCTGTTGGCGCCAGTGGCTGGTTTCTTTCGGGTAAAGCGATGAAACCTGTAGATGAGTCTTATCAACGCCTCAAACAATTTACTGCTGATGCTTCCCACGAACTTAGAAGTCCGATTACTTTGATTCAAACAAATGTGCAAGTTGCCCTTGCTGACTTGGATTTAGCAGAGACAGAAGCGACTACTTCTTTGCAGTATCGGCAACAGTTAAAGGTGGTGGAACGGTTAACGCAGCGTTTGGGTAAGTTAGTCAATGACTTACTGTTTTTAGCACGGCAGGATAGTGGTATTAGCAAAGATACTTTTTCAGCTTGTCCGATGGATGCTTTGCTGATGGAGGTGGTTGAAGAACAACAATTGTTAGTCTCTGAAAAAGAAATCGCCCTTTCTTTAGATTTAGTTGATCCTCCCGCATCCGAAACTAGCCCAGAATTACTGGAAAATTGGTTTACCCTTGTGGGCAATTGGGATCAACTGGTGCGGCTGTTTACAAATTTAATTGCTAACGCCTTGCATTACAGTCCAGCAGGTGGACGGGTGAAAGTTGAATTAGCGCGGATAGAGGGAATAAATCGCGTTTCTGGACTACGTTACACCAGCGCCCAATTGCAAATTAAAGTGAGTGATACCGGAGTTGGAATTCCAACAGAAGCACTACCACGCTTGTTTGACCGCTTTTATCGGGTAGATCCGGCACGTACTCATACAACTGGGAATACAGCAACAGCGATCGCTACTGGTTCAGGATTGGGATTAGCGATCGCTCAAGCTATTGTCGATCATCACCAGGGGCATATTCAAGTTGAAAGTACTCTTGGCAAGGGTACGACGTTTACTGTCACTTTACCAATAACTCTTGAGTCTTAATTCGGCAATAAATTTTTGTTTCCTGTGGTAGATGTAGAAAAGTAAATAAATTTATTACTTTATATAACAACAGTTGCAATATTTAGCCATTTATTGAATTCCTACAGTTTGATATTTCTACTCTTCCTGCTTTGTCGGAGTAGTTGTAAATACTGCTATTTTATTTTGGCAAATATGCATCTATCAAGAATAATATTTTGGAGGGTTAAATGCCAACTTCTTCCAGTGAGATCAAGGAAAAAGATATACCATTTTTAGAAAAAGTCAAGGCTGAAAGTGGTTTGCCTGATCTTTACGATGCCAGAGACATCACCGAAGTAGTATTCCGGGTAATGCGTGACCTGATGACTACAGAAGCTGCTGACCGAGTTGAGGAAGAACTGCAAAAACCAGCCGAAATCACCGATGATAAATCGCTGCAAATGGATATTGCAGACCTGTGGCACGATACAAATCCAATTGTCGGATTTTTAAGTCGAGTGCGTCCACCTTGGCAAGGTCCTGGCATCTTTAAAATTAATAGCGATCGCTTTTTATTTCGGGTGGCAAATGAAGGAGGAATGCCACCAAATGTAGAACGCGAACAGGTTGTTAAGGCGGTGTTTTCTGCTACTAAAGACGAATTATCGCCAGAACGAATTCAGGAAATTGCTAGCTGGCTACCTGATAAAGTTCGCCAACTTTGGGAAGAAGCTTAAAGAAGAATTCAGGAGTCAGAATTCAGAATTAATACTTCGGCAGGTCTTACCCCGTTTTACTTTAATGATGATACAAATACGTTGGTAGGGGCACAGCAATGCTGTGCCCCTACGAGAAATCTATATGTATCAGGGTTTGTGTGAAATGGTATTACCCTGAGCTTGTCGAAGGGGTCAGGGCAGGCGAAGCTCATGGCAATTAAATAAATTCTGAATTCTAGCTCTTGACTTGACTCCTGAATTCTGTTTTATTATTTTTTTTGGTTAATTTTGGGATTTATCACTAATGATTTAGCTTTTTCAGCCTTGAGGATAAAAAATTTATGTCTAACTTGAGATTATTTTCAAGCCTCTGGTTAGATACAAAAAATAGAGCCACTTGCTAAAGTTGGATATGTGAACTAATGAGTTAAACCTAATTTAATTTACTGCTTTAAAAAACATTTAAGAGAGAAAAATCAAGTTTTTCTAGGAGTCAATTATGAAGTCTCAAAAATTTCGCAAGTCCTCTGAGTTGTTTGGCGCTATTTGTGGGGGCTTACTGATTAGTCTGCCAGCAATTCCTCAAGCAATAGCACAACAATCTGCTCCCAAAGTTAACCCTTGTCCGAAGATTTTTTACGAAGAACCACATAATAATCAGGTTGTAGTGCCGCCGGGATGTCCTCCCAATGCGATAACACAAAGATTAGCTGCTCAAGGGCTTCTTCCTATCTCTGCTACGCCATCACAAAGCCAAAGTCAAGTTCCAGTTCCAACAGAACCAGGCGTCACATCACCAGTCCCAGCCCCTGGAGATCAAAATCAACAGCCGATACCAGAGGGGGATTCCAGTAACCAACCACCACAAACCCCGATCGCGACGATCGCACTAAATAATGGTAAAGTTAATGTCAGGTTTGTGAATGACACTGCGGCTAATATAACTTATCAAGTGATTGGCGATACGGCACCGCGATCGCTACAAGGTAACACAGATGTAATATTGCAAGCTTTAAACGCACCAGTAACGGTGACATTTCAACGAGATGATGGCGGACAGTTGCTAGTGACTCCACAAACCTCTTCAGAACCAGGAAGCTTAGAAGTTAAATTTAACGAAGCTACCGATGCAGCACAGGGTAGAAGTGCGATGAGAATTGAAAAAAACGGTTCAGTGTTCTTGAATTAATCAAGTTAGAGTCAGAGCGTGGGTTAAATTATATAGGACTTACGCAAAACAGTAGGGGCAATTCATGTAGCTTTAGCTGACCGCAGGGTATTGCCCCTACTTTCAAGGATGTAAAAGATTTTCGATGCCGTACTCCTACTTTCGCCGCAGCATTTTACTTACCTGCTCCAGCAATTGCGTTTCTTGTTTGCTGTCTTTCAATGTCCGCGCCAGTATAATCGCCCTTTCGTAAAAATTACGGGCAGTTAGGTAATTACCTTGCTGCTCGTATAATTTAGCGTAAGACTCAAAAGATTTTAATTCTTCTGGCAAATTTTGGAATTCTTCAGCGAGTGTTAAACGTTGTTCTAGTAAATCCAAAGCTCGTTCGTAGCGTCCTACAGCACTGTGAGCTTTAACTAAACCGTCAATTGCCCGTAATTCATTAGTGCGATCGCGGTTAGTTTTAGCTGTCTGCATTGCTACCCCATAAGTAGCAATGGTATCCTGATAATTTCTAGATGCTAAATAAGCATCTCCTAAATTATTTAGGGTATTTGCTTCACCGATGGCATCGCCAGTCTGACGACGGAAAATTAAAGCATTTTCATACAATTTAATCGCTCTGTTATAATCTCCCAACCTAGCTGCTACTAATCCCAAATTACTCAAAGATAGTCCTTCCCCTTCAATGTTTTTGACATTGTGAGCAATTGTGAGTGCATCTTCAACTGTTTTACCAGCAGCAGCAGATTCGCCTTGTTGCAGCAGAAATGTACCGATATTATTTAGCACAAAAATCTGAGATTGGAAGTCTTGAGTATCACGAGCGATCGCTAATCCTCGCCGTAAAGAATCTTCCACCTCTTTTAAACTACCTAGCTGGACATAAGCCTTAGCAAGCAAATTGTAAGTCTGACCTTGTGCTTTCAGGTCGCCAATTGAGTGATATAGTTTTAGTGCCCGTAAGCAAGACGTAATAGTTTTATCAGCATATCCTGAAGCGTATTGTTGTTGACCGATACCCAGTAAGCTGTCTGCTTCATCTCTTGATTGTCGCCCGACGGAACTATTTAAAGGGCGATGGAGTTGTTGCGTAATATCAACCGCACCCGCCGCGATCGGACTCAGCAAAAAAGTAAATAGTAAAATACTGTGTAAAAGTACCTGCGGAGGAGAAATCGCCCGCCAGTTACTACAACTCTGTTGAGATGAGCAACGCACTGGCTTACCGACACAAATTAAGCCTACCTTTTGCCTGGGAAATACAAGCCGTTGTTTCATAAAAATTACCCGTAAAGTTGCGGGTTTAAGCAGAAGGTCTAAGAAGAGGTTTTAAGTTTTTAAATTGAGTACAATCAATATACGCGTTTATACTTAAGCTAAGATTGACTTAAATCTTCCCCAAAGTATATGGCGCGAATATCTGTGGGTAATTTATCCTCTAACATACGATAGCCTTCCTGGAGAGAATTGGCTACTTCAGTAGGAGCGATCGCTTCTCCTTCGGCTTGCAGATAGGCAGCGATTCTAGTTTCGCTCCAGTGGAAAGTTTGAGCCATTAACACCATTAATCGTAAAACTGGTGGTAGTTGGTCTAACGCTTGTTCTACATAGCACCATAGTGGGGGCGAAGTCGCTTGCAGAGAATAATGAATTGCCTCTGTGGGTGGTAGTTTAATCTCGTTAATACAGAAAGCTGTCATATTAATTAACCAATTTTGCATGGTTAAGGCTTGCTCACCTGATTGAGAGTCTGTTAAATGTAGTCCACCGAGTTCGTAGTAAATATGCCGCCAGGTGAGCGCAAACAGATAATCTGCCTGCACAGGCGATCGCGCCGAATGCCGAATTAAGGTATAGACTATGGGACTATAGCGGCAAAAAATCACCGTAAAATACTTTCCTGCATCTGGATAACGCTGGAATAGAGTCAGTAGTTCATCGTCACTGTGATGAAACAGCGACTTCACCAGGGGGTGATTAGCTTCGCGAAAATGAGGAATTTGCATAAGCCTTTGAGTTGATAATTGTTAAAATAGTTTTGGGAATTGAACTCCCGTAGTTAATCGCATAATATCTTGGTGTTGCCCAGTTTATAGCCCAGACTCAGACTACTTGAGTATTGATAAACTAGAAACAAGGACTTAATTTTAGTCTTAATCGACAATCATAAAATCGGCTCACTTATAGAATCCTTATTTGTTCATGGTTATAGCGGTTAGTGTGATATCGTTCCTGCTCAGTCCCCTGACATTAGGCTCCTTTCTGCCTTCCCTGCCCTTAGATAGCCTATTTTCCACCCAAGGCATTATGGTAATGCTACTAGCAGCTTACGCTGGTGCCATGTGGATGTTCCTCACCAGTGCCCCAAAAGTACACACTGTAATGGTGTCAGATTTGGAGATTGCCCGACAGTTGTATGAAGGGCTGCTAGATTTGCCAGCAGCTGAGGTGCCATTGCACTACTACTACAACTACGAACAAACTATCGGCGCAACTGGCATTGATCCACTATATATGTCTACAGGGCCGAGCTTATCTAATAAAATGCTGAATAATGCCAATGATGGGCTGTGGTATCAATTGAAGAAAAATACCCAGCTACACATCATTACTGGCGCGAGTTTAGGTAGCAAAAATCAGCAACGCCACGTTTGTTTTGACCACGACTGCCTAGAAATGATTTTAATGCGAGTCGAAACGCGCGGTTTGAAATTTAAGATTCGTAACCAGAAGCCCCTGAATTTTTTGGTTAAGGACTATGAAGGGCGCGTTATTGAACTGGCTGAAGTAGCCAATTAGTCGTTAGATTTAAGATTATTTTAGGTTGGGTGGTGCGTAGTTTGCCGCCGTAGGCATCGCACTACCCAATATTTATTTATATAGTAGGTGAGGCGTAGCTTGCCGCCGTAGGCATCGCTCTACCATTGACTATCTGAAAAGCGCTATATTACGGCAAATATGATACTGGTTCCCCTAGATTGAAAAATCTAAACAAAACCCCACCTTTAAGTGGGGTTTTGTTTATCTAATTCTGCGTTTTACAGCAGATTTCAAGGAAAGTGAAGTACACAACGATTCGTCCCAAAGCGAGGTATAAACCCTGTTTTCCTTCTGAATTCTGAATTCTGAATTCTACTGTATATTTCATCACCAATTTTAGAATGTGAAGGTAGTACGTAGAGTGCCTACATATTCAGTGTCGTTATTGTTGTTGTTCTCTGGATTGAAGATTACCAACAAACCAGGGGTCACTTGAATATTATCGGAAAGCTTGAACTTGTAAAGACCCTCTAAGTGATAAGAGGTATTGTCGTCTAAGTTAGTATTGCCGGCGGCTGTTTTTATGCTGCCACCAGTGACTCTGGGTGGTTGACCAAAGATAATACCTAAGACGTTGCCTTCTCCACCAAAGTCTTTCAAAGCAAGTGAACCAGCCCAGTACCAAATATCTGCGTCTGCACCAGCATTAGCGCCAGTTATAGCATCGGCAGTTGTATAACCTCCCCAACCACTAATAGCCAACTTAGAGCCAAGTTGGAAGGTAGCCTCTACACCGTAGTTGTTGGATTCGGTACGACTGTTATTCCCAAAGGGATTGTTGGCAAATGTACTACCTGTACCTTGGAAAAGGTTATTGTTAACAGTATTGTTAACAAGATTAGTTTGATAAGTGCGGGCGTAGGTTAGACCAATATTAAAAGCTTTGCTGGGTTGGAAAGATAACTGACCAAAGATTGCGTTATCACCATCCAACAGGCCATTATTAAGGCTAGGGTCGTTAGCAGTCCTAGCTAAATAAGCACCGCTCAAGCTGATTGGGCCTTTAGGATTGAAGGTAACAGTTAAACCAGCGCCACCTTGACCCTGGCGATATATGGGGCTGAAACGTCCATAACGGGAGAGCGCACCTCTAGCAGAGCTAGCAAAGTCAGGGTTAAAGGTGTTGAGGTTTTCGTATAACTCACCACCAGTAGCATCAACTTTAACGCGCACTGCGTCACTAAAGTTGAAAGCATAGTTAATTTTATCGATCACAACAGAGTTGTTGTTATTACCGTCAAAGGCCAAGCGGGTCATGTTAGTACCGCTCACAGCAGCATTAGAAATGGTGTTGTTAGCATTCAGACGGATTTGCAACTGGTCTTTACCAGTAAAACTGCTGAACAAGTTCAAACGAACGCGGTCAGAAAAAGTGGTATTAGAATCTAAGTTTTGATTTGAATTACCAGCAGCAACTGCTCTATTTCCACCAAAAACATCAGATACGGCGAAAACCGCTTCCCCAACCAACTTGGTGGTAGTAGAGAACTGATTAGCTTCCAACTCCGAAGTGCGGGCTTCTAGTCCATCGACACGACCGCGCAAGGTTGCTAGTTCCGCAGAATATTCTTCTTGTAAGCGCTGTAAAGTAGCCAAGTCTTGTTTACTGACCAAATCGGCTGTAGCTGTAGCAATCAGTTCGTTAACCCGGTCTAAACAGGCATTCAAACCTGCGGCAAATTCATAACGGGTCATAGCACGGTTCCCGCGATAGGTACCGTTGGGATAACCTGCAATACAGCCGTAACGCTCAACTAGGGATTGTAAAGCTTGGAATGCCCAATCTGTAGGCTGCACATCTGAAAATTGCGAAACTGATGTTACCTGACCCATGTCGTTAGAATCTTGAGCTTCAGATAACTGGGCAACATTTGTTACCTGTTCGTTGACTTCAGCAGCTAAGGCACTATTTGCAGCGAAAAATGCAGCAGCTACAATAACCGGACTAACCTTAAAAAGATTCCAGAATTGTTTTGTCATGTTTTTACTCTCACTCACACCTACAATAATCCAATCCTGATAAAATGCTTTGAACACTTCCCTTTCGTGGATTCTACACACAATCACAGCAATGATTATACCTTTATCCTATGATTAATACAAGTCAATTAGCATACTGCTGAACTATAATTTTTAATTAATTTATTTGGTAAGGGCAAAATAATACGGCGTTTGTGACGTAAAACTGTTCCTTCTTCCTCCAACTGTTGTAGGAGCCGGGTAACTGTTACTCGTGTAGTATTTAACACTTCAGCAATATCTTGATGGGTAACATTTAGATCAATTAGCTTGCCCTTATCTACATCACGTCCAAATTTTTCACTTAACCAGACTAAAAACTGCGATAAGCGTAGCGAAATTGGTTTTCGATGCACAATGCTTAGGAGATCCTCTGCTTGTTGAATATGAGACAACAAAGCATTAATATTTTGATGCCACAAATGATGTGGCACAATGCTTACTTCCACCCCTGTGAGACATTCAATCTGGTAGGGCTTGACTCTAGACAAAGGATATCCAATCAGATCCCCCAGTCCCCAATAACCGAGAGTGATGAATGTTCCGTCTTCACTCCACGTTAAGGTACGAACTGCACCGCGATCAATACGCCAAAGCACGTCATTTTGAAGTGGAATTACTTCCCTACGGGTAAATATCTGCTGGGGTAATTGTCCGCTTAAAGCAGAGCTATTTGACACGTCAGAAGAGTTTGAAGTAGGACTTGTGGAATACATGATTAACCGTAACTACATAATTATCAGGGAATCTCGCTATTTACAATGATTAAGAAACTCTAATAATTTGTATCAAATTTTACCTATGTTTCTGAAGTGTATTGTTCTCAATCAGAGCTAGAGACTAACTCAAAATCTTTTCATGGAAACAACTTCTGGTTTGAGGTATCTATCAGTGAGATAGGGTGGAATTTTTCAGTTGTTTATCCGTTACTTTAATTGTGCAAGTTTAAGAATAGGTAAGCTTTTAGTAAAATATTTAGTTAACTTATTTTTAATTATTTAGTATTTTCTGAAGACTAAGTAAGTATGTATGTAGGCGCAAATAATTAGAAGATAGTAGGGTGGAATGGCGCTTACTTAACCTGGATTTAGATCCCCGACTTCTTAAAGAAGTCGGGGATCTAGGCAGCACGTCAATTAAGAGCGTTGACCAGTGACAATATATGCTACCCTTTGACCGATATTAGTGGCGTGATCTGCCATGCGTTCCAGGCAACGAATTGCCAGTGCTAGCAGTATAATTGGCTCGACGACACCAGGCACATCCCGTTGTTGGGCTAAAGTCTGATAAACGCGATCGTAAGCATCGTCTACGGTATCATCTAGGTGCTTTAAACGGCGTCCACCGGCTTCATCGAAATCTCCCAAAGCCTTTAAGCTAGTTGCTAGCATCGCCTGTGCGTGAAGGGACATAGCTTCAATGTCTGGCAAAGACGTATGAGGCGGATAAGGAAAAATTTTAATCGCAATCTCAGCTAAATCCTCAGCATAATCGCCAATGCGCTCTAAGTCTCGCACCAACTGCATAAAGGCACTCAAGCAGCGCAAATCTTGAGCCGTAGGGTCTTGCAGCGTCATAATCGCCGTACAGTCTGATTCTATTTGTCTATAAAAGCGATCAATTTTTTTATCTAATCGGGGAAGTTCCCCAGCTGCTGTTAAGTTACGAGCAAATAACGCTTGGTGAGTGAGGCGAAATGATTGTTCTACCAAAGCACCCATGCATAATACATCCCGTTCTAAGCGCCTAATGGCGCGTGCGAGTTGGGGTCTTTGAGGATTGGGACTATAATCGATAGCTTTCACACTTACTTGTTGTCTCAAAGGTGAAGATATTATTAACTATAGTCTTGGCTTAGGGAGTTTGCCATAACTTCACGAAATTGGAGTTGCATCCACGCACCGCCAGTTTCTGGATGGTTCATAGCTTTGATTGAACCACCGTGAGCGATCAGAATTTGCTCAACGATCGCTAAACCTAACCCATTTCCAACGATCGCGCCTATGGAGTTACTATCTTGGGGGGAATGCGATCGCGCTTTATCTCCTCGGTAAAATCGCTCAAAAACGTGGGGTAAATCTGCCTCAGAAAACCCGACTCCAGAATCAATAAGATTTATTTCGATAATTGGGGAAGCAGCATTGCTCCCATTATTCGTTGATAGAATTTTTGCTTGGACTTCAATGCTTGTACCAGGAGGACTGTACTTAATGCTATTGTCTAGCAAGTTGAGAAAAACCTGGTAAATACGGGCTTTATCTGCCTTAATCCACAGATTTTCTGGGCCCGAATAAGAAAAAGACAAATGTTGGCGCCCTGCCAAGGGTTCTAGTGTTTCCCAAACAGATGCAATCAGCGATCGCAATTCTACAGTTTTGGCTTGCAATTGGATGTTTGGGTTTGCTTCCATTTGCGTAAGTTCTAACCAGCTTTGCACCAAGCTAATCAGTCGGTCAACTTCTTGCATTAGGCGGTTAACCCAGCGATTTAAAGGTGGTTCCAAACGGTTTTGTAAAGTTTCCACAACTAAGCGAATCGAAGTCAAGGGCGTTCTGAGTTCGTGTGCTAGATCAGAAAAAGAGCGATCGCGTACTTGATTTATATCTAATAGGGGTTGACGATTTTCTAAAAAGACTCCCACTTGTCCATTGGGTAAAGGCAAGCTAGACGCCCGCAAAGCCAGAGATTTTATTGTTGGCATCTCTGCCGCATCCTCACAAGATGGATGAAATACCCATTCTCCCTTCTGTGGTTTTTGCGAATCACGAGTTTGCTCAATTAAATGGTCAAGTTCGTAAGACCGTACCAATTCTAGTAACAAACGCACCTGTTCTGGTTGCCACCTTTGCAGATACAAAATTTCCTGTGCCTGTCGATTACACCACAGCAGTTGATTTTCCTCATCCACCTGCAAATATCCCACTGGTGCAAAATCGAGCAGGTCTTGGTAAGTTTGCAAGGACTGCTGCAAATCTTGCCGTTGCTGTTTCACCAGCGCTATTTCCTGCCGCAGCCCAGGAATCAGCAACAGTCGCATCTTGTAAAGATGCGAGGTTAACGGCCGGAGTAAGCGCCCCAGGTAGCGGTGAAGTTGAACCTGCTGCCAAACCCAAAACCCAATGCCTACCGCTAAACCCAGAAAAAATCCCAATAAGAGCATTTGAGTTGTTAGTTTCTTGGTGACTAGTGAACTACCCCACCCAGCAAGTAGGCTGAGGGAGGGGCTTCTGTAATCACGGGGGAGTGCCACTACTATAGACTTTCGCCCAAGACTAGGACTTACCTCCCCTCCTACAGCAGAGACGGCTGAACATAGGAGCCTTTATCATTCTGATGCCCTCTGCCCTAATATTCGCTGCCGCGTTCCCATCCCGCCAATGATGAGTATTGCATTGTGGACAAGTCCATTCACGGACATCCAACGGCATCTCACTGACTTGGTAAAAGCAATTAGACTTATGTTTTAAATCAATTCCAGATGTAATCCTCATCCCCCGCTATTCATCCCCAAGAGTATGAGTCCATTGAGGGTGGAGATGAATAGCGTACCGTTAAATGTCATGTTAAACCACTGCTTTTTATTGTAATATAGCGGTTCTCGAATGGAAAATACACTTTGACCTCTCTCCTTTTAGGAGAGAGGCTTTAAATCTTACTCCCCAACGCTACAAGGGTTGGGGCTGTTCTTGTTAGGTCTGTATTGCACTCAACTGGAGAAGCGCTATAGATAAATAGCCCTACCCGAAGTTGATAGTCATTTTGCCTTATGAGCTTGGTTGCTGATCGGGAAACATACACTTATCAGAGTCACAACCACTAGGGCCAGCCTCAGCCATTTCGCCGGAATCGTAGCGGCTTAAGACTGCACAGAAATCATCTGTTTTGCGCCGTGCTTTCACCTCTTGATTCAAGCGATCGTAGGTTGGTTTGTCTATTGGTTCAAATGGTAAACGTGGGAATGATTGCAGATCGTCAAAACGGGCTAAAAGAGCGGCTGAAATATATCCCTGATCATTCTGGATAGTTTCGTAGATACGCTGTCCCAAAGGTTCGATTTCATCAGAGCGAAGTTCCAAAGTAGCTGATGTGTTGTGAGTCACATACCAACGTTGAACCTGAAGGACAAAATCAAATTGGGCTAAAACTGAAAACTTAGAAACATCAATTTCATCAGCCCCTGGTAAATCAGCCCAAGATACAGAAACAGGGATTTCTACTAACCATTCACTTACTCGTGAATCAAAGGGATCGTTGAGCAAATTGCCCTGTTCATCTTTGTCAGATTGAGAGGGAATGACGTTGTAACCATAGTCAATACAAGCTAAGGCTACTGGGTCATTTTTGCCGAAGGTAATGCGGCGAATAAATCTTTGGGCTTTCGGGGGATGCCATCCTGAACTAGCATTAGTTAATAAAGCCTTGGTGCCACTGGGTTGGACTGTGGTACAGCGATTTGGACGTTTGAGATTGTGGCGATCGCAATAATCCCAAACAACCCGATGTACAATATCTCTCCAGGAACTTAGATATTTTTCTTCCTGACGTTTGAAAGCTAATCCTTGTGCAGTCGCAGGTCTTCCTGCTTCCCACCAGCGCAGCCAATCAACACCAAAAGCATGGACAAAGAAATCAAATAAACCTGTAAAAGAAACTCCCACAATCGGGTCTAATTCACGGCTGTATTGATAGCGTGGTTCCAGGAATTTGTGATTTAAAAGTGCTGCTACAGATAACGCCCCAGCAGTGAAAGCCTCCTCTTGTTCTTTGTAGTTATGTGGGTCGATTTGATTAAGGTGAACCTCAGACAAATTACAATTGCCAGTTAAAGTATTACCAAACACTCCTTTGTGATATTCCGGTTCATTGAAGCAATAAGTATCGTGTAAACCTGGCAATTCTTCCACACTTCTGACTATTTGCCATTTACCTTTGTATTTGGTATCACACCCTTTGCTCACATCCAAACGCTGGCAAGGAATTTGTTTACAGTCAGTGATTTGCAAGTAGTACAAATCTTGACTGCGAACACCATAATTAGTTACTGACCCTTGATGAGCTAAAAGATTTAAAGAAGAACGGATACCGCATTTAGTTAGTAATAACTGCACTCGATACGCACGTTCGTAATCAGAGATGTAAATCCTAATGCCATTGCTATGTGTATTTGTGCCATCTGTATCCGCTAAACCAGCGATAAAGTGTAAAATGGCTTGGCGATTCCAACTAGCAATTACATTCAGTGACTCTGGATTTGTTTTTAAACTCTTTAAAAATTCTCCAGAAAAACCTAAGTCTGTTACATCTTTAAAAGTCGGTAAGTAGTCATAGTTTCTTTCACCAGACTTACTTCCGATTACAGATAAAGCTGCTTTCTGTTTATAGAGTCTAACTTTGGCATTACCATTTTGGTCTGTAGTTCCATCTCCTACAGCTATCCCCAAAGTATAGGCATAGCTTCGATCGATATTTAATCCATCTTCATACTGAATAGTAAAAGGCTCAGTATGAATGGCATATCTACTAACGTCCATCAAATCCTTAGTTTGCACTTCTTTGTATTCTTGATCAAATCTATCTTTGACAAAGAAGCGATGATATGCGGTTGCATCTAAATAAGTACCATCTGCAAATTTGACTCTATACAGATGGCGCTCGCTACCAGTTTTAAATGGTGTTACTTGACTCCATTTTTGACCATTCCAAACCTCAATTTCATCTCCAATAACATCTTTGATTTTATGCATTCCATCTCTAGTGATGAGCAAGGTATTACCACTCACACAATGGAAGTTGGCGCCAATTATCTCGCCACAATTGTGTGCAACAATTCCATTAGCATCAAATCGAGAAACTGCTGGTACAGTACAGTCATAAACTGCTTCTAAACCATCTGGCACAATTTCCTTGATTTTAACGGAAAAACGCTCACGGTTTAGTTTTCGTTTGTATCCACTGCATAATTCTTGTAAGCGTGCAGCTTTTTTAGGCTCCTGAAATCCCACAATTTTGTGGAAATAATAGATATTATCATTGGAGATAACAAGCTCATGCTGTGCCTTACAAAAATATAAGGCTGGTTCACGACTACTATCAGGAAGATGACGATAGCTTTCAGTACGACGCTCTTGATAAATCGTTGAAATAATGCCCAACCGCGCCAGCATCCTTTGAACAATGTTCAAGGTTTCAAGATTGCTTTGTGCCAGTCTGACACTAACACCTTTTTGTTGATTATCTTGTACACTTCCATCAGCATCGAACAAGCCACGCAAAAAACCACGATAAAACTCATAGCTGGCTTGCTCAATTTTGTCTGTTGGTATTTTGTGTTCTAAAGTAACACCATAATCTGCTGTCAATCGAGCCAAGCCTGATGAGCTGATAACTCGATGTTTTAGCTGTTGATGGTAGCATCCAGATTCTGTGGAACTGGGAAAATTAACAGCATTTTTGAGTAAGGTAACAGCATATTTTCCCATTTCGTCTTGGGTATCTTCCCAATATCGGAGATAGGCTGTTTTACCCCATTGTGTTGATGCAATGCTTCTATCACCAATCAGATTGCCAAGCAACCAGCCTTCATCAAAAGTACCAAAACTATCCCAAGGTTGAACCCCACGATGGTTATGAACCAAAATATAGTCACCAGGGATCAAATCTTGAGTTTCTACCCACTCAGAGTATTGCTTTTTCTGTGTTTGAGCAGTCACTTTGAGTAGCTGATGATTTCCGGTTAAACGTAATTCATAGCCCTCTTGAGTGATAACTTTAAATACAGGCTTGACTCCCGTAAACCAAAAGCCATCGGTTGTAGTGCTGAATAATTCTCCATTGACATATACGCTCAACTGTCTGCCTATCAAGTCTTTAACTTGTCGCGCACCTTGTTCAGTGTGAATCCAAGTGTCAGCAGTAATGCATGGATTTAAACCGTAGCGAGCTAAACGATGTTCTAACTCATTAGCATCAAGATTGGAATTGTGTTCCTGTAACCACTGTTTTGCTGTTCCTTGTTCATAAGCTTGCAAAAATTCAACTTTCAGAGCTTGTGTTGGTAGCAAATCAATGTTCGATCGCGCTACAGCTTCACCAGCCCATTGAATTGCTCCCTCGCCACTATAATACTGTTTGCGGACGGCATCAATACATTCTTCTAAGGTCGGCTTGCGGTGAAAAACTCTGGTATGGTTTGCCATTCTTAGAGCATCGCGCTCTGGATCAATTCGCCAGTTGCCATTTTCATCTTGCTGCCATAAGTTATCTTTGGCGGTGGCTGCTAGGCGATCGCCAGAATCAAACTGACGCATCCCCGCACTTCTTCGGATATTCCCAGCAACAATTGTTACAGCGCCTTGATCGATTAACAAACAGCATTCAACTGAATTTAATTGTCGTCCTACAGCTTTATTCAGGATGGAGGCGCAACGCTGATAAAGTCCGGGTAATTTCACCGGATTAGCAACTCCTCCAAAGCCGTTAAGAGTTTCTCCGGCTTTGCGGACATCGCTGATATCAACTATTACTTCAACTTCTGTTGAAAATTGTTCATTAGTGGAGAGTTCCAACAAGGTTTGATATGATTCAACCCAACCTTCACGGCTATCTCCAACGTGAATAGTGACGCTGTTGCCTTCTATATGAGTTTCAGTATATTCACGCCGATTTTGTTGAGGAGTGCTGCCAATTTCACCTTGTACAGTGACATTCAGATGATTACGGATGGGGGGTAACTTGTTAATGAATTGTGGTTCTAGGACGGCTCCGGTGCCACAGCCCATCATTGCCAAATCCATCATTAATCCGAAGGCACTCCAGTCTTCGAGATTGGTAGAGGTACAATTATAAGCGCCGGAAAAGTTCTTTGGTTTGCTTATCCAGTCTGTACCACCAACCCATAGCCAGCGTCCACTGGGCATAGCTTTCAAGTTGCGCTGCATCTGATCGAGTATGGCAGCTTCTTGTTGAGTTAGCTTCCCTAGCTTGATTAAGCTGAGTAGAGTGCGATCGCACACCTCATCCCATGTTTCCCTTAGTCCCGCCTTTGTACGGCGGCTATAGGTTCTAAAAAATACGGGATTAGCAGCCGGTGCAGTTTCGGGAAACTTTGCACTCTGGCGTTTTCTTTCGAGTTCTCGAACCATATATTAGGTGTCTTGCGTTCTTGTTGCGTGCGGACAGATTATGACTATACGCCAAGTAGTTTTAGTATTAAAGATTGTCAAATTGTCCACTTTACGCTAGGGATAGACCGTAATATTTGCAACAAAAATTTATGATGTATAATGTCTCTCACCCTTGGATAGAATCTCAATATTGAGTCTTAATAAGCACCGAGAATTACCCAAAAACCTCACCCTGTCCTAACGAACATCCCTCTCCTTACCAAGGAGAGGGACAGGTTTTGCGTAGCATAACCAGGGTGAGGTTTCTTTGGCCTTGTGTGTACACGCTAGCCTAAGAAGGCAGGGGTTCCGTGAGAGGTCAGAAAAACTTAGAGATCGCATTATGATCAAATTATTCAGAGAATCGGTAAATTCATCATGTTAGAGTACGATCCATTAGCTTGCTTGCCCTCTTCTGAGGAGCTGCCAGACTCTGACGATACTCCTGTGGATAATGAATTACAAGATTTGATTCCCGGTTTACTCAAAGCTATATTGGCTATGGCTTGGGCAGACCGGATGGATTGGTTTTTTGGCGTTGATATGGGTATTTATTATCACCCAGATTTACCGGCGATAGTACCAGATGGGTTTTTGAGTCTGGGCGTTGAGCGATTTTATGATGAAAACCTCCGCCCCAGTTATGTGCTTTGGGAAGAGAGGAGAGTCCCAATATTAGCGCTGGAAGTGGTATCTCAAAAATATCGCGGTGAATACTCGACTAAGAAGCAAGAGTATGCAAAGCTAGGGATTTTATATTATGTAGTCTACAACCCGACTCGTCGCCGCAAAGCCCGATTAGAAGTTTACAAGTTGGTTAATAATCTCTATCAATTACAAGATGGAAATCCCCTTTGGCTACCAGAGATTAGTTTAGGAATTGGTATGGAACGGGGAACTTATTTAGGCATTCCGCGCGAGTGGTTATATTGGTATAATCAGCAAGGGGAAAGGCTTTTAACACCAGAAGAACAGGTAAAACAAGCCCAACAACGCGCCCAATTATTAGCAGAAAGGTTGCGATCGCTCGGTGTAGATCCTGATTCTGTTTGAATTCCTCTAAGAAACCAGTGCTGCTTCTGCAAAGGAAGCAGATGTCGCTTTTTAAACATCCTCTCAGCAATCAAATCAGAGAATCAGCTATTTCTTGAAGTTTCATCTCTAATTTATTATCATCTGTTTCTTGTCTCCATCTAAGTTGTGAGCAATTTCTGGAGTGTGACTAAACGTTTTACTAATTTGGGAATGCTTAATTTCTGATTGAGTGCGAAAAATTTACCTTCTGGTTCTGCATCTTGGGGACGATTTTCTAAAACACATGCGAGGCTGTGATAAAAGGTTTTTATCTCATCTTTTTCTTTTGTCCACTGGCGATTTTGAGGATTTCTATCTTCTGCACCCAATCCCGGAAATGCGATCGCATCTGTACCTGTTAAACTAGAACTCTCACCTATCCAGTTGACAGCAGTCCACCCACGAGAAAGTTTGCGCGTTTCTAATTGCTACGGCTAAAGGAATACTTTCTTTGAGAAATTCTTGAATATATTTAGCTGGTTCAGCAGGAGGAATATCGGCAAAAAATTGTATATTTTCTTGTGTCAATATTCCAAATGTGCGCTTAACTTTGGTAATTGTGAATTGATTGTATACCATTATTAAAATTTAAGTTTATAAGAAGAATTTAGAACTCAGGAGTCAGAATTCAGAATTGAATTCTGTACGAGTGGATGATGAATATTGGTTAAAACCTCGCCCCTGGTGGGCGGAAAAAATTAAAATATTCTCGCCTTAAAACTCTATCATTTTATGGGTAGAGTATTCTGAATTCTGTATTCTGACTCCTGTTTTATCACTTCTACTTAACCCAATCTAGGGAGATCAGAAATTGTGCTGCGAAACTCGACAGAACACTAATTGAAGTTAAACGAGTAGAAAGCCAAATTCAATCATATTACATACACACAAAAACCCTGAAACCCTTAGACAGCAGGACATCGAGGGGGTCAACGAGATAATAGGCATTTCCAGCTTTTGCCGACCCCCTCGCAGAACTATTAGGGGAAGCTCAAAAATTCCTCATTCGCGTCAGTTTTACCCCACCCTAACCCTCCCCTTGGAAAGGGGAGGGGACTAGATTCCTGTTTCCCTCCTTTCTAAGCTACGGTTTACACACAAGTCGGAAAAACTTCTCCACCAAAGATTTGCGGTGAAGCAGCGCTGCGGGAGGGTTTCCCTCCGCAGGCGACTGCTGAACCCGAAGGGTGCGTTACGCTGGCGTGACAAAGCTAAATTTTTGCAATCATGGCGATGCCTACGGCTGGCTACGCCTACGCATTTGTTATTTCGGCGAACTCATTTGTTATTTCGGCGAACCCATTTGTTATTTCGGCGAACCCATTTGTTATTTCGGCGAACCCATTTGTTATTTCGGCGAACCCATTTGTTATTTCGGCGAACCCATTTGTTATT
>NZ_JBALFC010000040.1:0-35966 GCF_036917755.1 Nostoc sp.
TCACTAAGAACATCAATTCCGATGTTCTTAGATTACATCTTAATGCTGCCTTTTTGCTTAAGTTGACACCAATGCGGCATGCCGTGCCCCTACACGATGATATAACTCGGCAGTTGAGCCTTTTAACTCGGCAGTTGAGCCTTTTAACTCGGCAGTTGAGCCTTTTAACTCGGCAGTTGAGCCTTTTAACCCGGCAGTTGAGCCTTTTAACCCGGCAATTGAGCCTTTTAACTCGGCAGTTGCACCTTTTAACTCGGCAGTTGCACCTTTTAACTCAAAATTTCTAATTCATAAACTAAAATCCTAATTTCTCCAACACAGACTTTGTAGAAACAATGTGACGGTCTAAACCCAGTTCATTTGGACTAACCCCAAGAGCCAAAGCAATCAACTGGGGTAAATGCAACACTGGTAAACCTAGCTTCTGTTCAATCACCTTTTCTACTTCTGGCTGACGCGAATCTAAATTTAAGTGGCACAAAGGACAAGGCGTAACTATACAGTCAGCACCAGATGCCAAAGCGTCCTGAATATGCATCCCCGCCATTTTGAAAGATTGGGTAGTGGCATAACTAGAAAGCGGCCAACCACAACATTGCGTCCGCCCTCGGTAATAAATTGGTGTTGCACCCACCGCCCGAAACATATTTTCCATCGCTTCCGGTTGGAAGGGGTCATCATCGGGCATAGATTTTTGGGCGCGGAGGAGATAACAGCCATAAAAAGCCGCACATTTTAATCCAGTTAACTTCCGGGTGACACGTTTGGTAATTTCCTCTAAACCGTAATCTGTTACTAAGGCGTAAAGGAGATGTTTAACCTCAGCAGTGCCGCGATAAGGTGAACAGCCTTCTTTATGCAGCAAGCCATTAACCTGTTCAATGTAAGCAGGGTTAGTAGTCTGGCATTCTTTCAGGTGTTCGTTGACGTGACCAATAACACCTTGACAAGTGCTGCAATGAGTAAGTAAAGGCAGATTTAAGTCTTCTGCTAAGGCAATATTTCTGGCGTTGACTGTATCTTCGAGCAGTTGAGAATCTTCTTTAAATATGCCAGAACCGCAGCAAGCAGCTTTTTTAAGTTCAACCAATTCAATCCCTAGTGCTTGCGTAAGCGCTTGAGTTGACTGGTAAAGTTCCCGACAGGCGCCTTGGGCAACACAACCAGGGAAGTAAGCGTATTTCAGGGTGTGAGATAGCATAGAAGTATGTTTGGGTTAGAGCGATCGCTCTAAACAATAACTGTTTTATCATTCCTTGTTAGCACCGAAGTTCTGATGTTTGACATTGGGCGACCCTTTAACCGAGTACCGTGGGTTTAAATCCCCCGATTCAATAACCGACAAGTTTTGGGTCGGGGTCTAAATAAGAGTCACAAAACTTAATTACGAATTACGAATTACGAATTACGAATTATTTAACCGTCTGGGTTCAAAGCTGCCGCGTCTAAATATTCTGATTGCTAGCAAGGCTGTAAATACTGATCGAGACATTGTAAAAAATTTTAGCAATAATTGGAAAGCCGAAGCATTTACACGGGATCAGCGATCGCGTAGCACGCTCCATTGCCCAAGTGTTAAGAGAAAACTTACCCCATTCTTTTTACAAGAAAGGTTTTCTCACAGAAAAACCCTTGGCAGTATGTGGGCGATCTTGACCGAAAAAATGGAGAGCTACGCACTTCTAGGGCGGCTTTTTGATAAACTGCGAATGGAGTTAAAAATCCCTCTCTAGGCTCAAGACACGTTGAAACAGTTACGGTGAGAGCAGGCGTAGAGAAAAGCAACTGGGCAATTGTCTAAAATCTATCCCAGAAGCTCAAAGCAAGTCATTTTTTGCTTGTGTTCGTTAGTCGCGGGAGGGCATTCCGAGACTCAAAACGGACGTGGAGAGCGTGTAAGACCTCAGTAGAGGCTGTGCTTGTTGAAGCGTCAACCCCATTCAGCAACTACTTCCCGTTGGGGTGGTAGGGTGGTGAGGAATCATTGCTCCTTTAGGACGGTGAGGATGTCAAGATAAGATGTGTATGCTCAAAACAATGTCTCCTCTAAATGAGCAGATTCTCGCAACTGGTTAAGGACTTTTATTATTTATGAGCCAAACGGAACTTTTTGAAAAGGTGAAGAAAATCGTCACCGACCAATTGAGTGTTGAAGACCCTGCCAAAATCACACCCCAGTCCAAGTTTATGGACGATCTAGGAGCAGATTCCTTGGATACCGTTGAACTGGTGATGGCTTTGGAAGAAGAATTTGATATCGAAATTCCCGACGAAGCCGCCGAGCAGATTATATCGGTTCAAGATGCAGTAGATTACATCAATAACAAAGTTACAGCATCAGCTTAACTGGGGATTGGGGAGATTTTTCTTCAGCACCTAGTCACACGAAGGGTGACGTTAGGAACGTCGCTAACGCTGACACTAACGCCAGTCTCTCATAAAGGAAATCTTTAAGACCCTTCGGGTGACGCTCTTACTGCGCTGGCTAAACAGTACCTAGTACAGCACGGCGTAAATAAGCCACCCATTTGTAATGTCTGAAACCCTTGCTAAAACGTAATTACGAATTACGAATTACGAATTACGAATTACGCCAAGCGGTACTAGTCGCTAGTCTCGAATTTTTTGCCTGCTGCTTTTTCGCCATTTTTAACTGAATCATGACAGATCATACACGTAAACGCGTTGTTGTAACTGGTGTTGGCGCGATTACACCTATAGGTAACACAGCAACAGAATATTGGGATGGATTATTGAGTGGACGAAATGGCATAGACTACATCACATTATTTGATGCGTCTCGCCATGATTGCCGCATTGCTGGTGAAGTGAAAAACTTCGATCCACATGATTACTTGGAGCGCAAAGAGGCCAAGCGTATGGATCGATTTGCCCAATTTGGGGTTGCGGCAGCAAAACAGGCTCTATCTAACGCGGAGTTAGTGATCAATGACCTGAATGCAGAACAGGTAGGTGTCATGATCGGTTCTGGCGTTGGTGGCATCAAGGTATTAGAAGACCAGCAAACTATCTACCTCAACCGTGGCCCCGATCGCTGTAGTCCATTTATGATCCCGATGATGATCGCCAATATGGCCGCAGGATTAACGGCAATTCACACGGGTGCTAAAGGGCCAAACTCGTGTCCTGTAACTGCCTGCGCTGCTGGCTCCAACGCCATCGGAGATGCTTTTCGTCTCATTCAAGGGGGATACGCCCAGGCGATGATTTGCGGGGGAACGGAGTCAGCTGTCACACCATTGTCGATAGCTGGGTTCGCCGCTTGCAAGGCACTCTCTTTTAGCAATGATCACCCGACTACAGCTTGCCGTCCCTTTGACCGCGATCGCAACGGATTTGTTTTGGGTGAAGGTTCAGGAATTTTAATTCTAGAAGAACTGCAACACGCAATCAGTCGCGGCGCTCACATTTATGCCGAAATGATCGGCTATGGGATGACCTGTGACGCCTACCATATCACCTCCCCCGTACCTGGTGGACTCGGAGCAGCTAGAGCGATCGAACTAGCTCTCAAAGATGCCAGAATAACTCCCGAACAGATTAGCTACATTAATGCCCACGGCACTAGCACCCCAGCTAATGATTCAACTGAAACCTCAGCAATCAAAAAAGCCTTGGGAGAATATGCCTATAAAGTGGCAATTAGCTCCACCAAATCGATGACAGGTCATTTATTAGGTGGTTCTGGAGGTATTGAAGCAGTGGCAACAGTACTGGCGATCGCTAATGACCAAATTCCACCAACAATCAATCTGGAAAATCCCGATCCAGAGTGTGACTTAGATTACGTGCCTAATTCTAGCCGCGCTCAAAAAGTTGAAGTGGCAATATCCAATTCTTTTGGGTTTGGCGGTCATAATGTCACACTGGCCTTTAAGAAATACGTTTAAAAAAAGTCAGGAGGCAGGAGGCAGAGGAAGATGAGGGGGATGAGGGGGATGAGGGAGACAAGGGGAATAACCAATGCCCAATGCCCAATGCCCAATGCCCAATGCCCAATGCCCCATGCCCAATGCCCCATGCCCCATGCCCAAAGTATCAGAAATATCATTCCGATATAATTTAAGCGTTCAGCATGACCCAATTATTAGCTTGATTTATCACCAGAAACTCAGGAGATCCCGCTTGTCCATCCACAAGCGGGAATGGGATGATGAGGATACTGTGGGGAATCTAAAATAACCCCAGCAAGAGAAGCTACCAAGAATGCTAACCCGTCGTTAAAAACAAGAGATTATGACTGTTGCAACCCAATCCCTCAAAGAACTGTCCCTCGAAGAACTTTGTATTAACTCGATCCGCTTCTTGGCTGTTGATGCCGTAGAAAAGGCCAAATCGGGACACCCAGGACTACCAATGGGCGCGGCTCCGATGGCTTTTGTACTTTGGGATCGCTTTTTGAAGTTTAACCCCAAGAATCCCAAATGGTTTAACCGCGATCGCTTTGTTTTGTCTGCCGGTCATGGCTCGATGTTGCAGTATGCCCTGCTTTACTTGACAGGCTACGACAGTGTAAGCATTGAAGATATCAAGCAATTCCGTCAATGGGAGTCCAAAACCCCTGGACACCCCGAAAACTTCATGACCCCAGGCGTGGAAGTCACCACCGGGCCACTTGGTCAAGGAATTGCCAATGCCGTCGGTTTAGCGATCGCCGAAGCGCACCTTGCCGCAAAATTTAACAAACCCGATACCAAGATTGTTGACCATTACACCTACGTGATTGTAGGTGACGGTTGCAACATGGAAGGTATTTCCGGTGAAGCGGCTTCTTTCGCAGGACACTTGGGATTAGGCAAACTCATCGCTCTGTACGACGACAACCACATCTCGATCGATGGTTCCACAGATGTGGCATTCACCGAAGATGTTTCCAAGCGATTTGAAGCTTACGGTTGGCACGTTCTGCACGTCAAAGATGGTAATACCGATTTAGCGGCGATTGAAAAAGCGATCGCCGAAGCTAAAGCTGTAACCGATAAGCCATCAATGATTAAGGTAACAACTACCATTGGTTACGGTTCCCCCAATAAAGCAAACACTGCTGGTGTTCACGGTGCTGCCCTTGGTGGAGACGAAATAGCATTGACTCGGAAAAATTTGGGTTGGGAATACGAGCCTTTCGTAGTACCCGAAGAGGCTCTCAACCACACACGCAAAGCCGTTGAGCGCGGCGCAGGTTACGAAACCGAATGGAACAAGACCTTTGCGGACTACAAAGCTAAGTATGCCCAAGAAGCGGCTGAATTTGAACGCTACATAAGCGGCAAACTACCCGATGGTTGGGACAAAGTACTACCCACCTACACGCCCGAAGACAAAGGATTGCCCACCCGCAAACACTCAGAAACTTGCCTCAACAAACTAGCGACAGTTTTACCTGAATTGATTGGTGGTTCAGCTGACTTGACTCACTCCAACCTGACCGAAATCAAGGGACAGGGCGACTTTCAAAAAGGGCAATACGAAAACCCCAACATCCACTTTGGGGTGCGGGAACATGGTATGGGCGCAATCTGTAATGGTATCGCGTTGCACAGTTCGGGATTAATTCCCTACGGCGCGACCTTCTTGATCTTCACAGATTATATGCGTGCTGCCATCCGCTTATCCGCCCTTTCCCAAGCTGGCGTAATTTGGGTGATGACTCACGATTCCATTGGACAAGGTGAAGATGGCCCCACGCACCAACCCATTGAAACTCTGGCTTCCTTGCGAGCCATTCCTAATTTAACCGTGTTTCGTCCCGCAGACGGTAACGAAACCTCTGGCGCTTATAAAATAGCGATCGAAAAGGCGAAGCAAAATGCTCCGTCTCTGTTGGCGTTCACCCGTCAAAACGTCCCCAACTTGCCTGGTACATCCATTGAAAAGGTGGCGAAGGGTGGATACACCGTGGTGGATAGCCAAGGTACACCTGAGATTATCTTGATTGGCACTGGTTCAGAATTGAGCCTCGCCGTCAGCGCAGCCGAAAAACTCACGGCTGAAGGTAAGAAAGTCCGTGTTGTTTCGCTACCTTCATGGGAACTGTTTGAAGCACAGGATGCAGCTTATAAAGAGTCCGTTCTGCCGAAAGCTATCACCAAGCGTTTGTCTGTAGAAGCTGGTAGCAGTTTCGGTTGGCACAAGTACATAGGTACTGAAGGCGATACTGTTAGTATTGATCGCTTTGGTGCTTCGGCTCCAGGCAATGTTTGTTTAGAGAAGTTTGGTTTTAGCGTTGATAACGTGTTAGCTAAGGCTAAACAATTGTTGGGTTAATAGCAACAGAATATTCTCAAAATTTTGTGGGGTGGGCTAAAGAGCCTACCTTTTTTTATTTAAAGGAAGATTAACTATAATTGGAGTAATAAGTTACTAATTGGGAGGAAGTTATGCAGGAAGTTTCTGACGAAAGAGACGTACTTCTAGCCCGGATAACAAAAATTGTAGAACATTTGATGCAAAAGGATAGTAGCTATCAGTATTATCTAGATAAAGATAAAGCAATTCAAATGATATTTAAATATTATTCAGAGAAAGTTTCTATGGAGGAACTAAAAGCTATGTCTGATTTCAGATTAACAGGGTGTGTTGAGGGACATATGATGACTTTGTTATTGATTGAAGGGGAAGATGATATAGACCTTAAAGCAATTTCTTATGGTTAGATATGTTAAATTCCTAAGCAGAAAAAGGATTTTTAGTTTACATAACTTAATATAATGATTAGGGACAAGCTGATCGCGTTATAATTTACGATGCAATACATAATATAGTACAATAGTACTAAATTGATAAAAAATTACTATTTATACTGAGAGGCAGTATGAAAGCAGAGCTTCTCAAGAGATTTTTTAGGGCGATCGCTAGTTCAGATCAAGAGGCGATTGACAAGCTGACATATTTAGTGATTGACGAAGAACGCAGTAAGGGACATACTCTCTTAGCTGACCAGTTAGAGAATATCACTAAAAAAAGCCAGAGAGAGAAGCCTACTAACATCAGCAAACCTGCTTTTTCAATACCACAAAATTTACAGGCTTTAACTGAATTACCAACCAGTAAGCGATTTAATCTTCCTCTGGTAACTATCATACCAAGGGACAATTTGCGGCATCATATGGTGTTGCCAGAAAATATTGAGAAACGTTTCTGCCGAATTGAACGCGAGTATGCGGCAAGAGATAGGCTTGCTCATCATGGATTGCGTTACAGACAAAAAATTCTTCTATATGGGCCTCCTGGCTGCGGAAAGACGCTAGGAGCAGAACGTTTAGCTTGGAATACAGGTTTACCACTCCTGAAAGTTCGGTTTGATGCAATGGTGTCGTCTTTTTTAGGGGAAACTGCTAGCAATTTAAGACTTGTATTTGAGGATGCCTCAAAAAGTCCATGTTTATTGTTTCTTGATGAATGTGACTCAATTGCTAAGACACGAGAAGACTCTCAAGAAGTAGGAGAAATTAAACGAGTAGTAAATACATTTCTTCAAATTTTGGACGAATATCAACCGTCTTCTGGGCTTTTAGTAGCAGCTACGAATCTAAATAAATCTCTAGATACTGCCCTTTGGAGAAGATTTGATGATTTGATTGCAGTACCCAAACCCGGAGAACAAGAGCTAGAATTTATACTAAAGGAAACACTATCTGCAATTGTAGTGGGATCTATCAACTGGCCAAGGATCATTGAGCAGATGAGAGATTTTTCTGCGGCTCAAGCTGTAAGGGTTGCACAAGATGCAGCTAAAAGAGCAATCCTTGAGCGAGAAGAGTTAGTGATTCAGGAACACTTAGAAGAAGCAATCGCAGAAATCAAAGTTTCCTAGTATTAATTTTTGGTGTCTGGATAAATAAATGGTTGAAAGTTCTCAGAGTTTTCCGCATATTCCGCTTAGGCTGACAACAGAAGGACGTGCTGCATCGCTACCAGGTGCATTAATAAGAAATCCAATAACAGTTGCTAATTTGGGTAATCGCCAAGAACATGGCAATAAACTAAAGGTTTCTATTGAAACCTTAATATTTGATTGGCAAGATACTCAAGAAAAACGTGAAGAAAAGAACAAATCTAAAGTTCTCTATCCTATCTCGCTTATTTTAAAGATAGATCCTTCTTATTTCGATGCAGATAGACTTAGAACATTTGGCATTGAAGTAATTGCTGAATTGGAGGATGGATATATTCTTGGTATTTCCCTTGATATAGAACTTCTTCAAAAAGAAAAATTATATGATTCTTTCTTCCCCTTATTTCAACTAGAAACTCCATAATTGAATGCTCCCAAAGTATGTATTATAGATAGTGGTATTCAAGAAAGACATCCATTACTAAAAGCAGCAATTGACTCAGTAAACTCTATATCTTGGGTTCCTGGAGAGATAAATAAAACTGCTGATTATGTTAATGGTGGACACGGAACTAGTGTAGCCGGTGCTGTTCTTTATCCAAGAACTATACCTCGTACAGAAGGTAAAAACTGTATTTTCTGGATTCAAAATGCAAGAGTTTTAGATGAAAAATGTAAATTACCTAAGCAACTATTTCCACCTAATCTTCTAGATGAGATTGTAGGAATTTACCAAACACAAGCCGGAACAAGATTATTTAATCATTCTATCAATGCTTCTGTTCCTTGTAGAACTCGATATATGAGTGCTTGGGCGTCAGCTATTGATAATCTAACATGGCAAAATTATATTCTCTTTATTGTCTCAGCAGGAAACTTACCTCTAGATGGTAAAATTGGCTTTACAAGATTATCTGTCAAAGAACATCTTGCTGCAAATAGAATATATCCAGATTATTTATTAGATAGTTCTTGTAGAATTGCTGATCCAGCACAAAGTTTTCAAGCTTTAACGGTTGGTTCTATTGCTTCAATTTCTTATAACTTACCCCCCGATTATTCTATTTCACAAAGTGATAAACCATCAGCATTTTCATGCTGTGGATTGGGAATTTGGAAAACAATTAAGCCAGAAGTAGTTGAATATGGTGGGGATTTAGTGAAAGATGAAGCTACACCACCAAATATCACTTTCCCTAAAGATGTTTGTCCCGAATTAGTACGCTCAACTTTAAACGGTGGCCCAGCGATTAGGGCTGATAAAGTTGGTACTTCTTTTGCAGCACCAAAAGTAAGCCATGTTGCAGCACGTCTTGCTGCCGAGTTACCTAATGAAAGTTGCCTTCTTTACCGTGCATTAATAGTACAATCAGCAAGATGGCCAGAATGGATAGTGGAATATAGTGGTGATAAACTGCACATTCTACGTCAAATTGGTTATGGTCTTCCCGATGTTGATCGTGCTTTAGGTAATTCTCCCAATCGAATCACTTTGATGACAACAGGAGAGCGCCGCATTGTCGCTAAACAAGCTCATGTTTACCAAGTAAAACTTCCAGAACAATTACGTTCTCAAGGAGAGGCATTTAAGATTCTTGTGGAGGTTACTTTATCATACAAAGCCCAACCACGTCGAACCCGTAGAAATCGCCGAAAATACCTTTCAACTTGGCTTGATTGGGAATGTAGTAAAAAAGGAGAAGATCCAGAACTTTTTAAGGCTAGAGTTTTGAAAGAGTTTGATGCTCCAGAGGATGCAGAGAAGGGAGAAGGTCTTTTTAAATGGATGCTCGGCAAACAAAATCATCACGGAATAATTAAAGGTGTATCTAGAAGTGCAGGAACTCTTCAGAAGGATTGGGCTGTTGTAAATTCATTTGAACTTACAGAAGCATTTTCTATTGCAGTTGTTGGACATGAAGGTTGGAATAACGATCCGGAAGCTAGCGTTCCATACTCTTTAGTTGTGAGCTTTGAAGCTATACAAGCTGATATTCCAATTTATACGCCTTTTGTTGAGGCTCAAATTGAAACAGAAATTCAACCACTAATAGAAGTTCAATCTATTGTAGGTAGCTGAGGCATCGCAAGCACACTACCCCCGCAACTAACTATAAAAAATGCTATTACTTATTAACCGAATCTAGAGTTACCCTGGCTGCGCTGGTGGGGTAATCAGGGTAATTTGCTACAAACAGGATGGGAGCGATGTCTACGATGGGCTGTTCGGTGACGCAACGGCTGGCTGCTAAACTAAGAGAATTAAATATTAACCCCGACGAGTTAGTTTAATTATTTTGGCAACTATCTTTAGATAGATAGGGTAAACGCTACGCGATTTATCATTAGAAATCGCTTGGTAGTAATGAAAAAATGCAACTTTCACATCGCCTTACCATCTTTAATTGATTTTGTCAATACGTAATCCCTAGCATTACCTAATAAATTAGTAAGGGCTTCTCTGGACTGAATCTAGATTCATGCTTTCAGTAGATGCAGTTATGACTTTGCAAATGCGATGATATAGATGTTCTCAAACAATAAATAGTTGCCGTTGTTCAGATGAAATCAGATTTTATCCGATCGCAGTGACTTTGGTTTTTAGCCAATTGTTTGATGTTTTGAGAAGGTAACACAATGAATAACATCCTAAAACGCACACTTCTACCCAGCCTCATGGCTGCAAGTTTAGCTGGTGTCACCTTAGTTCCCGCGAAACCGGCTGCTGCTGATGACCAAGTACTAAGAGATGCAGGTATTGGAGCTGTTACCAATGTGGTAACAGGAGCTATTAGGGGAAATGGTAGTGTATTAGGCAATGCTGTTAAGGGTGGTGTCACTGGTGCAGCAGTCAATGGTGCAAATGGTTTAAGAAACCATCCTCGTCACCGAAACCTTGGTCAAGATGTCGGAGTCGGTGCAGGGGCTAGCGCATTGACTGGCGTAATTACCGGCGATAGTAGAGATACCCTTGGCAATGCTGTTGATGGTGCAGCTGTAGGTGGAGTAATCCATGTATTAACCAAGTAAATTCATCAACTGAAATACTTCCAACGGTTAACGAACTTATCCCTCCCTAATTCCTCTCCTTGCTAAAAGGAACAAACCCAACCTCTCTTCCCTAGTCGGGAAGAGAGGTTGGGGCGTTACATTTATATTGAGATATAGCAGTTCTCGGCCTTTATGAGGTACAAGAAGCCCACCCCCAGCCCCTAAGAGCAAGCGAGGACGGGACTATGATGTACCTTATATGATTAGGAAAGGCTATATATGCCACCGTCAGGATCGGATGAACTTAGACTTAATAGTAAACTCTAGCCCTTCAACGCCTTTCTAAAGTTTCGACGATAGGATTGATTTGTAATAAACAAAGCTGGCCATAGCAAAGATAAACCAATACGATTGGTCAAAGTTGGATTGAAATTAGTCCGCCCAAACCCATTCCAAAACTTCCAAACGCCGCCTCCATAAACCACTATCAAGGCAAAAATAATAAAGTTACCCATTCCTATCAACTCCGTTAGTAACTGACAGAATTTAAGTTAAACAAGAAGAATTCAGAATTCCGAATCAATAATTTAGACGTTTTGGGATCGATCGCTGTGAAAAACCCACCTAAAGAGTTTTCACTTTCAATGTTGCTATAAATGGTCAGCACAGACATTTACTCTACTTATCATAACTTTCTGGCATACTTACTGGTGATAAACCCGCGATCGCTCGTAAGTTTTGGCAACGAATCAACTCACTAAAATTTAAACTGGAATGCCCTTCAATTTTAGCTACCGCTTCAATTGCAGATAACAGGTGTTGTGCTGCTTCGGCTTCTGAATAACCGCGCCGTTGTGCTATTTTAATTGCTGCTGCATCGGCATTTAATTCTGACTCTTGAGATTTATTAGTGCGCCAGATACGAAAAGCAGCGATCGCACTTAATCCCCCAGCTACGGCTACACCTACCACATCTGACTGTACTGCTTCCAATGATCCGCCTAATAGCCCAGCCAGCACTACACCTTGATAAATGTCGGGTTTAAACCACTTCACCCCCGTCAACCAGCTAACCATCTGCAACAACAGCAAATCTCGTTGCGGCTTTGTCAAGCGATGCCACAAATCAAAATTAATATATATCGGTCGTGCCTGATTCCAGGGTTGAGGAAAGGAGGCATCAATCACTTTTGCCTGCTGTGGCTTACTAACAAGTTTTGTCGTCATCCGACCAGAAGCAGGCATCACATCTAACAAACGGCGAATTTCAACATTTGGCTCCATAAATTTAATTATTAGCCATAATGTGCATATTGACACTCCCTGACAATCACAAGTACAGGGATTCTTCTATCTACGAGACAGCTTGCTCTAACAGGATTACTCCAGCTAAAGTAGAGGTTGAATCTCTTGAAGCGTTGCTTGCGTCCAGCGCAAAGGTTCCGGTATGCCCTACCGTACCCAATCCTAAATTAAGAATATTTAGAGAGGCGTTGTGATCTCTATCCAGTTTGCATCCGCACTGACAAACGTGTGTCCGAGTAGATAGTGACTTTTTCACAATGGAGCTTTAGTTATCAATCGTGTTAATCTTTGATTTGTGAGAATACTGATTGTGTCGTTTAACAGCGTTTTTCAATACTACTCCCCACTCCCTACTCCCTACTCCCTGTCCTAATCAATCATGGACGCTTTTGTTCCGATCCCGCCTGAATGGACGAATGAAGCAACACACGCTTACGAGTTTTGCTGTCCTAGTTGCCGCTCAAGTAGCTTGGAAGCTGAAAAAGTTTGGCTAAATCGGCGATCGCCTGTACTTACAGAAGACCATCGTCGCAAATGGCAGGAGTTCTACTATTGCCACTGTGGTTCTGTGTGGTGGGCTTGGAGTAGCGATCGCCCCTCAAAAGATATATCGAGTCAGCAAGATTATTAATCTACGACCATCCGTAAATAAAAGGTCAAAAGAAAATTGTGCGTTAGGCAAAAGCCATAACGCACCCTAATGTTGAATGGCAGTTACGATCTCAACTCAATTGTTCATACTTAAATTTACCTTTAATAAACTTGTTAAAATGCTGACCTTTAGACGGTGCATTGTCTAAGTCTTCCTTGACACTAGGAGGTACTTTGAAATACTCGTAAACACTTCCACTATCAAATTCAATAGTCAGTGTTTGAGTTTTTGGATCATAGCTAAATTGCTTAATAACGCTGCCTTCAGGCTTGAGTAGAGGGAAGGCGATCACATCCCGAATACTGGCACAATCTGTTAATAACATTACCAACCGATCAATTCCAATTCCTAAACCACCTGTAGGCGGCATCCCATATTCAAGGGCTGTCAAAAAGTCTTCATCTACACCTTGCGCTTCTAAGTCACCAGCAGCTTTCCTTTCAGCTTGGGCTTCTAGGCGTTCTCTTTGCTCGATGGGATCGGTAAGTTCTGAGAAGCTGTTCCCAGTTTCTCGCCCGACGATAAATAACTCAAATCTTTCCACCAAACCAGGTTGAGAACGGTGAGGTTTTGCTAAGGGCGAAATTTCTACAGGGTAATCAATTACAAAGGTAGGTTGAATTAAATTAGCCTCTACCTTCTCTTCAAAAGCTAAATTTAGTAACTTACCAATTGATTTGGCTTCATCTACACCAGGAATCCCAGCATTTTTACTTGCTGTTTTTGCTTCTTCCAAACTTTGGAAAGAATTAAAATCCAACCCCGTAAATTCTTTAACTAAATCGTGCATTGTCACCCGCCGCCAAGGTGGTGTCAAATCGATCGGTTCGCCTTGGTAGGTGATTTGCAATGTGCCGAGTACCTCTTGAGCGACAGTGGTAATAATCCCTTCTGTCAGCGCCATCATATCGTTGTAGTCTGCGTAGGCTTGGTAAACTTCAATCGTCGTAAATTCGGGATTATGGCGAGTCGAAATTCCCTCATTGCGGAAAACTCGCCCCAATTCAAACACCTTTTCAAAACCACCCACAATCAACCGCTTGAGATGGAGTTCTGTGGCAATTCGCAGATACAATTCCATTTCTAAAGTGTTGTGGTAAGTGATAAATGGACGTGCATCTGCACCCCCAGTTTCACTTTGCAAAACAGGCGTTTCAATTTCCAAAAAATCCCGTTCTTCCAAATAGCGACGAATACCAGCAGTAATTTGGGCGCGACGGCGGAAAGTTTGCCGCACTTCCGGGTTAACAATCAAGTCAACGTAGCGCTGACGGTAGCGCTTGGCAACATCCGTTAATCCATGCCACTTGTCGGGTAGGGGCAACAGGGATTTGGTGAGGATAGTATATTGTTTAACGTAGACAGATAACTCGCCCTTTTCAGTCCGTTTAATAGTACCTTTGGCTCCCAGAATGTCACCTGCATCTGTAAGTTGCTTCAGGTGATTGAAGGCATCGGCATCAATTTCTGCCATACCTTCTTGGATGCGATTTTTGTCTAGATAAAGCTGAATTGTGCCGGTTTCATCTTGCAAAGTGAAGAAAGCCAATTTCCCGAAAACGCGACGCGCCATAATGCGTCCAGCGATCGCAACTTCTAAATCAACTTCTTCGCCACTGGGTAAATCGGCAAACTTTTCTTGCAACTGCGCTGCATGATGGGTAGATTCCCAACGATAGGCATAGGGATTAGTCCCTAGCTGCTTGAGTTGTTCTACTTTCTCCAGCCTGGCGGCCCGGATATCTTCTTCCGACATGGTAACGAACTATTCAGAGGGCAAGATTAATTATAGATGCTGCAAAAGTTGAGAGTAAGAGATATTTGCACTTTGCAGATGATAATAAGCTCATGTATAGGAATCCGGTTTGATTCCTGTTCGCGCAGCGTGGCGTAGCCATAATTATTTGCGTAGGCTGGGAGTGGGGAGTAGGGAGTAGGCAGTAGGAAAGAAGACTTTTTGAGTGTACGGAGTTTTTTCAAAAATCAAATACAGCAGATTTTAAGGAAAGTGAAATACACAACGATTCGTCTCAAACCCAGGTATAAAGACTGTTTTACTTCTGAATTCTGAATTCTGACTCCCGAATTCTGCTGTATTTTGTATTTAGTTAGTAAGCTAAAGTTTCTAAAGTTTCCCTTAAATACCGTTGTACCTGCTGTTCCAAGCGAATTCCCTGTAATTGAGCATCGCGTTCTAGTTGCCAGCGCTGAAAACCGGAACTCGTGGAAATCGCATATTTGAGACTATACCAAATTTCAGTATCAGCAGAAAATTGGCAATCGCTAGAAGTTGGAATTTGAGCCATAGTTCCTCATTCCTTTGTTTTAAGTACAACGGTAACTGGGTATTGGGTATTGGGCATGGGGCATTGGGCATGGGGCATTGGTTATAAATTATTCTCCTCTGCTCCCCCTGCTTCCCCTGCTCTCTGCTATTTATTTGTAGCCCTTTAAAGTGAAATAATATACTTTAGGGGCTGCTATGAATCTGTATTAATCTTAAACAGGGATTCCAATAATCGGGGCACGATTTGATTAACCCGCACCCCTAAAATTGTGAAATCTTGCTTAATCTTTTCTAAAGATAATGGCTCTATACCAGCGAATTCTGTCTCATTCATCACCAAAACTCGCATTACACTCACAGGTATTTGTAAAAAAAGATTGCTGCCCAAAAAGGCTAATCCCGCAAGCACTAATGCAACACTGCGCCATTGTGGGAGAAATTTAGCTGAATTTGCTACTAATGGAGCAATTTGGTAGAGATGCCACAGCACCCAAACCGATAATACTGCTGCAACTAGAGCTAGGATACGATTTAACTTTGTATTAATTAAACAGAGAATTTTTCGCTGCCGTTCAGTCAGATTTTCTGGCTTCAGGGCTATTCCTAAAAGAGCAAATATATAAAAAGGGCGGCGCAACTGCATCCATAGCAGGGGCAGAACACCAATGGCGGCAACTAAGAATAGCTCCATCCAGACTGGCAAAAATGGCTCGCCTACAGACAGGAACAATAAGCAGAGGACTAAAAAAACAGGCAATGTCGCCAATCCAGCGACGTGAATCCACAAAATAGGTTCAGAGCGAAATGAATGCATATTATAAAAAGTTGTGAGTTAAGAGTTAGGAGTTAGGAGTTAAAGGCTGCTAACTCCTAACTCCTAATTTATCACTCCTAACTTCTAACCATTTTACCCTCAACACTATCTCGTTAAGGTGAGAGTGCGGCGCTTCGTAACCATTTGATAGGATTCGATGATGTCACCTTCAACCCAATCATTGAATTTATCTATGCCGACACCGCATTCATAACCGGCGTTGACCTCACGGGTATCTTCTTTCATACGTTTTAAGGAGTCAAGGACGCCTTCAAAGATCACCTTACCGCCACGTCGCACCCTGACTTTGCAGTTGCGAACTAGCTTGCCTGATTGAACGTAGCAACCGGCAACCGCACCGCGACCGACTGGGAAGACGGCACGTACTTCGGTTTGACCCAAGGGTTCTTCCACCAACTCTGGTTCCAAAAGACCTTCCAAGGCATCTTGAATGTCTTCCAGGAGTTTGTAGATCACGTTGTATTCCCGGACATCTACACCGGCTTCATCGGCGGCTTGTCTGGCGCCACTGGCGAAGGTGGTGTTGAAGCCAATAATTACAGCGTTACTGGCAGCTGCTAAGTCGATATCTGTCTCGGTAATTTCCCCAGCAGTCGCTAACAGCATCCGAATTTGGACTTCGTTTTGCGGGATTTGCTTGAGCGCTCCCACAATGGCTTCCACCGAACCTTGTACGTCTCCTTTCAAGATCAAGTTGAGTTCTTTCAACTCGCCTTCTTGTGCTTGAGCCGACAGGGTTGTAAGGGTAACACGTCCTTGTAACAGGCGGGATAGGCGTTGTCTATCTGCGCGATCGCTAGCTAGTGCCCTGGCTTCTTTTTCGTTGTGGAAGACCTCGAACTCGTCGCCTGCGGCTGGCACATCACTTAAACCCAACACCTCAACAGCAAAGGAAGGAGAAGCAATTTCTACTCTCTTGCTTCTGTCATCCACCATCGCCCGGACTTTACCGAAAGCCGAACCAGCTACTAAGATATCTCCCACATGCAGGGTGCCATTCTGAATTAGCAGGGTAGCAACTGCTCCCTTGGCTTTATCCAGATGTGCTTCAATCACAGTTCCTTTGGCGGAACGATCTGGGTTGGCAGATAGTTCTCCAACTTCTGCTACCAGCAGAATCATTTCTAAGAGCGTATCCAGATTTTCACCTCTGATAGCACTCACGGGAACCATGATTGTCTCCCCGCCCCAGTCTTCTGCGGTCAGACCATACTGAGTCAGTTCTTGTTTCACCCGCTCTGGTTGTGCCCCTTCTTTGTCAATTTTGTTGATTGCAACCACAATTGGCACTCCCGCAGCTTGGGCGTGGCTAATGGCTTCAATGGTTTGGGGACGGACACCATCATCAGCAGCTACTACCAACACGGCAATGTCTGTTACCCGCGCTCCTCGTGCCCGCATAGCTGTAAAGGCTTCGTGACCAGGGGTATCTAGGAAGACTATCTGCTGTGGTTTGCCCTCATGTACGACATCCACATGGTATGCACCGATGTGTTGAGTAATACCACCAGCTTCGCCAGCAGCCACTTTCGTTTTGCGGATTGAGTCGAGCAGGGTTGTTTTACCGTGGTCTACGTGACCCATAATTGTCACGACTGGCGGACGGCGGTGGAGATATTCTCGGTCTTCTGCACCGACCATTTCCGTAATTTTCCGAGCTTCTGCTTCTCGCTCGGCGGTTTCGACTTCTATTTCTAGTTCTTTTCCTACTAGGGTAATTGTGGGAATATCCAGATTTTGGGTGATACTCACAGCCATGCCTTTGAGGAACAGGATTTTCACAATCTCTGTATCAGGAACGGCTAAAACGTCAGACAGTTCTTGCACAGTCAACGGCCCTGTTACCACCACTTTTTCGGGACGGTCACGCTTGGCCTCGGCTTCTTGGCGACGGTTCTGGTGATGGTCGCGGCCAGAACCAGACTTGGAACCAGACTTGGAACCAGACTTTCTCCCTCTTGCAGTTGGGGCGCTAGCAAGGATTGCGCCTGGCATCTGTACAGGTCGAGTCGCTTTGGGTTTCGGAGGACGGGCGATGGAAAGGCTGACTTGGACGGTGGCTGGTGAGTCGAGATCGTCATCATCCAGCAAATCTTCTTCAAACTCATCATCAAGTATTGGCTTGATCCGCTTGCCTTTGACCCCAGCTTTAGCCTTCTCTTTAACTTCGTCAATAATTTCCTCTTCTACCCACTTTTTACCACCTTTGGTTGGGCGAGGCGGACTTGGGCGTTTCAAATCGAGGAGATCAGGTGCGACTACATCATCACCTAATCCATCAGATTTGCCCGCTATTCCTGACATCTGTCTGGGTGGAGTCGCGATCGGCATTGCGGCTGCTGATTCACCTGGACGTGCTGGTCTGGGTCGTTGCCCCTCTCCTAGTTGTGATGGTGCAGCTGGTCTATTGCCCCTCTGCTCTGGTCTGCTGGGTGAAGGGGTAGGACGACTTGTTCTTTGTGGTGCAGCTTGTGGGGACTGGTCAGTTGGCAGTTTAGCAACTTTGGGCTTAATTTGATCGCGATCGCCTTCCACGGGTCGTAGCCGTTGGTCGCGTTTGAGGATCGGTTTATCTGTCTGAGATACCGGCTCGTCTGCCACCTGGGCTTCTTCCGCCGCCGGTCTGGCTGGAGGAGCAACTAATTGCGGTTTGATCGGTTTTTCCGACTTCGGTCTGGGTGGAACTATTTTTTCCGGTTTTTGCCCTGGTATTTTTTCCGATACCTGATCTTGATTTGGCGTTTGTTCCAAGTCGATGACAGGAGGTTGCTCTTGGGTCTCAGATTGATTCCGGGGTACAGGTCGAGTTGGTGCCGCCGGCTTCATGGGTGAGACTGGTGTCGCAAAAGGCCGTGGAGGAGAGGGAGGATTAGCTTCAGACAAGGCAGCTTGGGTATTGTTAGCAAGTGACGCCTCTGGGGCGTTGGAGGTAGTATTTCTCAATATTTTGGGTTTGCGTATTTCCAAAATTTGCTGTTTGTGGGGTGCAGCAGGTCGGTTACGTCCGCCGTTAGGTGGTGAATTTGGCTTATGGCTGGTTGTACCTAGTTCCTTTTTGGCCGACACATTCGTAGCTGGCAGTTTTTCTGCTGCCGCCCGGATGCTTTCTGCCTCGGATTCTGAAATCGTGCTGCTATGGCTTTTGACCGAGATGCTGAGCTGCTCGCAAATTGCTAATAGCTCTTTGTTATCCAAATTCAATTCCTTTGATAATTCATAGATTCTAACTTTGCCGTTGTTCATCCACTCTTCCCCTTTAAGTTACAGTTTTAGCGGATGGTTGCCTGGCTTGCGACATCTCCATCCTTGGATTACTGTTTTTAGGTTGCCGTTCAGTTTTTGCCGGTGCCTCCAATCAGGAAAGAGAGATGTTTCGGTTTAATAATGGCATCCCCACCAGGAATGATGGTTGAGGGGCATCCATAAAAATTCCTTAAATAAAAGATTTCTACGGGAAGCCTTGACGCCGAACTGCGCCTGAGCGCTACCAGGTTGCCATTTTGTAGTTTCTTGTTTTGTTGATTCTGAGTCTTCCACAACACAATCTATTACATCTTGTTCTGGGAATGTTGCCTCGTCCCTCTTAATTATTGGAGAGCCGAAATGCTTTTTACACCCATTTACTATTTTGGCACTAACCTTAACGATCAACAGAGGGTGTGATGAAAGCACGACTTCGGCTTTCGACACAATTCCTCTGGTGATTACGCCACAAAGTTGTTCCAACTAAATTTGGTTTTGGGTATTGCTGCGGGCTAGACGTTGCGACAAGCTTTGGTACAGTGTTTCTGGCACTGATGCATGTAGCGATCGCCCTAGTCGATTTTTTTTTTGAGCCGCTTGTAAGCAACTCGTTTCTGGACAAATATAGGCAGAACGCCCCATGCCCTGATCTAATTGTACCTTTCCCGATGGAAAGACGCGGACAATCCGCCAAAACTGATCTTTTGAGCCTACTTTCCGGCAACTAATACAGCGCCGATAATTTGGTTTCATCGATTCTCTGTGATCTCACTCCAGCATTCTGGGTGTAAAAAGAAGTTTATTATTACTATTTTTTACTTATACCAAGTCGCTTTTGAGAAAATAATCCTTGAGACTGAGACTACAATCAACATTATCAAAACTTTACAAAATTAATCAATTATTCATCATCGTTATTGTCAAAACTATCCTCCTCTTCTAATTCGTCCTGATTTTCATCCTCTAATTCTTCCTCAAAGTCAAGCTCATCTTCTTCTGTTTGATATTTTGCTCTGACAGCTGTAAATTTGGCATCCTCTCCTGCATAGTCATACTTAGCTTTATCTTTGATGTCAATTTTCCAACCAGTCAGGCGGGCTGCCAAACGCACATTTTGTCCTTCTTTGCCAATGGCCAAACTCAATTGATCTTCAGCTACGAGTACGTGAGTTTGCCGGGTTTCTGGGTCCATCAGGCGCACTTCATCCACCCGTGCTGGACTTAAGGCATTGGCAATATATGTGGCTGGGTCTGGCGACCAGCGAATTACATCTATTTTTTCACCGCGTAATTCATTGACTACCACTTGAATTCGCGATCCCCTGGCTCCGATACAAGCGCCTACTGGGTCTACATCGCGATCGAGAGTATCTACTGCTATTTTAGTCCGGGGACCCACATAACGGGAAGGGGGGTTTGCCTCCCTCGCTACGGCAACAATCCGTACCACTTCATCTTCGATTTCTGGGACTTCGTTGGCGAAAAGATAAACCACCAAACCAGCATCAGCACGAGACACAAGCAGCTGTGGCCCTCGTTGCTGACCTTGAGAGACTTTTTTGAGATATACCTTGAAGGTGGCATTTGCCCGATAATTATCATTGGGCAGCTGTTCCCGCTTCGGTAATTCGGCTTCGACTTCTGGCTGGCCAAAGCCACTGCTAACTGCCAGAACCACCGATTGCCGCTCAAACCGCAGGACTCTTGCTTGCAGAACAGTTCCTTCTAAATCTTGGAACTCTTCTTGCACCATTTGGCGCTGTTGATCCCGTAATTTTTGCGCTAGTACCTGCTTGGTTTGCATCGCCGCCATCCGACCAAATTCTCCTTGGTCGGGGGTAACATCCAGCACTACAGAGTCCCCTAACTGCGCTTCGGGAGCGACTTGTTGAACTTCGTCTAGGGAAATCTGATGGTCTGTGTTGTTGACTTCTTCGACAATGGTTTTGGTGGAAAGAACGCGAAATCCTTCTCCTTCAATATCGAGTTCTACTTCAAAATTCTCAAAATAATCTTCCTCAAACTGTTTGCGTTCTAAATTTTGGGCGCGACGATAACGTTCGTAGCCTTTGAGTAGTGCTTCTCTAATCGCTGATTGAACTGCAAGCCGGGGTAAATTGCGATCGCGACTTATACTTTCAATTAATTCTTTTAATCCAGCTAAAGTAACCATTGACATAAGCAATCTCCTTTAAAAATTAGGAACTAGGGACTGGGCATTGGGCATTGGGCATTGGGCATGGGGCATGGGGGAGCCAGCGCGGTCTTGGGGGTTTCCCCCATGAGCGACTGGCGTCATGGGGCATTGGGCATTGGGTGCAAAGGGGAAAGACTTGCAGCAACTTCCCCTCTGCTCCTCTGCTCTTGTGCTCCTCTGCTCTTGTGCTCCTCCAATCCCTAGTCCCTAGTCCCTAGCCTCTAGCCTTTAATCACTCGTTTATCGGCGCTCGTCTAGCTGCACCTTAGTAATTAGGGAGCGGGGAATTTCGACTACACGACCTTTTTGGTTTAAGTAAAGTGCTGTCTCATCCCGGCGAATCAACTGGCCAGTCCACTCTTGTTGTCCGTCGTAGGGTGGCGAGGTGGTGATGATGACAGGAAATCCTTTAAAGGAAATAAACTCCCTGTCTGTTAACAGTTGCCGCGAAATACCAGGACTAGACACTTCCAAGACATAGGCATCTGGAACGATTTGGGCAGCATCTAAGAAGGCTTCTAAAGCACGGCTCATCCTCTCACAATCATTCAACCCAGTGTCTTGCTGAGGATTGCGAATGTCTACTCGCAACACTGGTGGACTTTGGTTAGTGTGAAAAACCACGCCAACCACTTCCAATCCCAGTTCTTCTGCCACTGGTGTCGCCAAATCAATAATTTGTGGAATTAAAGGATGAGCCATGAGAGAATTCAATAAAAAAAGTGGGCATCGACCCACTTCCTGCGATAGGTATATCTTCCAAGAAGTCTTGTGACGAACCAATGATGGTTCGCCCTAAATCGAGTTTAGCGCATTTATTGGATAGTCGTGCATTGGCCAAACAGGGCAATTCAATTTTGGATTTTGGATTTTGGATTTTGGATTAAATTTCAATCTAAAATCTAAAATCTAAAATCTAAAATTCTTACTCCCCTACTCTTTCTACCCTTGGCGTATTTCTGGCAGAGTAGTACTTTTATCAATTACTGCTGGAACTGATACTTGTGTTCGTAGCTGCCTGGTTTGCTCGATAATTTGGTCTATGTCTTCTTGGGATAAACGCTGGACGTAGTTGAGTTTGATTTCCTCTAAGAAGTCAAAAAGTAAACTCTGAATTTCGGAAAGTACGTGTTTTTCCTTTATTTTCGCTCCCAAGGCATCGCTGAAGCTTTGTACGAGTTGACTGGTGAGTTTTGCTCCTACTGGGTCTTTAACAGCGCTAACTAAAGTTTTGTAAAGATTAGTTGTGATTTGAGTGGCTAGTTGTTCGCTTAACTGGGTTTGAGCTTGTCCCAAACCGGGGAGGTTCTGGAGGTTGCGGTAGACGGGAATTTGATCAAAGACGGTTTCGATATTGTGGCGCAAAATGGCAACGATCGCAGGTTGGATATCGGGTAGCACTTCGTAGACAATTATTTTTATCAAAAGACCGGCGATCGCTTCCACTTCATTCACATTATTAATATCTATGTAGGGACGTAAATTTTCCTGTTGCGAGAGCCAGCTCGTTAACTCACCGCGCTTAATTGAACCCTGAACCTGATTAATCACCCTCACCACGACAATTTCTGTAAGTTCTTCGGCAAAATTGGCGACAATCCCTTGATTAAGTTGCTTTCGCACTGGATGCAGATTCAATAACCGCGCTTGATCGAGGCGAATTAATATAGGTATGATTCGCAACCCGCGCCAAAATGGTAGTAGTAAAAAGAAATCGTACCAACGCCACAATACTGCTTCCAACCAGCTAAAACCAGGATGTTGGCGTCTGAGCAAGAAAGTACGCCCCAGCAATTCTACGCCAAATAAAATCACAAAAGGTAAGTCAATAATCCAAAAATCATCAACAAATTCACCACTTTCCCCGATTTGGCGGTAGTAGTTAGAGGCAATCAAAGGGCGGATGCTCTGGTTGAAAAAATTAATTTCTTGAATCCAGCCATGTTGTGATAAGTACGGCTGACTCCAAAAAATGCCAAAGGACTGTTTTGCAGATTCCTTACCGATGCGATCGCGCATCCGCTTTTTGATTTTTTCCAGAGTACCACTCTTATTCACTCCCGCAAACGGGTTGCTGTCAATCATCTCGCTACTAAGACGACTTATTTGTATTAGCCTGTTATTTACCTGAGACGACTGTAACCCTGTTTGCTTAACTTGTTCTTCTAATGCGTCTACTGTTTCTAGATAACTTTTTGTGTCTCGATGAGCTTCAATACCTTTTATTGGGTCATAAATCTTAATAATTTGGGGAAGTTTTCGCAAGTAAAAATCTCGCCAAGGTACGTAACTTAAATCAAACAAAACTAAACCTAAATTTACTGTGGCAGTAATTGCCATAAATCTTTCAAACCAAAGATTACGCTGCTTATAAGATTTCACATCTTTCATCTTTTGTCATATATTATACAGTTTATGATATTTGGAATATAAGCTCTTTCATTTATTAATTTTCGGCTCTTTCCGAGAAATTACCAAAGAAGAATTCAGAATACATCCGCCAGAATCCAGAATGGATTCTGTGCGACTGGATGGAGAATCGAGGTTTAGAGCAAGCGATTTTAAACGCGCGTGATATTAAATTCTTTCCTTGCTGAAACCCCTGACTTTAGGCATCGGGTATTCTAAATTCTGTCTTCTGACTCCTTCTCATAGCAATTTGCGGTTGAGTAGACCCCAGGCGCATATCTATCATGGGTGTCAACTTAAGTTTCAAGGCACTTTAGCTATTAGCCTGCAATTTATTGTAGGGCGGGAAACCAACGCAAAAACAATGTTTTAGGGATGGGCGATTTAACAAGAGAGTGAATTGACCAACAGCCTCATAAAATTCGGACTGGCTCTAAGTTGACACAGGCGCATATCTGTGCATGGATACTATAATTTAGTGTTAAAGGGTGTATTCGATTCAAATGATAACTATCTCTGCTAATACAAGATACTTCTTTAGATGGATGATATAAAGAAGCTTTTGTGTAACAGGTTAAATTTTACAAAAATAAATTACAAATTATTCAAAAATCATTAAATAATCGCGAAAAAAGTTATTAAACAAACTTAAAATGCAGCTGTTAACCTTTATAATCCTGCTGATTTCATCCAAAGGAGTTTTAAGTATGTGGTGTGGATTTGGAAAATCAAGCGCGACCTTTGCTGTTACTTGCCTGATAACTGCTAGTGTGGTAATTGCAGACACAGGTTTCGCAGCCTCTCAACGTAGCTATACGCCCCAGCAATTCCGTGCTGTATTGCGGGGGTTAGGCTATAACGTCAAGGTAACAAATAGTGCTTTGACGGATGAAGAAACTAAAAAGGCAATTCGTGAATTTCAGACGGGTTATAAGCTAAAACCAGTTGATGGGATAGCAGGGCCAAAAACCCAAAATTTTGCTGCTAACATCGTTCAAATTCTGCACAGAAATTTGAATGCAGTGGTGAAGCCAAATCCTCCCCTGCCGCGCGATCATTTTTATGGTTCACAGACGGAAGCAGTGGTGAAGGAGTATCAGAAGAAATATCAGTTGCAAGAAACTGGAATTGCTAATTTAGCACTCCGCCAAAAGCTGAATGAAGAAGCAAAGACAGTCTTCAGTCAGCCGACAGCTACACCATCATCTACACCATCATCTACACCAACGGCGACACCGACGGCTAAACCAACAGCTAAACCAACAGCTAAACCAACAGCTAAACCAACAGCTAAACCGACGGCTAAACCGATGTCTACGCCAACAGCTACGCCAACAGCTACGCCAACAGCTACGCCGACAGCTACACCAACAGCTACACCAACAGCTACACCAACAGCTACACCCTAGTCGCCACAAAAATTCCTACCTCAAAGCCTCAAATCATCTGATTTGGTTCTTCTAAGGGTCTGCCCTTGGGTGTAGGTAGAATTGGACGGAGGTCATTGTAAGGCATAGGAATGTACTGCACGCTGGGTCGCCCTCCTTGTGGCTGTGGGTAAAGATCCATGAGATCATAAATAGAATGGGGCAGTCCGACAGTTACGGGCAGCCCCATTTCTGTTGCTTCCTCAATAGTGATGGGATAGTCGTGGGTGACGCGCCCAGTTGTCAGGGCTTCGATAATCGATTCGATATTTTCTGGCAGAACTTTTTGTTTGGGTATACTGTCTTTAAGCAGAGTCCGCACAAATCGCTGTACCTGCTGAATTGCTTTGCGTGAGAGGTCGGCCATAATTAGAGTTTGGTCATCAATCTCACTGATGGGTTTATCTTCAACTACTTTCAGGATACTCGCTGCGGGGTAATTACCCAATTGGGGATCAACTGGCCCCAAGACAGCGTTAGCATCCATAATAATTTCATCAGAGGCGATCGCCAGCATTGTACCGCCACTCATAGCATAGTGGGGTACAAAGACTGTTACTTTTGCTTGGTGGCGAATTAATGCTCTAGCGATTTGTTCCGTAGCCAAAACCAAACCACCAGGAGTGTGCAAAATTAAATCAATTGGCACATCTTGGGGTGTAAGGCGAATTGCTCGCAATATTTGTTCTGAGTCTTCAATAGTAATATAGCGAGATATGGGAATTCCCAGGAAGCTAAGGGACTCTTGGCGGTGAATCAGTAAAATCACCCGACTTTTGCGTTCCTGCTGGAATTCTTGTAAAGCACGCAGGCGGCGATATTCTATTTGACGTTTTTGCCAAAGGGGTTGCAAAGAAGTCAGAAGCAGGAAAATCCAGAATAAATCACCAATACCAAAGCCCATAAAAATTATTGTTCAATAATCACGGTTGCCGTCATTATTGTCGCAAATTTGGTGCGATCGCAATTCTATCTGTAGATTTAAAAGTATCGAACCACACTCAGCAAAAATATAGCAGTCCGCTTTGATTTTTGTTCGCGCAGCGTGGCGTAGCCATAATTATTTGCGTAGACAGGGAGTGGGGAGTGGGGAGTGGGGAAGAAGCCTTTTCGGAGTGTACTGATTTTTTTCAAAAATCAAATAGGAGTCCTATATTATGAATTTTGAATTTTGAATTTTGAATTGTTAATATCCCCGTCGCCAAATCTTGATAGTGTCGTCATCACCACCACTAACTAGGGTTTGGCCATCGAGACTGAAGGCAACGCATCTAACATAGTTAGAATGCCCTGTAAGTGTGCTGATTTCTCTGCCACTCTGTACGTGCCACAGTTTGATAGTGTTGTCCCAACTACCACTAGCGAGAAATTCCCCATCCTGGCTAAAGGCGACTGACCAAACTGAATCAGAATGGCCAGTGAGAGTACGAATTTCTCTACCTGTATTTATATGCCACAGTTTAATCGTGTTGTCAGCACTGCCACTGGCGAGAAATTCCCCATCCTGGCTGAAGGCAATACAGTTGACGAAGAAGGAATGACCTGTAAGTGTGCAAATGTTTCTGCCTGTGTATACTTGCCACAGTTTGACAGTGTAATCATTACTGCCACTAGCCACCAGCTGTCTATCCTTGCTATTCGTTATCGGTGTTTTCGGAGAGTAGGCGACTGACGAAACTGAGTCAGAATGACCTGTGAGAGTTTGGATTTCTATGCCAGTGTGTACCTGCCACAGTTTAATTGTGCAGTCAGCACTGCCACTAGCCAGAAACTTGCCATCTGGACTAAAGGCAACGGAATTCACCCAGTTTGCATGACCCATGAGAGTACGAATTTCTTTGCCTGTGTTTACATCCCACAATTTGATTGTGTTATCCCAACTACCGCTAGCCAAAATCCCCCGGTTCAGGTCTGTAACTCCCGCAGATTTGCCGGACTCTCCTTGATAATAAAAGTTTGAGGAGATTGGACTAAAGGCGACAGAATGAACCATATTGGAATGACTTGAAAACCAACGACCTAGTTGACGCACTAGCTTGCCAGTACCCAGTTGCCAAAGTTTGATAGTCTTGTCATTACTGCCACTAGCAATAAATTGCCCATCTGGGCTAATGGCGATCGCCTGAACCATACTAGAATGACCTTTGAGGGTCTGTATGCATTGCCAGTTCTGTTGATCTAATCCAACAGGTCGAGGTGGTTTAAGTCTAGGCGTTATTACTAAGGTAGATGATATTACTGTTACATCCTCCCCAATATCAGGTCCTAATAAATCCAACCACTCCTGCACAGACTGAGGACGATAGGTTGACTCCAAATCCATGCCGCACATAATAGCCTGATTGACCCTGTTGCTGATCTTAGGATTAAAATATTGTGGTGGTTCTAAATTAATATTATGACGGCGATCGTCTGCACTCGTCGGGATAACGGCGGTAAGCAAATTATACAAGGTAGCAGCTAGGGCGTAGATATCAATGTATTCTCCTCGTGGCGCTTCTGATTCATACTGCTCAGGTGGGGCAAAACCAGGAGTGCGATACACTGTATGCCTTTGAATCATATTAGGAATAAATTCTCTAGCGATGCCAAAATCTATCAGCACTGCTTCTGATTTATCAATGCGGATCATAATATTACGTGGTTTCAGATCCCGATGCAGCAGTCCTTTAGAGTGGATTAGCGTCAAAGCGTCGCCAATTTGCCGGATGTACAGCAGCGCTTCTGCTTCTGATAGCACCCCCATCCGCCTCAACCTCTGTGCTAAGTCTTCGCCTTCGATGTAATCCATCACCATGCAGGGCAAATTTCCCTCATCGAAGATGGTTTCTATCTGTACTATATGAGGATGGTGACACACCGCCAGCCGAACAGCTTCATCACGGAAGTCTTGCCGTAACTTGTTTCGGTGGAGTATCCAAGAAGGGTGATTCAGGATTTCTTCTTTGAGGGTTTTAATCACTCGCTGTTGATTCCGTTGATTTCTGGCAAGATAAGTAATGCCAATTCCGCCTTCACCTAGTTGGTTTTCGATAATATAGCGTCCACCGAATAAAGACTTTCCTGCATTCCACACCATTAGTAATATTTGACAATTGCTGGTATTTATTTTGGCACGGGATCAAAACAGCCCACAGGAATTTTTGGAAATTCCATTTTGTTTTGCTGTTGTAGCCTTTTGGAACTTAATTACTTAAAGAACATTTTCATTAACCTCAATAATTACTAATATAAAGTTGGGTATAGCCTAATAGTTTTAACTAAACTATCACCTTTATACTAAAATCTTTAATTGATTGCTTATGCTAAAGTAAACGATAACTTTAGCCATATTTGGTCATAATAATTTGACTTGTAAATAATCAGAAATTATGCTAAAGAATCTCAATCTGAAACAAAAATTTACAATTCTGCTACTTGTAATTCTGACATTTGGTTTGAGCTTGAGTGGATTTGCTCTTTCTTCTCTGCTCAGGGAAAATGCTAAACAAGATATTAGCTCAACTGCTCTCATGCTCATGGAAACAATGAGTTCTGTTCGGAAATACACCAGTACTCAAGTGAATCCACAGCTAGCTGATAAATTGGCAACTGAGTTTTTGCCGCAAAGTGTGCCTGCATACTCAGCACGGGAGGTATTTGAGATTTTACGGAAAACAAAAGACTACAGTGATTTCTTTTATAAAGAAGCAACTCTCAATCCCACAACTCTTCGGGATAAGGCTGACGGTTTTGAGACAGAAATTGTCGAAAGGTTCAGAAATAAATCAGACCTCAAAGAAGTAAGTGGATTTCGCTCACTTCCTGGTGGTGATATCTTTTATATTGCTCGTCCGCTACCAATTTCTGAAGAGAGCTGTCTGAAATGTCATAGCACACCTGAAGCTGCACCTCAAAGTATGATTACTCTTTATGGTGCAGCTAATGGATTTGGGTGGAAGCTTAATGAAATTGTTGGCGCTCAAATCATATCAGTACCTGCAAATAATGTCATCAATAAAGCCCATCAGTCTTCCTTACTAATTATCCTAATTGTATCAACTATATTTATAGCAACTATCCTGTTAGTCAACTTGTTCTTGAATCGACAAGTTGTTATGCCTCTCAAACGCATGACTCGCATAGCCGAAGAAGTTAGTACTGGACATATGGAAGTTGAATTTGAGCAGATGTCTAATGATGAAATCGGTAATTTAGCTAAAGCTTTTAAACGGATGCAGTTAAGTTTAGAAATGGCAATGAAAAGAATCAAACGCACTCAGGGAGGTACAGGAGATTAACAATTCAAAATTCAAAATTGTTCAACTCTCTATGAGAATAAGCTTTTTTTAAATTCAAAAGCTGCTTGAAAGTCAGGAATTTCCCTGGTTATGAGTTCAACAAATTGGTCAGGTGAAATGTCAGGATTTTGAGCTAATATTTCTTCTATAATCAGATTTGCCATTGGGCCGATGTGGTAGGCTAACTCTTGCTGACAACGTTTGATAAATGCTGGTTTAAGAGAAGGTTGTTGTTGTTCAATTCGCCCAATTTGCGGACTAGCAGATGAACTAGCTGAACTAAAAATTGTTTCTCCAGGTTGTTTGTATGCCTGGGATATGGCCGAGATAGCCTGAAATTCCGGGTTAAATACCGTGGGAGGCAAATCATCAACCATGATTGCGGGAGACATTGGCACTTCTGGTTCTCCAATCCGCTCTAAATCTATAAGAACTTCCTTAGCTGTTTGGTATCGCTTGTTAGGTCTATCTGCCAACATATGATCGAGTACTTGAGCAAAATCATCAGTAATATAGGTATAATAACGCCAGTTCCATTCTAAAGAATACTGATCCATTAGTAAGGATGGATCTCTACCTGTAAGTAGTACAATAGCTGTTACCCCCAAAGCATAAAGGTCACTACAGGGGGAACATAAACCCAAGCTAATCTGTTCGCGGGGAGCATATCCCACTTTGCCAACAAGGGACATTTTGCCAACAAACGTTACCTGGTGGTTGGAACTTCTCCCCTCGTTCATGTCAGCAATTTGCTTACCTACGCCGAAATCAATCAGCACTGGCAGATCCTTGCCATCAGGTAACATGATGTTGTCAGGAGAAATATCTCGATGGATGATGTTGTGCTGGTGGACATATTCCAAAACAGGCAGCAGATTCTTTAGCCACTGGATAACTTCCTCTTGAGAAAAATTTCTTCCTTGACCTTGAAGTTCTCCTAGCAGCCGAGAATATGTTTTACCGTCAACATATTCTTGTACTAGAAATAACCGACCATCTCCTTCAAAGCAAGCCAAAAATTTGGGAATTTGAGGATGTTGCAATTGATGAAGAATTTTTGCCTCTCTTTTAAATAAGTTGCGATATTGTTCCAGTCCACTCTCCCCTGTGCCAATGGGCGCAAACTCCTTGAGAACACAAGCTTCATTAAACCGACGAGTGTCAAACGCCAAGTAAGTTCGCCCCAATCCTCCCTGTCCCAGAAGTTTTTGGATAATATAGCGGTTATCGATTAGAGTTCCAGCAGCTATTTCTGGTCTTGTGATATGGGACTGTGACATCTCATCGCACTCCTAGCGATTTTATTCTTGATAAATTATCTAGTTTGCTGAAAGTCAGAAACTCTAGCAGATAAAGGCTGATAATATCCTTCAAATTGACATTAGCACTACTACGGAGACAAGGAAATACACTTTTCTACAATCTTTTAATGGTCTTGTGTGACCAAATAGACGACTTTTACCTGGATAGTTTGATCATACTACTCATACTTACGTATTTTAGCAGCCGCAACATAAGCAGTGTCTGCGGTAATATCTGCGAATATCGCCTTTTGGATTTGCTGCTGAACCTTATCTTACCCCTAGTAACCCAATTTACAATGACTTTGGGAACAGTAAGGATATAGCGTGACATCATAGTTTTTCTGAAAAACTGACGTTGCTATAGACTTCCTAAAGGAAATATTATATGTATTTCAAGTGCTGAATATGCGTTAGCGCAGCTCGTCGTAGACATCGCGCTCAAAAATTAATCTTTCTGGGAGCCAATATCGTTATTAACTAGCTGTTTCAGCATCAGCTATCAAAGTTTTCAGTACAGTGATTCCTCAAAAGCAGAAAATCATGCTACGTATAAGACAAAAATTTCTCAAGCTATAATAATTCATCTAGTTCATCAGGATTCACACCTAACTGACGCAAACGTTCTGCTAATTGTTCTGCTTTTCGTTTAGCTTGAGCAGCTTGTTGTTTAGCTTCGGTAGCTTGTTGTTTAGCTTCGGTAGCTTGTTGTTTAGCTTCGGTAGCTTCTTGTTCAGCAATGATAGCTCGTTCAGTTGCAGCAACAGCTTCCTCTGTAGGTGCGGGAATTAATTCTCCTTCTAAAGTGAACCATCTTAACCACAACCTTTCAATATCTCGAAATGAACCCTGCCATAAGCCTAAACTTAAATTTATCTCTGGCATTAGTAGGTATCCATTAGTTAAATTCATCGGTTCATAGTGACCGCCTACTAACTGAAATGCCCGAAGTTCATTAGTGTAGCGACTAAAAACAACATAGTAGGGAATCCGCAAAATTCGTTCATAAACTTCCCATTTGCTAGGAGGTTTATCTGCTGCACTTTCTCTTCTTGTGCCTAAATCTTCGTCTTCCGTACCTGGAGATAATAACTCAATAACCACGAAGGGATTTGCTGGCTCTTGCCAAGTTACATAACTTAACCGTAAGTCTTGCCCTTTGTATAATTTTCCTACTCCTACTACACCAAACCAATCTGGGCGTTTATAACATAAAGGATGCTGGATATCATAGTAGAGATTCAGGTCAGCAGCACTATAAACTAATTCGGGGTTCCAGTTAATTGGTTGAAAAGTTAAGTATAAAAGTAAGGGTTGTAAAAAGTGAAAATCGTCTGGCAAACCTGGTTCCTCTGGGTTGTCACTTGGTAAATCATACATCGTTGGTAGCGTTTCCCAAGGAGGAAGCGGGGGATCAGATTGAGGGATGTAATGGTCAATGTAGCAGCGAATAGCTGACTTGACATCCGTTAAGGCTTCTTCATAAGTGTCACCTTGACCAACAATACCCCCTTTTATACCAATAGGATAGGCAACATAACCGTCAGAATGTTTTTCGACAATAATTTTGATTTGTTTCATCACTAGGGCGTTTGGCAAGATAAACTTTAGGCAATTCTGATGGAGCCTACAATAAGCAGTATATTCAATCGTAATAAACTTATAGCGATCGCAGTTGTTAAACCTTTATCTTGTCTAACAACTGGTATTCGAGTCGAAAAAGTCCAAAATATAGCCTTACTTAATCATTTGTGAGAAACAAAATCCCCGACTTCTCAAAGAAGTCGGGAATCTGTGGCTTTCAATTTTTCCTAAAACATTTCATTACACTTCTGGTTCAATCCCCGCCGCCCGCAATTGTGCTGCAAGTCGTTCGGCGCGTTGTCTTTCCTGTTCGGCGCGTTGTCTTTCCTGTTCAGCACGTTGTCTTTCTTGTTCAGCTAATTCTGCACCCCAAAGTAGCAGTTGTCCTTGTTCGTCCCACCACCGTAACCAATTGCCTGTGCGGTTTTCACGCATACCTTGCCATCCGCCAAGGTAAAGATTCATTTCCCCTATCCAGTAACGTTGGTTTTCGTTGGAGGTTTGTACAATGTACCTGCCTGTATTGTTATCTAAGCGATAAACTTCTAAGTTGCCGCTATCGGGTTCAAAGATGACATAATTTGGTACTTTTAAGACGCACTCGTAAAAAAACCATTTACCAGGGGGATAGGTGGGTTTGATGGAATATTCTCCGCCTTCTGTATCAGAAAGGAATTCCATCACAATTACCGGGATGTCTCCTTGTAGTTGGGGTGTATAACTGCGTATTACTTCTTCTCTATTAACGCCAATTTTAGGAATATACGCCCAGTCTGGAGCTTTAACGACGATTTTGCCGTTTAGTGTGGCGCAGATGCCGTAATTAGTTGGCGTCAGGGCATTGGGTGGAAGTTTTCCGGCAAGTTCTAAGCTTTGTGTAAGTGCTGCGGCTAAGGCTGGTTGGTTGATGTTGTCCACTGGATCATCTGGCAGTTTGTAATCATCGGGTAGTTTTTCCCAAGTGATTTGATAGTCTTGGGTAACTGTCATGGTGGCTTTTCCTTTAGTAAGAGGTAAATGTAGAGACTTTGCGTGCAACGTATCTACTCATCTTCATCGGGTTCTAAATCGTCGACTGTCAATTCCTGATGCGGGATGGCGGCGATAATCGCATCTATTACTTTAGATACTGGTAATATTTCAATATTAAGGTCGGGAAATTTTGTCCCTTTTGGCACGATCGCTCGTTTAAATCCCAACTTAGCAGCTTCTTTTAACCGCAGTTCCATTTGGGAAACCGATCGCACTTGTCCACCTAGCCCAACTTCACCAATTAATACTGTACCGGGATCTACTATGCGATCGCGGAAACTGGCAACGATCGCGATCGCAATTCCCAAATCTACCGCCGGTTCTTCCACATTCAACCCACCCGCAGAAGCAACGTAGGAATCCAATTTCGACATCGGAATACCTACCCGTTTTTCTAAGACGGCGAGAATTTGCACTAAGCGGTTATAGTCTACGCCAGTTCCAGCACGCCGAGGGGAAGGGTAGCTGGTGGGGCTTACAAGGGCTTGCAATTCCACAACTATCGGACGAGTTCCTTCACAAGCCACGACAATGGCAGTACCGGGAGCGGGATCGTCACGGTTGCCTAAAAATAGCTCTGACGGGTTGGCAACTTCCCTTAGTCCCTCCGCCACCATTTCAAAGATGCCGATTTCGTGAGTTGCGCCGAAGCGGTTTTTTACTGTCCGTAATAACCGATGAGAGGCGAAGCGATCGCCTTCAAAATACAACACCGTATCTACTAAATGTTCTAAAACTTTCGGCCCAGCGATCGCTCCTTCTTTGGTGACGTGTCCCACAATTAGCATGGTGACATCTTCGTGCTTCGCTACCTTCATCAGTGCTGCTGTACATTCCCGTACCTGAGCCACCGAACCGGGTGCAGAAGTCAAAGCGGGAAAAAACACAGTTTGGATACTATCAATTACCGCCACATTTGGTTTTAGAGAGTCTATTTCCCGTAAAATTTCTTCTAAATCTGTTTCCGGCAGTACATATAAATCTGCGCCTATACTGTCAGGGTCTATGGGAAGTATAGTCTCTATTACTACTGTGACATCCTCCTCATTAACCACACTTAGGGGTTTTGATACTCCTAAACGAGAAGCTCGTAATTTTACCTGCTGTCCCGATTCTTCACCAGTTACGTAAAGGATGCGATATTTTTGCGCTAATTGATTTGATACTTGCAATAATAGAGTAGATTTACCAATACCCGGATCACCACCAATTAGCACCATAGAGCCGGGAACAATCCCACCCCCAAGTACCCGATCCAATTCTCCATAACCAGACTCCCATCGGGCGATTTGGCGATCGGTAATTTGGTTAAATGTTAAGGAGGCTCGCGCTTTAGCTGGTTTAGCGTGAGATTTGCCATTGGTTTGAGTTGATTGCCAACTACTCACTCCCCCCCGACTGGGTACATCTACTGAAGACTGGATAGAAATTTGTTCTTCCAAAGAGTTGTAAGTGCCGCAAGCTGGACACTTACCAAACCACTGGGGCGATTCTGCTCCACATTCGTTACAAACGAAAAAGGTTTTTGGCTTTGCCATTCTGAAATCTTATTAAATAATCTTAATATTTACTTAATTCTTGAAAAAAACTAAAATCCAATCATAGTAGTATTTAGAGCTTTTTCCAAATCAATTCATAGAATGATATCTTAATATTATGGTATTAAAAATTAATCATGTAAATTTTTAGTGAAGGAGCCTTGAGAAACTTGGAAAGCCATAAAGAAAAAATCTTGGTGGTAGACGACGAAGCCAGCATTCGCCGGATTTTGGAAACGCGCCTTTCCATGATTGGCTACGATGTAGTGACGGCTGGCGACGGGGAAGAAGCTTTAGAAACTTTTCGCAAAACTGATCCTGACCTGGTAGTTTTGGATGTAATGATGCCAAAGCTAGACGGCTATGGTGTATGTCAAGAATTACGAAAAGAATCAGATGTCCCCATTATTATGCTAACAGCCTTGGGTGATGTCGCCGATCGCATCACTGGGCTAGAATTGGGTGCAGATGACTACGTAGTTAAACCATTTTCCCCCAAGGAGCTAGAAGCTAGAATTCGTTCGGTGCTACGGCGGGTAGACAAAGCCAGTGGTTCTGGCATTCCTAGTTCTGGGGTGATCCATGTCGCTAATATTAAAATCGATACGAATAAGCGACAAGTCTATAAAGGCGATGAGCGAATTCGATTGACGGGTATGGAGTTCAGCTTGTTAGAGTTGGTAGTCAGTCGCTCTGGAGAAGCTTTTTCTCGTTCGGAAATTTTGCAGGAAGTTTGGGGTTACACACCAGAACGCCATGTTGATACTCGCGTAGTTGATGTGCATATCTCCCGTTTGCGGGCAAAGTTAGAAGATGATCCCAGCAACCCAGAATTGATTCTCACAGCGCGGGGTACTGGTTATCTTTTTCAACGGATTATTGAAGCAGGGGAGGAGTGAGGGAGTGGGGGAGTGGGGAGTGGGGGAGTGAGGGAGTGAGGGAGATGAGGGAGATGAGGGAGATGAGGGAGATGAGGGAGATGAGGGAGATGAGGGAGATGAGGGAGATGAGGGAGATGAGGGAGATGAGG
>NZ_JBALFC010000041.1:0-7870 GCF_036917755.1 Nostoc sp.
CCAATGAGAAATCTTTGAGATGCACCACACGCTCATTTTCATTCTTGGGACAATGCTTACTTTACAAGATTTTCAGCCTTAACTGAACCGTATTGATTTATACCGAAACCTTGTCCAACAGATCAGCAAAAAATCAACGGTATTTGTTTGGCACTTCCTCCTAAGAAAAAAGTAATTCCTTCTATTCCTACCTCTTCCGTTACTCTAACTCCTACCCCTCTAGTCTCTGCTCCTCGTCTCGTTAATTTTTACCGCACTTTAGCTGAAGTGCTTAACGTTCCCAAAGGAATCATTAGATACGGCGGTTCTACAAGCTTTGCACCGCTAAGGACTCCGGCAATAGTAGCGCTGATTGTGCAAGCTCATCCGGGATTTGAGTTAACCTACACCCAGCCACCGCCAGGAACTAAAGCTGGGTCTGGTAGCGGGATAAAAATGCTGATAGACGGTCAACTCAGTTTTTCCCAATCTTCGCGGCCTGTGAAGGACGAAGAGTTTGACAGCGCAAAAAGACGCAATTTCACTTTAGAACAGAAAGCTGTTGCCATTGATGGAATTGCTTTTTATGTCCATCGTGATTTGACTATCCCTGGTTTAACGGTATCTCAGATTAAAGATATATACACTGGCAGAATCACGAACTGGAGCCAAGTGGGTGGCCCCGCTATTGAAATTACGCCTTTGAGCCGTGACCCTAATGATGGCGGTACTCCTGAATACTTTCAAGAAAAAGTGTTGAAAAAGGAAGCATTTGCCCCATCTGTAAAACCTTATGCCATAGACACTACAACTACTATCCGAAAGGTAGCTGAAACTCCTGGCGGGATTGGTTATGCTACTGCTTCAGAAGTCTGCAATCAAAGTTTAATTGAGCCTTTGCCAATAGCGAAAGAGGCTAATCAAGGTTTTGTGTCTCCTTGTATCGAAAAGCTAGTGAATAAAACTGATTTTGCTAAAGATATCTACCCGCTAACTAGGCGGCTTTTTGTTGTGATCAAACGCGATCGCACCTTAGATGAACAAGCTGCTGTAGCCTATGTCAACTTACTCTTAAGTGATGAAGGTCAAAAACTTGTAGATCAAGCTGGTTTAGTGCCGATTCGTCACTGAAATAAATAATAACTCCTTAAAATCCCAGATGAGCAGATTTCGTCGCAGTTTTTGGCTATATCCTTTGTTTCAGATCCCGTTAATTGTGTTTGGAGTTTGTTTAGTTGCGACTATTTTGTGTTCAGTTTTAACCTTGGGTAGACCTAGTGTAGCAGTAGCGATCGCTCTGGATCTAAGCAGCAGCACCTACCAAGATCAGTCATTCAATGCACCGAATACTGTCATGGCTCAAGAAGTAGCGGCGGTGCGATCGTATATTGAAGAAAACTCCCAGCAATTGAAGGTTCCCAATAATATCCAAATTTTTGGGTTTGGCGATCAAGTTATCCCCTTAAGTAACTCTTTCACATCAGATAGACAAAAGTTAGAAGATGAGTTGAATTCAGCCTTAGCAAACCCTAATCTGTCGTCTCAGATTGGTACTGGAACAAATCTCAGTCAAGCCATTGACCAAGGTACAAAAGCTCTCAGCAATATTCAGTATCGTTGCCGTGAATTATTGCTCGTCACTGATGGAGTGGCTGATGTAATACCATCAGTTTTGATTCAGGCAGTAGCTCAGAAAGTCAAAATCAATGCTGTGGTAGTAGGAGCAGATGCTCCCCAAATCAAGTCAGCTACCGACACCACCAACGGAATTTATATATCCGGTGAATCGAATAATCTTCTAATCTTTTTTAAAGATATATTTTTTGCTAGCTTCAACAGCAATCTTAAATGGGTTTATTTCTGGCGAGGTTGTACCTGGATTGCTTTCATGTGGCTAATTATCCTGCCTTTAGACAGATGGGTTTTTCAAGGATTAATTAAGTTGCCAATGAACTTGAGTGGTCAGTTGGTATTAGGCAATGCTTTATTTTGGACTATTGTTATCCCCCTAATTCTTTGGCAGTTATCTAGCTTACCTTTTTTCTCAATTTGTTGAAATAAAAGACAGGACTTGAGAATTAATGGCTAGCAAATAATCAAAGAAAAATCACCCTTAATATTTTGAAATTTTAAAATTAAAAGGAGAAAATTATGGCAGCAGTTGAAGAAAAAAGTATGGTTCCCACTGTGTTGGTGGGTGTGGGTGGTACAGGTGTAGAAGTCTTATCACGGGTCAGAAGATTAGTAGAAGAAGCCTATGGCAGTTTGAAGAATTTTCCCATTATTAGTTTTTTTAGTATTGACACAGATAAAGATTATAAAGTTAGTAATCCAGAGGTAGCGGGATCGCCATTAAAGGATCATGAAAAACATTGGGCAAGTGTTAGTGGTAGAGAAGTCTATGACATTATGTCCAACATGGAAAAGTATCCCTGGATTGAGTCTTGGTTTCCTAGAGAATTAGAGCGCAATATTGGAGCATTGGAAGCTGGTGCAGGTCAAATTCGTGCCTGTGGTCGCTTTGCATTTTTTTACAATTATCACAAGATTAGGCAAAGGTTTTTTGAAGCGGCCGATCGCGTCAAAGGTCACGAAAGTTTAATGTTAGAAAAGCACGATATCAGAGTTAACAGTGGTGGGTTAAATGTTTTCATCGTTGGCTCAATCTCTGGTGGTACTGGCAGTGGGATGTTGATTGACCTTGGCTACTGCTTACGTAACTGGCTAAAAGGTCAGGGAAGCCCTTTAATTACAGCAATTGTCCCCATGCCTAATGCTTTTGCCAGCATTAATGTAGGCGATCGCGTTCTCGCCAATGGCTACGCGGCTCTGATGGAATTGAGTTACTTTTCTGACTACAGAACTGAGTATGTAACTCAATTCAGCGCTGGTTTGGTGGATGAGGTTCGCAATAAATTACCTCCCTTTGACTTTACTTATTTAGTCGGTACTAAGAATGGCGAAAGTGAGTTTAATCTCGACCAAATTCGGGAAATAATTGCTCAAAACGTTTTCTTGGATCTCACCTCTGATTTTGCTCCCCACAAACGCTCAATTCGAGACAACATTAAGGGAGCTTGGGCACAAGCTGATCCAGGTGGTAGAGGCTATCCCAAAAACTTTATGAGCTTTGGTCTTTCTACAATTGAAATTCCGGTAGCTCAGATTCGCAATTCTCTATCCAATCGACTAAGTATGGATTTAGTAAATTGGTGGCTGAATGAATCGGTGTCTCTGCCACCTAATGTTTTAGATTTGGTACAAAAAGATATTCTTAAGCGAATGCGATTGACAGAAACCGAATTGCTTGCAGACCTCTCTTGTGCAGCAGATAAATCCTATATGTCAGAAATATCTGTCTGGATTAATGATATCCGTAATAAAATAACCAGCGATAATAAATTGCAATGCACCCATCAAGGTATAAATGTCATCGGTACAGAGCGAGGCAAAATTCTCAGATTTCTGGATGATTTCATCCCCAAAGTTGATGAATATCGCGCCAATCACTTGCGAGAATTAAGCCCCGATGAACGAACACATGGTGACTTTCTCCAAAAAATGTACAATAACCGCGATCGCATTATCCAACAAGGCAGACAAGCGATTGAGGCAGAGTTTTACAAGATTATTAGCGATCACAATTTAGGCCCCAAATTTGCGGATGCTTTCATTACTAACGTCCGTCAGCTGTTTGCCAATGCTTCCGAAAAGTTCCGTCGTGAGTCAGAAAAAGTTTGGCAACCTAATGAAATTAATCGGCAACAGCAGTATGAAGCTGCACTACGAGATATTAACCAATTCAAAAATTTGTTTGGTCTAACTAAACAAGCTCAAATGGAGAAGTATTGCGAGGAAGCCCTCACGGGTTTAGAGAGCAGCTTTATTGCCATCGTTCAACGCAAAAGTCGCACTTTGTCTCTACAGGTGATTGAGCGAATTTTAGAGCATCTGGATCGTATGGAGCAGCGATTAGCGCGGTTTAATCAAAAGCTGCGACAACTACGCGATGACTTTAAACAAAAAGCTGACAAAGAAGCAGATAGTGCTGATGCTTTGAAAATTAACGGGTTTAAGCTTTATAACCGCGAAGAACTTAATCTACTTTATCAGGACATGATTGAGCAGTTAGCGGGAGCCATTCAAGGTAGCAAAAGCCGCTATGAAATCGGACTAAACCAGATTTGCACCACAATGTCGGAAGATATTTTGCGAGATGCTAGCCCTTTGTGGAAACAGACTCGCACTGCCGGGGAAGTGATGCAACTCTTTGATATTACTCAACTACAAGAGGTGAATTACGAGGATTTTAAAGAAATAGTTGCCGTCAAAACTCAGTTAGTAGTGAAAAAATCTCCTCAAGAGAGCCGATTAAACCAAGATTTAGCAGCGTGCGATCGCCTTTTTAAAAGCTTGCAAAACGATCCAGAGGCAATTCGCAGTAACATCCGCATTGCTTATCAAAAATCCCAACCGCTAATCTTACTATCCCAGGCAGTTCTCTCAGGTGCAGATGCCGGGTTTACTCCCGCCTTAAATACCAAAGTTGCGATCGTGGGAGGTCGCAACAGCAGCGATCCCACTGCAATTAAACTAATCCCTTATTTACAAGAAAGAGTGGGAAATGCCGATTCTATCACCCCTCTGGGACAACAAGAACAGCATCGAATTGTCTTTGTCCAAGAAAAGGGCGGTTTTTCTCTGCGCTGTATAGATGGTATTAGAGAGTTGCGGCAATCTTATCAAGACTGGAAAGGACAATCTATTGAAGCCAAGCGATCGCAACTCAGAGGTGAAACCAAAGACCTCCTTGTTCCCGTGCATATTCAAAAAGAACCTCCTTTCTGGGATGTGTTTCCCGAAAACCCCGAAGTTTTTAAACTAGTAGTGCAAGCTAGAGCATTAGGTGTTTTGCGGCTAGAAGAAAATCGCAACACCGAAGAAAAGGTGATTCGCTACACCCGCGAAACTGTAATCGGCTCAGAGAATGTAGAAATTGCTTCTAGTTGGGAAGAAGCGGTGCAAGTATTAGAGGTGCTGGCGTGTCGCCCTGACAAAGAAGCAATTGGGCGTCAAGTGTCGGCAAAACTAGCCGATGCTGACCAAGCCCAAGACAAACTAGGCTTGTACGACCAGTTCATAAACTATTTGAAGCAGCGAGAAGCAGAACTAGAAAAAATTGGGGGTAGCGATAGCCCAGATTACAAACGCGAAGCCACAATTATTAAAGATTTAATCACTTCTGAGAACCTCCAACTAGATAACAAAAGCAAACTCTCAGTTATTCAGCTTGTAATTTCTCCTGAGAAGCCGCTAGTTGATTTCATTGAGGAGCCTCACATATCAAATATTTCCCCTGTTGAGCCTCCTTTTATGGCAGGTGCAAATGTTTTTTGTACCGAGTGTGGTGAGCAAAACCCGGCTCGGTCTAAATTTTGCTACAACTGCGGGACTCGATTAGTTAAACCTAATTGATTTAGCAGGGCGAACTTGAATTTACAGTTTTGGTTAGAGTGTTGTCAGTGCCTCGATAGCATGGTGCTATTTTCACTCTTCATCGAATTACGATGCTTGTAACAGTTCGCTTAACGCTAATCCATGACCAAACTTCCCCTTGCCTCCGATTGAGTGGCACTCTCGCACGGTCAGGCTTTCATGGTCTGCACTCCATCAGATTCATTACTTACTACTGATGTGATCGGGGTCTGTGACCCTTTTATGTGGGGACTGAGGGGAAGGAACCCTCTTGTGGAGACGGCTCCTCAGTAAAATAGGCTACTGCCTCTACGCACAACTTTTACGTCGCGCATCTCGACTCAATACCGTGTTGGGGAAGTCTGCCTAGGGTGTTGACTTTGTGACGCCCGTATTTGACGGCTGTGGAAGAGAAGTTGAAAGCAACATGAATTAACTTGGTGTGATTTTAAGAAAATTTTCTTTGGCGGTAGACACAAGACAAAAGCGGACAAGTCTTGTGTAACTAGCCGCTTTTTAATTTAAATTTCAAATATAGCAGTCGCCAAAGCCGTTAGGACAGTTGGCGGGAAACGCGCCTTCAACAGCGTACTTTGTGATTTTATTGCTGTCCTAAGCTACCTGTCCGTTGCTATAGAGAAAAAATTATATTTTGTGAATGTTATTTGATCCAGCCTTAGCAATGTAGCTGGTGAAAAAGAAATCCTCTAGCACTTTTATAAGAAGCCCTCCAACTCAGCAAATTTACGTAAACGCGGTAAACAATGACGTTGATAAAAACTGCTCAATGTCGGAATTGACAGCCCAAAATCCTCTGACAACTCTTTCCAACTAACTTCTGGGGGTAGACGTTTGAGAATTAACACCTGACAATTAACATCTGGGCGCTCTTTAATACAAGTACGGCGTAGTTCACCTTCAGAGTCTGTCTTAGCCCATATCTCCAAGTCTTCTAGAATGGGAGGTGCTTGAGGAGTAGCAGGCAGGTTATCTACAGGGTCAATGGTTTGGACTATTCCATCCGATATAGACTGACGAATTCTCAGAGGGATTGTTATGGCTTGTTCCAGGTTCTGATTCAGGTAAAAGTCTTGTAGCCTGCGTTTTAGGTAAGCATTCAGCCAGGTGATGACAGTGCCATAAGTAGGGTCATAGGTTTGACCAGTTAAACCTTCACAAATATTGCGACAGAAATACAACCAAGTTTGTTGCAGTGCATCTTGATAGTAAGGGGTGCTTTCTCTCCATAGTTTATTGGAAGTCAAACGAATAATTTGCGTCAGTAGTTTCTGACGCTGGGGACTTCCAGGTTGGTATCTACAGGCTTGTGTAACTAAGTATTTTAGCTGTTCATCTAGTTTTTGCTTCACCAGGTTGTGATGGGACATATTCTAAATTTCCTGATTTATCTTTAGCAAAAAGTTGTTAACCTCTATAGCCGTATTAACATCTGTTGTTTCTAAAGAATTTTGGGATTCTTTATCGGTTTCAAAAGTAACAAATAAGTGATTGATGAGTAAATTACTGACTTTTTTACTTTCTATAATTGGTATTAATTGCTCTTGCTCATAATAGGCTAGATTGATTTCCACAATAATCTGTTCTAACTCAGGAACATCCAGATATGCTTCCATAACTTAAGCAACATTGTCTATATTACCGTTGTCGATGAGTTATATATTAAATTAGAAATTAATGTTACACATCGACCTTTTATGCTTGTTTGCGTGCAGTTTTCACACCTGGAGAATGTAGGAACATACTCGCTCAATTGCAGAAAACTGTATAATTAATAAAACATTGCTTATGTATAATCCAAAGTTGCAATTCTGTTGGATGCTTAAGCAAATCGGATAAATAGCACCCTATGACGAAAAAATACAGATTACACAAGTGTTCGCAGTTCGGATTGGCAGGGTTGCTGGGTTGGCTAATCAGGGCGAACGCATCTAAATATTAAAGATTGATGAGGCAGATGAAATTCCCCAACGCTCCATCACACAGGACTTTCAGAAAATTAGGTAATAAATAATCTAGAATAAATAATCTAGTGACTCTAAAAGATTTTATTTGCGATCGCCTCCAGCCAAGTAAGACGTTTTACGTCAACTTTTAGAATCACCCACTAATTAGTTTAATATTTGCCAGCGTTATTTAGGCAAGCTCATCTCTAAGCTCTTGTTCTACATACGACTTACTTATTACACAGGACTATGCCTGCTAGCACAGATAATCCGCCAATCATCATTATTATAGTTATTGGTTCATGCAGAATGATCCGCCCAAGAATGACGGCAAATAGAGGGACAAGTGTTATATAAGGGACTTCCAAAGAATAAATTATTCCAAGAAAAACAAGAGATAGGATTCTTCGATAATGATAATCATTTTGAGGGGGAGAGAAGGGGTTGCCGAC
>NZ_JBALFC010000042.1:0-35704 GCF_036917755.1 Nostoc sp.
AAGTAACTTGGTCCCTTTTCTTCCATGACTTCACACTACCAGATTCTGGTTGCAGTTTTTTACGATCACCCTGCTACCCCCTGAACGCTTACGATTTATTTCCATTAAACCCAGCGTTTTTAAAACTTTTTGGTACTTCTTAGAGTCAGTTTGTTGTAGTTTAGCTAGTGCTGTACTAGCCTCGGTTGAAAATATTATCTTAAAATTCACTATTACTCAGTGTTGCAGATTAACTCTTGTGACTAGGATTATATTTTGAGATTAGTGTCCAGGGCTAGTGTCCTGCTGACTTCTTTGTGTCATAGAGACACCCTATTCATCAATTTCTAGATCCGCATACTGGGTAAAGGAGCCTAAGTCGTGAAGTTCACCAGAACTTGCCTGTTTTATACCAACTTCTAATGAGGTACGAGCTACAGAATTTTGCCATATCCAAAGTTCTCTTTCTGGAATGTTTACAACTGGGTCTAGCAGAATTTGTCCTGCCTCATTGATGAGAACTCGATAGCTCTTTCCTTTGGCAACAGTACCCAAGGTTAATCGTCCTTTGTCATCAGTTCTGACAGTATCTTTAACTATGTGGAAGTTCTGATTTTCTATCATATTGCTGCTATATCTTAAACTCATTATAAACAGTTGTGGGTAGGTGGGTATTGCCCACTAAAAAGAAAATTGCATAAAAAAACCCTAGCATTTCTACCAGGGGTAAGATATAATACCATTCCACTTGATGTTTATCAGATATGCCTCTACTTAGATAAGAGGCGAGCCATTAGCTAACATTTGCCAACAGTAATTCTCGTTTTTCTGATTTTTTGACTCTGATCTGAGAGTCATCATCAACATCGATAATCGCTGTGTCTCCATCTGTAATTTCACCAGACAGCATTGCTTCGGCGAGAGAATCTTCTAGGAGGCGCATAATTGCCCGGCGTAATGGCCTAGCTCCATAGCTAGGGTTGTAGCCTTCTTGGATTACACGCTCTTTGAAGCGATCGCTAACTTCTAGGATAATTCCTCTTTCCGTCAAGCGGCTAGCAACATCACGGAGCATAATCTCAGCGATTTGCTTAACTTCATCCTTGGAAAGCTGGGTGAAGACGATAATCTCATCGAGACGGTTGAGGAACTCAGGACGGAAGTAAGCTTTCAATTCCTCATTTACCAAGGTGCGGATGCGGTTATAACTAGCGTCGGCTTGAGTGTCGAAGTCAAAGCCTAAACCACTACCACCTTTTTCAATCACCTTGGAACCGATGTTGGAAGTCAAAATGATCAGCGTGTTCTTGAAGTCCACTTTCCGACCTTTAGCATCGGTAAGATGACCGTCATCCAAGAGTTGCAGCAGCATATTGAATACATCGGGGTGTGCTTTTTCGATTTCGTCGAATAGCAGCACTGAGTATGGTTTCCGCCGCACAGCTTCTGTAAGTTGTCCGCCTTCGTCGTATCCCACATAACCAGGAGGTGAACCAATCAGCTTGGCGACGGTGTGGCTTTCCATGTATTCGGACATATCTAGGCGAATCATCGAGTCTTCCGAACCGAAGAAGTAGCCAGCTAGTGCCTTCGCCAATTCTGTTTTACCGACTCCAGTGGGGCCAGAGAAGATAAAGCTAGCAATGGGGCGATTGGGATTTTTTAGTCCGACGCGGGCGCGACGGATACCGCGAGATACAGCCGAGACTGCTTGCTCTTGACCAATCAGCCGTTGATGCAAAGTGTCTTCTAGGTGCAGGAGCAACTCTGACTCAGATTCAGTTAGCTTGTTGACTGGTACGCCAGTCCAAGAGGCAACGATTTGGGCGATGTCTTCTTCGTCAACTACATTAGAGTTGACAGGTTGACCATTTTGTGTAAATGTTGCTTGCAGTTTTTCTGCGAGTTCTAACTCTTGGTCGCGCAGGCTTCCAGCTTTGTCAAAATCTTGGACTCTGACTGCTGCTTCTTTAGATTTGGTAATGCCAGCGAGTTCCCGCTTAAGTTCTTTATTCGGAGAACTTTGAGAGTTCCGCAGATGAACGCGAGAACCTGCTTCATCAATCAAGTCTATTGCCTTATCGGGCAAGAAGCGATCGCTAATATAGCGGTCTGATAATTCTGCTGCTGCGACAAGTGCCCCATCCGAAATTGTGACTTTGTGGTGTTGTTCATAAGCACCGCGCAAACCGTAGAGAATTTGTACGGTTTCCTCTACTGAGGGTTCCCCAACCTTAATCGGTTGGAAACGACGCTCTAGGGCGGCATCGCGCTCGATATGCTTACGATACTCATCAAGGGTAGTTGCGCCGATGCACTGGAGTTCACCTCGTGCTAAGGCAGGTTTGAGGATGTTGGCTGCATCCAAGCCACCTTCTGTACCACCAGCACCAACCAAGGTGTGAATTTCGTCAATCACCAGGATGATATTGCCGACAGTGCGGACTTCTTCCACGACTTTTTTGATGCGTTCTTCAAAATCGCCACGGAAGCGAGTTCCAGCTACCAATGACCCCATATCGAGGCTGATAACTTGTTTGCCCTGTAAGCTTTCGGGAACATCCTGATTGATAATACGTTGAGCTAGACCTTCAGCGATCGCAGTTTTACCAACTCCTGGTTCTCCAATCAACACTGGGTTATTCTTAGTCCGGCGACCGAGAATTTGGATCGCCCGCTCAATTTCCTTCTGGCGACCAACTACGGGGTCGAGTCTGCCTTCTTGTGCTAATTTGGTCAAATTCCTGCCATACTCTTCCATCGTTAGCGGTTGGGTGCGCTTTTGACTACCACTACCAGCGAAAGCCGGTGCATTTTCACCCAAACGGCGAACGATGGCACTGCGGACACTCTTAAAGTCAACCCCTAGATTTTGCAGTACTTTGGCGGCGACACCTTCACCAGCCTCGGTCAATCCTAAGAGTAAGTGTTCAGTGTTAATGTAATTCTGTCCCAGACTATGAGCTTCTTTAAAGGATTGCTCAAAGAGACTTTTCACCTTGGGTGTAAAAGGAATTTCCGGTGGTACAAAGCCAGAACCCCTACCAATAATTTTTTCTACCTCGCGGCGGGCATCTTTGAGGGTAACGCCTAATTCGGCCAGCACTTTAGCAGCAACCCCAGTTCCTTCTCCCATCAAACCCAGGAGAATTTGTTCAGTTCCTACAAAGTTGTGTCCCAGGCGACGTGCTTCCTCCTGAGCTAGCATAATTACTCTAATGGCTTCGGAAGTGAAGTGTTCAAACATAGCGGGTTCTTGCTCCCTAGCTGCTTGGACTTTGGGTGAGATAAAATTCACCCTCATCTAAAGTTTTTTGTATTTTCTTAAGGACTAATGTAACTTTATTTAAAGTTAGGTGGCAGTGGTGAGAGCCGTAAGACCTCAGGTGTAGTTGCCGTCTACTATGAGTGAGGAGTTAGGAGTGATCAGTTAGGAGTAGGTAAGGAGTTATCAATTTTACAATTAATTTTTCAGTGCAGAAGATGATTTTCTTTTGCCTTTTCTGCTCCTCTGCTCTCGGCTAAACTTAAAACTCAGGACTCTTAACACCGGACTGACAATGACTGATGCACCCGCAGGGAAAGACCAACAACATCCTCTTTATAATCGCGATCGCCCTGTTATTGATATTTTACTCCTTCAAGAGGCGACAGACTATAATTTAGCAGAATTGGCTAGACTACGAATGCGTTATCAAGGGTTTCCAGGGGCGAGAGACATCCAAAAAGACCTAGATAAAGTCTTGCAGCAGTGGGGTTTGACTGAAGCCGAGCTTTTTGAGAAAACTCGCCAAATTCACGATTTGGGGGGAATTTACAAAAGTCGCGGCAAGAAAGAGGAACAGGATTGGAATTAGGGCATTGGGCATTGGGCATTGGGCATTGGGCATTGGGCATTGGGCATTGGGCATTGGGCATTGGGCTGAATTCTTAATGAGCGTGCTTGTTCTGTACCCTTTTTAATTACAAATTACGAATTACGAATTACGAATTATTTGATGAGAAGGCAGAAGTACGAAGGCAGAGGGCAGAACGGAAACCCCATAAATTCAGGGGTTTCAGCAAGGACACCTTTTTTCTCGCACTGCGTGTCTCGAAAAAAATCTTTTTACCTTTGTTCATAAATAAATTTAGGGGCTTGAAAAGAAAGTGGCAGAGGGCAAAAATATATTTTATTCCTTCTGCCTTCTGCCTCCTGCCCTCTGCCTTTCTTCGGTCAAACATCTACCATTAGCCTTGCTTTTCTCAAAAAGAATTGGAGTACAGTCTCTTGTTTAGAAATAATATCGGCTCTGCCTTCCATTCCCATTTGAATGGAACATTGTTTGTTTCCTCGACCTAAAGACAGGGTTTGAGGTTCAATTGTTACCTCATAGAAGGCAGCACCTTTGGGAGTAGTTGCAGTAGCACCTGTAGCAGCATCATTATTCGCTGGTGGGAAAAATGCATCTGGAGAAATTGATTTAACTTTACCTTGGAGAGTACCGTAATCTGGATAAGGACAAGCAGAAACTCGCATTTGCACGTTTTGTCCTGGCTTCAACTTGCTTTTATCCTCAGTTCCTACCACTGCCTTAATCACTAAGGGGGCAGAAGTAGGAACAATTTGGGCGATTTCATCTCCAGGGCGCAATGTTTGGCCGGGATTACGTAGGTTTAGCTTGGAAATAACGCCGTCTGCTGTTGCAGAAATGATCGTCTCCTTAAGCTCGATATTCGCTTGTTTAAGTTCGCGGTCATCATGCTCGAACTGTTTTTGCGTTTCAATCCGTTGTTGAATAAGCGCGTTGCGTTCTTTGTCTAATGTGGCGATGCTAGCTTGTCCGGTAGCTTTTTCTTGAGCAATGCGTTCTTGGGCGATCGCAATTTCTGCTGAAGTTGGATTCAGGGCAGCTTGTAAGCTTTGCAATTTGGCTTTGGCACCCTCAAGTACTTGTTCTTGCTGGCGAACAGCTAGTTGTGCTTCCTCGAATTGATCTTGTGACAAAGCTCCAATTTTGGCTACACTCTCATATCGGTTTCGCTTTGTCTGCGCTGCACTTAAGCCAGCAGTTGCGGCTCTGACGTTTGCAGAGGCTTCTTGGACATCACTAACAGTAGTAATTCGCTTGTCTTGATAGTCCCGCTTGCGACTGCTCAATTCAGCTTCAGCCCCCGCAACTGCACGCTTACTGCTGTCAGTTTGGGCTGCAATTTGGTTATTAAGAGCATGAATCTGAGCGTTGATTTGCACCAGTTGTAATTTTGTTTGCCCAATGCTACTTTCTAGTTGGCTCTTTTTAGTTTGCAGGCGGGAGTCGTCAATAGCAGCGATCGCATCTCCTGTTTTGACAATCTGATTCTCTTTCACAAAAATCCGCATAACTGGGCCTTCCGTAGCAGCCTGAACCAGCCGCAACTCACCAGCCGGACGCAGGCTTGCTTGTGCTTGAACGGTGGTTTTGTATTGAGTTACAGAGGCGGCGGCAACTGCTATTGTCACAGTAACCAATGCGATCGCACCACCAATAGTAGTCCAACTACCAAGTGGTGGCAGAAAATCGTTTTCTTCAGCTTGGGGAAGTACGACAGAATTAGATTGACTAACCATAACAAGTACCTAAACAGAATTAATTACGAATTACGAATTAGTTAATTGATGGTGACATATTTGCCATTAGCAGCAGAGCCGGAAGATTTCGCTATTAAACTCGGAGTTGATGGTCGAACATTCTCTAGGAAGTCCAAGTGATTGCCAGCAATTTGGCGCAATTCTTCTGGAGAACCTTGGATTTGCAAACGTCCTTTCTCTAGTAATACAATCCAATCGGCTCGCTCAATGACTCTGGGACGGTGACTAATTAAAATTGTGGTTTTGCCTTGGCGATGGGTAAGCAGTCGATCTAGTACTTCAACTTCACTGGCCGGATCGAGAGCGCCAGTAGATTCATCTAAAATCAGTATCGGCGGGTTAGTAATTATTGCTCTGGCGATCGCTAATCTCTGCCGTTGTCCACCTGAAAGATTAGCTCCAAATTCTCCTAACACAGTATGATATTTGTCAGGTAATTCGCTAATAAATTCATCTGCTCCTGCAATCTGACAAGCTGTGACAATTTCTTCAAAAGTCACATCAGGATAGCTGAAGTGGAAGTTATCAAAAATTGAGCGACTCCAGAAGTGCGGCTCTTGCGGGACTAAAACTACCTGCTGTCGCAGACATTCTAAAGATAAGTCTTGTCTGTTATAGATGCCATAACGGATATTGCCTGACTGGAGGGAATATAAACCAGCAATCAGTTTAGCTAGGCTACTTTTACCACAACCAGATTTACCAATTAAAGCAATCACTTTACCACCAGGCATAGTCAACGAAAAATCTTGCAATAGGTCAACTCTTCCAGCATGGTGAAAGTTAACTTTAGTGCAGATAATATTGGCATCAGTAGAAATTTTTGCCCAAGGCTTTTTCTCTTCATTCGAGTCTTCTGCGGTCGCGTCAATCACTTCTGACATCCGTTGGATGACAATTTGGGCAGTAATAAACTTATCAGCTAACCCGATCACTGAACTCAGAAAACCGAGAAAGTTGCCACTCATGCCGTTAAAGGCTAGTAGTTGACCAATAGATAATGTGTGATTAATTACTAAATAGCTGCCTAACCAGAGTAAACCTATATTAGTTATAGTTGAAAGAATATTAGTGAATGTGCTGCTGTATAGCTCCAACTTCATCGTACTCCAACCCAAGTTAGCGATGCGACCATAATTGGTTTGATATTCTTGCCAAGCTTGTGGAGTTGCTTGGGTTGTTTTGAGTACTTGAACGCCACGAAAGGTTTCCACCAAAAAGCCTTGGTTTTCAGTACCTAGAATGATCAGCTTACGGGTTTTCTGGCGCAAAGCGGGTAGGAAAAGCAGGTTAACTAAGGTGACGACGATAAAGGCTAATACCGAAGCCAGAGTCAGTTGCCAACTCAAAAACAGCATAAAGCCCAAGGAAACTACAGCAATAAAAAATTGGCTAGGTAAACCAAGAACAATCTGCGAAACTAAGTCATTGATGGCATGAATATCGGAAATTCGGCTGACGACTTCCCCGCTACGATGTCCTTCAAAGTAAGATAAGGGCAAGTGTAAAAGTTTTCGACCATAGTCCATTAGCAGTCCTAATTGCAACCGTTGACCGAAGTGACCAATCAGGTGAGACTGTACCAAACCAATTGCACTTTTAAACAAGTTCATGGCAATTACCCCAATTGCCACGGTGGTTAATAGTTGAGTATCTCCCCGCACTAACACATCATCGGTGAGCAGTTGCATCATCAAAGGAAAGGCGAGAGACAAAAGTCCGATTACAATATTAATTGCGATCGCCTGACCCAGAAGAAAGCGATATGGCCAAACACGCACCAGATAGCGTCCAAAGCCAGTCATTTTGTCATCCGGCTGCTCAGAAAAACGGGTGTCGTCTGGCACCAATAGCAGCATGATTCCATTGCTCCAACCCTCAACTAATTCCTTACGGCTGAGGTAGCGGATACCAAAACCCGGATCGGAAATTACATATTTTTTTCCCTTTTGTCCGTATAAAACTACCCAGTGATAGCCTTTCCAATGGATAATGGCAGGCATTGGAGTTTTATTTAAACTGTCGATTAGTTGAGGAGAAGCTTTGACTTGTCGGACATTAAATCCCAAAGCTTCTGCACCCCGATTCAAACCAAGCAGAGTAGTACCTCGCGATCCGGTGCCTACCGCTTCTCGTACCCGGCTCAGAGTCAAAGTGCGTCCGTAATGTTTGGCAACAGTTGCAAGGCAAGCAGCGCCACAATCTTCTTCACTGTGTTGCAATATGCTTTGGTATTTCATTGTTTTAATGATTAAAATTAGTGAACAGGGAACTGTTGTTACTCAAACCTACTCATTCGTGAAGAAATTAAAACTATTCTTGTTTAAATCCTACCTATTAACTTATCAGGATTAACTGATAAGTTAATAGTGCCAAGACGTCCTCAAAAATTTATCCTTTGAGGCAGTTTTGCTATCTAGAGAAAATGCCTAAAAAAGTTGTAGAAAATCTAATTCTACGATAGAGGGGAGAAAGATGAGATTGTGTCGTTGTTAAAGTAGGTTGGGTTATGCAGAACGTAATCCAACCTACGAAAACTACTCAAAAAATGATATTAAGTTGTTGGTAATTCCAAAACTTAATGTAACTTCGTCATTATTGAATGTTTATTTTTGCTGACGAGATGACATCATTATATACACCTCCATAAAATTGTGAGAGGTCAGAATATTCTCCAGGTCCCAAAATTATACCTGAACCACTAAAGTTAGAATCTGACCAAAATGTCCATTGACCAGAAAAGACTTTAATCGATGATATTTTATCGTTAAAAACATCGGGGTTGAACAAAGAGATGTCAGAATTAAAAACATCTGAACCAGTTCCTGAGAAATTTGGATCCGTAAATACTTGCGCTGAAGCACCACCACTAACAGTAGCAGAGGCTTCATGGTCAAGGTCTTGCACCAATTCGATGCTATAGAGGTCTTGGGTTTGGTTGTTGATCTGAGACATTGTTTTTCTCCTTAGTTAATTGAGGGAGTTTAGTAAGTTGAGTCTGTGCGGCGATCGCGTTTTAGGTGTTCGCTTTCACTTCACCCTTTTAGAATAGATAAATTTCATTATACGCGCATCGTCAAGTTAGGAAATTGACTTTCCAATTTTGGAAAGTTATTTACGTTTATTTGTCCTACAATTGTTTAAATGAAAAAGTAGGAGCGAAAACGACGTCGCCCCCACAAACTGCCAGAAAAGGATGTTACTCAGCTAAAAGCTTATGTGAGAGCATTCTTTTGTGTTTTAGGTTTCTCAGGATTCTAGTCTGCGGCATGAAATAGAACCGACCTGATTATGCAGGTAATGCAGGTAGTACAGACTCAATGTTATTGTTAGCGTAACCGCCTAAGTTACCTTGTGTGCCTGGTGCTAAATAGTATTTTTTACCTGTGTAATTCTGACCAGTGTAGGCATACCAACCAGTGTTACCCGTTACCTTGTACCAAGATACTTTATTGTTATAGCCTCCTAAACTGGTATATGCTTTTCCGACAGGTGTCTCACTTCCTGAACCATTATATCCGGTGGAAATGTATAATGTACCACCAGTAACAGTAGCAGCGGCTTCATGGTCAAGGTCTTGCACCAATTCGACGCTGTAGAGGTCTTGGGTTTGGTTGTTGATGTTAGACATTGTTTTTGTCCTTAGTTAATTGAGGGAGTTTAGTAAGTTTAGTATGTGTAGCGATCGCGTTTTAGGTGTTCGCCTTCACTGCACTCTTTTAGAATAGATAAATTTAATTAGACGCGCATCGTCAAGTTAGGAAATTGACTTTCCAATTTTGGAAAGTTAATTTCCAAAGATAACTAAAACTTCCAGGACTTACGCACTCAGATCCCCCAACCCCCTTAAAAAGCTTTAGAAATTCCCCCCTTTTTAAGGCTACGGTGTACACACAAGTCATTGAATTACCCAAAACAAAAACCTCAAAGAGTCCTAACAGACATCCCTCTCCTTAATAAGGAGAGGGACAGCTTTTGCATAGCAAAATCAGGGTGAGGTTTTGATTTGTGGGTTATAGAGTTTCAGGCTTCAGTGCGTAAGTCCTAACTTCTTAGCAATCTGAGCAGGTAGATAATTGTGACCAAAAACCGTGAGGAGGGACAGTAGGTGCAAAGGCAGTGAGAATCACCTCACCATTAGATCCGTACATCCATCCCTGAGCTTCAATCAAGAATCAAGCTATATATATTGCCATTTACGTTTATTTGTGCTATTTTAAATAAAATCAAAAAGTAAGAGCGAAAACGACCTCGCCCCTACAAACTGCCAGAAAAGGATGTTACTCAGCTAAAAGGGAAGGTGAGAGCATTCTTTTCTGTTTTAAGTTTTTCATGATTCTAGTCTGCGGTATGAAATAGAACCGAGATGATTATGCAGGTTAGACAGACTGCCAGGTGTTGTTAGCATAATCGGATAAGTTACCTGAGGTGTTTGGTGGTAGATAGTAGTATTCACCTGTGTAATTCTCACCAGTGATGACCTCCGTTAATCGGAGCAGATTGGGATGCAGGTTGGGCAGACTGCCAGGTGTCGTTAGCATAAGCGGATAAGTTACCTGAGGTGTTTGGTGGTAGATAGTAGGATTGACCTGTGTAATTCTCACCAGTGTAGGCATACCAACCTTCGTTAGTCGTTTGGTACCAAGATACTTTATTGTTATAGCCTCCTAAACTGGTATATCCTTGTCCGAGAACTAGCTGACTTCCTTGAGCATTAGCATCAGTGGAAATGTATAATGTACCACCAGTAACAGTAGCAGCGGCTTCATGGTCAAGGTCTTGCACCAATTCGACGCTGTAGAGGTCTTGGGTTTGGTTGTTGATGTTAGACATTGTTTTTGTCCTTAGTTAATTGAGGGAGTTTAGTAAGTTTAGTATGTGTAGCGATCGCGTTTTAGGTGTTCGCCTTCACCGCACTCTTTTAGAATAGATAAATTTAATTAGACGCGCATCGTCAAGTTAGGAAATTGACTTTCCAAAATTGGAAAGTCAATTTCCGAAGATAACTAAAACTTCCACGACTTACGCACTCAGAATCCTCCAACCCCTTAAAAAGCTTTAGAAATTCACCCTTTTTTAGGCTACGGTGTACACACAAGTCATCGAATTACCCAAAACAAAGAAAAACCTCACCCTGTCCTATCGGACATCCCTCTCCTTAATAAGGAGAGGGACAGCTTTTGCATAGCAAAATCAGGGTGAGGTATCTCAGGGGCTGCGCGATAAATCTTAAATGGCGTCACCAAAGACTTGTGTGTACACCGCACCCTTAATAAGGAGAGGGAAAGATTTAGCCTTGGATAAAGCAAGGGTGAGGTTTTAATTTGTGGGTTGTAGAGTTTCAGGCTTCAGTGCGTAAGTCCTAACTTCTTAGGAACCCGAACAGGTAGGGAGTTTTAACCAAGAACCGTGAGGAGGGACAGTAGGTGCAGAGGCAGTGAGAATCACCTCACCATTAGCTCCGTACATCCATCCCTGAGCTTCAATCAGTGGTGCAGATTTAGGAGCATTGTGAGGTTTGTTGCTAGTAATCGAGTCTTTTGGGTCGAGAGCGTTTTCTTGTGGCGTTGAGATACTTGCACTCTGGACAGTTGGGATTTGATAAGTTTGATAGGGTGCAATTGAGGGGTCATCTGGCATCACTGGCAAACCTCCGTTCCCCGTGATGATGAATTTCCCTTGTGGTCGTTTACTCGGTGCAATGCAACTATTGGCAATCAATTGGGAAGTATCGATAATGTTTGTGGGCAGAGCATTTAAGCCTTGACTAGGGTTAACATCAAGCGTGTTGAGTTGCACTACGCCATTAAACTCAGAACCACGAGCAGAACTAGCTGTAATGTCGCTTAATGGCGTGGGTTGTAGACGAAACTCGGTACCAAAGATGCCAGAAGCATTGACAATTACTTGACCACCAAAGCTATCTTCAGCATTGGCACCGATGTCGCTATTTTCTTTTGGAACAGCGACTAGATTATCGGTATCAATCGTAATATTGCCACCAGTCGCAGTACCAATAGCGTTGGTAGTGATACTACTACCTCGGCGTAGGAGCAATAAATCGCGCGATCGCAAATTAATATTTCCCTGTCCTCCATTTGTGTCAGCACTGATTGTTGCATTGTTGTCAAGATTGATAGAGTTAGCTTCAACTATTAATGAGCCTGCAATTCCTTTCCCATCGTTTCTGGCATTCAATACAGCGCCATTTTTCAGATCAAGTGACCCAGTTTTGATGTTGATGTCGGCACCGTTGCCCACCCCGTTTGGGAACACATTGCTGAATGCTCCACTCGGATATCCATTGCTACCTATCCCATCAAAGGTAACGGTATCCCCGGCAGTAATATTCACACTGCCTGCATCCCCCTTTCCACCAAAGTTGGTAGCAATCAGCTCACCACCATTTGTAACAGAGAGTGACCCAGTTTTGATGTTGATATTGCCTCCCTGACCTTCGGCTCCTCTCTGCACTCCGCTGAGTAGCTCAGCGCCATTTTTCAGATCAAGTGACCCAGTGTTAATATTGATCTCGGCACCGTTGCCCACCCCATTTGGGAACACATTGCTGAATGCTCCACTCGGATATCCATTGCTACCTATCCCATCAAAGGTAACGGTATCCCCGGCAGTAATATTCACACTGCCTGCATCCCCCTTTCCACCAAAGTTGGTAGCAATCAGCTCACCACCATTTGTAACAGAGAGTGACCCAGTTTTGATGTTGATATCGCCTCCCTGACCTTCGGCTCCTCTCTGCACTGTGCTGGCTACCGTGGTGTTTCTGCCATTGGCACTTACCCCATCCAAGGAGACTGTATGTTGAGCAAATATATTCACACTGCCTGCATTTCCTTTCCCTTCGGTTCTGGTAATCAATGCAGCGCCATTTTTCAGATCAAGTGACCCAGATGTGATGTTTATACTGCCCGCATCTCCTTTTCCTTCGGTTGTGGCATTCAATACAGCGCCATTTTTCAGATCAAGTGACCCAGTTTTGATGTTGATGTCGGCACCGTTGCCCACCCCGTTTGGGAAGACATTGCTGAATGCTCCACTCGGATATCCATTGCTACCTATCCCATCAAAGGTAACGGTATCCCCGGCAGTAATATTCACACTACCTGCATCCCCCTTTCCACCATAGTTGGTAGCAACCAACTCACCACCATTGGTAACAGAGAGTGACCCAGTTGTAATGTTGATGTTGCCACCTTTGCCCACGCCTGTTGGTCGTACAGCACTGGATGCCTGACTGGCATCAAAGGAAACGGTATCACGGGCAACTATGTTTATACTGCCAGCCTTCCCCTGTCCAGAGGTTTCGGTATTCAGTAGACCGCCATTTCTTGCATAAAGCGATCCGGTCGTTATATTGATGTCGCCACTGTTACCTACAGCTTTTGATTGCACCCTATTAGAGATACTACTTCCATTCAGGTTTATTGCATCTGTTGCATTAATTTCAATATCTCCCGCCCGTGAGTCAACAGAACCCAACTTTGATGCTATCCCTGACTGTAGCTGTGTACTTTCTCCAGTCATATGCAAGGAACGGGCATTGATCGCAATACTACCCCCACCACCAGCGAGTACATTGACATCAGTACCATTGCCCAGAGATACATCAGCTCGTTCAACGCCATTAGGAAAACTTAAACCAAGGTATGAGCCATTAATACTCAAACCAACTGTACCAGTCTCTGCTATACTTCCCAACTCCACATTTCCACCCGAAGCTAGGAGTTGACCACCATTAAGCTCCACATTACCGCCTACAAGTGCTAAGGTCTGACCCGGATTAACTTTTAAATTAGAATCTTCTACCTGAATCTTTCTCGGATTCGTCCCAAATTGTAAGCCAATGGGTACATTGATAGTCAGCAAAGGTGGAGTTTGAGAATTTACAGCACTGAATTTAATCCCATCACTAAAATTAAGACTATTAGCAGTACTTGCAATAAACGAACCGCCAATATTCAGGGAGGCATTGGAGTTAAAGACAATTCCATTCGGATTGATTAAAAATAAATTTACAGTCCCATTTGCCCGAATCATCCCATAAATATTTGAGGCTAAGTTACCTGTAACGCGAGTGAAGATGTTCTGAATCTGCGTCGCATTATTGAAAAACGCTTCCCCGCCTGTAGGTACGGAAAACTCGCTAAAACTGTGGAACAGGTTGCTTCCCCGAACTGTTCCACCTTCAATCGTGCAAGTTGTGCATCCCGGCGCGACCCTGGAATTTACCTCAAGTGTATTATCAGGAATAATTTGGGCGTAGACGGGGCTAGTCATTACAAAAGCACAGCATCCCGTTATAGTTATCGCCCCAGAACTAAATAGCAGCGATTTCCAGCTTTGATAACACCTTAATTTAGCTTTCACAAGACTTATAGACTCCTCATAACCAGTGGTCATACTACGTCATCAACTTTAACAAGTTGTCATATTCCTTAACTAAGGTACTAATTTTCCAATTTTGGAAAACTAAATTCCTCAAACTGCAACACGGAGTCAGTTGATTATTTGTATCCTAGTCTTGAAGGATAAATTTTACTTACAGCAGAAATCATGTATTTGAACCACATCTGTCGTAGGGGCACAGCAATGCTGTGCCCCTACCGCGTGGTCTATTTACCTGAAAATAGCTGTAAATGGCAAGTTAATTTCTCGCCACAAAAAGTTAGACTTCCTCTAGTTTTGGTAGGTTGAATAAATATATTAAAAAGTAAACCAGTTATGAACCGAGAGCCAAAGCAAACTTTGCAAAAGTTTTTAGTTGTTGACGACCACGAAGCCATTCTTCAAGGTACAATTCCAGCGCTCAAGGAGAAATATCCAGAAGCGGAAATCTTCGCAGCTCAGGATGCCCAAACTGCGTATCAGCAATTTGAACGCCACCACCCAGACTTATTAATTGTGGACTTATGTCTGCCAGAAAAGCCTCAAGCTCTAGCTCAGGTTGAGGTTGGTATGCAACTGAGCAAAACTTTGATGGAAAGCACTCTTGCCCCTAACTTAGTGGTGGTGAGTACCAATGTCAAACCGTTGGTACGTCTCAAACCGATAATTAATGCTTATGAAGGTGGTTTTGCCGCTATGGATAAGTCTTTGCCAATCCGCGAAATGTTGAAGTTAGTTGACTTGGCATTGCGCGGCTCTATTTATTTATCTTCAGAACTGCGATCGCGCCCAGAATTTGACCGAAAATGGCTCGAGGTACTGACGCTGAAATATCAAGAAGGCTTAACAGATAAAGCGATCGCTCAAAAAATGAAGTTGAGCGATCGCACTGTCAGAAATTATTGGATTAGACTGCAAGATTCTTTGGGTGTCTATGACGAACCTGGTAAAGAATTGAGAATTCAAATTGAGATCGCAGCTAGAAAAATCGGATTAATCAATTGATGAAGTTTACGCTTATTATAAAAGGCAATTCCTGGAAAAAAGTTTATAAACAACTGAAACTCTGGGGAGAAGTTATTCTCCCAGGACTCTCAATAATCGGATTGATCGTGCTGGTTCGCTCAACAGGATTATTGCAATCGCAAGAGTGGCTTGCATTCGACCAATTGCTACGGATACGGCCTAATGAAGCCATCGATCCACGGGTGGTAATTGTCGGCATTGATGAAGAGGATATTAACTATGTAGGAAGCTATCCCATACCAGATAAAGACATTGCTAAAATGTTGAGCATTCTAGATATTTACAAACCTAGAGTCATCGGTCTGGATCTTTTTAAGGACAAAGATAGTAATTCAGATCGTACAGACTTCGCACTTGCCTTAAGAGAAAATCCAAATATCATTGGAGTTGAAGTTGCATTAAATCAGAAACGAACTTTTAATGTTAAGCCACCGCCTGAGTTACCTCCCGAACGAGTCGGCTTTGCAGATGTAATAGTTGACCCTGATGGCAAGCTCCGCCGCAGCTTGATGGCAAGCAAGACTTACACAGGAAAACTTAAATACTCCTTACCTCTGCGTTTAGCACAATTCTATTTAGGCGAACAAGGAATTGTATTTCATCATGGCAGTCGTTCTTACGATCCGATCGGGTTTGGTTCGAGTCGGCTAGTCCGCTTTCTTCCCAATTCTGGCGGATATGTGGGAACTGATGCTAATGGCTTTCAGATACTATTAAATTTTCGCTCTGATCCCGAACCTTTTCGCATCTTATCTTTGAGAGATGTTCTCACTAAAAAAATTGATCCCAATTGGATTAGCGATCGCATCGTGATTGTCGGTATGACTGCCTCCAGTATTAAAGATCGATTTATCACTTCAGCAGTAAAACGTACATTTTATACTAAAGATTTAGGATTTGAAAATTCTGCTAATCAGTATCAATGGATTTATGGTGTAGAGATTCACGCCCATGCCACCAGCCAAATTATTAGTAATGTTTTAGACAAACGACCACTGTTAAAAGTGTGGTCAAAATTTTGGGAATATTTGTGGATTTTTGCTTGGGGTTTACTTGGTATAATTCTCGGTTCAATCCTGAAATCTCCTGTAAAAACACTGTCGAGCCTGGGGTTAGCTAGCATCGCACTTGTGGGAGTTTGTTATATTCTCCTAATTGTAGGTTGGTGGATTCCTTTAGTACCAACCTTGTTAGCTCTAGCATGTGCCGGACTGACAACATCTTTTTTCGACCGAGATTTAAGAACATTACTCGAACAACGTAGTCTAACTCTCAAGCGCTCTTTTGAGACAATCCATAATGGACCTCTGCAAACTCTGGCTGTAATTTTAAGGAGTCTTGGCGAAGAAGACATAGAAACTGAGAAATTGCGATCGCAACTTGAACAACTGAATCGGGAATTACGAAGTATCCCTGATTCTCTTAGTCAAGAAATGCTGAGTCGCAATCACAGTCTCTACTTAGAAGGAAATGTCGTTCTCGATCTACAAATTCCAATTCCTGAGTTACTTTATCATATTTACGACAGTACCTTACAAAGAAAATTTCCAGGATTTGAGACAATTCAAAGTTTTATTCCTCCCAATTTTGAGCCACTAGAAGATTGTTACTTAAATGCAGATCAAAAGCGGGGCTTATACTTATTTTTGCAAGAAGCTTTGTGTAATGTCGGCAAACATTCCCAAGGAGCTACCCGTCTTGATGTTATTTGTTTGCGATCGGCGAGCGAGTATTGCTTGCAAATAATTGATAATGGATCTGGAATTATATCCAAATCTAACTATCAAAGTGGCGGGCGAGGAACAGACCAAGCTCAAGATTTAGCCCGAAAATTGAGAGGTAAGTTTCGACGATTTCCTCACTCTCCCCAAGGCACTGTCTGCGAGTTGAGTTGGCCTATAGCAAGAACTTGGCGACAACGATTTTTGTATCCGGGTAATTGGAAATTTTTCTCTGCTCACACTGATGTATAGCAGGGAATAGGGAATAGGCTTGAAAGTCTCTTGGTGCTGTGAGCATCCTAAATGTATAAGTTATATCACAGAGGTTTTATTCTTTTTTGATTTCTGTTTTAGGTTATCTGAAATTGCGTTTTTTGTACTCCAAATTCCCAAAACCAGCAACCCTAATGTAACAGAGGGTTCTGGAACAGACTCAACTTGACGGAATTCGATGGGTGTGGCAATAAGCAAATTATCTTTAGCATCAAAAATCTTGTCTAGGGAGTCGATGCTATTCTGCTCAATAGTTACGTCGGAAACCACTTTGAAGCCATCACTTGTTATACAGCCATTGGGAGCGTTATTTCCAATGTAGCTGTTCGGCTCCCAAAATAATTGCAGATTACAGGTGTTATTCTCAACATTGTTAATACTAACAGTTCGCGTAGACTGAGAATGATTGCATAACCCACGTACAGTATTTTCATTCAAAAAGCTGCTAATACTTAGATTCACAGCCAAATTCCGTTCACTAAAAGAATAAAGGCGTAGGCGTTCAAAACCTGGGCTTTCTTGTTCTAGATAAACGTTCTGTGTGTCAGCCAGAGGATTAGTATCATCCAGTTGCACACTACAATTTGACATAGTAATCAATGGCACAGAAGGGCTATTAGCAATCTGTTGGGCATTATCAAAAAAACCAGTGAACCACTGTGCTACTTCGTTCACCTGTGTCTTAATTGGTGGCACAATAGTATCAGCACGGCTTTGTTGAACAAATGAAAATGTTGTGATTAATATTGTCAAAATTGATACTTTGAGTAAATGCATATAGGTTCTGACTTTAACAACAGCAGATTACAGAGATAAATAATATCATGTCGGCTGAACTGACCATAATAAAAAAACCTCACCCTGTCCTATCAGACATCCCTCTCCTTACTAAGGAGAGGGACAGGTTTTGCGTAGCAAAACCAGGGTGAGGTATCTCAGAGGCTATGAGACTTAACTGTAAATTGCGTTGGGAAAAACTTGTGTATACACTGTATTTAGTTATGCGATGTCCACTGATTTAGCAACTAGAGACGTACCGATCGCTGATTAATTAAAATATTACTTTGTGCCATTATGCAAGGCTTGCCATACCGTATTCGTCGCGTTTGGGCAGTTATCTTCCTCACAACGCTAACCTTATGCTTGTGGTTAGCACATCCTTCTCTAACAATTGGGCATCAGGGAATTGCAGAGATCGCAACAGCTAAATCGTCCGCTTTAACACAGCTGGTGCAGCAAGGACTTAAGCTATATCAAGCTGGCGATATTCAAGGAGCAATTAAGTCTTGGCAAAAAGCTCTCTCCTCCGATCAAGAGAGCAACAGTAATTATGCTGATAGAATAAGTGTCCTCACATACCTTGCCAGAGCATACCAACAAGTAGGTCAAATACCCGAAGCGATCGCGCAATTAAAGCAAGTTATTGCCTACTATCGTCAAACAAATGAGCCGATAAAAGTAGGACGGATGCTGACAGAACAGGCTCAACTCTACAGTAGCCTGGGACAGCACCGACGGGCAGTTGCTATTTTGTGCGGTCAAAATCAAATCAATTTGCCATGTACTCAGGATAGTTCCCTAGAAATTGCCCGCCACCACTCAGATGATCTGGGCGAAGTCGCCGCTTGGGGCAGTCTGGGAAATGCTCATCGTCTCCAAGGCGAGTACGAGAAAGCTATTCAAGATTTTGAACGCAGTTATGAAATCGCCCAGCGCATCAATAATCAAACTTATCTAATGTCTAGCTTAAATGGTTTAGCCAATACCTACGCTAGTCTGGCTAAGGGGAATGAGCGTCGTGCTGAATTCGCTAGCGAGGTAGGCGATAATAAAACAGCCCAAAAATTCCAGCAAGACACGGTTAGTGATGATCGCCAAGCTGCACAATATTTTGAACAAAGTCTGAATCTAGCCCGTAGCCAAAGCGATAGAGTAAACGAACTGCGATCGCTACTAGGTCTAGTTAGGCTTTATTACCGCCAACATCGTCAGGATAAAACCATAGTTAACAATACATTACAGCAAGCGATCGTTGTATTGGAACAATTACCTAACTCCCGCGAGCAAGCTTATGGGGCGATTCAACTCGCTAATCTTTTACAACTCGTTAACCAAAACAGCAAGTCGGTAACAAATGACCCAGCAACTCAATGCTTAGAGTCAGAATCGTTACTCCCGTCTATTGAACTACTCAACAAAGCTGTAGAAATCACTCAAAAAATACAAGATCGGGAGGGAGAATCCTTTGCCAAAGGTCGATTAGGACATATTTACGAATGTCGCCATGATTATCAACAAGCGATGAATTTAACTCAACAAGCGCTGATTGGCACGATCGCAAACGAGAGCCTTTACTTGTGGGCTTGGCAGGCGGGACGCCTATCTAAAGCCACAGGTCGGGTGAAAGAAGCGATTAATTTTTATGAAGAATCTATTGACAGCCTCAAAATTATCCGTAGCGACCTGACCTTAGAACAGCGAGATTTTCAATTTGACTTTCGAGACAATGTTGAACCAGTTTACCGCGAGTTGCTGGAGTTACGCCTAGAGCAAAGTCAGCATCTTGTTCAAGAGTCTGATATTCAACAGAATTTGGAATTTGTCCTTTTCGGAATAGATGAATTAAGGCTAGCAGAACTACAAAATTATTTAGGTAATAATTGTGATTTAGCACTGATTCAGGAACCAGTGCCATTAATCGGGAAAAACACTGCTGTCTTGAGTTCGATTATCTTGAAAGATCGCCTGGCGATCATTCTTACCTTGGCTGACGGTGATCAAAAATTTAAATCACGATTGTTTTGGGTACCGGCTAAGAGTCAGGAAGTCAAAGATGTAATCAATGACCTCCGAGTTAAACTAGAAAAGCGCTCCGATTTGGCAAACAGTTATAAAGCCAAAGCTCAACAAGTGTATGACTGGTTCATTCGTCCTTTTATCAAAGATTTAGAAACAAAGAAAATCGAAACTTTAGTATTTATCCAAGATGGAATTCTTCGGAGTGTCCCGATGGGGGCGCTGTTTGACGGCAAGCAATTCTTGATTGAAAAGTATGCGATCGCCACTGCCCCAGCACTGACTCTAACCAATCCAATCCGTTATAACCCTCAAGAATTAAGAATATTGGCTTTCGGCTTGACACAGGCAGCTACCGTTGAAACGGATGCGGGTGCAAAATCTTTTGAGCCGCTTAGTCAAGTGAAATTAGAGATTAAAACCATTACAACGAGTTTACCAAAAAGTAAGGGCTTACTGGATCAAGACTTTACACCTGATCGCTTGCAACAAGAGTTACAAAAAAATACTTACCCAGTAATTCATCTTGCAACACACGGCAAGTTTGGGATTGATGATAGAGAAACATTCTTGGTAACTGGTAAAAAAGTGGAAGCAAATTATCAAAAATCTCGCCGAACTGAGATTTATAATCAGAAATTGACAATAACCGAACTTTATCAACTAATTAGTAATAGTCGCGATCGCAATCATCCCATAGAGTTATTGACCTTGACAGCTTGTGAAACAGCAGTAGGTAGCGATCGTGAAACTTTAGGTCTAGCTGGAATCGCCATCCAAGCCGGATCTGAAAGTGCTATAGCCTCTCTATGGAAAATTGATGATACCGCAACCGCGCAACTGATAGCCAAATTTTATCAAAGTTGGCACAGTGGACTAAGCAAGGCCAAAGCTTTACAAGCGACTCAAATAGCTTGGCTACAAGCGCATCAGCAGCAACTTGAAAGTCACCCTGGATACTGGGCACCATTCATTCTCATTGGTAACTGGCTGTGACATACTCCACACACTTTTAGACTTTCCCAAACCGCCGCTCCCGTTGCTGGTAGGCACACAAGGCGCGGTGAAACTCAGCCCGATCAAAATCAGGCCAGAGAGTATCGGTAATGTAAATTTCCCCATAAGCCATTTGCCAGAGAAGGAAATTTGAGAGGCGCATTTCTCCACTTGTGCGAATTAACAAATCTGGGTCAGTAATTCCGGCTGTATACAAGTGGCTCTCAAACACCTGCTCGTCAATTTCATCGGGTTGTAGCAAACCTTGCTGAACAAGCTTTGCGATCGCCTGACAAGCTTGTAAAATCTCCTGCCGTCCGCCATAATTAGTTGCCACCGAAAACCGGATACCGCGATTATCCTTGGTTTCTGCCATTGAACGGGATATTTCTTGTTGGAGCGATCGTGGCAAGTCTTGCAAATTTCCCACAAACTTAATTTGCACATTCTCTTCGACCATTTCCCGCAGTTCTTGGCGCAAAACTCTTTGAAACAGAGTCATCAAAAAATCCACTTCTTCCTGTGGTCTTTTCCAGTTCTCTGTCGAGAAAGCATAAGCTGTCAGTGCTTGAATTCCCCAATCTTGACAACAGCGAAGTAAATCCTTGAGAGCATCTACTCCTCGCTTATGACCCATAATTCGGGGTAGACCCTGACGTTTAGCCCATCGACCATTGCCATCCATAATCACCGCAACGTGCTGGGGCAATAGTTCTCGTTTTAAATCAGTAGGCAAATCTTGCAGTTTAGTTTGTTGTCCTGTCATTTTTTATCTCGAGAAGCGGTCGATGGTAATCCGAGTAAACGTGAAACCAGTGCTAGTGTCTTCCCACCGATCTGATGAACAAAACTCAACAGACCAGGAGCAACAGCTTCCCTATCCACGGTTGGGGACAAAAGAGCCTCTAATGACTCTTTCAGCTTCTTAATCGTCAGTGGTCTATTTAGAGTTCCGCGTTCCGCTAAGGAAATGGAACCCGTTTCTTCAGATACAACTACACAAATGCAATTTTCGACCCGCTCAGTAATTCCCATTGCCGCCCGGTGGCGTGTTCCCAACTGGCGCGAGGCTGTGCGTCCCGAAAGTGGTAAAATTATACCCGATGACACGATACGTGAGCCACGAATCAATGTCGCTCCATCGTGTAACAAAGTTTTCGGCTGAAAAATTGTTTGGATCAGTTCCTTAGAAACCTCCGCATTCAGCTTTACTCCTGGCACAGAAAAATCTCGCTCATCAATTGGCCCTGTGGTTTCTAAAATTAGTAAAGCTCCAATACGGTTTTTTGACAATTCTTTAACAGCCTCGACAATTTCATCAATTACACTATCAGATTTGGGGATCGCCAGACGGTCGGGTTGAAACATCTGGCGGAATTCGCCACGCCCCAATTGCTCCAAAAACCGCCGAAACTCTAACTGTAGAGCAACTGCCATCGCTACAGCACAACCAATCACCAACTTTTCCAGTACAAAACTTAGCAGAAGTAGTCCTAATCTGCCACTTAGTGCTGAGGCTAGCATTAAGATAATGAATCCTCGCACCATCCAGAGTGTCCGGCGCTCACTAATAATAACTAGTATCATGTACGTCAGCGCCAGCACTAAGACAATATCCAGAGTCCCAAGTAGCAAGGACTGTGACCATCCTAGGTTTGTCAGCCATTGCTTCCACCAATCTCTCATGACATCTGGATTACACTTTTGCCTCTAATTACATTTAGTCATTAGTCATTTGTCATTAGTTATTTGTAATTAGTTCCTGGCAAATGAACGCCACTTGCTTTAACGGGGGGAACCCCCCTCCGGGTGATGCCTCCGGCACGCCAAGGGCGAACGCCAGTCGCCTACGGCGGGAAACCCTTTCGGCAGTTCCTCATGGGGGAGACCCCCTCTGAGCGACTGCCTCACTACAGCGCTGGACTCACCGCAACGCAGTGGCTCCCAAGGACTAATGACTAATGACTATATTTTTAGTCTTTCTGGTAGGCGATCTTGTCTAATTAAGTCTTGATAAGTTTCACGTTGCAAAATTAAATTTGCTTCGCCATTCGCCACTACAACTGCTGCCGGTCGGGGCAAGCGGTTGTAGTTAGATGCCATACTGTAATTGTACGCACCAGTTCCCATAACTACCAGAATATCCCCTGGTTCAGTCTTTGGGAGTAGGGCATTTTTAATCAGAATATCTCCTGATTCACAATGTTTACCAGCAATTGTGACTGTTTGGGTTAAGGGAGAAGACATTTTATTGGCAATCACTGCCCGATAAACTGATTGGTAAGTAATCGGGCGGGGATTATCAGACATTCCTCCATCGATCGCTACATAGGTACGAATTTCTGGGATAACTTTCGATGAACCGACGGTGTAGGCAGTGACGCAAGCTGTAGCAATTAGCGATCGCCCCGGTTCACACAATAATTTTGGCAAAGGTAAATTTTCGGCTGCACAAGCTTCTTGGATCACTTCACAAATCGGTTTCACCCACTCTTCAATACTGGGGGGATCGTCTGATTCTATATACTTTATCCCTAAACCGCCACCAACATTTAACTCTGTCAAATTTAAACCATACTTTGCCGCTTCCCGCAACCACTGCACCATCAGAGCGGCTAAATCTCGATGCGGTTGGCGTTCAAAAATTTGGGAACCGATATGAGCATGTAACCCTACGCAGTTAAGGACAGACTGTTTGCTAACAAAAGTAAATAATTCCTCTAACTCATTTGGATCAAAGCCAAATTTACTATCTAGTTGCCCCGTGCGGATATATTCATGTGTGTGACATTCAATACCTGGGGTTAGACGCAACAGGAATCGAGGATGTACAGAGGAGGAATTTGCCCTCTCGACAATTTCTACCAAAGTGCGTAACTCGTGCCAGTTATCCACGACAATAGTGCAACCGACTTCAGTGGCAAAAATCAGTTCTTCACGAGATTTATTGTTGTTATGAAGATAGATTTTCTCAGGATTGACACCTGCTTGCAGCGCGGTGTAAAGTTCACCGCCTGATGCGACATCGATTCCTAAACCCTCAGAGGCAGCGATCGCACAAACTGCTAAACAATTCCAAGCTTTTGAGGCGTACAATACTTGAGATTCGCCCTTGTAGTATTGCTTAAAAGCATCTCGGTATTGCTGAGAAGCCGAACGCAGGGTTTCTTCATCTAAAATATATAAAGGTGAACCAAACTGCTCAACTAGGGTCGTGACATCACACCCACCAATTTCCAGGAGGTCATGATCATGAACTCTGGCAGTCAAGGGTAAAAGTTCTTGATTAGGCGATGGATTGGCGCTGGTGTCGTGCCTTTGAGGTAAATATTGACTTCCAGAATGTTGAACCCCAGTGGGGTGAGTCGATACCATAACTATAAAAGTTTTCCTTGTTCAAATTACGGGCTTTGAGTTCGTCTTCTGATTCCCAGTTTACAAATGGTTTGTAATCTTATTCAATAAATGTGATCTCATTAGACTTAGAAATTAAATTACTGACTCCAGAGCATCTGAGTGCATTGTTAGAACTTGATCAAGCCTGTTTTGGCAGATTATGGACAATGGAGGGCTACCAACGAGAGTTGGACAGTCCCAACAGCGATTTGCTGGGTTTATTTTCCCCTGTCTCTAATTCGAGACTGCTGGGAATGGGTTGCTTTTGGTCAATTTTAGAGGAAGCCCACATTACAATTTTGGCGGTTCATCCCCAATATCACCGTCAAGGTTTAGGACAGGCTTTATTATATTCACTCATTAAGACAGCTTGCGATCGCGGCTTAGAGCGAGCGACCCTAGAAGTCCGAGCTTCCAACTTGGGGGCTATATCTTTATATCAAAAATTTGGCTTCCAAACAGCTGGCCGGCGTAAGCGCTACTACCAAGATAATGATGAGGACGCGCTGATTCTTTGGCTCCCAAATTTACAATACCCCAAATTTCAAGCAACTTTAGACCAGTGGCACTCTATTATCAGCGATCGCCTGGACAAATCCTCTTGGCACTTGCTTTTTAAGTAGTTACGGATTATTAATCTGGAATTATCAAAAAGATGGGTCTAAAACCCCGTCATAAAGGACGGCTTTAAGTTTTGTGGCAATGAGTCTTTATCCCCGTTACAAAACTGTACTTCCGACTTCCGACTTCTTAATGGGGCTTTTAACCTTCAGCAAAAAAATGCAACTTTGCTGCATCTATTTATATTCAAATATCTTATCAAAAATATATTTTTCATGATAAAAACATATATAAAGTATTTTTTCTTGACATAAAAAAATACAAATGTTAAATATAAGTGTTTGGGATTGAGTAAAGAAACTCTCAATGTCAGCAGTCAGCTATTTGTAATAAATCCCAAAAAGGCTGGTGAACTAAAGCTCCTCAGTACACTAGCCAGATAAAAGTAGTCAATAGTTAACAATTAGCCCATCAACTCAAGTCATAGCTTCAGGATGTCTATAATCTGTTATACAGGCATCCAAAAGCTTTGCCTGTGCTAAAATCAGCATACCGGCACGACCGCAGATGATGGGATAAATGCCATGTTTGAGCGCTTCACAGAAAAAGCCATTAAGGTAATCATGCTGGCCCAAGAAGAGGCCCGCCGTTTAGGTCACAACTTTGTCGGAACCGAACAGATCCTCTTGGGTCTGATTGGCGAAGGCACTGGAGTAGCCGCCAAGGTGCTGAAATCAATGGGCGTCAATCTCAAAGATGCCCGAATTGAAGTTGAAAAAATTATCGGACGGGGATCAGGCTTTGTTGCCGTAGAAATTCCGTTTACCCCACGGGCAAAGCGAGTTCTAGAACTCTCCTTGGAAGAAGCACGCCAACTGGGGCATAACTACATTGGCACCGAGCATCTGCTGTTGGGCCTAATCCGCGAAGGGGAAGGCGTCGCAGCTAGGGTGCTAGAAAACCTCGGTGTGGATCTATCTAAGGTAAGAACCCAAGTCATCCGCATGTTGGGAGAAACTGCCGAAGTTTCACCAGGCGGTTCATCCGGGCGCACAAAAACCCCGACTCTGGATGAATTTGGCTCAAACCTAACCCAGATGGCAATGGACAATAAGCTCGATCCGGTGGTGGGACGCGCCAAGGAAATTGAGCGGGTGATTCAGATATTGGGTCGCCGGACTAAAAATAACCCAGTGCTGATTGGGGAACCAGGGGTTGGTAAGACAGCGATCGCTGAAGGTTTAGCTTCACGCATCGCCACTAAAGATATCCCTGATATCCTAGAAGATAAACGCGTCGTCACGCTGGACATTGGTTTGCTCGTAGCAGGCACCAAGTACCGGGGTGAATTTGAAGAACGGTTGAAAAAAATCATGGATGAAATCCGCTCTGCGGGTAATGTCATTCTCGTGATTGATGAGGTACACACCTTAATTGGTGCGGGTGCAGCAGAAGGTGCTATTGACGCAGCGAATATCCTCAAGCCAGCTTTGGCTAGGGGTGAGTTGCAGTGCATCGGTGCTACAACCCTAGATGAATACCGGAAGCACATCGAGCGAGATGCAGCACTAGAGCGGCGTTTCCAACCAGTAATGGTTGGCGAACCTACAGTTGATGAAACAATTGAAATTTTGTATGGTCTGCGCGAACGCTACGAACAACACCATAAACTGAAAATCTCTGACGAAGCATTGGTGGCGGCGGCGAAGTTGTCAGATCGTTATATTAGCGATCGCTTCCTGCCAGATAAAGCCATCGACTTAGTTGATGAAGCTGGTTCTAGGGTGCGTTTGATTAACTCCCAGCTGCCACCCGCAGCCAAAGAGTTAGACAAAGAGCTGCGTCAGATATTAAAAGAAAAAGATGATGCGGTGCGCTCTCAAGACTTTGACAAAGCTGGAGAATTGCGCGATCGCGAGATGGAAATTAAAGCCGAAATTCGCGCGATCGCTCAAAGCAAGACCAATGCAACTGGCACAGAAGGTGATGAACCTGTAGTTACAGAAGAAGACATTGCTCACATTGTCGCTTCCTGGACTGGGGTACCGGTGAGCAAACTCACCGAATCGGAATCTGAAAAGCTGCTGCACATGGAAGACACCTTGCATCAGCGTTTAATTGGTCAAGATGAAGCTGTGAGAGCAGTTTCACGGGCAATTCGTCGCGCTCGTGTTGGTTTAAAAAATCCCAATCGACCCATAGCTAGCTTTGTCTTCTCTGGTCCGACTGGCGTAGGTAAAACCGAGTTGGCGAAGTCCTTGGCTGCATACTTCTTCGGTTCCGAAGAAGCGATGATTCGCTTAGATATGTCCGAATACATGGAGCGTCACACCGTCAGCAAGCTGATTGGTTCACCTCCTGGTTATGTTGGTTATAACGAAGGTGGTCAGTTGACCGAAGCCGTGCGGCGGCGTCCTTACACCGTGGTGTTGTTCGACGAAATCGAAAAAGCACACCCCGATGTATTTAATATGCTGCTGCAAATTTTGGAAGATGGTCGGTTAACCGATGCCAAAGGTCGCACGGTAGACTTCAAGAACACCTTGCTGATTTTAACTTCCAATATTGGTTCTAAGGTAATTGAAAAAGGCGGTAGTGGTATCGGCTTTGAGTTCTCCGAAGATGCCACCGAGTCAACTTACAACCGAATTCGCTCTTTGGTGAACGAAGAACTCAAGCAGTACTTCCGTCCAGAGTTCCTCAACCGACTCGATGAAATTATCGTCTTCCGTCAGTTGAGCAAGCCGGAGGTAACACAAATCGCCGAAATTATGCTCAAGGAAGTATTTGGTCGTCTGACAGAAAAAGGTATCACCCTAGAAGTCACCGATCGCTTCAAGGATCGTTTGATTCAAGAAGGTTATAGTCCCAGCTACGGCGCAAGACCGTTACGTCGAGCGATTATGCGCCTGTTAGAAGATAGCCTAGCAGAAGAAATTCTGTCTGGTCGGATTAAAGATGGCGATACTGCGATCGTTGATGTCGATGAAAATGGCGTTGTGCAAGTTAGTTCTCAACAGCGTCGGGAATTGTTACCCCAAGGTGTTGAGTAAGATTTAGGGTTTGGGATTTAAATCTCAAATAGAAAATTAGCAAACGGTAGAAGCTTTTAGCTTCTACCGTTTTTTTGTCTTAGTTTAATAATTTGCTTATTGAACTTTACGCCAAGCGGAGGTAGCAGTTTTAGTTCCTGGTACTATTTCTATCAGCCCCTGATTTCTAAGCCTGTTAAACGCTGCCTTGATAGTACTTTCTGAGCTTACACTTGCAATATCTCGTGCGGTTCGGTTGTTTATAGTATCATGGTTATTCAAGTATTCCATAATTGCTGATTCAACGGAAGCAAGTTGTTCGTGTCGAATATAGATGATTACTGAGTTTTCCCTTTCTTCAATAATGGGAACTTTTAGCCTCAGCCGAGTCATCGCTTCAAAGGCTGTATTTAAACCCTCACCCACATCTTTATTGGGTGCTTCAGGAAATTTGTTAATAAGGCGGACAATCGTACCATTCCTTGCAAACTGCTCTTTCAAAATGTTGTCTATTGTAATGTGTCCCGGTAGATTACCCGGACTTTCAACTTCTACACGATTATCAAAGATACGAATTTGCACATCTTTCAAAATGCTATAGTCCCTATGAAGTACTGCATTAGTGATAATTTCGTGTAAAACTTCATCAGGATATTTGATATGGTTTAACTTTCCTGACTCTAATTTTGGGATTTCTTCAACTATCTCCTTAGTCTTCTTTACAGCTGCAATAATTTGCTCATACAAGCAGCCTTCAATAGTTATTGGCTCATCAGCCAGGTTCTCCCTTCGACCTTCTTCATTAGTAGTCTTATATCTATAGACTTTAACTCCACATCTTTTCGGTAGCAAGGCTTGTGGCTCTTCAGAGAAAAGAAGAATACCAGCAACAGTTGGTTTTTCATTAATAATCAACTGCTGTTTTTTTAACCACTGTTCTGGCTCTGCTGACGGTATAACGCGAAGCATAAAATTAAGAATAGGAGGAGAGTTTGTAATAACTTCTATATCAGTATTGACTGTAGCTGTCTCGAAAGAATCTATACCTTTGTCAAGCTTGAGCCGTGCAAGTTTGTCTTCTCTATCCTGCGGCAAATTTTGCGCTCCACGTCGCAAATATGGAACATTGTCCGAAGCTTTAACTATTTGTCGGGTTTTATTAATGTCTACTTGAAGAACCAACCCTATACAACCATCACACGACAAAGTTATAGTACTCACCTAGTGGGAATAGTTCCTGAAAAACTTGCAAATGAGCATTTCCATCTTCTTGATCAGCAAAGCCACGCCAAGTACGTTGATTTTTTCCATCAATTTTAGTTTCATCAATTCCAATATAAACTTCACCACCACTAGCATTTGCAAATGCAGATAGAGAGCGAGTTAGTTTCGCTGGCTTTATGTCTATTGATTTCAAGTCTAAAAAGTGGCTTTCCTCAGACGACAGAATTTGACTAACCTGCTTATAATTAATTTTTTAAACTTTAATTGACATAAAATACCTTTTTGCCTTCAAGATTTTTGCGCGAAAGTAAACCTTTGACAAATTTGTTAGGCAATCATGTCACAATACGTCAATCTAAACCAATTACCCTACCCAAAGACTTAAGATTGACTATGAAGGATGCGATCGCCTTTCGCAGGTGATTTTAGATATCATTTACCCCTATAATCAGTAGGTAAATCAAGTAAAGTCGATATGAAGCCCACAAACGAACAAACTCAGGGACTCTACAGGCTTTGTTATCGACTTACTAATGTCATTTACCCTGGATGGCCATACACAAGCATCGAACTTGTTAGGGTAGATGAACGTACTGGAAACTTATACGTACTTGCTGGCCAAAATCTGGACTTTGAGATTAAACCAACTGGAGGGTATGAACCATGACAGTAGCTAAGTATGAAGCGATGAATCTCAATCAACTACGTCGCTATGTTCTCACTCACCGGGAAGATGTTGCAGCTTTCTATGTGTATATCGATCGCTCAAAATCTGAAGGGCAAATGATCAGCATAGACTTGAATGATCAGAACTGGGAAGACAAAGTTAAAGAAGCAATTAAATATAGTTCCAATGCTATTCGCTGGTACTGTAATAATACACCAAAATATACTAAAGAAGCTCAGATAATTTCTGAATGGTGGAATCATTTAGATAATAAATTTGTTACCAAGCATCATCTTACTGGAATTGAAATTGATCAAGCAACTGGAATCTGGGAACCAATTCAAATTAACCCGCCAGTGCAAATACGCATCAGCGAACCAAGTTTAGAAATTGGTCAATCTACTACGTTGCTCAAATACAGAGGTCAAGATAACTCTATAAAACAAATAGAAGCCGTTGCTATTGACCTGGATATTGCAAAGCAAAACCTATTTGTTTGGCCGACTCAAGCAGCAGAGGTTTTTATTTTTTCAACAGAAGCTAATTAAAACTTCGCTGTACTCAAGTTTCTTATGCTACATCCGTCGGGATGGGAAAATTACTACTTATGAGCTTTCCGTGTTTTTCGGCGTGTTCATAATGTTACAGTTCTGGAATTTGTTCAGCGCACATCATTATATATTGAGATAGAATCAATACAAATCAAGAATTAAGGAGTAAGAGCGTGCAAGCCATACTTTTAAGCCGCGAAGAAGTTGGACGACGTGCGAAAGAATTATATGAAAATAGCATTCGTCAACAAGTGTAACGAGAAGAAAACATCGGTAAGATGGTGATTATTGATATAGAAACAGGGAAATATGCAGTTGATAAAATAGGTATAGAATCGGCGCGATCTTTACGTAATAAACACCCATTTGCTCGACTTTTTGGTATTCGTTGGTTACAAAGTTGCTGTTTCCTTCAGTAGTGAAATGGAGCGCGATTATCGGTGATTTCTGGTATTGTTAACAACGGACGCGCAACCGTTAATATCATATTTCGACTGCCCAATCAATCAGACTTTACTATTGAATTTATTATGAGTGTGATAGTTGCTAAGTGGACGATTGACGAATATCACCGCATGATTGACGCTGGCATTTTGAGCGATCGCAAAGTTGAACTACTCCAAGGAGAAATTGTCGAAATGTCGCCAGAAGGGGAACCCCATGCTTATAGTAGTGGTGAAGCTGGTGAGTATCTAGCAAAGTTATTGGCTGGACGCGCCAAAATTCGTCATGCTAAACCAATTACTCTACCCAACGACTCGGAACCTGAACCAGATATTGCCATTGTCCAACCTTTAGGACGCGAGTATCGAGAGCATCATCCCTATCCAGAAAATGTTTTCTGGTTGATTGAGTACGCTAGCTCTAGTTTAGAAAAAGATTTAGAAACAAAAAGCAAAATTTACGCACAAGCAGGTATTTTAGAATATTGGGTTGTTAATTTAAAAAAGTTACACCTGGTGGTGTTTCGAGAAATCTTAGATGGAGATTACGCGACAAAACTGACATTAACTGGGGGAACAATTCAACCGCTTGCATTCCCAGATGTTTTTGTTGTGGTGGAACAAATTATTAACAGCTAATACCATTTCTTTGTAAAACTGCGCCAAACCCTTTTAACTTCTTTCTTTCTTTCTTTCTTTCTTTCTTTCTTTCTTCGCGTCCAACTCTTGGAGACGCTCTGCGCGTTCGCGTCCTTCTCCCAAGGGGAGACGCTAACGCGAACGCGGTTCGTTTTTCTTCCTTGTACTTAAATATGGTTTAGCGCATCTTCATACAGAATTAGTATAAAGTAATTTACAGCCTTTTTTATCTATTAGACAAGGGCGGTGGAGTATTTCTGTACCTCACGTTGGCGTAGCCTCTCGTAGAGAATTTCATAAATCAGATAGGATTCTTATATTACTAATATTGAGTCTCGAAGTAGCCTATTTACCGCAGCTACCTCAAGCAATTAATCAATTAACCAAAGCTAAATCTCAACTACTCAACTGCAACACTTGGTTATTTGGCTGAGTAGCTTCATTGCTCATTACTCGTTGGAGAACTGCTTCTCTGATATTGACAAACACTTCACTACTTCTATCTCGCGGGCGTGAAAGTCTCACAGGCAAATCCAGAGAAATCTGTCCTTTTTCAATCACTATGACTCGGTCTGCCAACGCCACAGCCTCTTCCACATCATGAGTAACCAAAAACGCAGTAAATCTTCGCTCTTGCCACAAGTTCTCAATCAAACCCTGCATCTCTTGGCGAGTTAGAGCATCCAATGCTCCCAAAGGTTCATCTAGCAACAACAAACGGGGCTGGCTGACTAACGCTCTTGCTAATGATACCCGTTGCCGTTGTCCACCAGATAAGACATAAGGCCACTCATCAGCCCGATCTTTGAGTCCAACTTTATCAAGTGCCCACAAAGCTTTTTCACGCCAATTACCTTCCAAGCCCAACCCTACATTCTCAACAACGCGCTTCCACGGCAGCAAGCGGGGGTCTTGAAACATCACTGTTACGGAACGGCTGAGTCTACGCAGGGGTTCTCCATTCAGTAGTATTCCGCCTGAAGTTGCTTTATCTAATCCTGACACAAGACGCAATAAGGTACTCTTACCGCAACCACTACGTCCGACAATAGCGACAAACTCACCTGCTTCAACTTCTAAATTCAGCGAGTTTAAAACAGTTTTCTTACCAAAAGTCTTCGTCAAATCCAAAATACTTAGTTGTGTACCTTGTACATTTGAACTCACTTGCAAAACCTCCTTTTTTAGCACAATCGGGATTTAATTATTTGATCAGACGTTGAAGAAAGCAAATCACACTCAAAATGAATAGAAGTCAAAAGTTAAAATCAAAACTTTTCAACTTTTGACTTTGGTGATTTTGGCATTTATGACTTTTGATAATTGGGGTTCCAAGCCAAGAATTTTGTTTCTAATCCTCTGGCAACAGCATCTGCTAATTTACCCAGCAGTGCATAGATCACAATACTCAAGACCACAACATCAGTTTGCATAAACTCACGGGCATTCATTGCCATATAACCAAGTCCTGAATCTGCCGCGATCGTTTCTGCCACAATTAGTGTGAGCCACATAATCCCCAAGGAAAAACGGACACCAACGAGAATCGAAGACAAGGCTCCTGGAAAAATAATTTGCCACAGAAGTTGTGGTGTTTTCAATCCATAGACTTTTCCCATCTCAATCAATCCAGGGTCAACACTGCGGATGCCATGAAATGTATTGAGATATAAGGGGAAAAATACCCCCATAGATACTAGAAATAATCTAGCTTGATCCCCAATTCCAAACCAGAGAATCACTAGCGGAATTAATGCCAAATTAGGGATAGTGCGGAGCATTTGCAGGGAACTATCTAATAACTTCTCGGCTACAGGGGAAAAACCATTGAGCAATCCCAAGCCGAACCCAATGCTGCCACCAACTATAAAACCACATATCGCCCGCCCAGCACTAATTCCGATATTTTGAAACAATTCTCCAGTTGATCCTAGTTTAATCGCTGTAGCAATTACGCCACTAGGGGCTGGTAAAATTCTGGTTGAAAGTAAACCAGTTCTGGAAGCAAGTTCCCAAAGTATTAGCACTGAAACTGGGACAATCCAGGGAACTATTTTCTGGATTTGCGGGTTTTCTAACACCTCGCTCAGGGATATATTCTTGTTGCTTTTGGTGTGTTTAAAGGTAATAGTCACGTCGCTTCGCTCCGAATTCAAAATTCAAAATTCAAAATTCAAAATTAACAATCCCCATAAAGAAATTTACTTGCCCTGTATCATGAGTCTGTTTCGGTCATGAAGCACTCGTTAGTTGTTTAGCAAATTTTTCATTGGTGACGATTTCGCCAACAGGACTCAAGACTGGTAGCGTTAAAGATGCAGGTTCGCTCTGCAAAGGTAGACGTGGAAATAATAATTCAGCAGTGCGATACGCTTCTTCTAAATGGGGATATCCAGAAAAAACGAAAGTTTCTATACCTAAATTGCGATATTCCAGCATCCTAGCGGCAACTGTGTCGGGATCTCCAACTAGGGCCGTACCAGCACCACACCGCACCAATCCAATTCCTGTCCACAGGTTGGGGCTAATCTCTAAGGTTTTTCGACTACCACTATGTAGTTGACTCATGCGGCGCTGTCCTTCAGAATCAGAACTAGCCAAGTCTTTCTGAGCTTTGGCGTTAGCGAAGCTCGCCGAAGGCATCGCATCCTCATCCACATACTTAATTAGCTCATTGGCAGCATCCCAAGCAGCAGATTCAGTTTCTCGCACAATTACATGCAAGCGAATCCCAAAACGTACTGTTCTACCTTGTTCAGCCGCCAGTTGCCGAACTTCAGCAATCTTTTGGGCTACTTGCTGTGGAGGTTCACCCCAAGTCAGGTAAACATCAATGTGTTTAGCTGCAACCCGCTTGGCAGCAGTAGATGAACCACCAAACCACAAAGGTGGATAGGGTTTTTGAACTGGTGGAAATAAGAGCTTGCCGCCTTTGATATCGAGGTAGTTTCCTTTAAAACCCACTGTTTCCCCACTGACAATACCCCGCCAAACTGTGAGAAATTCATCGGTTAAATCATAGCGATCGTCATGACTAAGATGCAAACCATCCCCAGCGAGTTGCACCGGATCGCCACCTGTCACCACATTAATCAACAATCTTCCTTTAGAAATTCGGTCAAATGTTGCTGCCATCCGTGCGGCAGCACCTGGAGAAGTAATCCCTGGACGAATTGCCACAAGAAATTTCATCTGCTTGGTGACAGAGATCAAAGCGGCGGCGGTGATCCAAGCATCTTCACAAGAACTCCCTGTGGGTAACAATGCCCCTGTGTAGCCCAAATTATCTACAGCTTGGGCGATTTGCTGCAAATAATCAGGTGTGACTAGACGAGAGCCAATATCTGTGCCTAAATAGCGTCCGTCATGAGATCCAGTCGGAATAAACCAGAGAATTTCCATGTTTGTCAGGGTATGAGGGCTTAAATCTACGGTAATTAGACACAATTACCGTAGATTGTAATCAGCATTTTACAGGAAATTATTTAAAAAACGAGTATTGATTAACGATTCATAAAGAATAACTGGCTACAAAATTGACTTGATCGCAGATAATCGTATTAATCATGACACTTTTGCGGACAGAATGGCTGTCGTGAAGAATACAAATTTTGTCTAGGAACATATATTGTTGTAGGATGACCTCCACAACGACTGTGCTGGAATAAACTTTATCGTTAGCGAGAAATCTATGACTTAGCAGAGAGTTGGGATACAAGAAAAAAAACTCGGTATCATTCTGAATCGTCTAGAAGAACATCTAGCGCCCGGCAAGTGTGTTCGCTACCTGTGCCAGGATGAAACTAGGGTTGGACTCAAAACTCTTACAGGAAAAGTGATTACAGCTTCCGGAGTCAAGCCCACTGTTAAGGTGATATGGCCAAGAGATAACTTTTGGATTTATGGTGCAATTGAACCATTGACTGGGGATCATTTCCTTTATGAATATCCAAAACTAGATGGCGAATGTTTTCAACAGTTTTTGGACTGGCTATCTGTGCAATTAGGCTCGGATTATGCAATTTTACAGATTGACCAAGCGCCAGCTCATACAAGTTCAGCGATTAGCTGGCAAGAGTTTATTATTCCTCTATTTCAACCACCATCGGCTCCTGAACTCAATCCTATCGAAAGGCTTTGGCAAGCTCTCAAGAAACCTCTCAAAAATCAACTTTTCTCTTCTTTACAAGCTTTACGCGAACGCATCCAAGAGATATTCGACCAACTTACATTTGAGCAAGTAATTTCTGTCTCTTCTTATAACTTTATCCTAGAAGCTCTTTTATATCTGGAGTTTAGACTAAGCCATGCAAAATGACTCAGCAGGGCTGAGTTAATCAGAAACGTAGTGAAATTATGAATAATCTTGAATATTAAACAGCA
>NZ_JBALFC010000043.1:0-40372 GCF_036917755.1 Nostoc sp.
AAGCTAAGAACATCGGGAGCCGTGTACACGGAAACGGGTACGCACGGATCTAACTGAGAGGTGCGGGGAATAATATCCCCCATCGACTCAACCAATTGCTTGATATTCAAAGACTTAGTACAGTTTTGCGTAAAAACGTAGGTTTTTAATACAGGGGAAGACTTAACATTCCAAGGGAATGCATTGGCATTGCATTGAGAAGCATAAACAATGCAAGCCAACGCATAAACAATGCAAGCTAACGCATAAACAATGCAAGCTAACGCATAAACAATGCAAGCCAACGCATTCACAATGCAAGCCAACGCATTCACAATGCAGGGTATTGCCAAATTTAATTCCCTACAAATTAATGAAATGGTGTATCCGCTCTTGCCAGTTCTTTGTAAGCTTATGGTTTACCGTAAAATACTTGACTAATCTTAGTGCAAAACTGTAGCCTCAAACTACCCCGATCGCTGCTTATAGGAACATGGGATAATTTAGCGTAACCCTGGCTAACACGTTTTTTTGCGTAGATTTAGTCAAAATTGAGTAAAAAAAGCAAATTCATTAACTTATGCTTACTAGCACTTATGATAATTCACATTTCGATGAAAGCACTAATGGGGTTGTTGTAATGGTCGAGCCATACAGCCAAAAAGAGCAAATACAGCAGGTTGTCTACCGCATTTTAGATGCCAATTTAGACCGCGCTCGTGAGGGCTTGCGAATTATTGAAGAATGGTGTCGGTTTGGATTGAATAATGCCCAGTTGTCTCTTGAATGCAAGCGTCTGCGACAAGAGCTAGCCCAGTGGCATACCTCAGAATTGCGGGCGGCGCGAGATACACCAGGCGATCCGGGGACTGAGTTAACCCATCCTCAGGAAGAACAACGAGCTAGTATCAAATCGGTGTTGCAAGCTAACTTTTGCCGCATAGAAGAAGCATTACGGGTGTTGGAAGAATATAGCAAGCTAACCCTGCCTAATATGGCTAAAGCTTGTAAGCAGATGCGTTATCAAGTTTATACCTTAGAAAGTAGTTTAATGGGTCATCAGCGCCATCAATTGTTGTGGCGATCGCGTCTGTATTTTGTGACTTCCCCTAGTGAAACTTTGTTGAACACCGTCGAAGCCGCGCTCAAAGGTGGATTAACGCTCCTACAATACCGCGACAAAACCGCCGATGATTCTCTGCGTCTGGAACAAGCGAGAAAATTACGGCAGTTATGCCATATCTACGGTGCTTTGTTCATCGTTAACGATCGCGTGGATGTAGCTTTAGCTGTCAATGCAGATGGAGTGCATCTGGGACAACAAGATATGCCTATTGCTGTTGCTCGGCAATTACTTGGCTCCCAGCGTTTGATCGGTCTTTCTACCACAAATAAAGAAGAAATGCAAGCAGCAATTGCTGAAGGTGTAGATTACATTGGCGTGGGGCCAGTTTATGAAACTCCCACGAAAGTAGGTAAGGCAGCAACAGGTTTAGAATATGTCAGCTATGCTGCCAAAAATTGCTCAATTCCCTGGTTTGCCATTGGGGGAATAGATGCCAATAATATCAATGATGTGATTGATGCAGGAGCCGAACGTGTAGCGGTGGTGCGATCGCTCATCCAAGCCGAACAGCCTACCCTCGTGACGCAATATTTGCTCTCCCAACTCAATCGCATTAAACCAGAACTTTAAAAGAGTCATTAGTCATTAGCCCAATGCCCCATGCCCAATGCCCAATGCCCAATTCCCCACATAGCTTATGTCTAATGAGATTACCGTTCAGGTAAATGGGGAAACCCATAGTTGCTCATCTCAAACTCCCTTACCCGACTTGCTGCAACAGTTGGGTTTCAATCCTCGCTTGGTGGCTGTGGAGTATAACGGCGAAATTTTACACCGCCAGTTTTGGACACAAACAAAAGTGCAACCAGGCGATCGCTTAGAAGTGGTAACTATTGTTGGTGGTGGTTAGTAAAAATAATTCGTAATTCGTAATTCGTAATTCGTAATTAAGGAACGTGGATTAAATAAAATGCAAAATGCAAAACTTGATCCTGTATCTAGCTTCCCTCTCCAATATATCGGAGAGGGATTGAGGGTGAGGTAAGCCAGGGACATAAACATAAATTGTATGTTATTTAATTCTTATTTCTAAGTTTTGTGACGCGGATTTAGACCGTTTGACTGAGCGCTCACCGAACGTCCGAACGTCTCAAATCACAAGACTCAGATTCCCGACTTCCTAGAGAAGTCGGGGATCTCGTTGTTCACAAAATCGCGTTTCTCCCGTCTGATTTATATAGCGATCGGTGAAGAGTTCTACGCTTGGCTAATTCTTTACCTTTGCGGCCAAGTTTCTCACGTAGTTGCTGGTCTTTGCACAATCGATTGAAAGCTTGAAAAACTTCATAACCAGAATTAGGATTAACTAGTATGCCATTTTCCTCATGTTGAACTGTGTCTAGAACACCGCCTAAACGAGGGGCAATTACAGGTTTACCGAAGTAACTTGCTTCTAAATAAACCATACCAAAACCTTCCATATTATTAGGCTTCGTATCCAATAAAGTCAGCATGGCAAATATGTCGCAAGCTGCATAATAACCTGCTAATTCCCGCTCTGGCACATATCCGGCAAAGTGTACGCGCTTATCTACCCGCAAACGATGCGCCAGAGATTTCAGTTCCGACTCACAAGGCCCTTGACCGCAGATTATATAGTGGACATCGACCCCAAAAGTTAGCAATAGTGGGATGTTATCAATCACTTGGTCGAAACCTTTATGTTTTACTAGCCTTCCTACCGAGAGAATAACTATTGTTGTTTCGGGAATGTTATATCTCTGACGCACGCGAACACGTAAATCATCAAGGCTACTTGGACTTGCGACATTATTACCAAATTTTTCTGGTCTGATTACTGGGTTGATGACGTGGGTAGGGGTATCTAATCGCAAAGCAGTTCTGAGATAGTCTTGTGTATAAGAACTGTTACAAACAATACCTTCGGCTCTATGAAGTGTTAGTTTAAAGAGCGATCGCAGCACGGGATTGTGTAAAGTAGAAAGCAGATCATTGCCGTGCAGATAGATAAAAAAGCGAATAGGTAGGAAATAGCTCAATAGCAACAGTGAAGGGAAGTCATAGCCGTGACCCCACTCTATATAACGGTAGTGATAGCGAAAATAGAGTTTGATTGCTAGCACAAATGAGCAGACGATATTGACTAAAGGCTTCAGGATATTTCCCACACAGCCACTACGCCAGAATCTCGGATTAGACCAGCGATACACGGGAAACTGTTGACCTTCGTCAAATACTTTATCTCCTGAGCAACCAGCCGCTAGCACAATAACTCGTTCTGGATCTTGGAGACAGCGATCATAGATATATTCCCCAATTACAGCTTCTTTGGGCAGGAAGATCCGGGATATGACTAGGATATCTGGGTATGCAGCTTTGTCTCTGATTTCGGCTGTTAGTTGAGAAATATGTTCCATAATCAAGTTGATGACTATATTTCAAATAATTGTTAATTTATTGACAATTAGGATTACTTTCAAAGCCATAATTATTATTTTATTTCTTTTAAAACGAATCTGGTAGATAAATTTGAAGGCTATTTTAGAAGATTAGCCACGAAGATTATTTTTTTATTGTGTTAATTTTATTTTTTCTGCAAATTTCTCACTACTTGAGAATTTCTGTGCATGATAAACAAAAAAAGCTAGCACTTGTAGCCAAATTGCTCAGTGAACAAATGTTGGGAAAATTACGAAATTTAGCTACGTTCACTAGAATATCCTGAATACTCTAGACTCTTGTGCCAAAATGCCAAAAAGTTGGATAAGTATTTGATCGCTATCTGGTGTCTGGCTGGTATTACTGATGGGCATCACGGACACTTGCTAGCCTGTTGTACATACGTAAGTACAAAGCCGCTAGATGTAGTAAATGCTGTTCAGAAGTTAAAAATATCCTCCCACCTTATAACAAAACAAGTAGGATGAAATATTAAAAAAATTAGTCAAAATAATCACTAAAAATTAAAATCATCTGTATAATTCAAAACTGTAGTCTGAAAGTGCTAGTCTTAATACATCGCAACAATTGCTCGAGCGCAAATTTGTGTGATGATGAACATATCTTAAGGTACGGTTCCCCAGTCGAGAAATCCCCCCTGCGATCACTGCCTAGCCAACATGAGACGCGGTAAATTGAATATGTAGCCTTTAAAAGTAAATGCTACGTGAATGCGAGAAACTCGCTTGCTTGTTACGGTCTGGCGTTAGCGACATACCGCAATACTCCTAAGAGCATGGGGAGAAATCATAAAAAATTCTGTTTTTCAAGCGACTGTATTATGCGTAAAAAACTACAACAAACCATCAAACCTCTGTTAAAAACCTTCTTAGCCCTAGTGCTGGTGTTAGCTTTGGCTCTTGGTCACGCCGATGGAGCATTAGCCCGCACTGGGGGTAGGATCGGTGGTGGGTCCTTTAGAGCGCCTTCCAGTCGCACCTATACACCGCGCACCTATGCACCTCCTGGTGGGGGCGGATACTATCCTGGTGGTGGCTTTGGCTTTCCCTTCCTAATTCCCTTCTGGGGTGTTGGAGGAGGATTTGGTGGTATATTTACCATCTTAATTTTCTTGGCGATCGCTAATTTCTTATTGCAAACTTTCCGCCGCGTCTCTAGTGGTGAAACGGGCGAAGCCGATTACAGCAGCAACTCTCCTGTTTCTGTAACTCGTTTGCAAGTAGGTTTGTTAGCTCAAGCCCGCCAATTGCAAAATGAACTCAACCACATTGCTGAAACTGCTGATACTAACACCCCAGAGGGGAGAGCAGAAGTTCTACAAGAAGCCAGCCTAGCTTTACTCCGCCATCCCGAATACTTTGTATATGCAGGTGGTGGCACTCAACAAGCCAGTTTAAATTCAGCTGAAGGTCAGTTTAACCGGCTGTCACTGGCCGAACGCAGCAAGTTTAGCGAAGAAACTCTTTCTAATGTCAACAACCAGCTAAAAGCAGCCCTTGCCAAAGATGCTTTACCCCCGGCTGGTGAACTCGACAACCCCACCCGCCTATTTACCGAAGGTCCTGGTGAATACATTATCGTCACCTTGCTGGCGGCGACATTAGGTAAGTTTGAAATCCCCACAGCGATTAACAGTGCTGATGATTTGCGTCAAGCTTTGCGGCAAATTGGTAGTATTCCTAGCGAAAAGCTTCTAGCAATTGAAGTTCTTTGGACTCCGCAAGCTGAAAATGATACGCTCACATCTGATGATGTCTTGGCAAATTATCCTGATTTGAGACTTGTTTAATCTCTGAAAAATTTCGCGTTTTAGTGCTAAGAAAAAGCTTTACATCTTGGCGCAACAAACAACAAATAAGTTCCCCCTTCAGGGCAACCAGTAGCAAACCGCTTGTCATTCACAAGCGGTTTTTTGTAGAGCTTATACCATTTTCAAAAATCTATGCAACACACCTCCGTGATAGATTAAATAACTTTACTTTTGTCTATTAGTAATTATATTTATAACTTAGGACAAGCGCAGGCATAAAGCTAACTATTATACTGAAGTTCTGGCGCAACAATGAATGATGCGTATCAATATTACGCCTTAGCGGAGCTTAACGAAGTTATCGCCTGCTCAAAAATTGTGTTTTCGACCCCGATTCCAGCAAAATTTTAAGTACTATTGCTTATTGACAAATGGTATACAGTTTTAAACTCTCATGAATGGACAACAAGGCTAAATCGTCCGATTAAATCGCCTGTAACCCTCATTTTCTCGTTACCCCCCTGAACGGTTACAAATAATTAACTTAGATTGTATTCACCAAGCAATTTGCTTAAAGTTATTTTCAAATAAATAGCTCACAATGACTCAGCTGAACGAATTCAGTTGGTGTAGTTTACATAATTCAATTACTTGAAAATAGCTGTAAGAACCAGAAGCAAAGCCTGCCAAGGTGGACTTCGGTTCTACAAACAGATTGGCATTGAGCTATATGATCAGGACTTACGCAAATGTAACGTATTTTCGTCATTGCAAGCATTGCTTCGCTTAACTGCGTTTGCCTCGCATTGAGCAATCATCGTTGCGTAAGTCCTGATAATCACTCGGCAATCAATATTCATCCATCAAAGGAGAAAATATATGACGATAACTATAGGAGTTATAAATGATTTGTAAAAGCCTCAGAAACCGGTTTCTTAAAGAAAATCGGTTTCTGAGGCTTAGGATTTTCACAAATGATTTAGGATTCCTATACTTCAACCCAGACAACAACCAATCTTCAACAGTTTTACACTGAACTGTTGAAAGACTCAATACTGCTTTGAAAAACTTGAAATTTAATAAGAGAGTTAAAATTTATGTTTGGCAAATTTCCATCCTTAATAGCTTTCCGCGTATTTGCAGGAGGGTTGCTATTAGTATTTGGGTTCAGCGAGCTGGCCACAGCGCAGCTTTCATCAAGTTCTGATCAAACTAGTTTTGAGTTATTTCCTAACAAGCAGTTCATTAATTGCATGGCAGCTACTCCTGGAGTCACGCCTCGGGTTCAAGCCATCGTCAAGCGTGGCAATCTGAATGACAGTCTGACTTTGAGGCTGACAAATTTCAAGCCTGGTTTGCAGTTTGACCTGTTTACTGTAGAGAATAGTCCTCAGCAGGCATTCGGTACTCCAAACCCAAATTTCAAGAACTTTGGTCTGGCTTGGTATCAATCTGACGTTGAGCCTGGACTTGTGACAATTAAAACTATCCTGCTAGATCAGATTTTCGGTTTTGATCCGCAAGTGAACTTACCACCTACTAACACTTTCCATATCGGGTTTTGGTTTAACAACCCTAAAGATGCTGCTGCGTGTGGCTTTGATGTTAGCAAGCCTACCCCCTTTAATGGTGAACACAAGGCTGGTCCATTAGGATTTATTAGCCGACCTAATTCTCTAACCAACCTCGGGCCACTTTGCATCAAACCTAACACCTCAACAAACCCGCCTACTTGCAACCCTTAACCTGTTGATTGAAGACAGAAGTGTGACTTCTAATTTGTCATCATTGACTGGCTCTATTGGATTGCGAGAGGATATAAGTTGCATCCTGCATACACTGATTTGGAGTAGCAAATGAGCGCAAAGGACGAAGGCTAAATAGTTAAATTCTAAGATAAATAGCGAATGACGCGGCAGGGATTACCAGCAGCGACAACATTCTTAGGTATATCTTTGACAACTACACTGCCCGCACCAATGGTTGTGTTATCACCAATAGTTACACCGGGGCAAATAATTGCACTGCCACCAATCCAGACATTATTACCAATGTTAATTGGGGCAGCTAATTCTCTACCAGAAAGACGAATTTCCGGCTCTGTTGGGTGATAAGCAGTGTAAATTTGTACATAAGGAGCGCACAAAACATTTTCACCAATATGAACTGTATTGCAGTCTAAAATGACGCAGCCATAGTTCATATATAGTTTTTCGTCAGCATAAATATTACTGCCATAGTCACAGTGAAAGGGTGGCACAATTGATGCTTTATTACCGATCTTTCCAAATAATTCTTGTAAAATTTGCTGCCGTTGCTCTTGCTGTTCTTCGGTTGTAGAATTATACCTTCGCAACAGACGACTAGCTCGTTTATTTTCGGCAGCCAATTCTGGATCTTCCGCCAGATATAATTCGCCTGCGAGCATTTTCTGTTTTTCGGTTTTCTCCATGACAGACTTATATAAAATGCAACACTTCATCCTGTATCTAGCTTCCCTCTCCAATATATCGGAGAGGGATTGAGGTGAGGTAAGCCAGGGACATAAATTGTATGTTATTTAATTCTTATTCCTTAATTAAATATGGCATAAGTCCCTTTTCCCTGCCGTTTAGCTCTGTACATCGCAATATCAGCATCCCGCAGCAAATTTGCAGGCTCCTCATAATTTCTAAAATTCCAAGTAATACCAATGCTGGCTGTAGCAGATAATTGATGTCCATTCAGGTTAAGTGGCGATCGCAAGGAGTCTTGAATACGTTGGGCAAAATTGGTGGCATCGGTAATATCTTTGATATCCTCCAACAGAACAGTAAATTCATCACCACCAAATCGTGCTACAGTATCGGCACTGCGTAAGCACGACTCTAAACGTCTAGCGATCGCTACTAAAAAATCATCCCCGATTCCATGCCCAAAGCGATCGTTAATCTTCTTGAACCCATCTAAATCCAAAAATAAAACTGCAAAATAATAATCGCTTCGGCGTCTGCTACGTTCAATTGCTTGTGTGAGCCGATCTAAAAATAAAACCCGATTCGGTAATGCTGTCAGTCCATCATAAAACGCATTGTGAATCAGTTGTGCTTCTGTCTGCTTACGTTTGGTGATGTCTTGAAAAACTAAAACCGAGCCAGTAATATTGCCATTTTGATCGCGGATGGGTGCAACATTATCCCCAATCGCTATTTCATTGCCATCTTTGGTAATCAGTGTAGAGTTTTCTGGTAAATTTAAAACTTCACCTGTTTTGATTACATGTATGGCTAAATTTTTAATTGTTTCTGCTCCATCTTTATCAACTAAGTTAACGACTTCTACTAAATCTTTACCGAACGCTTCACTTTGCTTCCAACCAGTGATTAGTTCTGCTATGGGATTCATCATTTGAATACAACCATTTGCATATGTCACAATCACTGCACATCCCATACAGTTAATAATTGCCCCCAGCCTGTGTTTTTCTTCGTGTAATATCTTTTTGCTCTGATAGTTGTATAGAGCCATTTCAATCGCAAAATGTAAATCACTTTCAATAAATGGTTTGACTACGTAATTAAAAGGCTCACTTAGATGATTTCGATGTAATGTTTTATATTCCGAACCCTCTGTTAGATATACTACAGGCACATGGAAGCGATTCTCGATAGTATGCGCTACGTGTAAACCGTCAATTTCCCCAGCTAGGCAGATATTAATTAATACTAAATGTGGATGAGTTTCTGCTACTTTTTTTATTACCTCTTCACCACACTTAGTTATTTCTGAAACAGAGTAACCTAGTTTTTGTAAACTTTTTTTAATATTTGAGGCTGGGATTTTTTCATCCTCAACAACTAGGATTTTGCAGCTGAACATTTTAGGATAACCTGTTTGCTAAGGTTCAAATTTTTCTTGTGAGTGTTAACTCGATAGAAAAGTCATTACTCTTATCATAAACAATCTCTAACTACCTATGTTCTTGTTTCACATAAATACCAGGGCAAATACACGGGATTTCTAAAACATTTACTGGACAAGAATCTTGATGAAAAAAATAGCCAATGCCCAAACCCTTAGTATTAAAGGATTCTTATACTTTAGATGCGTTTGCCTGATCTAAATATTCAACTAAGGATCAAATAACATCATGTTATTAACCTCCGATAATTTTTGTGTTTGTCAAAGCTAATTCTGATGAGTTCATGCAGTTAATGTCATGTAATTAAGATCAATATAAGTTACGATGTAATTATCGGCAATCAAAAACTGATTTTCAAAAATATAAATATTTTTCTCCTAATACAAATTAATAATTATCTGGAATTAAAGATTTTAAAAACAGAATTCAGGAGTCAGGAGCCAGAATTCAGAATTGAATTTTTTGTGACTGGTGTAAGCGTTGCGGTAGCGAGTATTCTTCCAAGGGGAGATGCCTTTGGCGAACGAGCGTCGCCAAAGGCATAGCAACTCTTAGAGTTGCTATGCGAACGCTTAGGAATAAGAATTAAATAACATACAATTAATGTCCCTGGCTTACCTCACCCTCAATCCCTCTCCGATATATTCGAGAGGGAAGCTAAATACAGGATGAACTTTTGCATTTTATTTAATCCACGTTCCTTATCTTTATAGCGTTTCCTAATCACATGAGGTACATCATAGTTCCCTCCTCGCTTGCTTTTATACCATTTCACACAAACCCTGATACATATAGATTTCTCGTAGGGGCACAGAAAAAGCTCATTGGTGTTAACTTAAGCCAAAACCTTTTAAAACCTCGTTTCCAGCCTCTTGCTGGAAATGCAGTTCCTGGTGGCTCTGCCGCAAGTTACGGAGGCGGAGCCTCAATGAGGAGCATTCCCAGTCGGAGACTTCTTTTCGAGATAATGAGATAATCTGCTAAAAGCTGATTCTAGGCTGGTTTTCACCTGAAGTTGACACGCATGAGCATTGCTGTGCCTCTACCAACGTATTTGTATCATTATTAAAGTAAAACGGTATTAGGGGGTTGGGGGTGGGGTTCTTGTACCTCACTCAACTGAGAACCGCTATAGAGCAAATTAGCGTTCGCGTAGCGTCTCGTAGAGAGCGTCTGAAACTGTCTTAAATTTGGAATTGTGAGTAAGTTGTTAAGTATACAACTTGCATTATCAGGGCGGGCAAAATGTCCACCCCACAATCATATTGAAAAAATATTTTTTAGTCGTTTTGTGCTTTAAAGATTGGACTTACTTTTAGTGAGTTCAATGCTAATTTTGCCACTAAAGTCTGGGATAGGTGCGGCAGGTTTGCTCAGAATGACTTGGACTTGTGTTACACGATCGTATTCTTGGAGAATAGAATCTGCGATCGTTGCTACCAATTTCTCCACCAAAGCAAACTTAGACGTTTTCACCAGATGTTGTATCAAGCTAATGACGCTGCGATAATCTAAAGTGTCTTCGATCGCGTCAGTCTTGGCCGCTGTGGAGATATCCAACCATAACTTGACATCCACCTCAAACCATTGCCCTAGCACCTGTTCTTCTCGTAGATACCCAGTGTAGCCATAGCCGCGAATTCCCGTTAAATGAATGCAGTCCATAAGAGTTTGAGAGCAAATTGTATATTTTGTAGAAAGTGGAGCAAGTTTGCTTGGAGATTTTCTTTCCCAGATGGATTTTAAATTGAATTTCCCTAGACAAAATCTAAAATTTCAGATTTTTTATAGCTATGTCTGATTTGATACCGATCGCCTTTAAAAATGTTAATCAACTTTGGGCTTATATTTTAACAGAGACACTAAAGCGCCTGGGATTGACTTGTGCTATCATTTGTCCTGGTTCACGCTCTACACCCTTAGCGATCGCTTTTGCTCAACAAGTACCTGAGATTGAAGCGATTTCCATTCTCGATGAACGTTCCGCCGCCTTTTTTGCCTTGGGACAAGCGAAAGCAACCGGACGCCCTGTGGTACTTGTTTGCACCTCTGGTACAGCAGGAGCAAATTTTTATTCAGCAGTCATTGAAGCTTCATATAGTCGCGTGCCACTGTTAATATTAACCACCGATAGACCGCCAGAATTGCGAGATTGTCACTCTGGGCAAACTATAGATCAATTGAGATTATATGGAAACTATCCAAATTGGCAAACAGAGTTAGCCTTACCTTCCCCTGATATGGGAATGCTAGCTTATCTGCGACAAACGGTAATTCATAGTTGGGAAAGAACGCAAACTCCTACAAAGGGGCCAGTACATTTGAATATTCCCTTTCGCGATCCTTTAGCGCCTATTCCTGATGGAACTGACTTGAGTTATTTGCAATCACAGTTTCAACCAGAAGATTTCTTCGCAGAAATAGCAAACCCATGCCCCATGACGCCAGTTGCTTCAAGTCGGCAGAGCCGCCCAACGCACTGGCTCCCCCATGCCCCATGCCCCATACCCAAAGAATGGAAAGAATGCGATCGCGGCATTATCATTGCAGGTGTTGCCCAACCGTCGCAACCACAGGAATATTGTAGAGCGATCGCGCACCTTTCCCAAACTCTCCAATGGCCAGTGCTAGCTGAGGGACTCTCCCCAGTCAGAAATTATGCCGAACTCAACCCCTATTTAATCTCCACCTATGACCTGATTTTGCGAAATCAGCAACTAGCAAAGCAGCTAGTGCCTGAAATGGTGATTCAGGTGGGTGAAATGCCTACAAGTAAAGAACTGCGTAACTGGATAGATGCAACGCAACCCCGACGTTGGATAATTGACAATAGTGATCAAAACCTCGACCCTTTGCATGGGAGAACGACGCATTTACGGATATCTGTAGAAGACATAAAAGCAGAGGAGAGAAATTTATCTTTCTCCTCAGACTATGGAAAGAAATGGTGTGATGCGGAAACTCAGGTTAGGTTAGTTATTGACCAGACGATGGGGAAAATAGATGAAATCATTGAGAGTAAAGCAGCTTGGTTAATTTCTCAGATTTTACCACCAGGAACGCCTCTGTTTATTGGCAATAGTATGCCTGTGCGGGATGTGGAATATTTCTGGAAACCGAATAATTTAGGAGTGCGATCGTATTTTAACCGGGGTGCAAATGGCATTGATGGCACATTATCCACAGCTTTAGGAATGGCACACCGCCAGCAAAGTAGTGTGATGCTAACGGGAGATTTAGCTTTGTTGCATGACACCAATGGTTTTTTAATTCGCAATAAGTTTATCGGACATCTTACGATTGTGTTAATTAACAACAATGGCGGTGGCATTTTTGAAATGTTACCCATTGCCAAATTTGACCCACCATTTGAAGAGTTTTTTGGCACTCCCCAGGATATTGATTTTGCTCAGTTATGTGCTACTTATAATGTGCAGCATGAATTGATTACTTCTTGGCAGCAGTTGCAGGAAAGATTAAACCCACTTCCAACTACAGGAATTCGAGTTTTGGAGTTGCAGACAAATCGCAAATTAGATGCCAAGTGGCGACAGGATAATTTAAGGAAGTTTGCCGCAGATATTGCAATTTAACTATTACGTTAGGTGTTTCTGAATAGCGATTAGGTGAAAATTAATAAATATTTCTGGTATCAAAGTTAAAAGTACTTTATCAAAAGTATTTCAATTACTGATGTTAATTTACAGTCTTCTAAGTTTCTGAATTGACTTGTGAAACCCTTAAATATAGAATCCATAATTCACAATTTTTTAAAAAGGTATATATACATCTACAAACTCAAATCTACCGTCATAGCGGTAAATTTTATTCAAATTTCTGGCTACTATTGAGCCTATTTTTTTATTTTCATTTAAAGAGTCAATAAACTTTGTTGGTATATCTAACGATATTATAATGGATTTACTAACTTCGTTCCAATCAATATCTGCTTTTACATCTTTCACAAAATCATCAAGCGCCTTTCTATATCCATATTGAAGTAGTTCAAAATACAAACTAGTCTTTATTAAATCGTAAAACTCATTAAATAATAGTTTTAATTTATCTTCATTACTTGTAGCATCGATATAAAAGTTATCATATTTTTGCTGGAAGAAATTGCAATTAGCTAGATGATAAAGATTATATTCTTCTAATACATCGCTAAAAACTTCAGCTTTAATAAAATGAACGCGAGCAATAATTTCTTCTTTATTTATAATATATCTAGCAATATAATTATCTTCATCTATTTCAAATGTATTAATATTTTTTTCTTCAAAGAGTATTCTTATTAATTTTGAATCTATTATCGAAATAAGATTGAACTGATAAATATAATTTAATTTTTCTCCTATTCTTCGTTTTGGTAGAGAATTAATTTCATAGGACTGCGCTTTCATTAATGAACTAATAGAGGTAAAGATCGCCGTGTCATTTTTTGGATTTCCACTATCAATATCCATTTCTTGATATGCAAAAATTTGAAATTTAGGTGTACATAAAGCTCTGCCAACTTTCTTGTTAATTATATTTTCATAATAATCATTTTTAAATTCACTCATAGAGGTAATAAATTCTAAAACTTTATTATTAGACCAAACATGAACAGGTTTTAATTCCAAGTTTGGATCTTTTTCGTCAAGTTTCTTGGAAAGTAAAGCCCAAAGATTTTTTTCACTTTTCTTACAGCTAATAATAAGTGTAGTAAAAATTCTAATATCCTTCGTAGTCATAACCTTGTAAGCTATTATATCAATTTCTCTTACCTCTTCTTTCACATCATCAATATAATATTTATTGTTTATTGTAGACCATCCAGATTTCCGAAGGATTTCAGAAATACGGAATTCTAAATCAAAACCTGTCTTTTTAATATTCAAATGGTATTTTTCAAGACTCATATGTAATTTGTTCTGCTAATTTTTATAAATAAACATCATAAAAAATGACAAAATTAAATGTTAGTTGGGCAAAAGTGCAAGAGACTAATTTCAGCGATCGCTCTCCTTTTCTGCGTGATATTTACCCTTTTGGTTGACCTTATAACTACCCTTCCAAGTCAGCGATCATATCTAACAAGTTGGGCATTACAAAAAAAATGTAGAATAGGTTCAGAAGTATTCAAAGCTATGCCCACTCTACAAAATATAATTCTGATTACCAATATTGTGCGTGGGCAAAAACTTAGGAACAGTACAGATAGTTCAGCAACATATTTTTAATTATTTATTCACCCAAAGACCTTTCTATTGCCGTATCTCTGAGTGCAACTTACCCGCTTACTTCACCTTGTAACCACCCTGACAAATCAGCAAGAGTAGAGAAATCCAACAAAGCATCACCTAAAGCTTCCAACTGTTCCACCGATAACTCTTGAATCTGGGACAGAAGCGCATCAGGAATATTACCCACGCGCCGATTTAATAGTCGTAAAACGATCATTCTTTCTCCTTCAACTTTTCCTTCTTCTCGCCCTTCTTCTCGCCCTTCCTCTCGTCCTTCCTCTCGCCCTTCTTCCTTCGCTTCCAGAATAGCCCGTGGTTCTTCCAAATTCAGTCCCAACATTGCTTGAATCTCCTCTCGACTTAAGGTTAGAAAACTTGTAAACAATAATCGTCGTCACTAAATCAATTATCGCTTGCTCCGATTGTTGCCGTGCTTGTTCCAGCAAAAACCGCGCCCCTTCCACTGCTTCGGTTTCAGAAGTTACATTTGTCAGCAACATCAAACCTAATCCCAAAGGTTGTTCTCGCAAATCCCCCAACTCATCCAGATAAACCCGCCTGACTTGACCACTTTCCAACAAAGCGCGGTGAATCGAAGAGGAAGAAGGTTCCAGGCTGCGAGAGCCAAAAATTATTACCCCAAACCAGTCATCATAACGAATAGAGTGGCGGTAGAGAAACAAAAACAATTCGCTAAAGAAGCGGTGATATAAGTCTTCGTCCTTCTGAAACTGGACTTCCGCAAAAAAGACGGTTTTGGAAACTGCATTCGCGGGAGGTAAAAACACGCCATCAATCCGAAACGCCGTTTCTTTCACCTCAACTGATTCAAACTGGTAGTTTTCCGCTTCTGCGGGTGGTTCATCTACCAATTCAAACAGCAAACCGGGAAATTGCTTAAATAATTTGTAGAAGATGGTGTCACGTCGCATTTTTATTCCTCAACACCCAGACAATTACCAGATTGTAAAGGCTTGAGACAACAATTTTAGCGATCGCCCTCAGACCGCGATAAAATTCTCAAGCACAACCGCGCACTCCATGCCAATGCAAATTAACTGGGAAACTGCCAAAACCTACGAAGATATTCTGTATCAAAAAAATAATGGCATTGCGAAAATCACCATTAACCGCCCCCACAAACGCAATGCCTTCCGTCCTAAAACTGTCTTTGAACTATACGATGCTTTCTCTGATGCTCGTGAAGATACTACTATTGGTGTTGTCCTATTTACTGGATATGGGCCACACACTGATGGCAAATATGCCTTCTGTTCTGGTGGCGATCAAAGTGTGCGCGGACATGCGGGTTATGTGGACGAAACTGGCATTCCCCGGTTGAATGTGCTGGACTTACAACGCCTGATTCGTTCCATGCCAAAAGTGGTGATTGCCCTAGTAGCTGGATATGCGATCGGTGGTGGACATGTCCTACACTTGATTTGTGACCTTACCATTGCCGCCGATAACGCTATTTTCGGACAGACTGGCCCCAAAGTCGGCAGTTTCGACGGTGGTTTTGGAGCCAGCTATCTCGCCCGCATCGTGGGGCAAAAAAAAGCCAGAGAAATTTGGTTTCTCTGCCGCCAATATGATGCACAACAAGCTCTAGAAATGGGCTTAATTAATTCCGTCGTCCCAGTGGAACAACTAGAAGCCGAAGGTATTCAATGGGCGCAGGAGATTTTAGAAAAAAGTCCGATCGCAATTCGGTGTCTCAAAGCCGCCTTCAATGCTGATTGTGACGGACAAGCTGGTTTACAAGAACTCGCTGGCAATGCCACCCTACTTTATTACATGACAGAAGAAGGGTCTGAGGGCAAACAAGCCTTTCTCGAAAAGCGTCCACCAGATTTTCGCTCTTTTCCTTGGTTGCCTTAAAATTGCAAAAATCGCATCTAACTAAAGGGTGCGATTTTTGTAGATGTCAACTTTTACAGCAGTGACATACTCCCACCACTGATTGCAAGCAATACAGTGTGGGCTTCTCACCCAATCCGGCTATTGCTTAGGAGGCGATGAGCTTTATTAAAGAGACGGAATGCCCTACCGCCCCTACTTATTAATTTTATTTTAACTTAAATTTGTTTGTTTCCTCCAGGTCTTATTTTTCTCGTGCTTACGCACATCTAAAAATAAGACAGTCGTCAACAACTTATTCGCATTCATCCCACACTACTATCGACGTTCAGATGCGGGGCTTCTGCTGTTGAAGCTAAAAATCTTAAAAACAAATCTTATTTTAAGCAGACTACAAACTCAGTCCAGTAATAATGGATGACTAAATAACCACTGCTTTACTCTTTACCTGTTCAGATATAGAGGCAGTTATTTCCTTTACAGGGGCAAGAGCAGCATTGTCTAAATCTGAGGTCAAGGAGTGAGAAGAGGTTAAAACTGGGGCTGCATCTGGCAAACTCCAAGCATCTTCCAAGGTTTCCCAAGTAGGTGCAAAAGGTGGGAGCGCCAAAGAGCAAGCCTTCCAAGTTGCTTGAACTGGTGCGCCCAACTGCTGGCACATTCCGCCACGGCGACCCTCAGGCTGGTAATGACGGCAATATCTACAGGCAGATGTTAAAAATTTAATCGGTTTCATATTGATTCATCTTTAATGTCGTTTTCGGCTGCATTTCACTCTTATATTTTGCTTCTATGTATAAACAGGGATAAGAGCCAAAAAGTGATTATTTTCTATAGGTTTCAGCGATTGCAAGCTAAAAATAAACTTTAGGATATTTTTATATTCTTGTTATATATTTCAATAATCTTGAGAGTACTTACATATAGATTTTAGCTAAAAATTATTAGGGATCAAGACTAAAACTCAATATTTTGATTTATCCAGCCTTTTAACTTCCTCCTTAAGGATAGTTTAAGGGAGAGAATTTAAGATAAATAGTCTGCTTTAAATCCCAAATTCGGCATTTCTCGGATGAAAATATCTTTTTATCCAGAATCAGAACTATTTTATGTGGTAGCAGCAAGTTAGTTCAGGATAAATTCTGCTCAACCAATAATCGCTAAATTATTTTGCTTTTAATTTAGGTCAGGATTGATTCCCTTCAAAACTGTTTAGCAGCACAAATAGAACAGACTTCCCAGCGCTGGAGTTCACCGGGTGGGGTGGGAGATTGACACTGGGGACAAAGGGGTAAGTCATGCGATCGCGATCGCATGACCCTAGTCCAATGTCTAAAAGCAGCATTTACATCCTTGGTGGGTGTAGCATCAGGGCGGCTAATCTCATCACCAAGGTAACTGGGATGCTCATCGGCTGAAACCGTTTGTTGTTGTTTTCTCTCCACAGATGGATTCTGCCAGCTAGCAGTAGAGAAGCGAATATCAACCAAAGGCGTTGGCAGCTTTTTATTCAACTTTAAAAGCAGAGATGAGCGACCAAAAGTCAGGTTTTGCGCCCAAGCAGCACTAGAAGTTGCTACCCACAAAACATCGCGCTGGATTGACAATGGTCGAGTATGTGCGGCAACTACTGGGCCAACAATTTCTTCCCAAAACTTGAGCAGAAGTTGAAATGGTTGCTCCTGCCATTTAGCCTGCTTTTCCAGAACGCCTAAAATATCATTAATTGATTTCAACGACATCGTTAAAAGTGCTGAGTGGGGAGTGGGGAGTGGGGGAGATGAGGGAGATGAGGGAGACGAGGATAGGACTTACGCATGAGTTACGGAATAACGAACCGCAGAGGCGCAGAGGACACGGAGAAATCAGAGTTTGAGAGATATTTTGCGTAAGTCCTAGAGGAGAATAACCAATGCCCCATGCCCAATGCCCCATGCCCCATGCCCAGTCTTTATAATTTCCGTTACTATTGTCACAAATATATCTAAAGTTAATTCCAGCAGTTTACGTTTGAGGCACAGAGACAATGACTCAAAACCCCCTGAATGATTCCGGTACTCAATCGTCTAAAACACCTGGGTTGAAACCAGCACTAGCAGCAGCACTAGCGAGTTTAGAGGTGCCGCTAGATCAAGAGTTAGCTCGATACCGACGCACGCGAACTAGTTTGATGTCATCGAACCATCCCCGTATTTCAAGTTACATGAGCAGTCAACCCCAGCCTTTGACTGCCATTAATACAACATCGGGCACAACTCAGTCATCAGTAACGGAAATTAAAACCAACGTGCCGTCTGTATCTGTACCGATGAATCATCAGGGAACGCCAGCTATGGCAAAAATTGACGTAGCACCCGCATCTGTAGCTGTGAATCCTGAAATGAACCCAGCGCCAGCTACGGCAAATACTGAAGAAGTAAATAATCTCAATGTGCCCTCGATCTCAGATTCTGCTAAAACACAAACTCAACTTCCACCACCCCCGCCTAACTTAAGTAGCAGCATTGTGCCAGTTGTCGTTAAAGATACTAAAAGCAAAAATCTCTTGCAGTCAGATGACACCCCTAAGCACCCAGATGACTATTTGGAATCTAGTGAAGCACTGCTGCGAAGTCTGAAAGAAGAACAACCAGAAACTAAGAAGCCAGGCAATTATAACGACAGTCTGCTATCACCTTTGGGTATCGGCTCCATGTTGCTGCTATTGGTGGCGAGTCTTACCTTGGGTTATGTAGTGTTCAATCCTAAAAGCTTCTCACAATGGAATTTAGGCAAGTTGTTTAACGGGAACTCCTCTCTGGCACCAGAAAATACTGAGCAAGTTGAGAGTAATATCCAACCTCAAATACAGCCACCAAGCAGTTCTATACCTAAGTATCCCAATCTAGCTGCCCAAGAGTTCCCTGAAGTGAGAGATCCCAATGATGTAGTTGGCTTACAACCCAAAGTCCAACCAACCCTCGCAGTAGTGCCTAATCCAGTCGTTCCCCAAAAAAGAGCAAATCCTCAAGCAGCGTTGCCTACTCCCAACATAGCTCTAAAGGCGACAAATCCGATCGCCTTAGCACCAGTACCGACGGTACAGCGCTTGCCTCTTTTGAATTTGCCTCCCACTTCACCAGCAAAAACCTCGCCCAACCCAATCGCAACCTCACCAAAGCCGAATGCAGAAATCAAACCAGGAACAGATGGGTTCTATCATATAGTGATAGACAATAAAGGCGCGGCTTTAGCCTCAGCACGACAACTAGTTCCCGATGCTTATTTATCACCTAACAAAGAATTGATTTATCTGGGTGCTTTTAAGACTAAAGCGCAAATAAAACAACAGATGCAACTGTTACAGGCAAAGGGAATTAACGCACGAGTTCAGCAGCCATGAGTTGCAAAATTCTACGATACCATGAGATAACAGTGCGGAGTTAGGAGTTAGGAGAGACGCGATTAATCGCGTCTGTACAGGAGTTAGGAGTGCTGAGTAGTCAGGGCTATTTCATTCTTGGCATAACCCGCCCAGAAATAAATTTTCTGGCTAATAGCCCAAGTCCGTTTTAACTGACTCAAAAGCTTATTGATAGTCGGTTTTAACCGAGTTTAGCTGTGAAATGGGGAATTTATTCCCTGGCGGGCTAGGGGAGAATGAAATAGTCCTGGCTAATTCGTGAATGGAGAGCCGACATGGAATTAATCAAACGTATCTTGCGCGTGATTCGCGCTAATCTCAATAGTTTGATCGGTGGTGCAGAAGATCCAGAGAAGATTCTGGAGCAAGCTGTCTTGGAGATGCAGGAAAATCTGGTGCGGTTGCGGCAGGGTGTCGCACAAGCGATCGCTACCCAAAAACGTACTGAACGACAGGCGGGGGCTGCTCAGTCTCAAACAGAAGAATGGTATCGCCGCGCCCAATTAGCCCTGCAACAAGGCAACGAACCTCTAGCACGCGAAGCTTTGACTAAGCGCCAAGCCTATAAAGAAACCAGTACAGCCCTCTTTTCCCAGATAGAGCAGCAAAATGAGATAGTAGGTAGGCTAAAAAAGGATATGCGATCGCTAGAGTTAAAAATTGGCGAGGCCAAAACTAAAAAAGATATGTATATTGCTCGCGCCCGTTCTGCGGAAGCGTCTTATCGCCTCCAGGAAATGCTCGGCGGAGTTTCTGCTACCAGCAGTCTGAGTGCCTTTGAGCGCATGGAAGAAAAAGTTTTGCAAATAGAAGCTAAATCAGAAGCGATCGCTCAACTCAGTAGCGACGATTTGGAAACACAATTTACTTCTTTGGAATCTACTAATGATGTAGATACCGAATTGGCAGCAATGAAGGTGCAGGTTTTAAACCAGGCAGAAAATACACAGCACAACAGTCTCCTCACTGAGGAGAACCAGAACACAGCGCAGCCTCCCCAACAGCAGTTACCTAAAACTCAGGACTCATGAAGTTCGGCTAATTACCCCAGTTTCGAGATATCTTAAAAATTAAGAGTTGTTAGAAGGTACTGATTCAAACCAGAAAGATTACATTGAAATAGGTAGCTATTAAAAAGTAAAAAAGCTAACTGTCCAACAAAAAGCGTAAACCAGACAAGGAAAAACAAAGTTATGGGATTATTTGATCGCATTAAGCGAGTAGTTAGTTCTAACCTCAATGACCTGGTTAACAAAGCCGAAGACCCCGAAAAAATGCTAGAGCAAGCCATCCTGGAAATGCAGGAAGACTTGGTTCAACTGCGTCAGGGAGTAGCCCAGACGATCGCCAGCCAAAAACGCAGTGAAAAACAGTACAATGATGCCCAAAATGAAATCAATAAGTGGCAACGCAATGCCCAACTAGCGCTGCAAAAAGGTGATGAGAACTTAGCACGACAAGCTCTAGAGCGCAAGAAAACTTATACTGACACCAGCGCCGCCCTCAAAGCTAGTTTGGATACACAAAGCACTCAAGTTGAAACCCTCAAGCGCAACTTAATCCAGCTGGAAAGCAAGATTTCTGAGGCTAAAACCAAGAAAGAAATGCTCAGAGCTAGAATCACTACTGCCAAAGCCCAAGAGCAACTTCAAGGCATGGTGAGTGGGATGAATACCAGTAGTGCAATGGCTGCCTTCGAGCGGATGGAAGAAAAAGTCTTGATCCAAGAATCTCGCGCCCAGGCACTAGGAGAGTTAGCTGGTGCAGATTTAGAAACCCAATTTGCTCAGTTGGAAGGTGGTAGCGATGTTGATGATGAATTGGCAGCTTTGAAAGCGCAAATGTTACCACCCGCTACTCCCCAAAATCAACCCCAACTACCACCACAACAACAAACCACTGCTCCTGCTCCTAAGTCTAATGAGGTGGTTGATGCCGAGTTGGATTCCCTACGCAAGCAATTGGATCAATTGTAAAATTGGCAGAAAACTTATTTGAGCCAGTCCCACGCCTGTTGGCTGTGGGATTTTACGTCATTAGTCAATACTTTGGGATAAAGTATTGTGTGTGCCAAGTTTGATCGCTACCTGATGGAGACTGCAATGAGTAAGGCTGTAATCACCATAACTGATGCTGAGTTTGAAACCGAAGTATTAAAAGCCGAGCAGCCTGTATTAGTTTACTTTTGGGCTTCCTGGTGTGGGCCTTGTCAATTGATGTCGCCCGCGATCTCTTCAGCTGCTACCACATATAGCGATCGCCTCAAAGTCGTTAAAATGGAAATCGACCCCAACCCACTCACTGTTAAGCAGTACCAAGTGGAAGGTGTTCCCGCCCTTAGACTATTTCAAGACCAGGAAGTTTTGATATCCACTGAGGGAGTCATCAGCAAAGATAAATTACTCGCTCTCCTAGATACGCACTTAAATAGTAATTAGTCAATAATTCATGACAAATGACAAATGACTAATGACAAATGACTAACATACAATTTGCAAAGCGTTTACAACCCCTGCGATCTAATGTATTTGCTGATATGGACAGAGCCAAGGCAGTCGCTTTGGCAGCTGGACGACAAGTAATTGATTTGTCGTTGGGGTCTTCTGATTTACCAGCTGAAGCACATGTCATTGAGGCGATCGCCCAGTCTCTACACGATCGCAGTACCCACGGCTATCTATTGTTTAACGGTACCCTTGGGTTTCGCCAAGCCGCAGCCAACTGGTACGAACAAAAATTTGGCATCAAAGTCGATCCCGAAACTGAGGTACTACCTCTGATTGGTTCTCAAGAAGGCACCGCCCATTTACCCCTAGCAATACTCAATCCCGGAGATTTCGCCCTGTTACTCGATCCAGGTTATCCCTCTCACGCCGGGGGAGTCTACTTAGCTAGTGGTCAAATCTACCCGATGCCACTACGGGCAGAAAACGGTTTTTTACCAGTGTTTGCTGATATTCCTGCCCCTGTCTTGGCTCAATCGCGGATGATGGTATTAAGTTATCCTCACAATCCCACAGCTGCGATCGCACCTTTATCTTTCTTCCAAGAAGCTGTCGCCTTCTGTCAACAACACAATCTCGTGCTGGTTCACGATTTCCCCTACGTAGATTTGGTATTTGGCGAGAGTGGGGACTGGACAGATTCTTCTCCCAATCCAAAATCCAAAATCCAAAATCCAAAATCGCTAGTTCCTTCAATTCTGCAAGCTGATCAACAGAAAAGCGTCTCGATTGAATTTTTCACCCTTTCCAAGTCCTACAATATGGGCGGCTTCCGCATCGGTTACGCCATCGGTAATCCTCAGTTAATTAACGCCTTACGCCAGGTAAAAGCCGCCGTTGATTTTAATCAGTATCGGGGGATTTTGAATGGTGCGATCGCTGCCCTGACTGGCTCTCAATCTGGGGTAAAATCTGCTGTTGCGACTTTTCAGGGGCGGCGTGATGCTTTCATCAACGCTTTACACCGCATTGGCTGGAACGTTCCCACTCCCCAAGCCACAATGTACATCTGGGCAAAATTGCCCTCACCTTGGAGTCAAAACTCCATAGAATTTTGTACTCAGCTAGTCAAACAAACTGGTGTAGCTGCTTCCCCTGGTGCTGGCTTTGGCAAATCTGGAGAAGGATATGTCCGTTTTGCCTTGGTGCATGAGCCACCTTTGTTAGAAACGGCTGTGGAAAGAATCGCCCAGTTCCTTGATTGAATTTCTTTTTAAAAAAAAGGTAGCAGAGGGGTAATTTTTACCCCTCTGCTACAAGCAAACGGAGGTATAAACTTGATTATTTAATTGGCATGAACCAATTCTTGAGGCGCTGCGGCATCATATTCTACAGCTTTAACAAATTCCTTGAGAACATCTTTGAGTCTTTGCTCAATTTCCTCATCTAACAGGACGCTGTTATCAGCTTGTCGTTGAACTTGTTTGTCTACCGCATAAATAGTCGCTAGGATATGTCGCGCTCCTAATTCAGATAACACAGGTTTCAAGGCATATTCAATTGCCAATAAATGAGCGATCGTCCCACCAAGAGCAATTGGTAACACGGGTTTACCTGTGAATGATTTTTGTGGGAGCAAATCTAGAAATGTTTTCAGCACTCCTGTGTAAGCAGCTTTGTAGATTGGAGTGGCAATAATCACACCATCAGCCTTTGCTAATAAAGCTTTTGGGTGTTCTAAAGCAGGGCTATCGTATCGTCCAAAAATTAAATCTTCAGCAGGCAGATCCCGAACTGAAATAATGTCTACATCCAAGCCTTCTTTTTGTAAAAGCTTGGCAGTGTATTCGACAACACCATAGGTTCTAGATGGGTGGGTTGGACTACCAGCGATCGCTAGAATATGAGTCATTCAATTAAACTCCCAATTTCTAAAATGGGTTGAGTATGTTTTGTGGTTTTGGTCTTCATAGCTGATGCTGTGTTAACCTTCTCACTCAGACGTTTGTAGGGACGGCGTAAACTCATACTCTCTACTTCCCAGATGTAGCCATGAATAACTACATCCTGGGGAATTAAAGCAGAATTACGCAGCAATTCCACCTGCTGTATGCAGATTTCATCCACATCGGTAAACGTTTTGATCCATTTGGAAAAAACGCCTTTTGGTAGCTTCAACTCTGGCAAAGCAGGATCGACACTAACTTGATCCACGTCAATACCTTGATTTCGCAATACCTCACTGAGAAAGTCTCCTGATGCTGTCATCATGCCACATTCGGTATGATTAATAACGATGATTTCTTTTGTGCCAAAAAACTGTGTAGTTAACATCGCTGACCGAATAGCATCATCTGTAACTAACCCACCCGCATTACGGAAAATATGAGCATCTCCTTCACCAATTCCTAATGCTTTCTCCACAGGTAAACGTTCGTCCATGCAAGCTAGCACCCACAAGCGTTTATTGTTAGGTATCCCCACCTGACGACGCAATGCCCACGCTTCTTTTTCTGAGATTTTTTGGTCAATTTGTTGGTGCAACATGGCTGGTAATCTACTAGTTCTTAATTACTAGGATATGGACGTAGCTCTTTCTTGAGGCTGTTGCTTAGGGAAATCTTCATTTGCCACAATCTCACCAAATGGGCTCAAAACATGTTGTTTTTCCACTGCTGGCAGATTCTCCAAGGGCAGATGGGGAAATAGAAGTTCTGCGACTCGATAAGCTTCCTCTAGGTGGGGATAGCCAGAGAGGATAAAGGACTCAACACCCAAAGAAGCGTATTCCAACATCCTGGCAGCTACGGTTTGAGGATCGCCTACTAAGGCCGTTCCCGCACCACCCCGCACCAAACCGACTCCTGCCCAGAGGTTCGGGCTTATCTCTAGCGCCTCACGATTACCGTGGTGTAATTGGGTCATGCGGCGTTGTCCTTCTGAATCCATCCGGGCATAAGCTTTTTGAGCTTTAGCGATCGCTTCGTCATCCACATACCGAATTAAGTCATTCGCCGCATCCCAAGCTTGACTCTCGGTTTCGCGCACAATCACATGTAGGCGAATCCCAAACCGCAAAGTCCGGCCTTCTGATAAAGCAAGTCTGCGAACTGATGCAATCTTCTCGGCTACTTGTGCCGGTGGTTCGCCCCAAGTTAGATAGACATCTATATGTTTGGCAGCAATTTTTTGAGCAACACCAGAAGAACCGCCAAACCACAAGGGCGGATATGGCTTCTGAACGGGTGGAAACAGCAGTTTACCATCCTGAATGTTGAGATAGTCGCCCTGAAGATTGGCTTGTTCACCACTAGCGATCGCTCGCCATACTGTCAAAAATTCATCTGTTAATTCATAGCGCTGATCGTGATCCAAATGCAAGCCATCTCCCGCCAACTCCACAGGATCGCCCCCGGTAACAACATTAATCAGCAACCGTCCTCCAGAGAGGCGATCAAAAGTCGCCGCCATCCGTGCTGCTACCCCAGGTGATACCAAGCCGGGACGAATCGCCACCAAAAAACGCATCTGTCGCGTCAGTGATACCAACGTTGACGCTACAATCCAAGCATCTTCGCAAGAACGTCCCGTGGGCAACAATGCCCCTGTATAACCAAGGTCATCCACCGCTTGGGCTATCTGCCGCAGATAAGGAAAGCTTACTGCCCGTCCGCCTGTAGCAGTTGCAAGGTAACGTCCGTCGCCGTGGGTTGGGATGAACCATAGTAGCTGCATGAGTCCTGTCCTTAAAACTACGATAAGTCGATAGAAATACCGTATTTTGTTTATAGTTCTGAAAGTAGCACATATTCTACTTAATTAAGCAAAAAGTTTTCAGAAAACTACGGTATCTCTATCAAACCAATGTATATTAAGCTGTGTTCAATCAGGTGGCGATCGGAAAAATTGGGCATTGGGCATTGGGCATTGGGCATTGGGCATCAATTGTCCCCCTGCTCGACTACATTGGTGTCAACTTAAGCCAAAACCCTTTTCAAACCTCGTTTCCAGCCTCTGGCTGGAAATGCTGCTCATTGCGGCTCTGCCGCTAGTCTTGAGGCGGAGCCTCTAATAGGCATTCCCAGTCTCCGACTGGGAACGAGAAAATCTCTAAAAGCTGCTTATAGACTGGCTTTCAGCTTAAGTTGACACCTATGGCTCCCCTGCTTCCCCTACATCTATGCACGACCTGTAACACACATCCAGGTGTACTGTCCAAAATCAGGTAAAGTTGATCTGATTCCCGTGCAGTCTTTTGTTATTTCTTAGCTAATTTTAATGAGATTATCAGCGCTAATTCAGAGCGATCGCTGATTATAGTCATGAAGTAGTGAATCCCGTACTGGAGTTGATTGGCCAGTTAAGGAGAAAATAGAAAATAATAGATATATGGACAAACGCTATTTTTTACAGGCTAGTGCAGTAATAGTCGGCACAGCATTGTTATCAAGGTATATCAATTGGGAGTCAGAAGCGATGACAACTTCTCAGAGTGGATTTGAAATTACCAAACCAGAGTCAGAGTGGCGCACGATTTTAACGCCAGAACAGTTTAGTGTGTTGCGTAAGCATGGGACTGAACGCCCTCACACCAGCCCATTGGATAAGGAATACGACAATGGCACTTATTTTTGTGCCGCGTGTGAACAGCCACTGTTTACATCTGATACAAAATTTAACAGTGGTACTGGTTGGCCGAGCTTTTTTAATCCAATTGAAGGTGCGATCGCTCTAACTGTAGATAAGTCGTTGTTTATGACCAGAACTGAAGTACATTGTAGTCGCTGTGGTGGTCATCTGGGTCATGTTTTTGATGACGGCCCTGCACCCACTGGTAAGCGCTACTGCATGAACGGTGTTTCGCTGAAGTTTACTCCTGCTTGATTCAGTTGCGTCACCGATAGCGTTAGCGAGTCATTGAGCGTCACGAGCGTCACAGCCCTTGGTAGATATCGCACCCCCTAACCTAAATCATCTATTTGCTTGGCTCTTGTTTCTCCTTTTTGTCTTTGGGATCTTTTTTAGGTTTTTTAGCTTCTTTATTACTTTTTCTTTCCTTAGACATTAGCGTTCTCCAACTAGGTTAATCAGTGAAAGCTTCCACATTCTGCCCTCAGGAAATCAGGAGATGACTTACCTGATTTTTTTTTAAGGCAAAAAAGAAAGCATCAGACATGAATGCTACCAACTACCATCATAGGGTGTTGTTTAATTCACTGTCAGTTAAATCTATATTGCCAGAGGTTGCCCAAATTCCATAAAGATTTAGGATACAGGATAATTTTTTTGACTCTCACCTGTAACCTATCTCCTTCTTAACTCCTAACTCCCTTTTCTAATTGCTCTAACGATTTCATCCTCTGCCACCAATGATTTAGGGGATAATAGACTACAGGTGCCCACAGACTACTAAGAATGGCAGAAGCTAGGGCGACACGTTGGTAATATGTCCAAATATCTGTTATTTTGCGTAGGCTGTGCCCGCCTTCGGCATCGTCGCTGATCAAAGTTAATTGCAACCCAAAGATAGTTTCTGCCAAAACTGCCATACCAAAGACAATTACAGCAATCGAAATAAAATCTTCTTCGATAAAACGTTGTTTTTGGAGCAGACTAGTTAAAATTCCCACTATACCTAAACTGAGCGCATGAGTAGGGTTAAGTGATGTCATTGAATCTTGAAGTAGCCCCAGAACTATACCTGCGAATGCTCCAGAAAACACTGGGCGCTTCACACTCCAAGCCACCACCCAAATTAACAGCCAATTAGGGCCAATTCCCAATAATTCCATCCCTGGCAGGCGAGTTGGCAATAATAATAAACATAACAGTACAGATCCAACCGTCACTATCCAACCCAACAACTGACGTATACCGGGATGCCAACGAGAAAGCGGCGGGATTTGGAATTTCGATTTTCGCTCTGACGATTTTGGCTTTGTCTGCCTGCTGTTACCAAATGCAGGAATCTTCATTTTTCTATAGATTTTCTCAAAGAATTTACTTAGACTTTTGCGGCACTTGATTTTCCGACTCTTGGTTTTCTGGCTTTGGATAAACAGCTACCCAATCGAGAGAGCGGATTGGCGGAAAAAGCTCAATTTTCGCCACTGATGCGGGAAGTTTCTTTAAATCCAGCGATTTAATTCGTCCTACTGCCAAGCCAGAGGGAAATTTCTGACTATAAGTAGATGTGGAAACTAAATCTCCTACTTTGACATTTGGGACTTTTTCATAAAACTCCAGCACAGCTTCCGCCGAAGAATCTCCTCGCAAAACGCCTTTAGCTGACGTGCGGCTAACTGATACACCCACTTGACTATTGAGGTCACTGATTAACAACACGCGGCTAGTATTGGGAGTTACACTCTCCACCAGACCCACTAATCCGCCATCTGCCTTGACTATGAAGCCTTCACCAATCCCCACATTCGCACCACGATTCAGGGTAACTTGTTGCCACCACTGGTCAGCACTACGTCCTACCACCCGTGCTGGAATTGGCCGTGATGTCAGTGGCTCTTTTTCCACATAACCTAATAAATCTTGTAGTTTTGTTTTTTGACTTTCCAAATCTACTATCCGAGTTTGCAATTCCAATATCCGGGCATCTCTGAGACGTTCTTCTGGAGTTGGCCCTGACTGCAACATCTCTAATGGACGGGTAATTGCCTGGTATGTCTCAAGCACCAGTTCACCTTGAGTCTGTCGCAATATCCAAGCACTAGCAACTACTAAAGCTAACAACCCGATTTGTAACCCTTTACGATCCCACCAACGCCGTATTGTAACCATATATACCTTTATCTACCTATATAAATGAAGTTCTACTTGGATTCTATTTATATAGAACCCAAATAGAACTCAAATAGAACTCAAATATGATATTTTTTTTGCTACATATTGCGAGAGCTTTCGGTGACAACTCGTTCCAACTGTTTGAAGTTTTCTAACACACGACCTGTTCCCAGCACAACACAGCACAAAGGATCGGCAGCAATGTGGGTAATAATCCCTGTTTCATGGCTAATTAGGGTATCTATGCCTTTCAGCAAAGCACCGCCACCAGCTAACATAATACCTCTGTCAATAATGTCTGCTGCCAGTTCTGGAGGTGTGCGTTCCAGTGTCCGCTTCACAGCTTCTATAATTACTGATAGTGGTTCCAACATGCTTTCACGGATTTCTGGGGCTTTGATTGTGACAGTTCGCGGTAGACCAGAAAGCAGGTGTAAGCCTCGGACTTCCATCATGGCTTCATTATCATCATGAGTCGGATAGGCAGAACCAAGCCGAATCTTGATGTCTTCGGCTGTACGTTCACCAATGACTAAGTTATGAACTTTCTTAATATACTGAATGATCGCTTCTGTCAGTTCATCTCCAGCAATGCGTACTGATTCGCTGATTACTGTACCCTGAAGACTTAGCACCGCAACTTCTGTTGTGCCACCACCAATATCGATGATCATGTTGCCAGTCGGTTCAGCAACAGGTAATCCTGCACCAATTGCCGCAGCTATTGGTTCATCGATTAAATACACTTTTCTTGCCCCTGCTTGATGGGCTGCATCCATTACAGCTCGCCTTTCTACTCCTGTGACACCACTGGGAATACCAATAACAATCCGGGGTAAAATTAGGGATCTGCCTTCATTTACACGCTGAATAAAGCTTTTCAGCATTAGCTCGGCTATATCGAAATCAGCAATTACACCATCACGCAAGGGGCGGAGGGCAATCACATTTCCGGGTGTGCGACCGAGCATTTTTTTGGCTTCTTCTCCCACTGCTAGTGCGACCTTTTCGTTGACATCGATCGCAACTACAGAAGGTTCTTGCAGTACAATACCTTTACCAGATACATAAACCAGGGTGTTAGCGGTACCGAGGTCGATACCCATATCCCATGATGTGCGAAAGTTCCTAAAAATACCCACGCGTCTCTAAGCCCCCTATGTGCGATACTTTTTGACTACAACGGTAAGAGTTAATCGTGCCGGATTTGATGAAGTTTGTATCCTGAGTTGAGTAAACTAGACTATATTTTTAGATGATTCCCAGGAATATTTACTATCTCTCAAGCTTCAATTTTTTGATATTTTCTGATTAACTAAGTATATCCGTATACTTTTATGTGTTTCTCCAAGTAGTATGTATAATTTTTCAAGTCAACTATATTGTTAACTGTTTAACACATTATTTTCAAGTGTTTCATAATTCGCTATGATGAAAGTCAGAATTAATGAGTACACCTGTACTGAAAGGTAACGCACATGAGTATTAATATTGTCACCCTTGTTGGTCGTGTAGGTAGCGACCCTGATATAAAATATTTTGAATCTGGTAGTGTTAAGTGTAGATTGACACTAGCTGTAAAAAGGCGATCGCGCAACAGCGATGAGCCTGACTGGTTCACGCTGGAATTATGGGATAAGACGGCTGAGGTAGCAGGTAATTATGTGCGTAAGGGAAGTCTAATTGGTATCAAAGGTTCCTTAAAGTTTGACACATGGAGCGATCGGCAAACAGGAGCAAATCGTTCTACACCAATTATTAGAGTAGACCAATTAGATTTATTAGGCTCTAAGCGCGACGGAGAGGGCGGTACGGGAGATACGTCTTCAGAACATTTTTAATAGGGCATTGGGCATTGGGCATTGGGCATTGGGCATTGATTATTAGTAGGTTGGGTGGAGGCTTTGCGTAACCCTGCGCTCCGCTCCACCTAACCTACGTCTAAGCGAGATGGAGAGGGCAGTACAGCAGATACGTCTTCAGAACATTTTTAATTTATCATTGGTCATTAGTTCTTAGTAATGCTAATGACAAATGACAAATGACAAATGACCAATGACCAATGACCAATGACCAATGACTAATAACTAATTTGCAACGTCACTGATGCTTCTACTTCCTGTTCACCCCCAATTACAGGGGTGGAAGCATCTGCTGACTTGGCAGCCTCAGCCCGTAAAAACATGGGTGGTCTAGGTGGACTGGCATTATTAACTTGAATGCTCACTATTTCTTTGGATTTTAAACCCAAAGCACTGAAAACAGCATCAGCTTGCTGCTGGGCATCTTGAGTGGCTTCTTTTAATGCTTGTTTTTGCGCTAAGGCGATCGCTTCATCATTCGCAACAAAACTAATACCGTTAATTTGTGTTGCACCCGCTTTCACTGCATCATCGAATAATGTACCAGCTTGCTCGGTAGGAATGCGAAAGCTCACGGTGTTATTGGCAGCATAGCCTGTAATCCTCTGCACATTATTGGTGTAGCTGTAAACTGGGTTGAGACTGATACCAGTAGTTTGTAATTTTTCGACATTTTTGCTCTTGAGAAACGCAACTACAGCAGATGACCTCCGGGCGGCTTCTTGCTGTACCTCCTGTGCTGTTTTCCCCTGAATCTCCACTCCTAAACTGACTTGCGCCAGGGTTGTCGGAATTGTTTCGACTCCGCGACCACTGACACTAAGGGTTCGCCACAATTTCTCCTTTTCTTGTGCCAACGCAGGTAGTACAAAAGTTGCACATAAAAGCATTGCTAAAGGCAGTATTTTCCACAAGTTTCCATTGGGAAACTGAGAACCGGGAAAAGCGGCTCTAGTCATAAGATTTGCACTCCTCAAAGTATCCACAGATGTTTTTGATAAACGTATGTAACAATCTTTTGGTGGCCGTTGAGAGTCAACGGCTACCACAAGTTTTTCATAACTTAAGTGCGATCGCTAGATCCGATTTGTATGTTCTTACTTTGACACTGCGATCGTCAAATGCTGAAATGGTTACATTTTTGGAAACTAAAAAAATTACACTCGCCTTTTTGGAGATTTTGTCGTGGCGTATTGGCTGCTAAAAACTGAACCGGAAAATTATTCCTACTTCGATTTGGAACGGGATGGCAGTACAGTTTGGGATGGAGTCAACAATTCTCTAGCGCTGAAACATATACGTACCATGCTTCTTGGTGACTTGGCGTTAATTTATCACACAGGCAAAGAACGGCAAGTCATTGGTTTAGCAGAGATAATTGGTCAACCCTATATCGATCCAGCACTTAATGACAGCAAACGGGCAGTTGTAGATGTGCGGGCATTACGAAGAGTACACCAACCCGTTACCCTAGCCCAAATAAAACAGGACAATAAATTTACAGATTTTGACTTACTGCGACTTCCGAGACTGTCTGTAGTCCCGGTTGGGGAAGTCTACTGGCAGCGCTTGATTGAGTTGACAAATGGTACAAAGTAAGGTTTAAAAGCTGCCAATTGCGTCTCCATTGATAGATGTTTTTCAGAAACGCGTCAGAATCAAAGAGAAGGATTTTCACAGAACCCATGCATTTGTTAGATCCAATCAGCTTCACTTTTCCTCTGCTGGCTAGCGCAACACAAGCCGCAGACAGTTCAATGGTAGTCGCAGCAGTGCTACTAAGCTTAGTAGTCATTTATCTCGCCAGCAAAGTTGGTGGAGAGTTATCAAACCAAGTGGGTTTGCCGCCTGTCTTAGGAGAACTCGTAGGTGGTGTGATAGTTGGCATCTCTGCTTTCCACCTTTTAGTGTTTCCAGAAGGCAGCACAGACAGTTCTAGCTCTTTGATCATGTCCTTCCTTCAAATCACTGCCGGTTTAACACCTGAAGCCACTCCAGGGGTGTTTGCAGCGCAGTCCGAGGTCGTTTCCGTTTTAGCAGAATTGGGTGTGATCATCTTGCTGTTTGAAATCGGCTTGGAGTCGAATTTAAAAGATTTAATGGCAGTTGGTATCCAAGCTACCGTCGTCGCAATAGTCGGGGTAGTAGTACCCTTTGCTGCTGGGACTGTGGGACTGATGACTTTGTTTGGTATTGGCGCTGTACCCGCAATTTTTGCTGGGGCAGCTTTGACTGCCACTAGTATTGGTATTACTTCCAAAGTGCTGTCAGAATTGGGGCGACTCAATTCTAAAGAAGGGCAGATTATTTTGGGTGCTGCCGTAATTGACGATGTACTAGGAATCATCGTTTTAGCAGTAGTTGCCAGTTTAGCTAAAGATGGCGTGGTCGATGTCAGCAAAGTCATTTATTTGATGATCAGCGCCACTGGTTTTATTTTGGGAGCAATCCTACTAGGTAATGTTTTCAATAAGTCCTTTGTGGCGATCGCTGATCAACTCAAAACACGCGGTGGACTAGTAATACCAGCATTCATCTTCGCCTTTGCTATGGCATACTTTGCCGCCGTCATCCACTTAGAAGCAATTCTAGGAGCTTTTGCGGCGGGTTTAGTCTTAGAAGAGACAGATAAGCGCAAAGAACTGCAAAACCAAGTCTATCCCATTGCCGATATATTGGTGCCAATTTTCTTTGTGACTGTTGGGGCAAAAACCGATTTGGGAGTGTTAAACCCAGCAATTCCCGACAATCGTGAAGGTCTAATTATGGCAACTTTCCTGATCACAGTAGCCATTCTCGGTAAAGTAATCACAGGTTTAAGCGTGTTTGGTCAACCGGAAATCAACCGTTTAGCGATCGGTGTGGGGATGATACCTAGAGGCGAAGTTGGGTTAGTGTTTGCTGGTGTCGGCGCTGCCAGTGGCGCTCTCTCGAAACCATTAGGGGCAGCAATTATCATGATGGTTATCTTGACAACCTTTTTAGCTCCTCCTTTGTTACGCTTTGTATTTCCAGACCCAAAAACTGTAGACGCAGGCTCAGAGCAACTAATTTTAGACGGTTCCTCTGGGACATCGTTGGTAATTGAACCACCTCCGTCGAGGGTGCCAGCATCAAATGACAATGGCAATTTGGAAGTAACCCCAGATTCTGGCGATCGTTAATCATTGGGCATTGGGCATTGGGCATTGGGCATTGGGCATTGGGCATTGGGCATGGGGCATTGGGCATTGGTTATTTCCCTCATCTCCCCCATCTCCCCCATCTCCCAAAGGCTATCTCAAGTGCCTTGGGATGTTGCGATTGTGCAGTGGAAACTTCTCTTCCTAAATCTCCGTCCCGTGTGATTGTAGAATAATCGTTTGTTTGTAATTTCTACCAGCATTCAGAATGTTACTTATTTCCGTCTCAGTTGTCAGTCCTCGGCTTGTGAGCCTTTATCTGAATATTTTCCAGGTAATTGGGAGTAACACCCATAGATTTTGCTAGATCATCTGACAGTAATGGGAATAATTTACTCAGTGCATCAATGGCAACAAAGAATAAACACTTATCAGTGAACGGCTATCAGTTATCAGTTTTCTAGCTTTATTGGGAGTCAGAGTCCCCCACCTCTACAGGTGGAGATTTAGCATGGGGATTTAGACCCAATATGAAAGCTGATAACTGATTTAAGTGTGTACTTACAGCAGTTTTCAAGTATTTAGACTACGACTGAGACGGGAGTGGTGTAGTTCAATTACTTGAAAAGTGGTGTAATACCAGCTTAAAAATCAAAAAAGGCATCAGAGGTCAAGTTGAGGTGGTGACGGTGTGATGATTTACCAATAAGTTGAGATATGACGGCTCCCATGAACGTGAATTAGGAGAAAGGACTGTGAAATTACACTGGTTACTACCCAGCACTATTGGAACTATCTTCATGCTATCGTCGCCGGCAATGGCCGCGAGACTTGAATCTTGGCGCTTTGATGCCAATCAAAACAGGCTGGAAATTAAGACTGTAGGAGCAGTTCAACCCCAGGCACAACTAATTTTCAACCCGACTCGGCTGGTAATTGATTTGCCAGGAACTACATTTGGGCGTCCGCAGCTAACCCAACAGGTGGGCGGTGGAATTCGCTCGATCCGTGTCGGACAGTTTGATACAGAAACAACACGTATAGTCATCGAACTGACTCCTGGTTATACTTTAGACCCCAAAGGAGTCCAATTTGTTGGGACAACTGGCGATCGCTGGACGGTGCAATTACCTAGACCGGAAGTTGATAAAGTTGCCTCATCTCCGAGAAGTGCTTACAGTGTTGTTACCCCAAACTCTCAGCCTCAACCTCGGATTTCAAGGGTTGCTACTACTACACGAGGAGCGACTCAACTTGAGAACTTACAAGTAACAGGCGATGGGTTGTTCATTCGCACCAGTGGTGGCAATCCTCCGATTCAGGTAATTCGCAGCCGCGATCGCGCTACCATCTTCATGGATATCTCTGACGCATCTTTATCACCACGTCTGGCACAACATAATAATATACCCGTTAATAAATATGGTCTTAGCCGCGTCGAATTCAGCTCATTGCAAACCCAACCTCCTGGCGTCCGCCTGACTTTGCGGGTAGATAAAAATAGCCCAGATTGGCGAGTAACTAATAGTAACGGCACTGGTTTGGTAGTTCTACCTAGTCGGCTTGTCAGACTGCCTGAAAGTCGTAATTCAAACAACCTACCGGACAATCAATCAGAATCCGCTTCCTTTGCCAGCAGACCATCTGCCAACAACTCGCCAGCCACAATTGAGTCTGTGCAACTGGCTGATAATGGCACACAATTGCTAATTAGAGGCGACCAACCTTTATCTGCTACGGGAACTTGGGATAGAGCCTCTGGTCTGTTCCGCGTCACAATTCCCAATGCTAACCTAGCTAAGAGAGTCACAGGGCCTACCTTTTCTGCCAATAGCCCCATTCTCCGGGTACGTTTGCAACCCCAAAAATCCAACACTGTCGTTGTCTTAATTCAAGCAGCAGCCGGAGTGCAAATTGGGCAACCCAAGCAAATCGGCGACCAGCTTTTGTCTCTACCCATACAAGGCTCTCGGCGAGTTGTCGCCCTCCCCGGAAGACCCCCCTTTGCTTTACCGGGGCTACCACCGCCAAACCGGGGGCCATTCCCAGACCCAAATAATCCCAATCCCCAGCCTCTATTACAACCACAGCGCCGAGTTAGCAATGGGCGAGTGGTAGTGATTATTGACCCCGGGCATGGCGGTAAAGACTCTGGAGCGCTTGGCCTTGGGGGGGCACGCGAAAAGGATGTTATCTTGCCTATTGGTAGGAAACTTGCTCAGATTTTGCAGCAAAATGGTATACAAGTAATTTTGACGCGAGATTCTGACTATTTTGTTACCCTTCCAGGACGAGTGCAATTAGCAGAACGAGCTAATGCTGATGTGTTTGTGAGCATCCACGCTAATTCAGCAGGTGCGAGTCGTCCAGATGTTAATGGCTTGGAAGTGTATTATTACGACAGTGGTCTGGATCTAGCTCGGATTGTCCGCAGTAGCATTCTCCAAAGTATTGGGACTATCAAAGACAGAGGAGTGCGACGAGCCAGATTTTATGTCCTCAGAAAAAGTTCTATGCCCTCCATTCTCGTGGAAACGGGTTATATGACTGGTCGAGAGGATATGGCTAGGCTGAGAACTTCAGCTTACCAAAATCAAATGGCAGAAGCGATCGCTCGTGGTGTCCTTCAGTATCTAAAGAGAAGATAAGTAATTTAGTCGAAACTATTGAGTAAATACATCTAATCTTTACCATTTTTATCCAACTTTAGTAGTACAACAATTTAAGTATTCTTGCTGCGGGGCAAGAGTAGCTTCTTTGTTATTGTCGTCTGATAGCTTGCAAGTAAGCAGATTTTAGATTTTGGACTTCGCTCAGTGCAAAGACGCTACTTCTCTACGAGAGGCTACGCCAACGGCAAAGTTCAGTACAAGTCAGTCGAACGCTTTTAGATTTTAAATTTGCGATTTGTGTTACTCACAAAGAGTCTTAGCGTAGCCGGACCTTAGTTCAGCATGAATCTAAAATCGGATTTTCTTCAATCGGGAATCTAAAATCTAAAATTGGCAGTCAAATTTATATGGGCTAATGGCATGGCAAAATCAGAGGAGCATGATATATTCTACGCCATTAGCTGTGTGTTAATAACAGCAAAAAACTCAAGTGTGTGCGGTGATGGTGTGAGGATTTGCCAATATGTTCAGATGTTGACGGCTGCCATGAATGTGAATCAGGAGAAAGGACTGTGAAATTACACTGGTTACTATCCAGTACTATTGGAACTATCTTCATGCTATCGTCGCCGGCAATGGCCGCGAAACTAGAATCTTGGCGTTTCGATGCCAATCAAAACAGGCTGGAGTTTAATACTTTAGGGAATGTTCAACCCCAAGCACAATTAATTTTTAACCCGACTCGTTTGGTAATTGATTTGCCAGGAACCACGTTTGGGCGTCCGCAGCTGACCCAACAAGTGGGCGGTGGAATTCGTTCCATCCGGGTTGGGCAGTTTGATGAACAAACAACGCGGATAGTCGTTGAATTGACACCTGGTTATACTCTTGACCCCAAAGGAGTGCAATTTGTAGCTACAACTGGCGATCGCTGGACAGTGCAATTACCTACGCCAGAAGCCGAAAATCTCCCCTCAAAAAATACTGAGGGGCAGCAAGGAGAAGTTATAGCCAGAGAAACTTCACCGAGAACATCTACACCAACTTTCTCCCCAAGGAATATTTACAATGTAGTGAGAACCGGCTCTGTCAATCCACTTAACAACAGAATGGTTGTCGCCAGAGTTACTCAAATTGAGAAATTACAAGTCACAGGCGATGGTTTTTTCATCAGTACAAGTGGTGGTAATCCTCAGATTCAGGTAAATCGGAGCAACGATCAAAAAGCAATCAACATCGACATTGCTGGCGCAACTTTATCACCCAATCTAGAGCAGAGAGATTTGTCGATTAATCGCTTTGGTGTCAGCCGTATCCAGTTCACCCAACTGCAAACAAGCCCATCTGTTGTTCGCCTGACTTTACAGGTAGATGAAAATAGTCCAAATTGGCGAACAACCACTAGCAGTGTTGGTGGTTTTGTGATTCTACCCAATCGTGGCGTTGCCCAGTTGCCTGGAGGTAATAGTCCACGCCCGATTATACAACCTGCTAACACCTCCTCAAATGCTACTATTCAGTCTGTGGAACTGGTTAATAATGGTACACAACTGCTAATTAGAGCCGACCAAACTTTATCTGCTACAGGCGGCTGGGATACAACTTCTGGTCTGTTCCGCATCACTATTAACAATGCTAAATTAGCTCCCAAAGTCATAGGTCCTGCTTTTAATGCTAATAGCCCTATCCTGCGGGTACGCCTGCAACCACAAGAATCAAATACTGTCGTCGTCTTAGTTCAACCAGCAGCCGGAGTGCAAATTGGGGAACTCAACCAGGTTGGCGACCAGCTTTTAGCTTTAGAATTAAAACGCTCTAGTAGCAGTAGCATCACACCCCCCATTGCTTTACCTCCCCTGCCATCGCTAAACTCAGGACAATTCCCAAATCCCACAGATAATCCCCGGCCAATCTCCCAGCCACGGACACACACATCGGTTCCCAAAGGGAAATTGGTAGTAGTTATTGACCCAGGACATGGTGGAAAAGATTCAGGTGCCCCCGGTCTGGGCGGACTTTTAGAAAAGGATGTAATTCTGCCTATTGGTAAAAGGGTAGCAGCAATTTTAGAGCAAAATGGTGTGCAAGCAGTACTAACACGCGATGCTGACTTTTTCGTAGAACTTCCGGGACGGGTAGAGATTGCCAAACGAGTTAACGCGACTTTGTTTGTTAGCATTCACGCTAATTCGGTTGATAATCGCCCTGATGTGAATGGGTTAGAAGTATATTATTACGACAGTGGTTATGCTCTGGCTGAAGTAGTTCGCAATACCATCCTTCAGGACATCGGTACTATCAAAAACCGGGGAACCCGCAAAGCCAGATTCTACGTTCTCAGAAAAAACTCCATACCTTCTATTTTAGTGGAAACAGGCTATATGACTGGTTACGAGGATAATCCTAGATTGGGAACACGAGAGTATCAAAATCGCATGGCAGAAGCGATCGCTCGTGGTATCCTCAAATACTTACACCGCTAATATAGTACAAATTACTCATTCAAAAGGTGGTATTTAGACCTCTTTTCAGTGCAGAATTTAGTAGTAAATTAGCGAATTCTCTGCTAGATTCTGTATTTTATATCCAAAAACCTAAATCAATATCTGCCTGTGTATTCATCTTCCATCTTTGAAGGAAATCTTGACGGGTTTTCAGATCAAGAACCCCAACGTGCCCCAATTGGCATCTTTGATAGTGGTGTGGGTGGTCTGACAGTATTGCGACAACTCTATCGGCAACTCCCCAATGAATCTATTATTTACTTTGGGGATACAGCTCGAGTTCCCTATGGCATCCGCTCACAAGCAGAAATTATCCAGTTTATGCGTGAAATCCTCACCTGGATGGAAAAGCAGGGTGTGAAAATGGTTGTTATGGCTTGCAACACCAGTTCGGCACTAGCGCTGGAGACAGTAAGTAAGGAATTTTCTCTACCAATCCTTGACATTATCTTACCAGGGGCAAGGGCAGCAGTACAGCAAGGAAAACGCATTGGTGTAATTGCCACTCCAGCTACGGCTAAGAGTAATGCTTATAAGCACGCCATACTCGAAATTGATCCTAATGTCCAAGTTTGGCAAGTTGGATGTCCAGAGTTTGTGCCACTCATCGAGCAAAACCGCATTCACGACCCTTACACAGCTGAAGTAGCACGAGCCTACCTAGAGCCTTTATTAGAGAAGGAAATTGACACCTTAGTACACGGATGTACCCATTATCCCCACCTTACACCAGTATTGCGATCGCTCCTCCCCTCTCAAGTCCAGTTGATTGATCCAGCTGTTCATGTTGTAGCAGCTTGTGCCCAAGAGCTAGACTTACTAGGCTTAAGAAATACTCACCCACCACTACCAACTCGCTTCGCTGTTAGCGGTTGTCCGCAACAGTTTTCCCAGTCAGGATTGCAGTGGCTAGGCTATACCCCAATGGTTGAAGAGGTTTCCTTCACTGATATCGCTATTTCCCAACTCCAATAAAACTATGTGAAGTAAATGAGAAGTTAAACCTCGTCTACCTTGAAAACTATAGTTTTTTGTCATCAGGGTACAGCACAAAACTCAAGCCTTGGCTGATTAATATGCTCTCCTTAAAACTCCAGCTTTCAAAATGGACGCGGTTTAGCACAACTCCAAGCACTGCGTAACTTATGTAAGGGAATAAATTCCAATCCAAAGGCACTAGCAATCGATGCTGAACTGACTCCTGCATCTACTTTTTTAGTAGCAACAGCCAAAGCAACCTCTTGATAATCAGCTTACTATTTAAATAACTAAGTACACGTCACCGTAAAAAAGGGTCGGAAATTATGCGGCAATCACGAGGTCACTTGGAGTCATATTCTTGGAGTCTTGTTTCAAGCATTT